>CAZYQC010000064.1:0-18621 GCA_964649815.1 uncultured Rhodobacterales bacterium | reverse complement strand
ATGATGGCGCCGACGAACTTTCTGGCCACAAATCCAGACGCGCTCGAAAAGGCGGTCGCGACCGAGGGCGAGAGCCTGATCCAGGGGCTTGAGAACCTGATTGCCGATCTGGAGGCGAACGACGGAGAGCTGGTCGTGCGGCTGGCCGACGCCTCGGCCTTTACGCTGGGCGAGAATATTGCGACGTCGCCCGGCAAAGTCGTCTTTCGCAACAAAATGATGGAGCTGATCCAATACGCGCCAAGCACTGAAAAGGTGCACAAGACGCCGTTGATCATATTCCCGCCTTGGATCAACAAGTTCTACATCCTGGATCTCAAGGCGCAGAACAGCCTGGTGAAGTGGATCGTTGATCAGGGCTATACGCTTTTTGTCGTATCATGGGTCAATCCAGGGCGCGACTTGGCCGATGTGGGCTTAGAGGACTACATAAACGACGGCTATTTGGCCGCGCTGGATACAGTCAAGGCGATCACGGGTGAGAAACAGGTGAATGCGGTCGGCTACTGCATCGCAGGCACGACCTTGTCTCTGGTTCTGAGTTTGCTGAAGCAGCGGGGCGACAAGAGCGTCAAATCAGCGACGTTTTTCACCGCGCTGACCGATTTCTCGGACCAGGGCGAATTCACGCCTTTCCTCCAGGATGATTTCATCGATGGGATCGAGTTGGAGGTCAAAGACAAGGGTCTGCTGAAATCAGCCATCATGGCGCGCACCTTTTCGTTCTTGCGCTCGAATGATCTTGTTTATCAACCTGCGATCAAATCCTACATGATGGGCGAGACCCCGCCCGCGTTTGACCTGCTCTATTGGAATGGCGATGGGAGCAATTTGCCCGGACGGATGGCGATGCAATATCTGCGCCGTTTGTGCCAGAACAACGAGCTGGCAAGCGGTGGGTTGGATCTTATGGATCATCATTTGACCTTGGACGATGTCGACTTGCCGATCTTTGCTGTCACCTGCGAGACAGATCACATTGCGGCCTGGCGCGATTGTTATCGCGGAGTTCAGCAGATGGGCTCGGCGGACAAAACCTTTGTTCTGTCGCAATCGGGACATATCGCAGGGATCGTCAATCCACCGTCCAAAAAGAAATACGGGCATTACACGAACCCCGATCTCAGCCCGGTGGCGAGCGACTGGTTTGATGAGGCCGACTTTACCGAAGGCAGTTGGTGGCCGCGTTGGGACACATGGCTGAAGGCGCGTTCAGGAACCAAGGTTGCCGCCCGTATCCCGGGTGATTCTGGGTTCCCAGCATTGGGTGAAGCGCCCGGCGATTACGTAAGGGCAATCCCAAGCGTCTGATTAATCAGCGGAATTCTGATTTTCTGCGCTGCGGCATATTTTACTTGATTTGCTGCGCTGCAGCATGCTACTCTTTTTGCAAGCGCAGAAACGCGGCGAGACGCCGTCAGAGCAAAAGGATAGATCAAATGGCCAACACAACTGATTTCACCGCCATGATGAAAGACATGATGGGCGCGGTTCCAGTCGACATGAAGCCAATGAGCGACATGTTTAAAACAGCGACATCGTTGAACGAAAAGCTGTCCGGCGTTGCGATCAACGCGGCCGAAAAATCCACAGAGATTTCTTCCAAGTGGACCAAAGACACGCTTGCCAAGCTGAGCGATATGTCCAAGGCGAAAGAAGATCCTGCCGATTACGCAAAAGCGATGACCGAATTCGCCTCCGCTTATGCAGAGACAGCGTCCGAGCACATGGCAGCCTTTGCGGAAGTCGCGAAGAAGGTCCAGATGGACACTGTTGAATTGATGATGGCCGCTGGCAAAGATCTGACGGAAGAGGCAACAGCCGCCGTCAAAGAAACAGCCGGTGCCAAGAAGTCCAGCAAGTAAGCGCGGGCTAACGAATTTCTCGCCTACTTCCTCCTCCCTGCAGGCGAGAGACAAAAAGGCGGGTCCTTAGGGGCCCGCCTTTTCGCATTTCATATCGGCTCCATACGGGGGCGTTTGGCAAAGTGCCTTTCTTTTTCAACATCATGCCCGTAAGCTGCAGTGCAGCAGACCGGTCAGACGCTGGCACTGTTCCTGATTTTATCGCGGAGAGCGCCATGAGCGACAGCAAAGCACCCCTTCTGATCAAGCGGTACGCCAGCCGCCGTCTCTACAATACGGAAACCAGTGATTACGTCACATTGGACGATATCTCGGGCTTTATCCGCGATGGGCGCGAGGTGCAGATTGTTGATCTCAAGACAGGTGATGATCTGACACGTCAGTATCTGCTGCAGATCATTGCCGAACACGAAAGTCGTGGACAGTCGATGCTGCCGGTGGACGTGCTGAACGACCTGGTTCGCAGCTATATGACGCCGGGTGCAAGCGTGGTTCCGCAGTTCCTGCAGGCCAGCTTTGAGATGTTGCGGGACGGTCAGAGCCGTATGTTGCAGAACATGAACGCGATGAACCCGATGGCCAAGATCCCAGGGTTTGAGGCGCTGCAAGCGCAGCAGGAAGCGTTTTTGAAGGCGATGACGGGCGGGATGTCCGGGGCCGGACGGACAGAGCCAGAGGCTGAACCGGAAGAGACTGCCGAAAAGAACGAAGACTTGGATGCGATCAAACAGCAATTGTCTGATTTGCAGGCCAAGCTGTCGAAGCTGTCCTAAAGCTGCGCCCTTGCCGCTTCGTCAGATCTGGCCAGACACGGCAGTCCGGTGTTCTGGGCGCATAATCCAGTCAAAGTAGCGTTTGCGCAGGTCTGTGGCGACGGGGCCGGGGGCCGCGTTTGAAAAGGTGCGATCATCGACCTGCGCCACTGGAATTACGCCTCCGCCGGAAGACGACAGAAATACTTCGTCGGCGGTCCAGAATTCTTCAAGTGGCAGGGGGCGGCTCTCGGTGCTTAGCCCCGCCTCGGCGGCCATTTCCAGAACAGTGCGTCGGGTGATGCCATGCAACACGCCGTGATCCGAGGTCACGACGGTGTCGCCAAAGACAGCAAAAACGTTAAAGCCCGGCCCTTCGGTGACGTTGCCTTGGTGGTCCAACAGCATCGTGGTTTCAAAGCCATTGTCTTTGGCCTCAAACAGCCCCGAGGTGAAATCGCCCCAGTGATAGTTCTTGACCCGCGGGTTCACGCTGTCTTGCGGAATGCGCCGCACGGATTTGGCGATCCAGACAGAGGTTCCCTGATCCGCCAAATGCGGCTTCACGATGTGGACGTAAGGCACGCACCAGGCGTAAAAATGGTTGCTGCAATCGCGCGGATCGCGGGAGCCGGGAACTGGGTTCCGGCCACGGGCAGCGACCATCGCGACATAGCTGTCTTGCAAGCCGCTTGCGGTCACCATGTCGTGCAGGGCAGCGCGGACATCTGCCTCGGTCATGCCGACATCCATGCGCAACGCGGACAGCGAGGCAAAGAAGCGATCAATATAGTCATCAAGCCGGAAGAACGCGCCCTTCCAGACCGGGACGACATCATAGGCAATGTCGGAATGCGTGACGCCCCAATCCGTGACCGGAATAGCGGCCTCGGCGATGGGGATGATTTGGCCGCCCATCCAGGCGGCCCCGTTTGTTAGATCTGTCATGCAAAGAGCATGCAATGACGTGCGCGTGGCGCAAGCGAAAAATCAGGTTCCAAAAGCCTGATTGCGCCGCATGACACTGTCGACCGCGCCCAGGATCGCGTCTGCAACGGCGTCGAGCGTGTCGACGGGCAGGTGCACCGGCAAGCGGACGTCGCAGGCGCGCATGAGCATGGCACGGGTCTGGGGCAATTCCGGCAGATTTGGCACGAATTGCCAGTTCCAAAAGGCGCGGGCATTGTCGCGGGACATTCCAAAGACCTGGATTTTCATGCCGACGGCATCCGCGGCCGAGACCACAGCGTCGACCTCGTCATCTTGCAGACCGACCAGGTTGAATTGGATTGAGTCCGGCGCGCGCGTCTCTGGGGCAAGAGGCGGAGGGACGTCGATCCAGGGGTTTTCTGACAGACGCTCGGCCACGTAGTCATGGTTGCGCAAGCCATCTGTCACGCGGCGCGCAAGATGCGGCAATTGCGGCCGAATGACAGCAGCAGAGAGGTTGCCCATACGCAGATTGTACAGCGGCAGTTGGTTTTGCCAGCGGGCAAATGCCTCTTTCAACACAGGGTGTTTTTTCCAATTGTGTTCATAGGCGCCCGACATGATCACCGCGCGGGCGGCGAGGTCTGCGTCGTCCGTGATCAGGATGCCGCCTTCGCCAGCATTGATCATCTTGTAGGACTGGAAGCTAAAGCAGCCGATACGGCCGATGGTTCCGATCTTGTCGCCGTGCCAGAGCGTTCCGAGAGAATGCGCAGCGTCTTCGATCACCGGAATGCCCTGGGCATCGCAGAGCGCCATGATGGCATCCATATCCGATGTATGCCCGCGCATGTGGCTGATGATCACGGCCTGGACGCCGCCGAGTTTGGCTTCGAAATCGGCCAGGTCGATGCGGTAATTGTCCTTCACCTCGCACAGAACGGGGATGCAGTCGGCATGAACGATCGAGGATGGCACAGCGGCGAAGGTAAAGCCGGGGATCAGGACTTTGGCGTCGCGCGGCAAATCAAGCGCCTTGAGCGAGAGAAACAGCGCAGCCGAGCAGGAGGACACCGCCAGCGCATATTTGCTGCCCATCATCTCGGCGAATTCCGCTTCGAGCAGAGAGACGGGTGCGTCGGATGGTGCGGTGTAGCGAAAAAGGTCGCCTGAGGTCAAAAGCGCGTCGATTGCGGCGCGCGCGGCTTCGGGGATTGCTTCGGCCTGATGCATGTCGGGGAGGGACATATTTCGATTCTCTTATGTTAGATTTTCATTTTTCTAAATCACCTAGTTCGGAAATCCAAAAGTTTTGTGACATGGCGCGCACAGAACCGCGCAGGGCAAGACATGCGCGCCTCATCAGGTTGCGTTTTGGGATGGGTCAGGCGTTGTCAGAGGCCCAAACGGTCCCGCATCGCGTACCAGGTCATCGCCAAGACCAGAAGCGGGCTGCGCAAACGTGGACCGCCTGGGAAAGGCAACGCTGGGATTTTGGACATCGTGTCGAAACCCGCGCCGTCGCCTTGGATGGCCTTCGCCATCAGCATGCCCGCATGGGTCGCTGTGCCGACGCCATGACCGGAATAGCCAGAGGCGGACAGCACATTGGGCGCGGGGCGCGTCACGTAAGGTAGGCGTCGCATGGTGATGCCCAAAGTTCCGCCCCAAGCGTAGTCGATCTTGATGTCTTTCAGATGCGGAAAGATCACCGACATCGGTTTTCGAACGGTCGTGGCAATGTCGCGGGGAAAGCGATAGCCATAGCTCTCGCCACCGCCAAACAGCAAACGACGGTCGTGGCTGAGGCGGAAATAGTTCACGACGAACCGGCTGTCGGCGACGGCGATATCTTCGGTCAGGACAGTCTCGGCCCGGTCGCCCAAAGGTTCGGTCGCGGCTATGAAGTTGTTAATCGGCATGACGTGGCGGGCGACCGGGTCTGAGAGCGTGCCGAGATAGCCATTGCACGCCAGGATCGCGTGATCCGCTGTGACTGCGCCGTGCGCGGTGGCCACGCGCGTCTTTGTGCCGGGTGTGATCTCGTTGACGCGACTTTGTTCAAAGATGCGCGCGCCAGCGGCCTGCGCCGCCTGGGCGAGCCCGAGGGCAAAGTTCAGTGGATGAAGATGTCCGGCCCCGTCGTCAACGATGCCGCCTTTGTAGTCGGGCGAAGGGCACAGCGCTTGGCAGGCTTCGGCATCCAGGATGCGATGCGGGTAATCGTAATGCTGCGCCATGTGATCGGCATACTGGTGCAGATCATCGACGTCGGCCTGGGTGGAGCCCGTGTTTGCAATGCCGGGTTTAAGATAGACGTCTGGCATGGCGTGCGTGGCAACCAGATCGCGCACCAGCGCTTTGGCCTCTTCCCCATAGGCCCAAAGCGTGCGCGCATGATCCCGGCTCAATAGCTTTTCAAGCTCTTGCTGGTCTTTGCGTTGGCCCGAGCCAAGCTGACCTCCGTTGCGGCCAGACGCGCCAAAGCCGATGCGTTGCGCCTCGAGCACGACAACACGACGCCCTGATTTGGCCAGATGATAGGCCGCTGAAAGGCCGGTGTAGCCTGCGCCAACGATCACCACATCCGCGCGTAGGTCTTCGGTTAATGCGGGGCCGGGGGCAGATAATTGGGCGGTCGCGGCATACCAACTGTCTGGATAAGCGCCGGGCGCGTCATTGGCATCGAGAAGGTTCAGGCCCATGCGCGCAATTAGACGTTCAGCAAAAGATGCTCACGTTCCCAGGGGGAAATGACCGACAGAAACTCTTCGTATTCGGCGCGTTTCACGATCGAATAGACCCGCGCAAATTCCGTGCCCAGGACTTTGTGCAGAGGCACGGCGCCGTCAAAAAGCTCGAGCGCTGATCCAAGCACGCGCGGAATATCCCCTTCGCCTTCGTAGGCGTCGCCCTTGAACTGGGCGTCTGGTCGGCGTTGCTCCATCAAGCCCAGATAGCCGCAGGCCAACGAGGCAGCGATGCCGAGGTATGGATTGCAATCCATACCAGCAATGCGGTTTTCGACACGTCGAGCGGCAGGCGAAGACAGTGGCACGCGGATGCCCGTGGTGCGATTATCGTTGGCCCATTCCAGGTTGATGGGGGCTGCGTGGTCTTTGACGTAGCGGCGATAGGAATTCACGTAGGGCGCCATAACGGCCAAAGCTGCGGGCAGATGGTTCTGCAAGCCCGCGATGAAATAGTAAAAGGCGTCTGTTTCGCCGCCTTGTGGGCCGGAAAAGATGTTTTGCCCCGTTTCGCGGTCCAGAATGGAATGGTGAATATGCATGGCCGAACCCGGCTCGTCCGCAATTGGTTTCGCCATGAATGTCGCGAAGCAATCGTGCCGTAGCGCCGCCTCTCGGATCAGGCGTTTGAAGTAAAAAACCTCGTCCGCCAGTTTTACCGGATCGCCGTGCATCAGATTGATCTCAAGCTGTCCGGCACCGCCTTCTTGGGTGATCCCGTCGATTTCAAAGCCCTGATCTTCGGCAAAATCGTAGATGTCATCGATGACCGGCCCGAACTCATCCACGGCGGTCATCGAATAGGCCTGACGCGCCGCTGCGGGCCGGCCCGAGCGTCCGACCATTGGTTCTATGTCCTTGGCCGGATCCAGATTGCGGGCGATCAGAAAGAACTCCATCTCTGGGGCCACGACAGGCTCCCAGCCTTGATCGCGATAGAGCTGAACCACACGTTTGAGCACATTGCGCGGTGCATATGGCACTGGCACGCCTTTGCGATCAAAGGCGTCGTGGATGACCTGCAACGTCCAATCGCCTGTCCAGGGCGCGGCAGTGGCCGTTTCCATGTCGGGGCGCAGGATCATGTCTTTTTCAATGAAACCGTCGTCATCAGCTGCTTCGCCCCAGCCGCCGGTTATCGTTTGATAAAAGATGCTATCGGGAAGATGAAAGAACTCTTGCCGGGCGAACTTGCTGGCAGGGACAGCTTTGCCGCGTGCGATGCCGGGCAAGTCAGAGATGACGCATTCGACTTCGTCGAGGCGTTTGCCATCGAGATAGCTGCGCGCAGCCTCGGGCAGTTTTTCGATCCAGTCGGTGTTCATGCGGCTACCTTGCCTTTGAGAAAATCTGCCATCTGATGCGCGATCCATTGATGGTCGGTGCCTTTGTTCGTCTCGGCTTTGGCGGTTTCAAGCAGCGGGTCCGGCACCACGCCGCGCCCGCGCGTGTCTGCAAGGCCGACAATCGCGCTGTCCCGAAACTCTGGATGGGCCTGAACGGTCCAGATGCGGGTGTCATAGACCAACGCGGCCACGTCGCACCGGGGATGCGACGCAATGACTTTGGCGCCGCGCGGCACGTCGACCACCTGATCCTGATGCCAAGCGTTTAGGGCGACGCGTTCGCCTTGCCAGTCGTATTCCTTGCGCCCGACCTCCCAGCCTGCGGCGACTTTCTCGACGCGGCCGCCAAGGGCTTGGGCAATGATCTGGTGGCCAAAACACACCCCGACCATTGGCACGCCTTCGGCGTAGATGCTGCGAATGAGCGCTTCGAGAGGCGGGATGAAGGGGAGGTCTTCGTATGCGCCGTGGCGCGAGCCGGTGATCAGCCAGCCATCGGCGTCCCGCGGTCCTTCGGGGAACACCATGTCGACCACGCTCCACGTGTGGAACGTGAACCCATGCCCATCAAGGAGCCGTGAGAACATGACTTCGTAATCGCCCTCAGCGCCTTGGAGCGCGTCCGGGAAATGGCCGGTCTGCAGAATACCGATCTTCATAAGACACCTGAATGCTTTGCCTCACGCATCTGCCAATGATCAGACGCTGTCAAGGTAGATGTCGGTTTGGCCGGCCCGGTCGAGGCGCGCAAGGCGTCGGGCATCCTGTCTTTTGGTCAACACGAGGTTCTCGATCAATTGCGGCGCAAAGATGCGTGCGATTGTTGCGCTGTTGGCAAAGGCTTGGATCGCCGTTTCCCATGTGCTGGGAATTTGGGGCAGGTCATGTTCATAGGCGTTGCCGGTGATGGGCTGAGGCGGATCGGATTGATCCTCTATGCCGTTCATCGCGGCACCCAACACTGCGGCGACCGAGAGATAGGGGTTCGCGTCGCCGCCTGCACACCGGTGTTCGATGCGACGCGCGACCGGAGGTCCGGACGGCACACGGATTGCGACGGTTCGGTTTTCATAGGCCCAGGCAACCCCTGTTGGGGCATGCGCACCGGGTACGAGGCGATCATAGCTGTTGCCGTGCGGCGCAAAGATCAATGTGCTGTCGTGGAGGGCATCCAAGCAGCCGGCGATGGCGTGATGCAATGTTGCACTGCCGGTGTCCGAGCCATCGTCAAAGACGTTCCGGCCATCCTGGTCCAACACAGAGAAATGCATGTGCAATCCGCTGCCTGCCTGATCCAGATAGGGTTTGGCCATGAAGGTTGCGGCAAACCCGTGTTTGCGCGCCAGACCTTTGGTCAGCATCTTAAACAGCCACGCATCATCCGCCGCCCGCAATGCGTCCGCCTGGTGAGTGAGGTTAATCTCGAACTGGCCGGGCCCGCATTCGCTGATCGCTGTGTCGGCTGGAATGCCCATCTCGGCGCAGCCGTCGTAGAGGGCGGTCAAAAACCCGTCAAAACGGTCAAGCTCCCAAAGGCTGAGGACATCGCCCACACCGCTTGCGTGTTTTGTAAACGGAGAAACCGGCGCGCGGAGGTCATCGCGCGCCATATCGACGAGGTAGAACTCTAACTCCACCGCCACGACAGGTTGGAGGCCTTTGTCACGATAGCGTTTTTCAATGCGCGCGAGCGCTTGACGAGGGTCGCCTTCGAACGGGGTTCCGTTTTCGTGGAACATCCAGATGGGCAGCATCGCCGTTGGCGTATCGAGCCAGGGCACCGGCAGATAGCCGCGATCTGTTGCCTGTAGAAACCCGTCTTGATCACCGCTTGCCAGGACCAGGGGGCTGTCTTCGATATCGTCGCCCCACAGGTCCACATTCAGGGCGGAAAAAGGAAAGCGCGTGCCCTCGCTCAGCAATTTGTCAGCAGATGCGACGGGCAGGCGTTTGCCACGCGGCACGCCGTTGAGATCAGAGGCGGCGACGCGCAAGGCGCGAATGGTGGGGTTGGCTTCGATCCAGGACGACACGGTCGGTTACAGGCTTTCTTAGATGGCATTGGCTTCGCACAGCGAACTGGGCGCCATGAAGGCGCAATTTGAGAGGCTTGTCCACGCGCATTCCAAGGCGGCAGAGCTGAGGCGTCAACTTTTCCGGGGCGCGATCAGTTGTCGGGCGGCACCGGAATGCGGAAGTAATCGTCGACCGACAGGGTCACGAACCCGTGCAAACCGCCCAGTGCTTTGCGGTCGCCCTCGGACAGCAAAGGCAGGGCTTGTTCCAACGCGCGGCGCAGCGGGGCTGGATCGCGGTCAGTCGCGGTAATGATTGGCAAGGCCGGCGTAGGCGGTGTCGTGTCGATCACCTCGAGGTCAGAGAGATCGGGGTCAGACTGAATAAGGCGCCACGTCACTGCGTCGACGCAGGCTACATCGGCTTTGCCAGAGGCGACATAGGCCGCTGAGGCCGCATGCGCGCCGGTGTCGATAATCGCGTCCCAGCGCTCCGGCCCGCTTTTTTGTTGCCAGTGCACGGCCGTTGCCCAACCGGATTGACTGTCACTTGCGTTGCGGGCCAAACGCCAACCGGTGTCCGAGCCTTTGCGGCGCAAAACGACCGAGTGGTAATGCCCGGGCGCGCAGCCTTGGATCGCGAAATCGGGGGTCACAACGTAGGTGACTTTGTTCTTGAGGCGCGTGCGCAGAGGCAGTCCGCAGGTTTGCGACAGAACCAGATCAGGCGAAAGCCAATGGTCGTAGAGAGGGTCTGGCAAGGCTTCGGGCGGTGTGAGATCCGGTAGCTCTATCGAAGATGCGCGTGCCGCGGTTTGAACGTGGTGCCAAAAACGCTGCCAGATGGCGGCGTTGTCGGCCCGCCAATACATCGGCAAGCTCGCACTCATTCCGACGCGACCTTTTGGCGGGCGCGGGCGCTGTCTTGGTCGGTGACACCCAAAAGGCTTGCCACAAGACGCAGCAACGCGTCCTCTTCCTGCGCGCGCACACCATCGGCCAGGACGACTTTCCACAAGGCCTCGATGACGCTGAGTCGGTCCTCATAGGGCACGGCGTCTTTGATGGCGCGGGTAAAGCGCACCGTGTCCGGGGCTTGGGCCTCTAGTTCCTCTGCCTCGGCGCGTAGGGAGCGGGCGTCTGCATCCGAAAGACCATAGCGCGCGGAGGCAATTGCCAGGATCCGGCCTTGTTCATCGGTGTCGTACTGCCCGTCCGAGCGGGCGACACGCACGAGCAGAGCGGTTAGTGCCAGACGTGCGTCAGTGGCGGGCAATTGTTCCGGGGCGGGCGCCGTCAGGCGTTTTAGCAAATCAGCAAACATGCAGGCGATATAGGCAAAGTGATGCGCAAGGCCAACGTCAGAGTGTTGCGGCGGCTTGGATCGCGGCGCTGTCTTCGGCGGTTATGCCCAAGGCTTTTTCCGCTTGGTGCAGCGTCGTTTCTTCTACATCTGCGTGATCGCCATCCGCCAAGAGAACCTGCCACATCGAAGAGACAAGCGCCTTTCGCTCTTCATAGGCGACTTCCTCGCGCAGGATGCGTGCGAATTCCGGCGTGCCGGGTGCATCGCGCTCTAGCGCTTCGCAAGTTGCCCGCAGCTTGGCCGCATCAATCGGTCCCAGGCCAAAGGTGGCCTGTAGGATTTTGTCGATGGCCGCAATTTCGGCGACTTCGTAGTTCCGGTCGGCAAAAGCGACACGCACCAGCAACGCACCCAAGGCCAGCTGCGGATTAGGTTGCGGCAAAGCGGGCTTGGACTTGGCGCGACTTGGAAAAAGACGTTCGAACATAGGCAGCTTGGGTCATCGTGGCAGTTACGCCAAAGGCCTGAGCACCTTGGCGCGGTCAAACAGAGTTTCCAAATCAGCGGCGCTTTCGGCAAGTCCAAACGGCGGATTTAACACGAAAATCCCTGAACCGATCATTCCATGCCCGTCGCGGGCGGGTTTGAACCCAATCTCGTGCAAGAACGCATCTGGAAAATCTTGCCGGAGTTTCTTGGTAAGTGTCTGATGAAGCTTGTTTTTCAGCAGCGGATACCACAGGGCGATAACGCCTACGTTCCATGCCCGGTGCCACTTGCGGATGTGCCCGGGCAGTGTGGCATAATCGCCCTTGATCTCGTAACTGGGGTCAATCTGCAGCAATCCACGCCGGGGCGTTGGCGGGATCAACCCATGCGCAGTGGCAAAACCGTCCTGGTTATGGACATTCGCAGAGGGCATGGCCCGCGCGAGAGCGGCGTGCTCTCTTGGGTGAAGTTCGGCCAGGTGGATCGTGTCGGTGGCGCGTAAGATATGCCCGGCGATGGCGGGTGAGCCGGGATATCGCCCCGCGTCTTGGGCGGCCAAAACCTGGGCATAAGGGTGATCCGGTGCCAGATGCGGGCGGATCAGCGCAATGCCTTGCGCGGCCTCGCCCGTTTTAACAGCTTCGGGCGCATTCAAGTCATAGAGCGCTCGGCCTGCATGCGTTTCGATATAGGTCAGCGGTTTGTCTTTGCGCGTGAGATAGTCAAGCATCCACGCCAGGAGCGTATGTTTGTGTACATCCGCCAGATTGCCCGCGTGATAGATATGTTGGTAGCTCAGCATATCAGGTTAATGCGCCCGCTTGGGCGCTTGGGCAACCGCTTAGCGTGCCAGCAGCGTTAACTTTGCACCGTCTGCGGCCATTGCGCCGCTGGCGCGGTCGAAGCGCAAATAGGCGAGTGCTTTGCCCTGCGCGACCGTGTGCAGCGTGCCGACAGATTTGCCGTCTGCCGTGATCTCGGCGCCGGGGTTGGCGGCGCCATCGACTGACACAAGGGCCAGACCTTTGCGCAGCTCGGTCTTGTGCTTCATACGGGCGGTGACCTCTTGCCCCACGTAACATCCTTTGCGGAAATCGACGCCGTTGAGGCGCTCAAACCCCATTTCCAGGACATAGCTTTCGCCGTGCAATTCTGCGCCGGATTGCGGCACCATGAGATCTACGTAGAGCGCGGTCCAATCAACGTCATCAGTTGCTGGTTCTTCTGAGCGATAGGCGCGCCAGCCCAGGTCAGCATGACGCGGATCGGCAAACCCATCGGCGGGCACCGGCCCCAATCCGCGGTGCAAGATCAAATCAGTGGGCGCAATCGAGACGTCCGCCCGCAGCTTGTACATCGACAGGCGCCGCGTCAGTTGCGGCGCGAGATCTGCGTCCACGTCCAAAAGCACATCCTCGCCCAAAGCGGAAAGGAAAAAATCGGCGATGTATTTGCCCTGTGGCGTCAGTAAGGCTGCGTAAACGAGGCCCGTCTCGATGCCCGAGATGTCGTTTGTAACCAAATCTTGCAGAAATGACTGTACGTCGGAGCCACTGAGTTGGATAATCGACCGCTGTGTCATGCTTGTTCCCTCTTGCCGCGACGGACTATATAACCGCCCGAACCACAACAAAAAGACCATGCGCGCCCCTATTTCCGTCATTATCCCCACGCTCAATGCGGAAACCACGCTGCCCAGTTGTTTGGGTGGCCTGGTCGAAGGTCTGGAAAAGGGTCTGATCCGGGAATTGATCGTCACTGACGGTGGCTCTCAGGACCAGACGGTCAGCATCGCGAAGGAATGGGGCGGTGAGGTTGTTTCCGGTGCGCCGTCGCGCGGCGGTCAGCTGCATCGCGGCTGTGAACGCGCCCAAGGTGATTGGCTGCTTGTTCTGCATGCCGATACCGTTTTGGCGCCAGGCTGGGTCGGACCGGTGGGCGCGCATCTCAGCCGTCAAGATGCTGCGTATTTCAGGCTGCAATTTGATCAAGGCGGTCGGTGGGTCGCGGCCTGGGCCAATCTGCGGTCGCGCTGGGGGCTGCCTTATGGCGATCAGGGCCTGCTGATTTCCAAAGCGCTTTACGAGGCCACGGGCGGCTATCGTGACATCCCCTTGATGGAGGACGTGGCCCTGGCTCAAACGCTCAAAGGCAAATTGACCGCGCTCGATGCGACCGCAGTCACAAGCGCGCAAAAATACCGGCAACGCGGCTGGATGCGCCAGGGGGCGCGGAACCTGATGACGCTTGCCCGCTATTTCGGCGGGGCCGATCCAGAAGCGCTGGCTGCGGCCTATCGCCGAAGCCGCTGATATTGACGCTGGCGTCAACAGAGTTACCGTCCGACCGATTCACTTGAAAGGCTAACGCCATGTCATCACGCCCCGTCGCCAGCTTCGGCCGCGAATACCTTGCCATCCCCGGCCCATCCGTCATGCCGGATGCCGTTTTGCAGGCGATGCACCGGGCCTCGCCCAACATCTATGCGGGCGAATTGGTGGACACGGTGGCGAGCCTGGTTCCCGATCTGCGCAAAGTGGCGCGAACCGAGCATCACGTCGCGATGTATATCGGCAACGGCCACGCCGCATGGGAGGCTGCGCTGGCCAATACAATTGCGCCAGGCGACAAGGTGTTCGTGCCTGCAACGGGCCGGTTCGCCCACGGCTGGGGCGAGATGGCAGACGGCATCGGCGCAACGGTGGATTTGTTGGATTTCGGGCGCCAATCTCCGATGGATATGGCGCAGATTGCCGATGTGCTGACGAAAGACAAAGACCATAGCATCAAGGCGGTTTTGGCGGTCCACGTCGATACGTCAACCTCGATCCGCAACGACATCGCCGCCCTGCGCGCCACACTTGATGAGGTGGGGCATCCCGCGCTTTTGATGGCGGATTGCATTGCCTCGCTGGGCTGTGATGTCTTTGAGATGGACGCTTGGGGCGTCGATGTCATGGTCGCGGGTTGTCAAAAAGGGCTGATGGTGCCGGCCGGCATGTGTTTTGTCTTTTTCAACGACAAGGCCGCGCAGGTGCGCGCCGAGATGCCACGGGTCAGCCGGTATTGGGATTGGACACCGCGCGCCCATGCCGAAGAACCCTATCAATATTGGGACGGCACGGCCCCGACCCACCACGTATACGGTCTGCGCAAAGCGCTGGATATCCTAATGGAAGAAGGTATCGAAAACGTCTGGCAGCGGCACGCTCTGTTGGCGCGCGCCATTTGGGCCGCATGCGATGCCTGGGGGCAAGGCGGCCCGCTGAAAATGAATGTCGCCGATCCATCCTTTCGCAGCACCGCGGTCACCTCTCTCCACCTAGGAGCGCCGCACGGCACGCGGTTGCGAGAATGGGTATCAGGCCAGATTGGTCTAACCCTAGGCATCGGCCTCGGCATGGCCGAACCAAACGACAAAGGCTCGGACGGGTATTTCCGGCTTGGTCATATGGGGCACGTAAACGGGCATATGATCATGGGGCTTTTGGGGGGCATGCAGGCGGGTATGAAGGCCTTGGACATACCGTTTGGTCCAGGCGCGCTAGAGGCTGCTGCAGATGTGATCGCGGGTGGGTCGCCCGCCTAGCGCCGTGGTTCAAAGGGTTTGCCGCGTTTGATCGACGCGGCCTGCCGCGCCATCGCCCAAGCCTGGATACGCGTCATCGCGTGGTTGATCATGACCGAGACCAGGATTGCGACAACCAATCCCCAGATTGACCAGATCGCAAAGAGTATCCATGACAGGTTCACGCCGAACATCACCACGCAGGCGGTGGTGAAATCTGGGGCAGAACGGAACTCTGGGTCGTTCATCAGACTCTCCCAAATCGGTATCGATGTGGAAAGTATAAGCCCTGCTGTCGATCTGTCAGCCTTTTCGTGCAGCCGATAACGCTTTTGGCAACGCTTCTCTCAGCCGCGCCATATCGTCAGGCGTCCCACAGCTGACCCGAATGCACCGATTTTGCGGCGCCGCAAAGGGCATGCGGACAAACAAACCCTGGGCAACTAGATCATCCAGCACAGCCTTGGCAAAGGCACCATCCTGTCCGCAATCGATCGTCACAAAGTTGGTCGCCGATGGAAGGGGCGACAGGCCGTTTTCCTGGGCAATATCTGCGATCACCTTCTTGCTTTCCTGGATTTTGCCCAGAACGACGCTCAGATAATCCTGATCGTGCAAAGCGGCCAAAGCCCCCGCTTGGGCCGCACGGTTCATGCCGAAATGGTTGCGCACTTTGTTAAAGGCGGTCGCGATCTCTGGCGCAGTGATCACATAGCCCACGCGCGCACCTGCCATGCCGTAAGCCTTTGAAAAGGTGCGCATTCGCACGACGCGCGGGTCATTTGCGTCGATGGTGGGCGCGGTGCCTGCGGGGGCGGTGTCGATGTAAGCCTCGTCCAAGACCAAAAGAGAGCCCGCAGGTATGTCATCCAACGCCTTGGTCAGCGCGTCCCCCGAATGCCAACTGCCCATCGGGTTGTCAGGATTGGCGAGGTAGATCAGCTTGGCGCCAACCTCGCCCGCTTTGGCAAAAAGCGCAGCCGGATCTTCGTGATCCCCATTGTAAGGCACTTTGTGAAGCGTTCCGCCGTAGCCTGCGACGTGGTAGCTGAAGGTCGGATAGGCGCCATCAGACGTGACCACCGCGTCCCCTTCGCCCACGAACAGGCGCACAAGATAGCCAAGCAATCCATCAATGCCTTCGCCCACCATGATATGATCGGCTGTGATACCGTGATGCGCGGCAAGCGCGTGGCGTAGATCAAAGTTCTCAGGATCGCCGTACATCCAGATATCAGCTTCCGCCATAGCCGCTTTCACCGCAGGCGATGGGCCAAAGACAGATTCGTTTGCGCCGATACGCGCGTCAAAGCCACGCTCCATCGCGCGTTCTTGCGTTTCGGGTCCCACGAACGGGACGGTCGAGGGCAAGGCGGAGGCAAGTTTGGTCAATCTGGTCATGCGCCCGTTATGACGAGCCAGAACCAAACCGGCAAGCCGTGCCCCAACGTTCTGCTTTCCAAGACCAAGAGCCTGCGAAAGGCTGCACCCACAAAAGGAGGATCACCATGCCCCGCGTCACAATTCACCACGAAAATCATATCGCCCACGTGCGCCTCACCCGCCCGGACAAAATGAACGCCGTCGACGCAGAGATGATCGCCGCGGTCATTGCTGCGGCCGAAGAGGTCGCGGCATCAACGGCGCGGGTCTGTGTCCTCTCTGGCGAGGGGCGTGCCTTTTGTGCAGGCACAGATGTCAGCGCCTTCGACAGCTCGTCCGTGCGCGATCCGATCTCAGGCCTGATAGCCCGCACGCATGGGGCTGGAACGACCAACAAATTCCAGGAATTCGCCTTGATCTGGCAACGCTTGCCGCAACCCGTCATCGCCGCCTTGCATGGCCCCGTCTTTGGCGCCGGTTTCCAACTGGCGCTTGGGGCGGATATTCGCATCGCCGGCCCGGACGCGAAACTCGCCTTGATGGAGGCGCGCTGGGGCCTCGTTCCCGACATGGGTGGCATGATCCTGTTGCCGAAACTCGTCCGCAGCGACGTGATCCGCTACATGACCTATACCGCCCAACCCATCGAAGCAGCCCAAGCCCAAACTTGGGGCTTGGTCACCGAATTGGCCGACGACCCGCTGGCCGCGGCCTTTGAACTCGCCGCCACCATCGCCCAAAAATCACCCGCTGCGACCCGCGTCGCCAAAGAGCTCATCGCCCTCGCAGAAACCGCACCGGCAGAAGAGGTCCTCTTGGCCGAAAGTCGCGCGCAAACCGAATTAATCGGCGGCCCTGACCAGCGCGAAATCATCGCCGCAACACAAGAAGGCCGCACCCCCGTATTCAAATAGCGATGCCTGCGGCATCATTTGAGATCCCAGTTGGGGGCTTTGCCCCCAAACCCCCAGGATACTTTTCGCCAAAAGAAAGGCAGACATTCCGCTCTTCTTTTGGATCAAAAATACTCCGGGGAGCGCGAGGGGCTGGCCCCTCGCTTGCGCTTCAGAGTTCACTCAGGCGGTCGAACGCTTCTTTGAGCTTGGCTTCCTCTTCCTCTCGGGCCGCAAGATTGGCCTGGGTTTCTTCCACCACTTCTGGCGGCGCGTTGTCGACAAACTTGGGGTTGTTTAGCCTGCCGCGGAGGCCTTCGAGTTCTTTGGCGAGTTTGCCGAGAGTTTTTTCAAGTCGGGCTTTTTCCTCGACGATGTCGATGACGCCGGCGAGGGGTAAGCCAAAGCTGCCGCCAGCGACGCCCAGGGCAACGGTGCCTTTGGGGAAGTCATCGACGGAGGAGAGCTCTTCGATCCGGGCGAGGCGTTTGATCATCGTCTCGTTGGCCATCCAGTAGCTGTTGGCCACTTCGCTGAGGTCTTTCACGACGAGCGGGATGTAGGCGCCAGCGGGGACGTGCATTTGCGCGCGGGCCGAGCGGATGTTTTCGATGAGGCTGACAACCCATGTCAGTTCCGCATCGGCAGCTGGATTGAGGAGGTCTTTGGCCTCATAGGTTGGCCAATCGGCATGGACCAGCATACCGGAGCGCTCGGCCGTTTTGCCCCAAAGCTCTTCGGTGATGAAAGGCATGATGGGGTGCAGCAGGATGAGGCATTGGTCCAGCACCCACCGCATTGTTTGGCGGGTTTCATCCGCCGTGGCTTGGTCGTCGCCTTGCAGCAGGGGTTTGGACAGCTCTACGTACCAATCGCAGACTTTGCCCCAAACAAAGGCGTAGAGGCCGTTGGCGGCATCGTTGAACCGATAGTCGGTGAGGGCTTTGTCCACTTCCTCGCGGACGCGGGCTGTTTCGCCGATTATCCATTTGTTCACCGCCGCTTTGGGGGCGGGCGTTTCTGGGGCGATGTCGTAGACGCCGTTCATTTCGGCGAAACGGCAAGCGTTCCAGAGCTTGGTGCCGAAGTTGCGGTAGCCGGTGATACGGTCTTTGCTGAGCTTGAGTACACCGCCGATGGCGGCCATCGAGGTATTGGTAAAGCGCAACGCGTCTGCGCCGTATTCGTCAACGATATCAAGAGGATCGATGACGTTGCCGGTGGTTTTCGACATCTTCTTGCCCTTCTCGTCGCGGACGAGTTGGTGCAGGTAGACGGTGTGGAACGGCTCGATGCCCTTGCCTTCATCGTCCTTCATGAAGTG
>CAZYQC010000063.1:0-18688 GCA_964649815.1 uncultured Rhodobacterales bacterium | reverse complement strand
CCCAAGAGGCAGCCGCAGAGATTGCGGCGCTCCCCCGGAGTATTTGGGATCCAAAAGAAGATGATGATTGAAACAGAAGCGGATTTGAGTGCGGCTATTGCTGAGGCATCGGGGCCTCTGCGGCTGCGTGGTGGTGGGACGCGCGATTTGGGGCGAGAGGGGGTCGGCGATGTCGTCTCGACCGCTGGGCTGTGTGGTGTGACGCTTTATGAGCCGGGGGCGCTGACGCTGGTTGCGCAGGCCGGGACGCCGGTGACGGAGATTGAGGCGACGCTGGAGGCGGAGGGGCAAAGGCTGGCGTTCGAGCCATATTTTCTAGGCGGGCGCGACGGATCGACGATTGGCGGTGTTGTGGCGACCAATGCGAGCGGTCCACGGCGGATCCAGGCCGGTGCGGCGCGGGATTTTCTGTTGGGCGTGCGGTTTGTAGATGGCCGTGGGACGGTGATCAAGAACGGTGGCCGGGTGATGAAGAACGTCACGGGATATGATCTTGTGAAGGTCATGGCGGGCTCTTGGGGCACGCTGGGTGTGTTGACCGAAGTGTCGCTGAAGGTGATGCCGCGGCCCGAGACCGAGGCGACGCTGGCCCTGGAAGATTTGTCGGCAGAGGCGGCGGTTGCGGCGATGTCGGGGGCCTTGTCCTCGCCCTTTGATGTGAGTGGCGCGGCATGTGTTGGGGGCAGGACGCTGATCCGGGTGGAAGGTTTTGAAGCGTCGGTGGCCTATCGCGTGGCGCAATTGCAGTCGAAGCTGGCGGCGTTTGGTTCGTCGGAGGTGGTTGCACAGGATTGGTCTTTGGTGCGCGATGCGCGCGCTTTGCGCGATGGGGCCGGAGACATCTGGCGGATTTCTGTCACGCCATCAGATGGGCCAGGCGTGATCGCGCGTTTGCCTGAGCGATCAGAGACACAGATGGATTGGGGCGGTGGCCTGGTCTGGGCGCGGGTGCCGTCGGGGACAGATGTGCGCGCGGCCATCCATGGCGTGAGCGGACACGCCACAGTGATGCGCGCGGCGGCTGAGACGCATGCGCGGCTGGGCAGTTTCCAGCCCGAGGCGCCTGGGGTCGCAGCTTTGTCGGCAGGGTTGCGCGCACGTTTCGATCCGCGCGGTATTTTGAACCCTGGCCTGATGGCCGTGGCAGCGTGAGGCCTTTGTAAAAACGATGCAGACAACGTTCTCTCCTGAGCAGTTGAAACAGCGTGATTTCCAACGCTCAAATGACATCCTGCGCGCCTGTGTGCATTGCGGGTTTTGCACGGCGACTTGCCCGACCTATCAGGTTCTGGGGGATGAGTTGGATAGTCCGCGCGGGCGGATTTATCTGATCAAAGACATGCTCGAAAATGAGCGCGTGCCGGACGAAAAGGTCGTCAAACACATCGACCGGTGTCTGTCTTGTCTGGCGTGCATGTCGACCTGCCCATCGGGCGTGCATTACATGCACCTGGTCGATCACGCGCGCGCATATATCGAGACACATTATGACCGCCCGTGGTCGGACAGGGCGTTGCGGTGGGTATTGGCACAGATCTTGCCCTATCCCATGCGTTTTCGCGTGGCGCTTTTGCTGGCGCGGATTGGGCGCCCGTTCAAGCGGCTGGTGCCGGATGCGCGGCTGCGTGCGATGCTGGATATGGCGCCCAGCTATATCCCGCCGGTCAGCCGGAACGATGATCCGCAGAGCTTTGCGCCTGTGGCGCCGCCAAAGATGCGCGTGGCCTTGATGACGGGCTGTGCGCAAAAGGCGTTGAACACGGACATCAACGACGCGACCATCCGGTTGCTGACCCGGCTTGGTGCCGAAGTGGTGGTTGCCGAGGGCGCGGGCTGTTGTGGGGCGCTGACGCATCACATGGGCAAGGTGGATCAAAGCCACGCAAGTGCGGCGCAAAACATCAAAGCCTGGAAGGCCGAGATGGATGGCAAGGGGCTGGACGCGATCGTGATCAACACCTCGGGCTGTGGGACCACGGTCAAAGACTATGGTCACATGTTCCGCACAACCGACATGGCGGATGACGCGCAAGCTGTCGCGGACATCGCGCGCGATATCTCTGAGGTTTTGGAGAGATTGCTGACCGCTGACGCCGCCACCCAAGCGCCGACGATGCGATCTCTCGGGCTTGGCCAGGAGGACCGGCCCGTCACGGTCGCCTATCACGCGGCCTGTTCGCTGCAGCATGGTCAACAGATCAAGACCTATCCGAAAGACCTGCTTAAACGTGTCGGTTTCACAGTGGTTGAGCCCGCAGACAGTCATTTATGTTGCGGATCTGCGGGCACGTATAACCTGATGCAGCCCGAGATATCCGCGCAGCTCAAGTCGCGAAAAGTCCGCACATTAGAGGCCAAATCGCCAGACGTGATCGCGGCGGGGAACATCGGATGTATGATGCAGATCGGCTCGGCCACGGATGTGCCGATCCTGCATACGGTCGAGCTTTTGGATTGGGCGACGGGCGGGCCACGTCCCGGGGCGTTGGAGCGCAAAGGGGACATCACACCAATTTTGAAATGAATTTGACGGGCTGCCTCATTTCTGCCGTGATTGCGCCTTAAGCGGCAGGTCTGTCACGTTATCATTAGGTGCTCAATTTGCCGCGCTGGTTCGTTCCGTTTCTTATTTCTTTGTTTGTGACAACGACGGCCGTGGCCGAAGGGGATCATCTGAAAAGCTTGAAAACCGGTGTCGAAGCCCAAGGCTGGGAAGCCGTTGGGCGCCTGGACATTGGTGGCAAAGGCTTTTGCACCGGCGCGTTGATTGCCCCTGACCTGGTTCTGACGGCGGGGCATTGTCTCTATGACAGCGACACGCATGACCGCATCGATCCAGGGCAAATTGAGTTCCTGGCCGGGTGGCGTAACGGGCGGGCGTCGGCCTATCGCAGCATCAAACAAGCGGTTGTGCATTCGGATTTCGACTATGACGGGCCGAACAATGCGGCGTCCGTGCGCAATGATCTGGCCCTTTTGCAACTGGATCAGCCAATCCGAACCGGCCGGATTTTGCCCTTTCAAACCAGCGCACAGCCGCGCGCGGGCGAGCGTGTGGGCATCGTCAGCTATGCCAAAGACCGGGCAGAGGCGCCGTCGCTGCAAAACACATGCAATGTACTGGCCCAGCAAGACGGCGTTTTGGTGACGTCCTGCGACGTGGATTTCGGATCCTCTGGCGCGCCGATCTTCGCCTTTGTCGACGGGCAAGCCCGCATCGTTTCGGTTGTCTCGGCCAAGGCAGAGATTTCAGGGGACCGGGTCGCGCTGGGCACGTCCCTTCATGTGCCGCTGGCACGGCTGCAGGCTGACTTGGTTGCAGGGCTCGGATCCTTCTCGACGACGCCAAAAGGCAGCAAGCGAATTATCGTCGGTGATCATGCACGCACCTCGGACGCCAAGTTTGTAAAGCCATGATCCGTCTGGTCCTCGCCGCCTTGTTGGCGCTCAGCGCCACGCCGATCATCGCGCAAACCACCGAGCTGCGCACGCTTGATACCGAGAATTCGGCCAGCGTCTGGAAGGCTGTTGGGCGGCTCAACTTTGGGCGCGGCGCGTTCTGCTCTGGCACGCTGATTGCGCCTGATATGGTTCTGACGGCGGCGCATTGCCTGTACAAATCCAACAGCGATGAACGTTGGCACCCCTCCGAGATCACGTTTCTGGCAGGCTTTCGCGGGGGCAAGGCCGTGACCAAACGCGCAGCCGTTGCCGCCGAAGCGCATGCTGGCTTTCAACCGCTTGCGCCGCTCACGGATGAAAACGTCAGCAACGATGTCGCGCTCATCCGATTGGCACAGCCCATCTCTTCGTTCGAGATCGCGCCCTTCAACCTCCATCGCGATGTGGTGCGTCCCGGACCGGTCAGCGTTGTCTCGTACGGAAGAGATCGCGCCACCACGCAATCGCGCCAAAACGAATGCCAGATGTTCCGGCAATTCGGCGATTTGCTGTTGTTTGATTGCGACGTGACCTTTGGGTCTTCGGGCGCGCCGGTGTTCTCGCATCTCAATGGCCGCGGGCGGATCATGTCTGTCATCTCAGGCATGACGATGTATCAAAACAAACGCATCGCACTCGGCATGCATTTGCCGGACCGCGTTGACGAAGTGATGCGCCAGATGCGCAGCCGGCCCACGGCCCCGACCGCCACGATCCGCCGGATCGGCGTGGGCGACAAACGCAGCGCCGGCGGCGCCAAGTTCGTAAAACCCTAAGCCCAAGGCCCGCGGCCCCACTTGAACCTGGCGCGCCGCATGCCCACATTTCCATCGCTGGGGCGCCAATGCGGGCTCTGGCATCGAAAACGGGTTCGTCCAATGACGGAGGGCCCACAACACTATCGCTCTAGAATGAGGATAACGACCTATGCGTACGTTTGATTTTGCTCCGCTTTACCGCGCGACTGTCGGCTTTGACCAAGTGGCTGACCTGATGGATCGGGTTCTGGCCGCCGACACGAACAACAGCAGCTACCCGCCTTACGATATCGAAAAAACCGATGACGACGCCTATCGCATTTCTGTGGCTGTCGCAGGCTTTTCCGATCAAGACCTCTCTGTCGAAGTGCGTGAAAACGCGCTGATCATCTCTGCCAAAAAAGCAGCCGAAGACGAAAAAACCTATCTGCATCGCGGCATTGCAACGCGCGCATTTGAGCGTCGCTTTCATCTGGCTGACCATGTCGTCGTCACCGGCGCCAGCCATGTTGACGGCATGCTGAACATCGATCTGGTGAAAGAAGTGCCCGAAGCGCTCAAACCGCGCCGCATCGCCATTTCCGCACAAAACGCAGTGCCGACAGATGTGGTTGACGCCAAAGCTGTGAACTAGGGGGCAACCCCGGGGGCCCGGATCACCTCTAAACCGGGCCAAACACCAACCGGAAAGGGCGACACCGCCCTTTCTTTTGGCTTCAAATATCCAAATCCCGCGATCGATGCCCTGCGCAAAGGCATTTAATGGCCGCATCGACCCTGCAAGGCGCCTCTATCTAGGCCGCGCCATCATCCAAAGTCGCCGACATCGCCAACCCATCGGCCACAGCGGTGAAGACCTCGGATAAGCTGTGGTTGGCGTCTGGAAAGAGGCCTTTCATCGTGTCTGGAATAAACGACATCAAGCTTGAGCCACCGACATATATGACGTCCTGGATTTGATCCGCGCGCACCTCTGCACGGTCTAACGTCTCGCGCGCGCCTTGGGCGAGCGCGGTTCCGAACGGGGCCAGAATGGGCGGCAGAACATGCGCGGGCAAGGGGGCGTTTAGCCCACGTTCGATAGGCGTTAGATCGATCCGGGGGTCTTGCTTGTCAGAGTTTGCATCGATCTTGCCCTGCTCTACGGCGAAGGCAAGATCGTGACCCAATTCATCCTCTAGCACCGTGACCAGACGGCAGAGCTTTTCGGGCTCTTGGGCGAGCTGATGCATCTCGGTGGCCATGCGTCTGGTCTGGGCCGCGTATAAAAACGGGATTTTCTCCCACGTGGCCAGATCGTTGAAGATGGCATTCGGCGCAGGCAGCAGCCCCGCGCCGATGTCTTTGCGCAAGTGGCTGCCTTTGCCAAGAAGGGGCATCACGCGGTCGATGCTGATGGAGCGGTCAAAGTCGGTGCCTCCGATGCGCACGCCGTGATTGGCAAGGATACGCACCCCGTCTGAGGCGCTCTCAAACACGGAAAAATCCGACGTACCACCGCCGATATCGACGACCAGGCCCAGTGTCCCCGGCGTATGCAGCGCGCCGCTGGCGATGGCAGCGGCCTGAGGTTCGGGCACAAAGCGCACAGTTTCGAACCCGGCGGCGGCATAACAGGCGCGCAGGTCTTTTTCGGCTTGTGCCTCGCGGGGGTCATCGTTGCCATGAAAGACGACAGGGCGCCCGGAAACGGCATGGGAAAACCGCAGCCCTGTTGCCTGCTCTGATCGGGTTTTCATATGGCGCAAAAAGCGGCCGATAATGTCGACAAAAGTGACCCTTTCGTTCAATATCTGACGTTTTTCATGCATCAGGCTTGTGCCCAAAACCCGCTTGAGCGCGCGCATAAAGCGGCCCTCTAGCCCGTCAATAAGCGCTTGGTTCGCGGGTGCGCCGACAAGCGTTTCGCGGGTTTCGAAATCAAAGAAGAACGTCGTGGGTAGGGTGGTCTGCCCTGGCGTCATCTCGATGAGCACCGGCCGACCGTTTTTCAAATAACCAGCAGCCGAGTTGGAGGTGCCAAAGTCAATTCCCAGGACATGCGCATGCGTCATGACCGCCTCCATCGAGCTTTTGGTTTGAAAGGAGGGCGCGTTTAGCCCGCGCTTTCCGATGCGTCAACACGGAAAACCGCGCGACTGGAAATTGGGTCGGGGCCGTGGTGCGCGTCGCGCAGGGGCGCAGCCGTCTTTAGGGCTGGTTAAGCGTTTCGAACCAATCCACCATCGCCGCAGACCAGCCTTTCGGCGCGCCATGCCCGCCTTGGTGCAGCATCAGGTGAATTTCACCGGCATTGCAATCCGTCCAGTGGCGAAACCATGTGTCACCATCCCTGCTGTTGCGTTCGGGCTGACGATTGTCGCATCCGTTGGTTTCCCGCATCACTTTGAGGGACGCCCAGACATCGCCTTGGACAACAGCGCCGCCACCAAAGGATCTGCCTTCCAATGGGACGGTGCGATCGCTCCAGCCATGCGTGTGAAACAAGTTCACCGGCGCCTGACAGACAGCCGGAAGGTCATCCCAGAACGCCCCGGCAAGGGGGGCGTATGCGGTTGCAAAATCGGGTTGTTCACAGGCCATGTTCCACACGAAAGACCCGCCACGGGAAAAGCCGGCCAACAAAACCGGAAGGTCGGGTGGCAAGGCGAGCCGTGTCTTTGCATCCGCCATCACGGCGTTTAGGAAAACGCGGTCGTCTCGGTCATAGGCCATGTTCTTGCCGCGAACCGACCAGTCGCGTTTGAAGCGTCGGGTGGGGTGATCGCCGTCTGGGGCAATGAACACATATCCCCGTTTGTCCGCCTCTTTCGCCAGACCGGATTTGAGCAAGCCTTTGCCGCGACCGCCTCCGCCGTGCAGATGCATGATGATGCCCTTGGCCTCAGCCGGTGGCGCGGCCATGTGGTAATTTCCCAGATCAATCTGACAGGGCTCATCCGCCCCACCGCAGGCAAAGGCCGCGGGACCTGAGGCAAAAAGGGCGATGGCAAAAGCGGAGAGGAGACGAAACATAGCGTGGCAAAGCCCTGGTTGGTTTTCGCCAAGAGGAACACGCCAAAGGGCCGCCGCGCAATTCACAACCGCGTTTTGCACCCAAAGCGCCGCGCGCCAGCGGGGTTTGACCCTAGGGCGCGGGGACCTCGCCTGCCAGAACAGCGGCAAATTTGGCGGTGTCGACGTTGCCGCCGCAAAGAATAACGCCAACCTTTTTGCCCTGCATTTTCTCACGCTCTTGCATGAGCGCAGCCAGCGGCGCTGCTCCTGCACCTTCGGCGACGTTGTGGGTGTCGTGAAAATAGACGCGCATGGCCTCGGCGACCTCGGCGTCGGAAACGGAGACAAAGCGGTCAGAGCCCGGGCCGTAGACGTCGATCGCCTCTTGGACCGGCACCCGCACAGCCATGCCGTCGGCAAAGGTGTTGGCGCTGTTTGTTTCGATCAATCGACCCGCTTGGACAGAGAGCATTGCCGTCTGAGCCGCGTCCGAGACAACCGCGACAATTTTCGTATCAAGACCAAGTGCATCGCGGGCCGCGATGGTGCCGCAAATGCCAGAGCCACAGCCGATGGGGACGTAAACCGTATCCAGATCGGGCCGGGCCGACAAAAGTTCATAGCCGTAAGTGGCCACGCCCCGCACCAGTTCCGGGTGATAGGGTGGCACGATGAAAAGGTCTTCGAGAGCGGCGACACGAAATGCTTCTTCGCGGGCTTCGTCAAAGTCTGCGCCAAATTCAATAAGCTCAGCGCCAAAGGCTTGCATCGCCCGGTTCTTTTCGACCGAGTTGCCGCGCGGGGCATAGACCTTGGCCACCAAGCCCGCGGCGGTGGCCGCGCGGGCCTGGCTTTGGCCGTGATTGCCGCGCGTTGCGGTGCAAATGCCGCGCATGTCTGGATGGGTCCGCTGGAGCCAATCGATAAAGGTGATGCCACCTCTGACCTTGAAGGCGCCGGTCGGGCCGTGATTTTCGTGCTTAACGCATACCTCGGCCCCGATGCGCTGGCTGAGCAAGGCCCACGTGTATTGCGGCGTCGGATCCATGTGCGCATGGACCAACGCCGCTGCGTCCTTTAGCTCGTCCAGCGAAAACATCAGACGGACATACAGATGTATTTCAGCTCGAGGTAATCTTCGATGCCGTGGCGGCTGCCTTCGCGGCCAAGGCCGGATTGTTTAACGCCACCAAACGGAGCAACCTCGGTCGAGATGATGCCGGTGTTGACCCCAACGATACCGTATTCGAGCGCTTCGGCGACTTTGTAGACGCGCGACAGGTCGTTGGCGTAAAAGTAGGACGCCAAGCCAAAGATCGTGTCATTGGCCATTGCGATCACGTCGTCTTCGTCTTTGAACTTAAAGAGAGGCGCCATCGGGCCGAATGTTTCATCCTGGGCGACCATCATGTCTTGGGTCACGCCAGTGACGATGGTTGGGGCAAAGAAGTTCCCGCCGAGCGGATTGTCCGCGCCGCCAAGAATGACGCTGGCGCCTTTCGAGGTTGCATCGGCAATGTGTTCGCGGACTTTGTCTGCTGCTTCGGCGTTGATCAGGGGGCCAAGCTCGGTTCCTGCTTCGAGGCCATCGCCGATTTTCATGGCCGCCACGCGGGCCTTCAGCTTTTCAGCGAAGGCATCGTAAACACCCTCTTGAACATAAAGGCGGTTGGCGCAGACGCAGGTTTGACCGTTGTTGCGGAATTTGCAGGCGATGGCGCCTTCGACGGCTGCGTCAAGATCTGCGTCGTCAAAGACGATAAAGGGCGCGTTGCCGCCAAGCTCCATCGAGCATTTGATGACCTGGTCTGCGGCCTGTTTGAGCAAGATGCGCCCCACTTCGGTCGAGCCGGTGAAGGTCAGCTTGCGGATTTTGGGATTTTCGCAAAACTCTTTGCCAATTGCAGAAGCCGAGCTGGATGGCACGACGTTAAAGACACCAGCGGGGATGCCTGCGCGTTCGGCCAGAACACCCATGACGATCGCGCTGAGCGGAGTTTCGGCGGCAGGGCGCGCGACGAATGCACAGCCCGCGGCCAGTGCAGGGCCAGCTTTGCGCGTGATCATGGCGTTCGGAAAGTTCCAGGGTGTGATCGATGCGGCGACACCGATGGGCTGTTTCAGAACGGTGATCCGTTTGTCACGCTGGTGGCCTGGAACCGTCTCGCCATAGATGCGCTTTGCCTCTTCGGCGAAGAATTCGATAAAGGACGCGCCATAGACGATTTCGCCCTTGGCTTCGGTCAGCGGTTTGCCTTGCTCTGCCGTGAGGATCGTCGCCAGATCATCGGCGTTTTCGAGCATAAGGTCGAACCAGCGGCGCAAAACGGCAGCGCGTTCTTTGCCCGTCCAGCTGGCCCAGTCTTTTTGTGCGGTGTATGCCGCGTCGATCGCCTGAGCGACCTGGTCCCGAGAGAGATCTGCAACAGCGGCAACCACGTCGCCGCGCGCTGGGTTGAACACATCGAACGTGCCGGCGTCGCCATCGACCCAAGCGCCATTCACATAAGCGCGGGTTTCGAGCAGCGATGGATCGGACAGCAAAGATGCAAGGTTGGTTTGTGTGTCCAGCATGGGTAATCTCCCCTTTTGAGATGCCGCGAGAGTAGGAGCAACTCTACCGGCACTTGTCCAGTTCTATTCACCGGAAAACGGCGTGATCTGGGTCTATTCCGAATTTCTGGGTGGCAAACCTTGATAAGGCGCCTGGATCGGCGACCAGGAAATCTAAGCGCCGCGCCACTTGGGGGGCTCGAACCAGAGGCGCTGGTGCCCTATCTTAGGATAGGATCAGAAACCGCGCGATCGGAGAGTGTTGGACATGGTGGCTTTGGCCAGAATGCTGTTTATCGGTTTTGTCTTTTTGACGATCGTTTACGTGTCGCTGTCGTTCTATTCGCGGGCTGTCCGGCGACAAAAGCTTGAGGCGGAATGGGACGAGGGCAATATTTCGACACCGCGCGAGACTTTTGTGAGCGATGGGCTCAAAGATTACGATGGAAGCTTGCGGCGTAAGTTGATCTTAGGTGTTTATGTTGTGCCGACGATTCTGGTCGCGGTGTTGATCTACATTGTGAATTTCGCCTGAAGGGTTCGGTATGCAGTACATCAAGTGGGTTTTGGTCATCACGTTTTGGGTGCTGGTGCTGTCCTTCCTGCACTACACCTTGCCCCAGCGCGATATCGTCAGGATCACGGACACCTACGAACGCCGCATCGACTTTGGGGAAAACGCGATGTTCTGGGCGCAGGCGGATGCGGGTGCTGATGGCACGCTGTTGAACCGGGATGTGTTTTTCATTCAGACCAAGCGCGCGAATGACAAGGTCATGGTCTATCGCAACGAAGACACGGCCTGGGGTTGGCCGCCGTATTTCAAATTCGACAGTTCGAACCTGCAGGCCGAGGCGTCAGATTTGCGATCGACCGCTGCTGATGCGCAATGGGCGCTAGTCACGCATTACGGGTGGCGCAATGAATTCCTGTCGATTTTTCCGAACGCGATTTCCATCCGCGCGGTTGACGGACCGGACGTTTCGAAAGGCGTGCCTTGGACCAATATTGTGATCCTCACACTTTTGGCGGCTGTCTATTGGGCGATCTACGTCCGGTGGCGGCGGTTCCGCCAGTCCCGCATCGATCCTCAGATCGAAGCGTTGGAAGACGCTGTTGACGAACGTCGGGCCAAGCTTTCTGGCTGGTTCAAGCGAAACTCTTGACGCGGCGGTGTGCGCCGGAGCGAACCTGTAGGCCCTTGCGTATTCGGTGCCGCCCGACGCGATCAATCCGCGAACAGATAGTCCAAATCCGCAATCTCGCGCCCGTTTTGAGCTGAAATCGAGAGAAACCGCGAAAGCGCTGATCCGTTTTTCTCAAGGTCGGCCTGTTCGTTCAGACGGTCCAGGTTTTTGAAACCAGCATCCCGGATGCGGTCGCTTTCGGCTGTGAACTCATTGCGGATTGTCGGCAGCAAGCGGCGCAGCGTTTCATCTGGTGTTTGCTCGCCCGCCAGGCCCACGCGCATCGCATGACCGATCAGGTATTCGTCGGTGAAATTGCATTGCACGTCGAGCATTCGCGTCACAGAGCGGTTGTCTGCGAAGTCTTGCAACAGACCCAGATTGCCCGGGTCCATACACACGATCAGTCGGTCGGTATCGTAATAATCAAACAACATCCGCATGAGCGCACGCCGGTGTCTTGTGCGTTTGCTAAGCGATTTTTGTATCCCGCCCAGGTCAGGCAGGGGCGTGTGTTCTTCGTTAAAGAGGTATTCAATCGCGGGGACGTTGGTGAATTTTCGGATCCGCTCGAGCAAGCGTTTGGCCACGTGCCACTTTTTGCAGATGATGATCATCAACTCACGCTCGCGGCCCACGTCGCTTTCTGCTTCCCAAAAACGCGGCGCAAATCGTTCGCCGACGCGCCCGCGCTTTGAAAGAAATTTGTAAAGACTGCGACCCTCATTGGAGATTTTGAACGTCACGCCTTCGGCAGCGTAGAGCAAGCCAAGCCTGCGCTTTAACTCTTCGGCCTCGGGGCTGATCTTGCGGGCAAACAGGAAATCCTGACTGAGCAAGAGATCATAATGGTCGTCGTAGAAGGTCACCGGCATGCCGTAGTCGGTGAACATCAGGAACGTTAAGGTGCGCGTGTCGATTTCTTCTTCGGCAACGAGATGGCGCACGACCGTTTGAAAGAAGGTTTCGTCGGGGATCCAAGTGGTGCGAAAAAAGCGCATCACGTCTTTGCGCTTGTCCACGAAATCGAGGACCTTTTCGATGGTCGTGCGGCGCAGACACCACCATTGGCTGCCGATCATGACGTCGATGTCGTGCGGGATCGCGCGTTTTATATTGAGCCGTTTCTGCAGGTTAAAGCTGTTGTAAAACAGGCGCTTATACTTTCGTTCGTTAAAGAAGTGGCGGTACACCAGCCGCTCTTCCTTGAAGCCCGTTTTGATCCAGTCGCTTTCGAAGAAATCAAAGCTTTCGATGAAATCGATGTCATTTTCATCGAGAAAGGCATGCGCGTATTCCGCAGATTTGATCGCCATGCAATCGCCCGACAGCATGTAGAAATGCGTGGCCCGCGGAAAGGCCTCGACCGCGCTGCGCACTGCGTTGATCGTGGCCTGCACCAGGCTCCATTCGCCCCAGCCGCATTTGATGCGTTTCTTTGCGAATGTGACGTTTGGATTGTCCGCCAGCGCCGTCTTGATCTGGCCGAAGGCTTCGCTGCTTGCGCGGGCGTCAAAGTGGATTGAAATACAGTCACCAGTTGCAGTCAGGCGTTCTGCCTGATTGATGATCGCCTGCGGATCCTTGTGGCACAGCAGAATGTAGGCGATTTTTGCCATCGAGGAAACTTACCTGCTCTTTACGTCTTATTGTTTACAAAGATAAACCTAAGGGAAGAACGAATAAACAGGCATTAACGACAATGCGGCTTTGAAGCCGGCAGAAAGAGGCATTTGGTATGGGTTTCCCAGGCACATGGATGACGGAAAGCGAAAGCCTGGTCTATCGGGTGGTCCCAAAGTGCGCGTGTTCCACGATTGGCCAGATAATGTACTATTCGGATCACGGCGCGTTTTTTGACGGCGACATCCATGACGCGACAGCAGGAATGCACAAGTGGGCCATTGAAAGCAGTCAGCCTCAGATCACCGATAACGTGCAAACGCATCGCAGCTTTGCGTTCACCTGCGTTCGCAACCCCTACACGCGAATCCTGAGCTCTTTTTTCGACAAGATTTGCGGTATCCAACGCAACGGGCGGCGGTATCGCGGCAATCTGGTGCCGATGCTTATTCAGAAATACGGGATCGAAGTCGGCGGCGATGACGGCAAGCAAGACTTTGACCAGATCCGCAGTTTCCGCCGGTTCCTGTTGTTTGCACGTGATACGATCCGTTGGAGAAAACCGATGGAGCCAGACATTCACTGGTCAGCGATGTCTGGCCATGTCTCGACCTTCATCGTGCACGGCGGGCGCTACGACCGTATTTTTTGGACAGAACAGTTCAACGACGGGATGGAGCAGGTCTTGGGCCAGGTTGAAACGCCTGTGCCGGTGGATCTAAGCGACATCCCACGCTTTAACGAAAGCGAAGGCCACGGCCCAAAGCGTGCGCATCCGGTCGAAGACTACTTTGACGATCTGTCGATGCATTTGGTGTATGAGATCTACAAGCGCGACTTTGATCTCTTTAAGTACGACTTTGAAAATCCGGGCAACAAGATGCCAATCGGCGAGATTGACCTCGACGAAGTGCATGCCAAGTTGGGCGACTGACGCCCAAAGCTCGGGTTTGACCAAAGCGGTTTCAGCCCTGTTGGCTGGCCAAGCTTGCGACCATTTCGTCGCGCATGATGAATTTTTGCGGCTTGCCCGTGACTGTCATCGGAAAGCTGTCGACGATGCGGATGTGTTTGGGGATTTTGAAATGCGCGATTTGATCTTTGCACAGCGCGGTTATGTCGTCGGCTGACAGCGCGCTGCCAGGCGCCGGGATGATCCAGGCACAAACGGCCTCTCCGAAGCGGTCATCCGGAATGCCAAAGACCTGAGCATCCATGATGCTTGGCTGCGCCATCAGGAAATCTTCGACCTCGCGCGGGAAAATGTTCTCGCCGCCGCGTATGATCATATCCTTTGACCGGCCATTGATCGTGCAATAGCCCTCGCCATCAAAATAGGCGAGGTCCCCAGTGCGCATCCATCCGTCGACGATGCTGTCTTGGGTTTGGGCGGCGTCGTCCCAGTAACCCTGCATAACGGAATAGCCTTTGGTCCAAAGCTCGCCCGTTTCTCCGACAGGCAGCGTATGGCCCGCGCTATCGACGATTTTGACCTCTAGATGAGGATGCACGCGCCCCACCGTTTCGCACCGCTTGTTGACGGGGTCGTCGGTAAAGCTCTGGAAAGACACTGGCGCGGTTTCCGTCATGCCGTAGCAAATGGTCAGCGCATGCATGCCCATTTTGTCTTGCACGGCGCGCATGACCTCGATGGGGCAGAGGGCGCCGGCCATAATGCCGGTGCGCAGTTTTGAAAGGTCGCGCGGGGTGTGCTCAAGATCCTGCAGCATCGCCAGAAACATGGTCGGCACGCTATAGAGCGCCGCGCATTGCTCGGCCTCAAGCGCTGCAAGCGTTTCAACCGGATCAAAGGCCTCGCCGGGAAAGACCATCGCAGCACCTTTGCTGATCGCGCCCAAAACCCCCATGACCATGCCAAAGCAATGATAAAGCGGCACAGGGATACACAAGGCATCTTCGGCCGTCAGATTGATGCGGTCCGTGACAAAACCGGCGTTGTTGACGATGTTGAAATGCGTCAGTGTCGCGCCTTTTGGGCGACCTGTTGTGCCCGAGGTGAACTGAATATTGATCGCCTCATGCGGATCCAGCGCGCTGCTGAGCGCGTCTAAGGCGGCTTGGTCTGTGCCTTGCGTGGTCAAGGCGTCAAAGGACAAGGCTCCTGCCGGAGGGGTGTCGCCCAAGACAATCACCCAATCCAGCATCGGCAATTTGGCGCAGTTGAGTGTCCCGGTCTCAGAGCGAGACAGCGCCGGGATCAACGTCTCAAGCATCTCGATATAGTTGCTGGTCTTAAAGCTCTTGGCGGTCACAAGGGCGCGGCACCCGACCTTGTTGAGCGCGTATTCAAGCTCGCTCAGCCGGTAGGCCGGATTGATGTTCACCAAGATAAGCCCCAACCGCGCCGTCGCGAACTGGGTCAAAATCCACTCGTACCGATTGGGCGACCAGATGCCCACCCGGTCCCCTTTGACCAGCCCCAAACGCATAAGCCCTGTGGCCAGCGCATCGACGTCTTGTGCAAACTGCGCATAGGTGCGTCGGATGTCCTGCGCCGGAAAAACTGCGCACAAACGGTCGCTGTGTTTTCCGACAGCCTCAGCGAGGAAATCCGGGATTGTCAGCGTCGTCAACGGAGGCTCATTGGGGCCCTTCACATGAGATAGACCGTCAATCGGGGATAAATCCGCCATTGTGACCTCCGTCAAAGGATTATTTTAACAACCGTTCAAATATCGAAAATCGGCCGGTTTCTCAAGCCATCAGGCTTGCACGCGCACCGCGCGGCGCCTACATCCCGACGCCATGGCACAGCAAAAGCAAACTCCAAACTACAAAGTGATCGCGGAAAATCGGCGCGCGCGCTTCGATTACCATATCGACCGGGATGTCGAATGCGGCATCGTTTTGGAGGGGTCCGAGGTCAAATCCCTGCGGGCCGGTGGCGGGAACATTGCCGAAAGCTATGCCGCGGTCGAAGAGGGAGAGTTGTGGCTGATCAACTCTTACATACCGCCCTATAAACAAGCCAAAACCTTCCCACACGAAGAGCGCCGCCGCCGCAAGCTGTTGGCATCGCGCAAAGAAGTCTCGGACATGTGGAACGCAACACAGCGCAAGGGCATGACCCTTGTCCCTTTGGTTCTATATTTTAACCACAAGGGGTTGGCGAAGCTAAAGATCGGCGTCGCCAAAGGTAAGAACGTTGCCGACAAACGCGACACCAGTGCCAAAAGAGACTGGGGCCGCGAAAAGCAACGTTTGTTGAAGCGCGGCGGCTGATCTTGCCCCTGGGGTCCGCCTTCGTGTAGCAGGGCACGAGTCTGCCCAAAGGACGTCTTTTATGACCGATGACCCTCAAACCCTCGTTTCGACATCTTGGCTGGATGCGCATCTGAAGGACCCGGATCTGAGGGTGCTGGATGCGTCGTGGTACTTGCCCGGAACGGATCGTGATCCAAAGGCGGAATACGATGCAGCGCATATTCCGGGGGCTGTCTTTTTCGACATAGACGACATCTCGGACCATCGCTCTGACCTGCCGCATATGGCGCCGCCGGTGGAAAAGTTCATGTCGCGCCTGCGCGCGATGGGGGTGGGCGACGGACATCAGGTTGTCGTTTACGATGGCGCAGGTCTTTTGTCTGCGGCACGTGTTTGGTGGCTGTTCCGATTGATGGGCCATCGCAATGTGGCTGTGCTGGATGGTGGCTTTCCCAAATGGCAATCCGAGGGCCGCGAAATCGAAGATATGCCGCCAATGCTCAAAGATCGGCACATGACAGTCCGGTTCCAGAACCAGCTGGTGCGCGACGTCACCCAAGTCAGCCAGGCGGCCAAGCTCGGCAATATTCAAATCGTTGACGCCCGGTCCGCCGCGCGCTTTCGCGGCGAGGCACCAGAGCCCCGCGAAGGTCTGCGCTCGGGCCATATCCCAGGCAGCCTGAACCTCCCCTTCGGTGCGCTCTTGGCAGAGGATCAAACGATGAAGGACCCAGCCGCTCTGCGCGCCGCCTTTGAGGCCGCCGGTGTCGACCTGGCGCGCCCCGTTATCACGACCTGCGGCTCGGGTGTGTCAGCGGCGATTTTGTCGCTGGGCCTAGAGCGGGTCGGGCATACGGCTTGGTCACTTTATGATGGTTCTTGGGCTGAATGGGGCTTGTTCCCAACGCTGCCCATCGCGACAGGAGACGCTTAGATGTTTGAGACGCTCAAGAAACAGCCGCCGGACGGCATCCTGCAGATCATGCAGCTCTATCGCGAAGATCCGCGAGAGACAAAGATCGATTTGGGCGTCGGGGTCTACAAAGACGAAACCGGAAACACGCCGATCATGCGCGCCGTCAAAGCGGCCGAAGAACGCCTGTGGCACGCGCAAACCACCAAAAGCTATGTGGGTCTCACCGGAGACGCAGAGTTCAATGACGCAATGGTCGCCCTCGTTTTGGGTGATGCGATCGACACAGGCCGTGTCGCCGCCGCCGCCACGCCCGGCGGGACCGGCGCGGTGCGCCAGGCGTTCGAGTTGGCCCGCGCGGCGAAAGCAGACGTGCGTGTCTTTGTGTCCAACCCAACCTGGCCAAACCACGTTTCAATGCTCGCATATCTGGGCATTGAAACCGTACCGTACCGCTATTTCGACGACGAAACACGCGGCGTCGATTTCGACGGCATGATGGCGGACCTGCAGAATGCGCAGGCAGGCGATGTGGTCTTGTTGCACGGCTGCTGTCACAATCCCACAGGCGCAAACCTGTCTGACTATCAATGGGATGCCGTGATCGCACTTCTGCAGAAAACCGGCGCCACACCCATGATCGACATTGCCTATCAGGGCTTTGGCGATGGCCTGGATGCTGACGCGGCCGCAACGCGCAAACTGGTTGCCGCGGTCCCAGAGGCGATGATCGCCGCCAGCTGTTCCAAGAATTTCGGCATTTACCGGGAACGCACGGGCGTATTGATCGTGACCGGTGCGGACAAGGGCCTGAACCAATCCACGCTTGCCTTTCTGAACCGCCAGAATTTCAGCTTCCCGCCGGATCACGGCGCCCGCCTGGTGTCCATGATCCTCAACGATGCAGACCTGCGTCAGGATTGGGAAACCGAGCTCGAAGCCGTCAGAACGTCCATGCTCGGCCTGCGCAGCCAATTGGCGACCGAATTGCAAAGGCTCTCCGGCTCGGACCGGTTCGCTTTCCTGGGCCAGCACCGCGGTATGTTCTCGCGGCTTGGCGCCTCGCAAGACTTGGTGCAAAAGCTGCGCAGCGAATACGGCATCTACATGACCAATGACAGCCGGATGAACATCGCAGGCCTCAACGCCAAAACCGTGCCTGTGCTGGCTCAGGCCATCGTCGACGCAGGCGTCTGATCCGCCCCTTCTTTTGGATCCAAATACTCTCGGGCAGCGCGAGGGGTGAAACCCCTCGCCTTGCCCTCAGCGCCGCCTCACAGCCACGGACCTCCCGATCGGATCAACCGGCTGTACAATCACCGCACCTATTTCGCCCAATTCAACACTGGGCCATGCACAAAAAAGACCGGGCGCGAACGCCCGGTCAGTTGGTTCTCTTTGGTCTGAGAGGAAGGAGTAACTCAGCCTTTTGAGAATTCTGGATACGCTTCCATACCCAGCTCAGCCATATCGAGACCGCTGATCTCGTCCTCTTCGCTAACACGGATGCCCATGATCGCTTTGAGGATGAACCAGACGATCAACGATGCGACGAAGGTGAAGACACCGTAGGCCACAATGCCGAGGATCTGAGTAGAGATGCTGGCTTCACCGTAGAAGATGACCGCGATTGTGCCCCAGATACCTGCGAAGAGGTGAACAGGGATCGCGCCGACGACGTCGTCGATCTTCAGGCGGTCAAGCATTGGAACTGTGAAGACCACAATCACGCCACCCACAGCACCGATCCACAGAGCACCGAACAATGTTGGTGCGAGTGGTTCCGCTGTGATGGACACGAGGCCCGCCAGAGCGCCGTTCAGGACCATTGTCAGGTCTGGCTTCTGGTACAGAACCTGGGTCAGGATCAGAGCTGCAACTGCGCCAGCTGCGGCTGCCATGTTTGTGTTGGCAAAGATACGGGATACGTCAGAGACGTCGCCGACTGTGCCCATCCCCAGCTGAGAGCCGCCGTTGAAGCCGAACCAGCC
>CAZYQC010000062.1:0-18885 GCA_964649815.1 uncultured Rhodobacterales bacterium | reverse complement strand
GGTAGTTGATATGCAGGACTTGATCCATCGAATGAACCAAACCGCCCACATATCTCTTCAGATATTATCAATTTCAAATAGCGTAGAGACAAAATCGACTGGATGCGCCCTTTACTTTCTGGCGCGCCCCGCCTCAGTTACCTCAGAGTGTTTTGTGCGTCTCGTTGCCGTGTGGCCCGTCTGGCGCCCCGTTGTGCGCCTCAGCGCCGCCGGTGAGGGGGTATTTACGGATTGGTGCTGAGACCCGCAAGGGCTTTTTTCAGAAAACGTCATCTTTTTTCAAAAAAAGTGATTTCCATTTAAAATCAGTAACTTACCAAGACAATTCTTTGCTCATATCCTGCAAAACAGGGTAAATACCCAGAAAGTGTGAGCGCCAACATTAGGCGGAAACCCAATATATTGCGTTGTCCACAGAGCTATCCCCAAGACTTACGCGACTCTGGCTTACGTCACATTGTGAATCGGGGGTTCAGGCGGTTTGGCGACTCGCTTTTGGAATCGCGCGCAGGGCCAACAATCCCAAGACCACGGCCAAATAGGCCAAAGGCTCGATCTGAAACCCGCGCGCGAGCCATACATAATGCAAGGCGCCAAGCACGGCGGCTGGGTAGGTCAAAAGGTGCAACCGCCGCCAGGCCGCCCCCAGTTTGCGCACGGACCAATTGTTAGATGTCACCGCCAACGGCAACAAAAGCACAAAGCCCAACATGCCGATGGTGATGTAAGGGCGTTTGACGATGTCGGCCCAAACACGGTCCAGCGTTTGGACATCCAGAAACGCCCAAACCGACAGATGCAGCACAACATAGGTGAACGCCAAAACGCCAAAGGTGCGGCGAAACTTGATCAGGTTAACCGACAGGAACCGACGCAAAGGCGTGATGCACAAGCCGATGATAATGAGCTGCAGTGCAATCTCACCATATTCATGTTCCAGCGCCTTAACCGGGTCCGGCCCCAAATCGCCGTTCAGCCCGAGGTAAAAGAACCAGGGCGCTGGCAAAAGGTAGGCGATATAGACGACCCAGGTCGGCACCTTTCGTACCGCACAGTTAAACGTGTCGATGTATCCCGTCATGGCTGACCCTGGTCGCACTATATATATGCGTTAGTAAAACTTGCGCAGGTCCATGCCTTCGTAAAGGGACGCGACCTCTTCTTCGTAGCCATTGAACATCAGCGTCGGAACACGCCGCGCAAAGAGGCCACCGCCGATTTTGCGCTCCGAGGCTTGGCTCCAACGCGGGTGGTCAACGGTTGGGTTCACATTGCTGTAGAACCCGTATTCGTTGCTGGCCGACTTGTTCCAAGACGTCGGAGGCTCGTTTTCGGTAAGCGTGATGCGCACGATCGACTTGATGGATTTAAATCCATATTTCCAAGGCACGACCAACCGGATCGGAGCACCGTTTTGATTGGCCATCGTCCGACCGTAAATTCCGGTCGCCATAAGGGTCAGCGGATGCACCGCCTCATCCAGGCGTAGCCCCTCAACATAGGGCCAGTCGATCACAGGGTATCTGACCCCGGGCATCTCATCGGGGCGCAGCGCCGTCTCAAACGCCACATATTTCGCCCCATCCTGCACTCCGGCAAGATCCAAAAGGTCTTTCAGCTCGAACCCATTCCAGGGAATGACCATCGACCAGGCTTCGACACAGCGAAAGCGATAGATACGCTCTTCGATGGTCATCTCTTTCAAAATGTCGGCAAGCCCATAGGTGCCGGGCCGCTCCACCAAGCCATCAATTTCGATCGACCACGGATCGGTGGTCAGCATATGGGCATATCGCGCAGGATCATCCTTGCGCGTCCCGAACTCGTAAAAGTTATTGTAGGCCGTGATCTCTTCCCAGGTGTTGGGCTCCAGGCCTTCGCTGGCCTGCGCAAAGCCCGCGCCACCAATCGCGCCAAGACCGGCCATGCCCGCCATGATCTGACGCCGGTTCAGATAATGCGCCTCTGGCGTGACATCGTCATGAGTAAGGGTGTTTTTCCAACGGCGGGCCATTCTTTTCTCCGATAGATCGCTTTCGCTTTAACTTATGCACCCTTTACCCCATTCCCAGATTTCAGGGGGTCAACTCCCCGTGGGTGAACTGTAACCTGGGAATAATGTGTCCATCGGGACAGAGCGGCCATTGCCCTGTACAATCCGCACATGATCACGCCGCAAATCGCGCGGCTCTTTGACACCGACCGAATGCGCAATCGTCTCGACTTCTTTGACGATGTTCATGGCGTATTGGGCCACGCGTTCGGTCTTGTCGGTGACAACCAGACCTTTTTGAAACCGTGCCTGATGTGTCGTGATCCCGGTTGGACAGGTGTTCTTGTTGCATTTCAGCGCTTGGATGCAGCCCAAGGCAAACATAAAGCCCCGCGCCGACACAACGAAATCAGCGCCCGCCGCCAGGGCCCACGCGACATCACCGGGGTTGACCAACTTGGCCGAGGCGATGATGCGCACCCGGTTCTTCAAACCGGCGGCATCCCTTTGGTCGACCACCAGAGGCAGCGCCTCGCGGACCGACATCCCGACCAGATCGATCAACGGCATCGGCGCCGCGCCGGTGCCACCTTCGCCTCCGTCAATGGTGATAAAGTCCGGCGCCAACGCAACCCCGCGCCGTTGCACCGTTTCAAAAAGCTCTGCGGTTGCAGGTTCGTGGCCAACAACCGTTTTGATGCCCACCGGCTTACCGGTGACATCTCTGATACGGCCCAACAGATCGAGAAGGTCATCCCAATTCTCGACCTCGGCATGTCGATTGGGCGAGATGCCGTCCTGGCCCGGCTGCAAACCACGAATGCGCGCGATCTCGGGCGTGACTTTTTCAGCGGGCAGGATGCCGCCTTTGCCCGGCTTTGCGCCCTGGGCCAGCTTTACCTCGAACATGCGCACCTGCGGATGCGCGGCCACCTCTCTGAGTTTGTCATCACAAAGCGCCCCATCCGCGTCCCGCACACCAAATTTGGCCGTTCCGATCTGGAACACGAGGTCACAGCCGCCTTCGAGGTGAAACGGCGACAGACCACCCTCGCCCGTGTTCAACCAAACGCCCGCCTGCGCCGCCCCGCGGCTGAGCGCCTGAACCGCAGGTTTGGAGATCGCGCCATAGCTCATGCCCGAGACATTAAAGTGGGACGGCGCGGTGTAAGGCATCCGCGCCTCGGGGCCGATGGTAAGGGCAGAGGTCTTGGCGAATTCCTTGTCCAGGGGCGGAAACGCGGCGTTGACAAAAATCGGTGTCCCCACAACCGTCAAGTTGCGCGTCGAGCCAAAAGCCACGGTGTTGCCTTTGCCTTGCCCCGCGCGTTTGACCCAATCGCGCTGCGCCCGATTGAACGGCAGCTCTTCCCGGTCCATTGCGAAAAAGTACTGGCGAAAGAACTCGCCCAATTCCGTAAAGACATGCCGAAAGCGGCCAATGACGGGATAGTTGCGCCGGATGGCATCCTGGGTTTGGCTGCGGTCGATCACGAACAAAAGCGCAATCAGGATGGCCGCAATCCCAAGCACCCAGACAAAAGCCAACGCCAGAACTTCCATGACGTCTGCTGCGAAACTCATCGTGTCACCCACTTGATGCTCCCTCAATTGCGCGTTGCCTCGCAGGTAGGCACGTTTTGCTCTGGGCGCAGGATAACAAGTGATGACGATGATGTTAGGGGGAAAGGCGCGACGCGGTGGAAAACGCGATGGAAACGGCAAGACCGGGTCGTTCGCACGACCCGGCCGGATGGGGGCTTTGCCCCCAAACCCCCAGAGTATTTCAATCCAAAAGAAGCAGCTTAGTGGACGACGACGTCATCCGGTCTGGGTCTGTTGGATTGAGAGAGCCTATCGCCGATGACGAGACCTTCGGCACCGGCAGAGACCGTGACGGTTTCGCCGTCGGCGATGTCGCCGGCAAGAAGCATTTCGGCAAGCGCATTCTGCAGGGCGGTCTGGATCACACGTTTGAGCGGGCGGGCCCCGAAGACGGGGTCATAGCCTTCGTCAGCGAGCCAGGTTTTTGCGCCCTCGTCGAGCTCTAGCGTGATCTTGCGCGCGGCAAGGCGTTTGTGGAGTTTCCCGAGCTGGATCTCGACGATGCCATCCATATCTTGCCGTGTCAGGCGGTCAAAGATGATGGTTTCATCGAGGCGGTTCAGGAACTCGGGCCGGAAATGGGCGCGCACGGCATCCATCACGTCGCGGCGGGCCTGGCTGCTGTCGCTGCCTTCGGGCAATTGACTGAGCGCTTGCGCCCCGAGATTGGACGTCAGGATGATAAGCGTTTGCTTGAAGTCGACGGTTCGGCCCTGGCCATCGGTCAGAACGCCGTCGTCCAGAACCTGCAGCAGAACGTTGAACACATCCGGATGCGCCTTTTCGACCTCGTCAAACAACACAACCTGGTAGGGCCTGCGCCGAACGGCTTCGGTCAGAACGCCGCCTTCGTCATAGCCGACATAGCCCGGAGGCGCGCCGATCAGACGCGCAACTGCGTGTTTCTCCATGAACTCGGACATATCGATGCGCACCATTGCCGCGTCATCGTCAAAGAGGAACTCGGCCACCGCTTTGGTCAGCTCGGTCTTACCCACGCCGGTCGGCCCCAGAAAGAGGAAGGATCCAAGCGGACGGTTTTCGTCGTTCAAGCCTGCCCGCGCGCGGCGCACCGCGTTTGAGAGTGCACGGACCGCGGCAGTTTGACCAATCACGCGGGCATGGAGCTCTTCTTCCATGCGAAGCAGTTTTTCGCGCTCGCCCTCCAGCATTTTGGATGTGGGAATGCCGGTCCAGCGCTCGACGACTTCGGCGATCTGTTCCGGGCGCACGGCCTCTTCGACGAGAACGTCGGCCTCCTGGCTTTCGGCGGCGCTGAGCTGTTTTTCCAGCTCTGGGATAACGCCGTAAGACAGCTCGCCTGCCTTTGCCAGGTTGCCTTCGCGTTTGGCGATCTCAAGCTCTGCGCGCGCGCGATCCAGCTGTTCCTTCAGCTCGCGCGCTGAGGCGAGTTTGTCCCGCTCGGACTGCCATTGTGCCGTCAGTTCTGCGGATTGCTGTTGGAGATCTGCCAGATCCTTTTCGAGCTTTTCCAGACGGTCCTTGGAGGCGGTATCGTCTTCGAGGCGCAAGGCCTCTGCCTCGATCTGCATCTGCAGGATTTGGCGGTCGAGGGCGTCAAGCTCTTCGGGTTTGGAATCCACTTCCATCCGCAAGCGCGAGGCGGCTTCGTCGACCAAATCGATCGCTTTGTCCGGCAAAAACCGATCCGTGATATAGCGTTGCGACAGGGTCGAGGCCGCAACAAGCGCCGCGTCAGCAATGCGCACGCCGTGATGCAGCTCGTACTTTTCCTTGATCCCACGCAGGATGGAGACCGTGTCTTCGACGGTTGGCTCAAGCACCATCACCGGTTGGAACCGGCGCGCAAGAGCCGCGTCTTTTTCGACGTATTTTCTGTACTCATCCAATGTCGTCGCGCCGACGCAATGCAGCTCACCCCGTGCCAGGGCCGGTTTGATCAGGTTGGCCGCGTCCATTGCGCCGTCGGTTTTGCCAGCGCCCACCAGAACATGCATCTCGTCGATAAAGAGAATAATGTCGCCCGCCGCTGCGGTGATCTCGTTCAACACAGCTTTGAGGCGTTCTTCGAATTCGCCGCGATACTTAGCGCCCGCGATCAATGCACCCATATCCAGCGCCATCAGCTTTTTGTTGCGCAGGCTTTCGGGGACATCGCCATTCACGATCCGCAAAGCGAGCCCTTCGGCAATGGCGGTTTTGCCGACGCCTGGTTCACCGATCAAAACGGGGTTGTTCTTGGTGCGCCGCGACAGCACCTGCATCGCCCGGCGAATTTCCTCGTCCCGGCCGATGATTGGATCGATCTTGCCCTCTTCGGCACGGGCCGTCAGATCCTGGGCATATTTCTTGAGCGCGTCATAGCCCTCTTCGGCCGATGCTGTATCGGCGGTGCGCCCTTTGCGAATATCGTTGATCGCCGCGTTCAGCGCTTGCGGGTTCACGCCACCGGCGGCCAAAGCCTCTTTGGCGGGGGATTTGACCATGCCAAGGGCGGTCAGGATGCGCTCGACCGGCACAAAGCTGTCGCCCGCTTTTTGGGCAAGCTTTTCAGCCTCGGCCAACACCTTGCCGGTTTGGCCATCCAGGTAAACTTGTGCGGCGTCACCCGTCACTTTTGGGAACTTTGCCAAGGTCTGCTCGACATGCGCGCGCACGCGGCTGGCATCACCGCCCGCACGGTCGATCAGGTTTGACGCCAAACCTTGATCATCATCCAACAGGGCTTTGAGCAGGTGTTCGGGGGCAAGACGCTGGTGGCTGTCCCGCGTCGCAATGGTCTGCGCCGCTTGCACAAAGCCGCGCGACCGTTCGGTGAACTTCGATAAGTCCATCGGTCTCTCCTTTTATAAGCGCCCTGTTTCGCGCCGCCCTCTTAAGAGGCACAGCATCGTGGTATGGGCCTTCTCTTGCTAGATGGGCGCCCTTTGGCGGTTTCGCAAGACATATCGCTCCACATATCGCACCACATATCGCGTGGGCAATTTCACGCCGAGCGCGCAGCTATGTGATTGGAAACCCAAGACCGGCTGCCCACGTATTATGTACAAAAGACAAATACAGGCCCTTCAGATGACACCGATCAAAGTCCACCTCAGCAACGTTGCATACAACGCCGCCACCCAAGCTTTCGAAGCCCGCGCGGTCCTGCGGGATCAAGGCATACGCCACAGCTATGCCTGCATGATCGAAGGCCCGATCACGATGCAATTTGACGATGCCGCGGGGCGTTTGTCCCGTCAGGCCTTCAAAATGCACAGGTTGGCGGGGCGCATGCGACCACGCGGGCGTCACCCCCAAGTGCAGCGCCTTTTGTCCAGCATTCTTGAGCCTCTGGACCAGGCGGCGTAAATCGCCTCTTTCCCTTGCCGGTCGCCTTGCCTAAGAAGCACGATCAGGAGAGCGCTATGCCTGATGATCGTCTAATCGTTGCCCTTGATGTGTCCAACGCCCTAGAGGGCCTGGCGATGGCTGAAAAGCTGGGCTCGCATGTGAATTTCTACAAGATCGGGCTTGGCATGTTGACCGGCGGCGGTCTGGCCTTGGCAAATGAGCTCAAGCAAGATCACGGCAAGCGTATCTTTCTGGACATGAAGCTCTTTGACATCGGCAACACCGTCGAAGCCGCCGTACGCGGGCTGGCGCGATTTGACCTCGACTTTCTGACGGTTCACGGTGATCCGCATGTGGTGCGCGCCGCCAAGGAAGGCGCCGCTGGCACCGATCTCAAAATCCTGGGTGTGACCATTTTGACCTCGCTCGAACGCGCCGATTTGGACGAGGCTTTGATCCAACCCGGCGATATGACCGAAATCGTGATGGAGCGCGCCGGACGCGCGTTGGAGGCGGGCGCCGACGGTGTCATCTCTTCCGCGCAAGAGGCGGCCCTTATTCGCAGCCTGCCTGAATCGTCCGGCAAATTGATCGTAACCCCCGGCATTCGCCCCCAAGGCAGCGACACAGGTGACCAAAAACGGATCACAACGCCCGAACAAGCGATCAGTGCAGGCGCGGACCACATCGTCGTGGGCAGACCGATTTACCAAGCGCCCAGCCCGGTTCAGGCCGCCCAAGCCATCCTTGCAAATTTGCCGTAAGCGGATTCGCACGGGCGAATTCTAGCATGGCGAGAATGTTTGTCCTTTCGCGACATTTGCCGAACTTGGCGCATATTTAGTGCCAATCCACAAACTTATCCCCAAGTTCTGTGTGATATCGGCCACAGACTACGACATATCGCGCATTATGGAATTCCTTACTCGGAGATATCGCCTCCAGGTGGTAAGTTTACCCTAGGTGATACTCCCCGACGGACCGGACTCTTCCTGAGGTTCGTCACCTCCCCCCGCTCATTCAGCGGGGGGTCTTTCTGAAAAGGGGTCACTTTCCACTTTTTCCAGGTAATCCGTCAGCCGCGCCCGAAACTGCGGGACCACGCATGTGCTGGCCAGAAAAACGCCTGCGGGCATCAACGTCCATGCCTCGCCTTCGTCGCCCAGCACGATCTCAGAGGCGCGGCTCACCGCGACCTGACCAACGAAAAACCACGTGCCACGGCCGATCGAATTGACGTATCGCCTGCCCCAAGTCACTGCCGATGCAGGCACCTTTAAGCTCAGCTCTTCCCGCGTTTCGCGCAGCGCACAGGCTAGCGGCGATGCGTCTTCCGGCTCTCGCCCGCCTCCGGGCAGATCCCAGGCCCCCGCCCACAGCAGCCCCGGCTTGTCGTCCCGTTTCAGCACCGCGATCTCGCTGCCGACAAAAAGTGCCAGCTTGGCGCCCATCCAATCATCGGTCATAGGCAAATCCGTCTGATTTCATGTATCCTGTGCTCGATACCATATGTGCGCCCTATGCCCAGTCTTTGCCGCGATTGTCTGACCGAGTTTGAAAACAACCCCCGCTGTCCCAACTGCGGCTCGCCCCGCGTTGTGTCCCACCCCGAGCTGTTGTCATTGTCGATTGCGCATATGGATTGCGATGCGTTCTATGCATCGGTCGAGAAACGCGATGACCCCTCGCTTGAGGGCAAAGCTGTCATTATCGGTGGCGGGCGCCGCGGCGTTGTCTCGACAGCATGCTATATCGCCCGCATCCGGGGCGTCCGCTCGGCCATGCCGATGTTCCAGGCGCTCAAGCTCTGCCCGGATGCTGTGATCGTGCGCCCCCGCATGGAAGCTTACGCCGAAGCCTCGCGCGAAATCCGCAAGATGATGGAAGAGATGACGCCAGCCATTGAGCCCTTGTCGCTGGACGAAGCCTTTTTGGACCTCACCGGGACGCAGCGCCTGCATGGCGCTCCGCCCGCGCTTATGATGGCGCGGTTGATCAAGCGGATGCGCGATGAACTTGGTCTGACCGGCTCGGTTGGGCTGTCGCATAACAAGTTCCTGGCCAAAGTGGCCTCTGATCTGGAAAAACCGCACGGCTTTTCGATCATTGGCAAGGCCGAAACAGCCGCCTTTTTGCACGACAAACCTGTTCGATTGATCTGGGGCGTCGGACAGGCGGCGCAGGCCTCGCTTGACAAGGCGGGCATCCGAACCTTTGCCGATCTGCTGCGCTGGGATCAAGAAGACCTGACCGCCCGATTTGGCGCGATGGGCCACCGGCTGTGGCACCTTGCCCGCGGAGAAGACAAACGTCGTGTGTCGCGCGACGAGCCGATCAAATCCATCTCGCACGAAACAACCTTTGGCGAAGACACCAATGAGCCTGATCTTTTGGACGGGCATCTATGGCGCTTGTCCGAAAAAGTCGCGGATCGGGCCAAGGCCAAAGACATCGCAGGCCGCGTGGTGACGCTCAAGCTCAAACGCGCAAACCACTCAACGCTGACGCGCCGCGTGTCCCTGCGCGAGCCGACACAGCTGGCGGACACGGTCTATCGCAACGCCCGCGCCCTGTTTGATCAGGTCGGCGACGAAGGCCCCTATCGCCTGATCGGATGTGGCCTCAGCCACCTTGGTGCGGCGGACGGGGCAGATATCTCTGGCGATCTTCTGGATCCAAACGCGCAAAAGCGCTCGGCTGCCGAACGCGCGACAGACAAGATCCGCGCCCGTTTTGGGAATGATGCAATCTTGAAAGGCCGGGCCTTGCGCTAACAGACTTATTCCGCGGCCAACGGGATACGTTCCTGACCGATCTCAGCGATCTCGGCCATCACCGCGCGCAGGCGCGCGCGCACGGCGTCAAAACCGTCATGCGGCTTGATCTGCGCTTCGTCCATGTAAATCGATCGATCGATTTCCACCTGAATCGCGTGCTGCCGGCGCGACGGACGACCGTAGGCTTGTGTGATATAGGCGCCGGCAAACGGAGCGTTCCGAGTGACGACAAAGCCTGCAATCGAAAATGCCGCCTCGACCCGATCCACAATCGCAGAATCAGCAGCCGCGCCAAACCGGTCGCCCAAAACGATGTCAGGCCGCGCCGCGCCCGCGCGCGCGACGCCATCCATCGCTTCGTGCGGCATGGAATGACAATCGATAAGAATCGCCTGACCGTGCACCTGATGCGCCCGGTCCAAAAGCCTTTGCAGCATATCGTGATACGGCTGCCAAAACACCTGAATGCGCCGCTCTGCCTCGCGCATGGGTAATTTGCCGTGGTAAATCGCCCGCCCGTTGGAGACGACGCGCGGGATGACACCAAGCCCACTGGCGATACGCGGGTTATGCCCCTGGCGACGGACGCCCTCGATCAAGGCTGGATCAAGCTCTTCACTGCTGCGGTTTAAGTCCACAAAAGCCCGTGGTGCCCCCGCTTTGAGAAACGGCGCCCCAAAGGCAGGCGCGCCTTCGAACAAGCGATCCACAAAGGCATCTTCGGACGTGCGAATGGTATGTTCATCCAGAACCGAGGCCGCCAGAAACCCCTTGGTGTAATTGCGCCCTGAATGCGGTGAGGCGAAAACAACGCACGAGCGCAGTTTGTCAGGATGCAAGACATCATAAGCAAATTCAGGCATGGAAACTCCAGACTCTCTGAGAGACAACATAACCTACAAAATTGGCGTGCCAAAAGCCCTTGATCCCCCTTCGCGAACCTTTTATAGCCTCCCGCACCCGGCGCGGATTTCCGCGCCCTATCTTTTGATGGGGTGTCGAATCGGTTTGGGTACGGACGATTAGCTCAGCGGTAGAGCACTTCGTTGACATCGAAGGGGTCACTGGTTCGATCCCAGTATCGTCCACCATCGTTTTCCTCAGAGGCTCCGGCCTCTGATTGTCTGCAACCCGGCGCCGGTCCCGCGCCAAGATAGGAGAGAGCCCATGAAGGTTCGCAATTCGCTCCGCTCGCTGAAGAACCGGCATCGTGACTGCCGGGTCGTGCGTCGCAAAGGCCGCGTTTACGTGATCAACAAAACACAGCGAAAGTTCAAAGCCCGCCAAGGCTAAGCCCCGCTTGATCGTAAACATGCCAAAAGCCGCCTGTGGGCGGCTTTTGTTGTTTATGCCTGTCATGTCTGCACCATCAATTTGCTGCGAATTCCACGCTGGCCTCTTGTTCTGCGTCTCAGCGCACTTACCATCGAGCCGGTTAATGGACTTGAAAGGTGCTTTATGAGCGACCCAACCTACACCCCGCCCGATGTTTGGACATGGGATCAGGAAAGCGGTGGCCGCTTTGCCGCGATCAACCGCCCGATTTCGGGGGCAACGCATGATGCAGATCTGCCCGTCGGCGAACATCCCTTCCAACTCTACAGCCTGGCCACGCCCAATGGGGTAAAGGTCACGATGCTGTTCGAAGAATTGTTGGCAGCCGGCATCAGCGATGCGGAATATGACGCCTGGATCGTCAACATCGGCGAAGGCGCGCAATTCGGGTCGGGTTTTGTGGCCGCCAACCCAAACTCAAAGATCCCCGCTCTTTGGGACAGGTCCGGTGAGACGCCGGTGCGCGTCTTTGAATCTGCTGCGATCCTGGTTCACCTTGCAGAGAAATTCGATATGTTCCTGCCGCGCTCTGGCCCAGAGCGGACCGAGGTGATGAATTGGCTGTTCTGGCAAATGGGCTCGGCACCGTTTCTGGGCGGTGGCTTTGGACATTTTTATGCCTACGCCCCGGAAAAATACGAATACCCCATCAATCGATACGCGATGGAGACGAAACGTCAGCTGGACGTGTTGGACAAGACCCTGGCCGAGCGGCCCTTTGTGGCGGGCGAGGCCTATTCGATCGCGGATATGGCGATCTGGCCGTGGTACGGGCAGCTTTGCCTTGGGCGGCTTTACGAAGCGGCGACCTTCCTTGATGTAGAAAGCTATACGCATGTCATGGCCTGGGCCAAAAAGATCGACGCACGCCCTGCAACATTGCGTGGCCGCATGGTGAACCGCGCCTTTGGCGAGCCATCGCTGCAATTGCGGGAACGGCATTCCGCAGCGGATTTTGACACGCAGACCTGGGACAAGATCGGAACAGACACGTAAGGCCATCGGATCGCTGGCGCGATCCGATCCGGGCGGGGGCTCTGCCCCCGCACCCCCGGGATATTTTTCGCCAAAAGAAAGCAGATGGGCTTAGCGTTTGCCAACCTGGCGGCAGATCAGGAGGACGGGCAAGAGGCCGATTGCGACGATCACCAGGCTGGGGACGGCGGCGCCGTCGAGGCGTTCGTCCGAGGCGAGGCGGTAGGCATGGACGGCGAGCGTGTCGAAGTTGAAGGGACGCATGATGAGAGTTGCGGGGAGCTCTTTCATCACGTCGACAAAGACGATCAGGAGCGCGGTGAGCAAACTGGGGGTTAGGATCGGGACATGCACGCGCCTGAGCGTGGCGATCGGGCCACGGCCCAAAGACCGGCTGGCGGCATCCATATTGGTGTGCACGAGGGCCTGGCCGCCTTCATAGGCGCCAAGTGCCGCGGCCAGGAAACGCACCATATAGGCAAAGACCAGGAGCCAGATACTGCCGGTGAAGAGAAGGCCGGTGGATATGTCGAAGGTCGCGCGCATCCAGGCATCGAGCGCATTGTCGAAGGCTGCGAACGGCACGATGAGGCCGACAGCGATCACGCCACCGGGCACCGCATAGCCCATACGGGCCACGTAAGCGGCGGCGCGGGCTGGGGCGGTGCTGAAGAGACGGCGGTAATAGCCAATGGCAATGGCGGCTGAGACGGTTACGAAAGCGGCGATCCCTGCCAGGATCAGCGAATTGCGGATGAAGTCAGCGTAGCGCGGAGAGAGCAGGTTTTGCTCGGAGCTGAGCCCCATTTGGAAGAGCAACAGCACAGGCAGGACAGCCCCCAAAACGACAGGGACAGCGCAGAGGACAACGGCGCCCGCAGCTTTGAGGCCGCGAAGGTGCAAGGGGGGATGCGCTTTGGCCCCGCGGGCGGGGTCGCTGTATCCGGCCTGACCCCGTTGCGCCCGTTCGAGCACGGCGAGAAACAGGGCAAAGATCAGAAGGCAGAGCGCCAATTGCGCCGCTGCCGCGCGGTCGGCCATAGAGAACCAGCTGGCATAGATGCCAGTCGCAAAGGTTTGCACGCTGAAATAAGCGACGGTGCCGAAATCTGCGATGGTTTCCATGATGGCAAGCAAGACGCCTGCCGCGATGGCGGGCCGCGCCAGGGGCAAGCTCACGCGCCAAAAGGCGGCGAAGGGGGCGCTGCCCAGCACGCGGGCGGCGGTGAAGGTTGAGCCGGATTGCTGGATAAAGGCGGCGCGGACCAAAAGATAGACATAAGGATACAGCACCAGAACCAGCATCAGCGCAGCCCCGCCAAGCGAGCGGATTTCGGGGAACCAATAGTCGCGTGGGCCCCAGCCTGTTACGTCGCGCAGCAAGGTCTGCACGGCGCCGGGGTGGTCCAGAAGATGCGTATAGGCATAGGCCAGCACGTAGGCCGGAAAGGCCAAAGGCACGACCAACGCGACCTCAAAAAAGCGCGCGCCGGGAAAGCGTGTCATCGTCACGAGCCACGCCGCGCCGGTTCCGATGGCAAAGGTTCCGAACCCGACGAGGGCGACAAGCGCGATGGTGTTGCCGATATAACGTGGCAGGACGGTCTGCCACAGATGGCCGACTGTGTCCCAGCCGCCGGTCAAGGCCGCAAGCGCCACGGCGACCACTGGCATCAGACAGATCAGCGCCGCCAGCACAGCCGGCACGCTCACCCACCGCGCGCCTGCCGCGCCGCGAGACGCCAAACCGCGCCTTGGTTCTGTTGCCATGTCGCTGCTTGCCACGACGCTGCACCTTGTCCTTGGGTAGCCAATACCCGAGGCTTATGGTCGGAAACGCGCGCAGCGACCAGTCAAAAAGGGGATCGTCGGGCGGTTCTTGGCTCTAGTCGTATTGGCGAGTGTCTTCGATGACCAAGCCATCCTTGGGCAAACTGCCCGGCGCCACGATGTCGACCGTGCCTTTGAGCTTCAGGGTCTCGGCCACACTTGCCGCATAGGCAGAGGCATCCCCACCGGGGCTTTCGATCCGAACCAGCATCGCATCCGTGGCCCCCTCGCGCGAGGCGATAACACGGGCTTTGGTCACCTCGGGATGCTTGTCGACAAGGGCCGCCACCTGTTCGGGCCGAACGAACATGCCTTTGATCTTGGTTGTTTGATCGGCACGCCCCATCCAGCCTTTGATCCGCAGGTTCGTCCGTCCGCATGGGCTTTGCCCCGGCAGGACCGCGCTCATGTCGCCGGTCGCGAAACGGATCAGAGGGTAATCGGGGTTAAGCGTAGTCACGACGACCTCGCCCACATCACCGGGCGCGACAGGATTGCCCGTACCCGGTGTGACGATTTCAACGATGACATGCTCATCAATGATCATGCCCTCCATCGCCGGGCTTTCGTAAGCGATATTGCCCAGATCAGCGGTCGCATAAGATTGCATGCACAAAATGCCCCGGTCTTTGTATTCCTGGCGCACCGCTGGAAACAACGCGCCGCCACCGACTGCTGCCTTGGTGATCGACAGCGGCAGACCCATCTCTTCGGCCTTGTCCAATATCACCTTGAGATAGTCTGGCGTGCCGGCATAGGCCGTTGTGCCAATGTCATGGGCCGCCGTCACCTGCAGCTCTGTTTGGCCTGTGCCTGCGGGCAAGACAGCCGCGCCAACAGCCCGCGCACCGGATTCAAAGATCATGCCAGCGGGCGTCAGATGATAACCAAAGCAATTGTGAACGATATCGCCCGACCCAATGCCCACGGCATGCAAAAAGCGCCCCATGCGCCACCAATCATGCGCATTGCTGGAGGGCTCGTAAATCGGACCGGGGGATTGAAACACGTGATGAAAGTCAGAGGCCGGTTTGGTTGTGAACCCGCCAAATGGCCGCGCAACCTTTTGCGCCGCGCCCAAATTGGCCTTTCTGAGCACCGGCAAAGCGGCCAATGCCTCTGCACTTGTCACGGCTGCTGGATCAACATCCTGCAAGCTGGCGCCATAGCCGCTTAGCGTTTTGGCCCGTGCGATCTGCTCGGGCAAGGATCGGGCCAGATCGTCGGCACGCGCGTCCGCAGAGCGGGTCTCCAGAGCGTCAAAATACGTAGCCATGTTTACTCCACCCATACTAATTTTTGCGCGCCCTTCCCGGGCAATCGAGACACGTCTCCGCGCACTTCCAGTTCCAGCTTGACCGTCGTGACGTGCCAGCCCAACGACCCCATATGCGCCAAATCCTCAGCGGACAGCAGCGGCGCAACGCGGTCTTTCAACTCTGCGAACGGCACCGCCCCATTGGACAGCGCAGCCCGGATCGCGCGGCGCAGAACGTCGAACTTCCACTTTGGAATGCGCGTCACACCATCGCGCCCCTCTGCTGGCGTCCGGCAAGCGATACGGCTTTTGCTGTCTAGCTCAGCCATCTTTTCCGACGGCGATAAGACCGCACATCGCGGAACGACTTTCGCCCTTCATCCGACATGCCCAAATAGAATTCCTTCACATCTGGGTTTTCGCGCAATTCAGCGGCAGGCCCGTCCATAACGACACGGCCGCTTTCCAGGATGTATCCGTAATGCGCAAAGCGCAAAGCGACGTTGGTGTTCTGCTCGGCCAGCAAAACAGTCACGCCTTGCTCTTCGTTGATGCGCTTTACGATCTCGAAAATCTGTTCAACCAGCTGCGGGGCCAACCCCATGCTGGGTTCATCCAGCAGCACAGTCTCGGGGCGCGACATCAAGGCCCGCCCGATCGCAGTCATCTGCTGCTCACCACCCGAGGTATACCCTGCCTGGCTTTTCCGCCGCTCTTTGAGACGCGGAAAGTAATTGTAGACCATCTCAAGGTCTTGCTGAATGGCAGCACTTCCGTCTGTGCGGGTATATGCCCCCGTCAGCAGGTTCTCTTCGACCGTCAAATGCTCAAAGCAATGCCGGCCCTCCATCACCTGAACGACGCCCCCTTTGACCAGCTCGGCCGGATCCGCTTCGTTCATGCGCTCGCCACGATAAAGGATCGAGCCCTTCGTGACCTCGCCCCGTTCGCTCGCCAAAAGGCCAGAGATCGCTTTCAACGTCGTGGTCTTGCCCGCGCCATTGCCACCCAACAGGGCCGTGATCCCCCCCTTGGGCACACTCAAGGACACACCTTTAAGAACGAGGATCACGTGATTGTAGATCACCTCGATATTGTTGACCTCCAACAAGGTCTCTTCTGTGTTACCTGCGTCGAGCATCTCTGCATCCATTCAAGTGTAGGAACTGGCAGGCGGCGGGCGCGATAGCCCCCCGCCTGCGCGTTTGGTTTACTGGCAGCTCAGCGCGATGTTGTTTTCGCTGGCATAGGCCGTGCTGTCCTCTGCAATCAAACCGCCGATCACTTCCATGTCGGTTGGTTTAAAGTCAGAGATCAGCGACCAGGTCTGCGCCGAGGCATCCCACTGGGTCACACCGACCAGACCAGGACCACCGTGGTTTTCACACGACACTGCAAAGTTCGGGCCAAAGCCAGGGATGCCCAGCTCCGTCTGCAACTCAGCTGTGATTTCCAAAGCTTCCATACCGTCGCGCATCATCGCAGGCGTGATGTCCGCAACTCCGTGAATGGCTTGCGCTTTCTTGGCTGCTTCCGCAGCAAGCATCGCAGCATAGAGACCACGGTTATAGAGAACCGTACCGATCTGATCGCCCGCACCTGCGGCCTTGCCTGTGTCAACGACATACTTCTGAATGTCATCAAAGACAGGGAAGTCGCTGCCAACGCCGTGGAAAGTCAGCGCCTTATAGCCGTTCGCCGCATCACCGGCTGGCAACACGTCGTTTTCAGAACCGGACCACCAGATGCCGATGAACTGATCCATCGGATAACGGATGTTGGCCGCTTCCTGGATCGCCACCTGGTTCATCACGCCCCAGCCCCACATCAGGACAAAATCAGGACGTTCGCGGCGGATCTGCAACCACTGCGATTTTTGCTCTTGGCCAGGGTGGTCAACCGCAAGCAACAGCAGCTCATAGCCGTGCTTTTTCTGTAGCTCTTCCAAGGTGCGGATCGGCTCCTTGCCGTAAGCCGAGTTGTGATAGACCAACGCGATTTTCTTGCCGCTCAGATCGCCTGCATTTGTTTCAAGCAGGTAGTTGATCGCACCAGACGCGCCGTTCCAATAGTTGCCAGGGTAGTTAAAGACATGGCTGAACACCGTGCCGTTCGCAGCCGACGTCCGGCCATAGCCCATCGAGTGAATTGGAATGTCATCCGCTGTCGCTTTCGGGATCAGCTGATACGTGATGCCTGTCGACAAAGGCTGATACACCAAAGAGCCTTCGCCCTTTGTGGATTCATAGCATTCAACACCCTTTTCGGTGTTGTAGCCGGTTTCGCACTCCAGAACGCGCGCCGGCAAACCGCCGATGCCACCATCACGTTCGTTAAGAAGCGTGAAATAATCCGCATAGCCATCTGCAAACGGAATACCACCCGCCGCGTAAGGACCGGTGCGATAGCTCAACGATGGGAACACAAGGTCCGCCATCACCGGGCCAGCTGCCATCACGGCTGCAACCACTGCAATTCCTAGTTTCTTCATCGGGTACATCCTCCCTTTGGTTTGTCCGATGTTCTTCATTTTGCGGGTTTTCCCGCTGGTCTTGGCGGCCGCTCCCATCAATGCGGGAAAGGCCACAATCTCAGTTTTTCCTTCGCAACGCGCCACAGCTGCGCCATCCCATGCGGCTCTGCGATCAAAAAGATCACGATCAGCAAGCCGACGATCACCAGGTTGAAATGCGCCACGATGTCCGTTGGCCAGCCAAGCAGATCAACACCAACCAGTTTCAAAACAACCGGCAGCACAACAAGGAACGCAGCCCCCGCAAACGATCCAAAAATCGACCCCAGCCCACCAATGATGATCATGAAAAGCACGATAAAGGACTTCTGGATGCCAAAGACTTCGCCCACTTCAACCGCGCCCAGATAGACCGCGAAAAAGAGCGCCCCGGAAATGCCCACGAAAAACGACGACACCGCAAACGCCGTCAGCTTCGCCTTCAACGGGTTCACGCCAATGATTTCCGCCGCAATGTCCATATCCCGAATGGCCATCCACTCTCGTCCGATCGACCCCCGTGTCAGGTTCCGCGCCACAAGCGCCAAAATCACCGTAAAGACGAGACAGAACAAATACGCAGCCCAGGCCTCCGTATTGGGGCCCGTCACCGGAATGCCAAAGACCGTCCGCTCAGGCGCATTGATCTGGCCCGAGGCCGAGTAATTGTAGAACCACGACACTTTGTTAAAGAGCCATACCAAAAAGAACTGCGCCGCAAGCGTCGCCACAGCCAGATAAAACCCTTTGATCCGCAGCGAGGGCAAACCAAAGGCCGTCCCAACCGCCGCCGTGATCCCGCCTGCCAACAAGACATGAATAAAGATGTTCACATCGGGAAAGGCCGTCATCAGCTTATAGCACGCATACGCCCCCACAGCCATAAACCCGCCGGTTCCCAACGAGACCTGCCCACAATAACCGGTCAGAATATTCAGACCGATGGCAGCAATCGAATAGATGAGAAACGGCAGAAAGATCGCATTGACCAAATAGTCATTCATGACAAACGGCAGAATAACCACCGCAATCGCCAAAACCGCATAATACCGGTAGCGGTCGAACCGGATCGGGAATGTCTGACTATCCTGCGGATATGTCGTGCTGAAATCGCCCGCTTCACGATAAAACATCAGATGCCTCCCCGGCTTTGGTTTTCTTTTGGCCCGAAATATCCCGGAGCGCGAGGCAGAGCCTCGCAAATACCTGCGGGCGTGATGCCCCAGCGCGGCGCAAGGGCCTCAGCCCGAACCGCGGCCGCCGACCTGCCACGGCGCTGAGTGTC
>CAZYQC010000061.1:0-19652 GCA_964649815.1 uncultured Rhodobacterales bacterium | reverse complement strand
GAACTCTCGACCTCTCCCTTACCAAGGGAGTGCTCTACCTCTGAGCTACAGCAGCATCGTGCGCGGGTGATTACGCGCAAACCTGCAGCGGCGCAAGCCTATTCTAGACGACCCAGACCCCCTGCGATATGCAAGAGCTATGGCAGCAAAACAAACATCAAAACGTGCTGATTCCCAGGAACGGGATGACCGGCTCAAAGCCGCGCTAAAAGCCAATTTGGCGCGGCGCAAGGCGCAGGCAAAGGCACGTAAGACAGGCAGCGACAAACCGCAGGAGAGCAGTGATGGATAGTATTCTTGTATGTGGAAATGGCCCTCTTTCCGGGCAAATCCCGATTGCAGGCGCTAAGAATGCCTGTCTGACGCTTATGCCCGCGACCCTGCTCAGCGAAGAACCGCTGACCTTAACGAATGCGCCACGCTTGTCCGACATTCGGACGATGACGACGTTGCTGCAATCGCTGGGTGCCGAAGTTCAGACGCTCCAAGACGGCAAGGTTGTCGCGATGTCGTCGCACGGGATCGATAACCTGACCGCAGATTATGACATCGTGCGGAAAATGCGCGCCTCGATTCTGGTGCTTGGCCCGCTTTTGGCGCGGCACGGCGAGGCGGTTGTGTCCCTGCCGGGCGGGTGCGCGATTGGCGCGCGTCCGGTTGATTTGCACTTGCAGGCGCTTGAGGCGATGGGCGCAGATCTTGATCTCCGCGATGGCTATGTGCATGCCAAAGCGCCAAACGGCCTGAAGGGCGCGCAGGTCGATTTTTCATTCGCCTCCGTCGGCGCAACCGAAAACGCGTTGATGGCCGCTACGTTGGCCAAAGGCACAACCGTTCTCAACAACGCCGCGCGCGAGCCAGAGATCGTAGACCTTGCGGATTGCTTACGAAAAATGGGCGCTCAGATCGAAGGGGACGGATCACCCACGATCACCATTCAGGGCGTCGACCGTTTGGGTGGGGCAACGCATCCGGTTGTCGCCGACCGGATCGAGCTGGGTACGTATATGCTGGCGCCTGCCATCTGCGGTGGTCAGGTGGAGCTTTTGGGGGGCGAGCGTCGACTGCTTGGTGCCTTTATCGACAAAATCGAAGAGGCAGGTATTGAGGTGTTCGACACGGAAAACGGTATCGGTGTGCGCCGCGGGAATGCAGACGTCACATCGGTTGACGTCACAACAGAGCCGTATCCAGGCTTTCCGACGGATCTTCAGGCGCAGATGATGGCGTTGATGTGCACGGCTTCGGGAACGTCAGTTTTGGAAGAAAAGATCTTTGAAAACCGCTTTATGCACGCCCCGGAATTGATGCGCATGGGCGCCAAGATCGACGTCCAGGGTGGAACGGCCACTGTGACGGGTGTCGACAAGCTTAAGGGCGCTCCGGTTATGGCCACCGATCTGCGCGCCTCTGTTTCGCTAATCCTGGCTGGACTGGCCGCGGAAGGCGAAACACGGGTCGCCCGTGTCTACCATTTGGATCGGGGCTATGAGCACGTCGTTTCCAAGCTCAAAGGCGTGGGCGCGCATATTGAACGGGTCAAAGGCGAATGACCGAAGACGCGCGGTTTGAAGACGGGCGGGAGGCGCCGCTTAATCTGGGCGCCTTGGATGCCGATGATTTGCAAGTCCTCGCGGCACTTTGCCAAGATGCTGTTCTTCCCATCACCGAGATGACGTGGAATGCCAAGGCGCGGCAGTTCGCTTTGCTTTTGAACCGGTTCCGCTGGGAGGACACGGGCAAAGACAGACACGCGCCTGAGCGTGTGCAATCTGTTTTGGCTGTCGATTGCGTACTGGGGATCTCAAGTCAGGGGATTGACCGATCTGACAAAGAGGTTGTGCTCTCGTTGCTTTCTATCGCGTGGGAGCCGACGGAAGAAACAAGTGGTTACATCACCCTGCAACTGGCTGGCGACGGGGCAATCCGATTGCATGTCGAGGCTATTGATGCCCGTCTAAAAGATGTGACCAAGCCCTATCTCGCCCCGTCGAAACAAGCGCCGGACCATCCGGCCTAAGCAGGTTGCCCCGGCGGTGCAAAAAGGCGGCTGCAGGCCGAAAACAATCCCTCAAAGACGAAACTCTGAGGGCATCTCATGCAGGATAGATCCCAGCTCGGCCTCCAAAAGCGCACCGGTGGCTAGGACAGCGTCATCATCGTGCATCGGCCCGATGACCTGCACGCCGACTGGCAGGCCGTCGGCCACATGCGTGGGTAAGGCCAACGCAGGCAGGCCCAAAAGATTGACGACGTAAAGAGGCTTTTGGATATTCACGATGTGTTCGGCCTGATCCAACGACTTGAAATCCAGGTCGTTTTCAAAAGGTGGGGCAAGCGATGTCGGCGTCACGACAAAGTCAACGTCGGCAAACATATGCGCCCACTTTCGTTGCAGCGCCGTTCTGGTCGCGATGGCCTGCATATAATCTGCAAGCTCCAGCACTTTGAACCGGTCGATAAAGGCGTCCATCCATGCGTTCACCTGCGGGCTGCCGGTTGCCCGAATGGTGTCTTCCATCATGACCTTGGTTTCTGTGAACAAAAGATCTCCCCAGATCCGTGCGGCGTCTTCGGCGTCTGGCAACTGGGCCTCCACGATGTCGATACCTGCTTGGCGGGCGGCGGCTTCTGCTTTGGCGACCGCCTCTTGCAGCGCAGGATGCGTGGGCGTGTCGAACGGCTCGGGCAAAAACGCCATGCGTATTGGGCCATCGCGGCGTGGGCGCCCGTTGGAAGGGGCGGAGCTCCAGGCCGGATCTTCGACCGAATAGCCGCGCATCGCGTCTAAACCCAGCTGAGCATCCGCGACAGAGCGCGCCAATGGTCCTTGGACGGACATCGCGGCCGTGATTGGTGCCCGCTCGGCCGGGGCGCTCGGGTTGAACGCTGGGATACGTCCAAGCGAGGGGCGCAAACCGACCAGCCCACAGCAATACGCAGGGTAGCGCACAGATCCGCCAAGATCGTTGCCATGTGCGATGACGCCAATGCCGCCGGCAAGCGCCGAAGAGGCTCCGCCGCTCGATCCGCCCGGAGTGACGTCAGTGTTCCAAGGGTTCTTAGTCACCCCGTGAATGGGGTTCGATGTGCACCAACGCAAACTGAACTCTGGTGTGTTGGTTCGCCCGATGATGACTCCACCTGCGGCCTTGAGATTGGCCACCACGGGCGCGTCACCCGGCGCGATATTTTGCGCCAAAGCGGGCAACCCATTGGTCGCAACCAAACCGGTTTGATCGGTGTTGATCTTGGTCGTCACCGGTGCGCCCGCCAATATACCGGCGTCGCGTTTGCCGTTGTCGATTGCGCGCGCTTGATCCAACGCGTCTGGAACCGCGTCGACAATTGCATTCAATTCGGGGTTCACAGCCTCAAGTCGGGCGAGGTGCGCGGTGCAGACCTCTTCTGCTGAAACGTCTTTGGCTTTCAAACGCGCCACTGTCTCTACGGCGCCCCATGTGACAATTTCCGACATACTCACTCCCTTGAGGCCGCAGAGGCACCCCGCTATGTGCTGATCCACCCAAGGTTAGGACCGCGACATGCCCACTTTTCTCGACTATGGCCAAGCCGATTTCGAAACGCAATTCGCGGAATTGCTGGCGGCAAAGCGCGAAGACAGCCCAGATGTGGACGCCGTTGTTGCCGACATAATCGCGCAGGTTCAAACCCAAGGCGACGCCGCCTTGATTGAACTCACGTCCCGGTTTGACCGCTTGGACCTCACACCCGAGACGCTGCGTTTCTCACAGGCCGACATCCAAGCGGCGGTCGCGCAAGTCTCCGCCGCCGATCGCGAGGCGTTGACCCTCGCGGCCGAGCGTATTCGCGCGTACCACTTGCGCCAATTGCCAAAAGACGAAGAATGGACCGACGCGCATGGCGCAACGTTGGGCTGGCGATGGACGCCAGTGTCGGCGGCGGGGCTCTATGTGCCGGGCGGATTGGCCAGCTATCCGTCCTCGGTTTTGATGAACGCCATTCCGGCCAAAGTCGCAGGCGTTTCGCGTCTGGCCATCACAGTGCCCACGCCAGATGGTGTCATCAACCCGCTGGTGCTTTGCGCGGCCGACATCGCGGGTGTGGATGAAATCTACCGCGTCGGCGGCGCACAAGCGATTGCGGCACTTGCCTATGGCACAAATACAATCGCGCCGGTCGATAAAATCACCGGTCCGGGCAACGCCTTTGTAGCAGCAGCCAAGCGTCGCGTGTTCGGTAAGGTCGGTATCGATATGATTGCGGGCCCCTCCGAGATTTTGGTGATCGCTGATCAGGACAACGACCCCGATTGGATCGCGCTCGACCTGCTCAGCCAAGCAGAACACGACGAAAGCGCGCAAAGCCTGTTGATCACGACGGACCCGGCCTTTGGCAAAGCGGTCGAACAGGCTGTCGCCGAGCGCCTAAAGACGCTCGCCCGCCGGGATATCGCTGGGGCCAGCTGGCGTGACTATGGTGCGATCATCGTCGTTCCCGATTTGACTGTCGCGGCGCACTTATGTGACCGCATAGCGCCGGAACATCTGGAACTTTGCGTGTCAGACCCCGATGCCCTGTCCCGCCAAATCTCGCATGCAGGGGCCATCTTTCTGGGTCAATGGACGCCCGAGGCGATTGGGGATTATGTCGGCGGTCCGAACCACGTTCTGCCAACTGCGCGGTCCGCTCGCTTTTCATCCGGTTTGTCTGTTCTGGATTTCCTCAAACGCACGACCCTGGCCAAGATGTCGCCTGCAGCGCTCAAGGCGATTGGGCCAGCGGCGGAACAGCTTGCTGCGTCTGAAAGCCTCGAAGCACATGGATTATCGGTCACTGCGCGCCTGTCCAAACTGAATTCGTGATCCGTCGGACACGCCGTCGCTTGCCGCAGCAGAATCGCCGCTCAGGCGGATTGTGAGCCTGCACAGCTTTGGCTATGAGACAGCGAACGAAAAGGTATCGCCGATGTCCCGTATTTCACGCATCACGCTAGATGACGCCAATCTTCCGCCGCCGACCCCCGAGATCGAGCAAGAGCGCAAGGTCGCGATGTTCGATCTGATCGAAGACAACACGTTTGTCTTACCTTCGCGCGATGACCGGGTCGTGCCGACGGGACCATATCATGTGGAATTGTCCATCCGAGACAAACGCCTGGTCTTTGATGTCGCCACCGAAGCCGAGGAAAAAGCAGCTGAATTTCATCTGTCGCTTGGGCCATTTCGGCAGGTCGTAAAAGACTATTTCCAGATCTGCGAAAGCTATTTTGACGCCGTCAAATCAGCCGCACCCAGCCAAATTGAGACCATCGATATGGCCCGTCGCGGCATTCACAACGAAGGCAGCCGCGTGCTGCAAGAACGTCTTGAAGGCAAGGCAGAGATAGATACCGACACTGCGCGCCGCCTGTTCACCCTGATCTGCGTCCTGCATTTCGGCGGCTAGGGCATGTCGGGTACGCTTCCCTCTTCGGTGTTGTTTTGCTGCGATCACAACGCCGTCCGCTCGCCTATGGCCGAGGGGATCATGAAAAAGTTCTACGGAACCGGCACCTATGTTCAATCGGTTGGCGTGCATAACGACATGGAAATCGACGGGTTCTCCATCGCAGTTTGTCAGGAATTGGACGTCGAACTTTCGCGCCATCGCTCGCGCAGCTTTGACGAGATGGAAGAATGGGGCGACGACCTGTCATCCTTTGACCTCATCATTGCGCTGTCGCCCGCCTCGCAGCGACGTGCGCTGGACCTCACACGGTATTACCACCTTGAGGTCGAATATTGGCCGATCCTGGATCCAACCGGTCTCGGCGAAACCCGCGAAGCCAAGCTCGAGAGCTATAGAGAAGCGCGCGACCAGATCATCCGCCAGATCACAGATCGATTTGGTGAACCAACGGAGATGACATGACAGACGTCGTTCAAACCTATTTTGCCGCCTTCAACTCTGGCGACGTGCAAGGCATGCTCGACTGCCTTACCGATGATGTTGCGCACCACGTTAACGAAGGCCAGGTGCGCACAGGAAAAGACCTGTTCGAAGCCTTCTGTAATCACATGAACCGCTGCTACAAAGAGAACTTGACCGACATGGTGGTCTTTCAAACTGGCGATCGTGCTGCTGCTGAATATGTCGTGAACGGCACGTATCTTGCCACTGACGAGGGCCTGCCCGCTGCGGAAAATCAGACCTACCGCCTGCCCGCAGGATCTTTCTTTACGTTGCGCGACGGTAAAATCGCCCGCGTGACGACGTATTACAACTTGGCAGATTGGGTAAAGCAGGTCAGCGCATGATCACGCGCGCGCTCACGGGGCAGGCGTTGCAAGACGCCTTGCACGATGTGGCGCGCCTCAGGATCGAAGTCTTTCGCGCCTGGCCTTACCTATATGACGGTGACCTTGAATATGAGGCCCGCTATCTTGCCAGTTTCGCTGCCTCGCCCCAGGCGATCGTGGTCGGTGCCTTTGATGGTGACGTTTTGGTTGGCGCGAGTACGGCCGCGCCCCTTAGCGATCACGCGGACGATTTCGCCAGCGCCTTTGATGCGACTGATTTCGACCTGAACACCGTCTTTTATTGCGCCGAAAGCGTTCTGCTGCCCAAATACCGTGGGCAAGGTCTGGGGCATGCGTTCTTTGACGTGCGCGAAGCGCATGCAAAGTCCTGCGGATTCGACCACTCCGTGTTCTGCAGTGTATTGCGCCCAAGCGATCATCCTGCGCGGCCAGTCGATTACAGACCGCTCGACGCTTTTTGGGCAAGCCGCGGATATCAACCGCTTGATGGCGTCATCGCGCATTTTCGATGGAAAGACCTAGGCCAGACCGAAGAGACGTCGAAACCGCTCCAGTTCTGGCATCGTGCGCTTTGATGTTATGGCCGAGATCGCGCCCGGATCACGTGCACATCTGGCGGGCCCGCGTGCCAAACTCGACCCAGGCATCCCAAAAACGCTCGCTCGCGGAATTGTCCGACTGACGCACGTCCTGCGCTTTTTGCGGATCAGAGAAAAATGTCGCGCCGCGTTTTTGCTGAGATGAGGACAACGACATATCCGCCACGGCCTGCACACATCCGCAACGCGCCCGTGTCGCCTGTTTGCGCCCAGCACGTTGACACGCCTGCTGGATCGGTCCTGTCGCAAACAAAACTGCGGGTTGCGATGCCCCAGAACGCCCAAAACTGCCGCGATCCGCAAACCGAGAGCTCCCGCACGCGGCGAGCGCAAAACACAACGACAGTCCGATCATCAAACGGAGCATATAGGGCCTCTTTTTTGCGGCTCTTTGGACCGCTTTTCTGCTTATGGCCAACTATGCCGAAAGTTGCCTTGTGACGCAATTCACGATGACGCGGCACAGGTCCTTGACACTCCAAAAAGACTGCTGAATAGGCGCATGCGCCGGTCAAGAAAGACAAAGACAGACGCAGAAACCGCACGACCGCTTTTTTGCATATGGTCCAAAGCGCGCACCCCATTGACCAAGCCCTAAAAGCCTTACATATCCACCGACCATGACACCGCTCAAAAACATACGTAACTTTTCGATCGTCGCGCATATTGATCACGGCAAGTCGACCTTGGCTGACCGTCTGATCCAGTCCACGCAAACGGTGGCAGAGCGCGATATGAAGGAACAGCTGCTTGATTCAATGGATATCGAGCGTGAGCGGGGCATCACGATCAAAGCCAACACGGTTCGGATCGACTATAAGGCCGAGGACGGCGAGGATTACGTTCTCAACTTGATTGATACTCCCGGCCACGTGGATTTCGCCTACGAGGTCTCCCGCTCAATGCGCGCGGTCGAAGGCTCGCTTTTGGTCGTGGACAGCACGCAAGGCGTCGAGGCGCAAACCCTCGCCAACGTTTACCAAGCGATCGACGCGGATCATGAAATCGTTCCGGTGTTCAACAAGATCGACCTGCCGGCCTCTGATATCGACCGTGTCGCTGAACAGGTCGAGGACGTCATTGGCATCGACGCATCGGGTGCAATCCCCGTCTCGGCCAAAACTGGCGAAGGCATTTCCGAGACGCTCGAGTCAATCGTTCAGCAGCTGCCCGCGCCAACAGGTGATCCTGACGCCACGCTCAAGGCCATGCTGGTCGACAGCTGGTACGACGCCTATCTCGGCGTGATTGTCCTGGTCCGCATCATGGATGGGCAGCTCAAAAAAGGTCAAAAGATCAAATTCATGTCGAACGGCACCGTTCATCACGTTGACCGTATCGGGGTCTTCCGCCCGCAGATGGAGCCTATTGACGTGCTCGGCCCCGGCGAGATCGGCTTTCTGACGGCCTCCATCAAACAGGTGCGCGACACCCGTGTCGGGGATACCATCACGCACGAACGCAAAGAGGTTGAACCTCTCCCCGGCTTTAAACCGGCGCAGCCTGTTGTTTTCTGCGGATTGTTCCCGGTCGATAGCGCCGAATTCGAAGATCTCCGCGAAGCGATTGATAAGCTTGCCTTGAATGATGCGTCGTTCAGTTTCGAAATGGAGACGTCGGCTGCGTTGGGTTTTGGCTTTCGCTGCGGCTTTCTGGGGCTTTTGCACCTAGAAGTTATTCGCGACCGGATTGAACGTGAATATGACATCGAACTGATTACGACGGCGCCTTCGGTGGTCTACCATATCTTTATGAAAGACGGCACGATGCGCGAGTTACACAACCCCGCTGACATGCCCGACTTGTCGACGGTCGACCATTTGGAAGAACCTCGGATCAAAGCGACCATCCTTGTTCCTGATGAATATCTGGGCGACGTCCTCAAGCTTTGCCAGGATCGTCGCGGGATCCAACTGGATCTGACGTATGCTGGTTCGCGTGCGATGGCCGTGTACGACTTGCCGTTGAACGAAGTGGTTTTTGATTTCTACGACCGGCTCAAGTCCGTGACCAAAGGCTATGCGTCCTTTGATTACCAACTTGAAGGTTATCGCGAAGACAATTTGGTCAAGATGTCGATCTTGGTAAATGATGAGCCGGTCGATGCTCTGTCGATGATGGTCCACCGCGACCGCGCCGAGATGCGCGGGCGGGCCATGTGCGAAAAGCTCAAGGATCTGATCCCGCGCCACATGTTCAAGATCCCTATTCAGGCCGCGATTGGTGGCAAGGTGATCGCGCGCGAGACGCTCTCGGCACTCCGCAAGGATGTGACTGCCAAGTGCTATGGCGGCGACGCCACCCGTAAGCGCAAGCTTTTGGACAAGCAAAAGGCGGGCAAGAAAAAGATGCGCCAATTCGGCAAAGTCGACATCCCGCAAGAGGCGTTTATCAGCGCCCTTAAGATGGACAGCTGATCAGGACGCGACGCCTTACGCGGTGAGTCTCCTTCGTTTTGCCCGGCTCTTCGGGCCAGACCTCCGAAGAATCGGACGAAACAACCACGCAACACCATAGGGTGTGATTCTGCTATTATGGGTAGAGAAAGCCGCTCAATGGAGTGGATTTCTGGCCACACAACCTGAAGGTTGTTCATATTTGACGGCAATCAGTTGCCATAACGTCAAGCGTTAAAATAGCGTTAAATCCAGGATCGTCCGTTCGCATTGGCGCAGAACGCGCTGAAAATAAACTCAAGTTTTCGAATTTTGACTGACCTATCGATCGAGGAGGGGACATGGCACCTTTTGGCACCATTCCAGCTTCAGAAGATGCCCGTTCAGCCTGGTGGCGCAACAGCGGGTATGTGTCGCGCTTTCGGATGAGGCGCCTTGCACAAAGATATGTGTCGGCAAAAAGCAAGACCGCCAGAAACGCCTTGGTCAAAGCCTGGTCTGACAACATGCGCGACGCACCGACCGCCGCCGAAGTGTCGCTGGTCAGTTTCCCGCTTGAGCAGGCTTATGAACAGCGCCTGACACAGGAATTCATGCGCGACCCAAAAGCGGGCCTACCCAAAGCTGCTCGCCCCGACGGGATCGACGTGGCGCAGATGCGCCTGGTTGAAATGGTCAAAGACACGTGGGAGCTGCCGCGTTCCATCGCCCATGACCTCAATCAAGCGGCCGATCAGCTGACCCGCGCTTTTCGCGCCGAAGCCAAGCAGATGACGACCGCGCACAATGGGACAAGCCTTGAAACCCTGGCGCTGGGCTATGAGACAACAGCGCTTGCCAAAAAGATCGAAACAGCGTTCCTGACCGACATGGTCGCCGTCGATTTCTACACCTTCCGCGACCGACGCTTCCAATCGCTGACGCGCAATGTCGCCAAGGCCATCGACGCCCGTTTGACCTTGATCGAGCGTGGCTTTTTGCCAGCGGCGCGCGACCGCTTGTTGTCTTGGGTTGAACCCGATGGCGTCCAAACTTTGTTCCAAGGCAAAACAAAAAAACAGGTACCGCTAAGGCATCTGCCGCCTGATTATATAAACGGCGATCTGAACCTCGAAGATCAGATGTTTCAGGGGGTTGATCTGGCGCCTGGGCAGAATGGTGATCTGACCTTTCAGCTCAATGCGTTTGGTCAAGGCGGATTGGCTGCGGCCCTTCGGCAGTGGCAGGGCAAGGCGCGATCATGAAGTGGCTCTGCTTTGTCGATTGGCTGCCTATGCCCGAGCATCTGAAGGCGCTCGCCGGTGAAACGCTGATCATCACGCCGGATCGCGGGGACCACTTTGTGTGGGAGGCCTATGCGCAACGGTTGCATGGCAACGCGATGCGCCTCAGTGGCCGGCGAGACGTTAGCTTGCTCAGCGAATTGCTTCAGGCTCATCCCGGCATAAAGCTTGCCGTTTCAATCGATGGCTCGGGCCTAGTGACGCTGGCCTTGCAGGATCCGCGGCTGGACCCTGAGGACCGCACGAACCTGGATGCCCGGTTCATGGCTTTGCTGGCGGTCAACATTTTGGCCTGTTGCTTTGACGCCCCAGAACGCGTGGTCGTTGATCAAGCTCAAGACGCCAAAGCTCTGGTCGTCCCAACCACTGCGTTGTGGCCTATCGACGTCGAACCGAGCGAAACAACAAAAACCCACAGCCCGCCCGAAGGCATCGTCGCAGAATACGTCATGGCGCGTGCGCTCAAAGGCGACCTACGTGCTCTTGAGCGGGCCCGCACCGAATTGGGCTGGATCCCGGGCGCGCGCAAACGGCAACCGGTTCTTCCGCTGCTGATAAGCCGTGGCGCAAATCTGGTGGACCGCCATCTTCAACGCATGGACGGCGCGTTGCGCGAAAAGGAACGCACGCGCGTCGATGGCGAGATCGACAGCACCGAAGCGTTGCTGCATCGCTTGTTTGGCAATGTTGTGGCCGCAGCGCTTAGCTTGGCCGTTTTGTGGTTCTCCGTCATCGTCTCCACCTGGGCGTTTCAGGGGCGCGCCTGGTTTTTCCTCAGCTTCGACGACCTCTGGTGGTGGACGGTCGCGCTCAGTGTGGCACTCTCTGGCTTGATCTATTCCATGTTCAGCCTCTACCGCGCCCCGCCAGCCACTTTGTCCCAACTGCCAATTTTGTTCGGCGCGCCCTGGCATTTGTGGTCGGTGCCCGCTGGCCTGACGGCACTTGCAATTGCATTGGCGATCGATGTCATACCGCTCAATTCCGAAGGATGGACCGTCGGCCAGGAAACGCTCGCCGCCTATGGGTTACGGAGGTTCTCTACCGACGCCTCCTGGTCAGCGCATTACATCCAAAACCTATCCGGTCTGATCTGGTTGTTGCCCGCCCCCTTGCTGGTCGCGTTGCTCCATACACGCGCCACATTCGGCGCAGGAATGATCAGCAATTGGAAACTGGATCGACAAACGCAAATCATGACGCGGCTGCAAGCCATCGTCGCCCAGCTGACCCAATTCTCGGTCCAGCCCACGCTCCAGCACATTGACGAGACCATCTCGGAACCGGGCAAAATCAGCGACCTAAAGGCGCGCCTGGATGCGATGCACAACCAATTGCGCGAAAAGCGCCACAGCGCGCAGCGGACCTTCCAAATGAACAGCGGAGTGGCGGCGTCGCTGATGCTTTTGGCTTTGGTGTTTCAAAGCGTCGCGTTCCTCTTTCCCGAAGACAGCGCCGCGCGCCTGGATTTTGAACCGATCGCCCTTCGCATCGCGCAGGATCAATCATCAGACGCATGTCAGGATCTGACCGTTTCAAATGTCGCCGACGCGGAAACCACCCAGACGCTTTTGCTGGCCCATATGTTGCGCTGCCTTCAGATGGCGCAAGCCGAGACGAGAGAGCTGACAAATCTATTGATCGCTCAGCGCGTGATTGCCACCCCAGCAGCCGCAGCGCCGACGATCACTCCGTCAGCGCCGCATGTCTATGACGCTTTGCAAGACGACGACTATTGGACGATCAAGGACCGTTGGTTAAACACTCTGATCGAACGACCAGCAAGAGCCCAGCTTGCCACTGGCCGCCTTTGTAAAGACGCCAGAACCCTGATGAGCGCCAGGGCCGGGGATTGTGCGCTCGAAGGCAGGGCCTCGCCGCCGGTAACGGTTCAAAACCTGCGCCACACTGACTGATGTGGTGCGGGTCAAAGCCCGCGTAGTTGCCGATCTGGCACTGGCAAAAACCCCGCCCCGATCCGCTGCGCGTCGAGTCCCTCTGGGTTCAGGGCCTGATCGATCAAATATTGGCGCACGTGAACATGCGATGTGGCGCCACTCAAAAGGGCCAAGGCCGCAGTTCTGGCCGCAATCGCGCAAGCAAAACTTGTTCCCGAAGACATTTCAATCGACCCGCTTTTTGAGCCCGCCGTCAGAATATGTGGCCGCGCCAACGACCGCTCTGAAACGGCAGCCAAACCCGGCTGTTCCGGCATACGGTCGCTTCGGGCCGAGCTGAACCGTGACATCTGCAAATCGCCGGACCGAACGCTTGCGACGGCCAAAGGCGTCGCAGCCGTTGCAATGCCAGACAGCGTCCCCAGACGTTTCCCGTATCCGGTCGAATGAAGGTCACTTTCATCGGGTCGTCCATCCGGTGCAAAGCGCCGGTAGTCGGGATCTCGGAAATACGCCTGGCGCCCTCTATCGGGAAAACCACCTGGCGTGTCGCCGCGTTCAACCCACAGGTCCACAACATCCTCTGCACTTGCGGCCTCTAACCCGGCAAGCGCGATCGTCCAATCGCCCGGCGGGGCCGCACGCAACACGTCATAATATCGGTCACTCGTTGGGTTGATGGCGATCACGATTGTTGCACGTCGGCTCGCCGCCAAACCCTCGGGCATCAAATGCAGCGGGTCATCAAGCAGGTAATAGATCTCGGCCTGCACCTCAGGCAACGCATCGTAGGTTCCCGCGCGCCCCGGCTGCCCACTGCTCGTTGCACCATTGGGTGCGGTGAGTGTGACCCTTAACGGGAAAGGTTCGACGCCAGGGTCGATGCCTGCTGGCAGGCAGAGGTAAACAAATGTCGGTGCCGCATCATCTGGCTGTACTGCGAGCGTCAGTTCGCGACCCGTTGTCCCCAATTCGGATGCGGCAACCTCGGCATAGGTCCGCGACAGATAGCTGTTCCCAGCCGCCATTGTGACCAGCGCGAATTCCTCCCGCTCGCATCTGATCTCTAGGTCCGCCTCCAACAACTCTTGTCCGTCGTGGCGACCGCCATGCACGGCGAAACTATAGTTAAAGATCACATGGACAGGCCGACCCGTTGCATCCGCCAGTTTCAACCGCTCGGCCCAGATCCAGTTGAGCGCCGATTTCACCCATAGCTCGGTCATGTATCCGTTCGTCCGGGCCACCACCTCAGCAGGCAATTGCACCGACAGAATGCCGTGATCGTCTTGTGGAAAATCGCTCGCATCCAATGGGTCTTGCCCAGCTGCGGTATCTAAAACCTGTGTCCCGTGCCCAAACGACAGCCCAAGAGGAAAGTGCATCGGCAGAGGTGTGGTCGTCATGCCAAGACCAAGCTGATCATAAAGCGCATCTTCATCGAGCAGAGCGCCTGAGGCCAATTCCCCCAACAGCGCTTCGATATCCGTGTTGTTCAGAACGCAGCCCAGCGAAGAGGTCGCGGACACAGGTTTGCGCGCCGCCTGAGGGTCCGAGAATTGCTGCGCCCAATGCGCGACAATCCGCGATTGACCGTTTGCATTGAAACGCGCATTCGCAAAAGCAATCGCATGATCAACGATTGCTGTGACGACCAAAGGCGCACCTGCTGGCGCTGATGGTGCGTCTTGGCCGGGTCCGGCTGCGAGGCTCAGCAATCTTGCGACCTCTGTCGCATCCGCCCCGGACGCCGCAGTGTCAGAGGTGTCACCGCGGCAAAGCGCGCCGGTTCGAACCAAAGAGACATCGCACAACAGCAGTTCAAAAAAGATCTGCAAACGGTCCCGTATGGAGGCCTCCGTTACATCGGTCCGTGCAAAAACCAAGAGGTCAGCCTTGGCAAATTGCCGCAAGTTCGCGATGCAATGCGCAAAGTCATGCGGCAAGAGCGTCACGCCCGCCATCGCCTCCATCTGAACCATGAATTGTGCAATGTCAGAGTTGCGATTGGGATCAACACTCGCCCCCGCAGCACGCGGCAGCACTTTGAACAACACAGGCCGGATCGAGGGGTCTACATCCTCAAAGGGCGCGCGGTCACCGTCGGGTCCGCGAAACCAAAAGTCGTAGGGATGCCGCGTTCGTGGCTCCGCCAGTGGGCGAAGCGGTGTTTGAGATGGCGGCATTAGGCATCTCCGTCCGCGTCGGCGGCGGTCTCCGTCCACTCATTCGTGGCCCGCGCGAACATCCGGCGCATCAAAGGCGCCGTGCCAAAATCGCACGCGTCCTGATGGTCTACGTTCAAAATTCCAGCGGATGTGCCCGCGTTAAAGGCCGCCTCCAATGCGCTCAGATCAAAGTCGCCCAGATTGGCGACTCCATCGCAGGCGATCTCAACGGCGTTCTCGCGGTGCGATGCCAAAAAGCCCGCGCGGTGCAAAACGTAATCCGCCATAGACCAGCCAACCACGGCGCCCGCGACGCTATCGACCGGAAAATGCACGCCTGCCACGGTGCGGTTCACCGCCACGCGCGCTGCTTGGCTGAACATGTAATGCGACCAGTTGCGCTGACCTCCGTTGGGATAGGTCACTGCGTCCGCCGCCGAGATGATTGCCGACAAAATACGCGCGATCGCGAACGCCTCGACCGCATGGCCGCTGGGGTAGGCGCTGTGGGCGGGTGTGGTGATCATCGGTTGGATCTGCGAGGCATATTCAGCGGGCCGCCGGCAGGCCATCGTGAACTTCATCCGCTCGCCCACCGCGATGATCGACAAAACGGTAGCGGTCAGGAACTCGATGGTCCACCGGTGCCGCATCGGATTAATCGAAACAGGCTGCGCCACAAAGGTCAGGATGTCGGCGGTTTGCGCCAGAATCTCCTGAGCGCGATCGAGGCGCAAATCTGCATAGGAATAGATCAGCGGCAACTGCCCGCTGAACTGCGCTTCGGACGGGCGCTGGAGGCTAAAGACTTTGCGCGACTGCCCACCACCCACGGCACTCACCGTTGCGACTTGGCTGTTCGCGTCGTCGGTAAACGCGATGCCACCCAAAATCTCGGATTTGACCGTCGAGAGGCGAATGGACGGCTGCCAAAAATCCATGTTGGCATTGGAGGCAAAGGGCAAATGTTGCGGTGGCGTTTGGGGTATCTCGGGATGCCCAATAATTCCGTCCCGCGCCCCGATCAAAGCACCAGATGCGGCCGCCGGGATCGCTTGGGCGCTGGTCCCGCCGCCGACCATGCCAACCATTCCGACCATCCCTACCATGCCGACCATACCAACCATGCCCGTACCACCGACCATGCCCGGCCCACCGACCATACCGGGTCCGCCGACCATTCCGGGACCTGCTGTGCTTGATGTTGACATACCGTTATCTCCCCACGCCTGATGTCGTTTTATGATGCGGGAGCACACCTATAACGTGTCAATAAGTCCGCGAAGGGATTGGAAAAATTGACGAACTATTAACGCTCGGTCAAAGTGGTGAAGCTTCAATTGAATCAAATCTCCTTCTTGAATACGGGTGATCGCTTGGAAAAAGTAAAAGCCGTACTTTGGGGACCGTTTCGCCTATTCGACGAAACGGGGGTCGATCTCCTGCCGCCCGCGAAAAAATCGCGGGTTTTGGTGGCCGTTTTGCTGCTGAGTGAAAACATGCAACAAAGCCGCGTCGGCGTGATTGATTTGCTTTGGGGCGATCGCGGCCGCGAACAAGGCATGGCGTCTTTGCGCCAAAGCCTGAACGACATCCGTCAGTCCTTTGGTGCGCATCGAAATCTGCTGAAAACCGACCGCAAATCGATTGCGTTGAACAAAGATTTGATCGACCTGGATCTCGACGCACCCCGTCATGGTGCCGAACTGTTGGAAGACCTCGAAGCTTCAGGCCCGGAAATTCGGCTTTGGCTAAGACGCCAGCGGGCGCTTCGCGATGGTCCAATCAGCCGCAGCAACGCACCGTTCGTTCAAATTCGCAAAGGGCCGGAGTCACTTTACACCGATGCGCTTGCGGATGGCATTTCGAACACGATTTTCGATTGGTGTGCCGAACGCATTGTTGTGCAAGACAAAGGCCACGGCCCGTCAGACGGGCATCAAGACAACCTTGCGCAGTTCATCATCGATACCCGTGTTCTGGAGGGGCAGTCGAAAATCGCCGGGCGCACGACGCTTAGCGACAGTGCATCTGCGGCACAGCTTTGGTCGCAGTTCCAAACGCTTGATCAAGACCCGGTGCAATATCTCGAAGAGGCGGGGCTCTACCGGCTGATCAATCGAACGGTCGACAAAACGGTTTTCGACCTCTCCACCGCGCATCGCAACAGCGCCGAAGGTCAAACGCTCCAGATGTCGACCCTGGGCGCGGTGCATATGATCTTTCGCAACCGGGGCGATGATCTGGATATCGCGAAACGCCAGCTGCAAAACAGCTTCGAAAATTGCAATCGGGGCGTCTACCTTGCCTGGATGGCCTATATCCTGACGTTTTATGCAGCTGAACGACCCGGTTCGGATCTTCAGGCGCTGCGAGATGAGGCGCGCGCCTTGGTTGCGCGCGCGCTCGAGTTAGAGCCCGGCTCTGCGATGGTCTTGGCGCTTTGTGCATATGTGAATTCCTTCATGTTGGGCAATCGCGCGGCCGGACATGAATTGGCCACCCAAGCCATCGAAGCCAACCGCGCCAATCCGCTGGCGTGGATTTTCCGCGGAGCGGCGAATTTTCTCAGCGGCGAAGCTGACAAGGCCTATGAGGACATCGCCTACGCCCGCAACATCGCGGGATATGGGCCCTATAGCTATGTCATTGATATGTATGCCTGTATCGCGGCCACGTTGACCAATCGGTTTGACGAGGCGATCCAGCTTGGTGAGAAATCCAGCATGCGCTCGCCCGAGTTCAAAGCACCGCTGCGCTATCTGGCGACGCTTTATGCCGCCAAAGGCGATGACCAAAACCTGATGCAAGTCGTTGATCGCATGAAACGGCTTGAGCCGGAATTTTCACTCGAGTCGCTGCGGGATATGTCCTATCCGATCCCCGCGTTGCGCCATTCAGAGGCGCTCAGAGCCATTTTGCGTGACGCGTCCTAGACGCAGAACGCCTCCTGGCATACCGGCACCCAAGCACGCGCTTGGATGCCAGCCAGAGGAAGGCTTTACTCTGCCTCTTCTTCTTTTTTCTCTTTGACGATTTCCTCGCCCGTTTCCTGATCGACCATCTTCATGGCCAACCGAACCTTGCCGCGATCATCAAAGCCGAGCAGTTTGACCCAAACTTCCTGACCTTCTTTCAGAACGTCGGATGGATGGTTCAGGCGGCGATTTTCGATCTGGGACACGTGTACGAGGCCGTCGCGCTTGCCAAAAAAGTTCACGAATGCGCCAAAGTCCACGATCTTCACGACCGTGCCTTTGTAAATCGCGCCTTCCTCTGGCTCTGCCACGATCGCGTGGATCATGTCATAAGCTTTCTGGATCGCTTCACCGTTCGGGCTTGCGATCTTGATGACACCATCGTCGTTGATGTCGACCTTGGCGCCCGACACTTCAACGATTTCACGGATGACTTTACCGCCCGAGCCGATCACTTCGCGGATCTTGTCGGTTGGAATGTTCATCGTCTCGATACGCGGCGCGTGAACCGAGAATTCGTTGGCTCCGGTGATCGCCTTCGCCATCTCGCCCAGAATGTGCATGCGTCCTTCTTTGGCCTGCGCCAAGGCTTTCTGCATGATTTCGGGTGTGATGCCCGCGACTTTGATGTCCATCTGCAGCGACGTGATACCGTTCTCAGTCCCCGCCACTTTGAAGTCCATGTCGCCCAGGTGGTCTTCGTCACCCAGAATGTCCGACAAGATCGCGTAGGAACCGTCGTCTTCCAGGATCAGACCCATCGCCACGCCCGCAACCGCGGATTTCAGCGGAACGCCTGCGTCCATCATCGACAAAGAGCCGCCACAGACCGACGCCATCGAAGATGACCCGTTGGATTCTGTGATCTCAGAAACCACACGCACCGTGTAAGGGAAATCTGTCGGAGCAGGCAGAACCGCCTGCAAGGCACGCCACGCCAACTTGCCGTGTCCGATCTCGCGGCGGCCCGGAGGGCCCACGCGGCCCGCTTCGCCAACCGAATAGGGTGGGAAGTTGTAATGCAGCAGGAAGTTGGATTTGAAGTTGCCGTGCAGCGCGTCGATGAACTGTTCGTCATCGCCTGTGCCCAACGTCGTTACGACCAGACCTTGCGTTTCACCACGTGTGAACAGGGCGGAGCCGTGCGTACGGGGCAAGATGCCCGTCTGGCTAACGATGTCGCGGATCTCGTCGGTTGCGCGGCCGTCAATCCGCTTGCCGGACTTGACCACATCACCGCGCAGGATAGACGCTTCGAGCTTTTTCATCGCAGAGCCAAGGTTGGCGTCTGCAAGCTGCTCTTCGCTCAGGGCTGCTGTGATCACCTCGCGTGCTGCGGCAACCGCCGCCGTACGCTCTTGCTTGTCCGTGATTGCGAACGCCGCACGCATCTGGTCTTCGCCTGCTGCCTTCACGGCTGCGAAGAGGTCAGAATAATCAGGCATTTCGAATTCAAACGGCTCTTTCGCGGCGTCTTCTGCCAGATCGATGATCAGATCGATGACCGGCTGAATTTGTTCATGCGCGAACGTCACGGCGCCCAGCATCTCTTCTTCGGTCAGCTCGTAGGCTTCGGATTCAACCATCATCACGGCGTCTTTGGTGCCTGCAACCACCAGGTCCAAACGCTGTTCTGGGTTCAAGCGCAGGTCCTGCATGTCGTCGACGGTGGGGTTCAGGATGTATTCGCCATCCTCAAAACCAACCCGCGCGCCCGCAATCGGGCCCATGAAGGGTGCACCCGAAATGGTCAACGCAGCGGAGGCCGCGATCATAGCCACGATGTCCGGGTCGTTGACGAGGTCGTGGCTCAGAACTGTGCACATGACCAGAACTTCGTTTTTGAAGCCGGACACAAACAAAGGACGAATAGGCCGGTCGATCAAACGGGCGGTCAAGGTTTCTTTTTCGGTTGGACGCGCTTCGCGCTTGAAAAAGCCACCTGGGATCTTGCCAGCTGCGTAGTATTTTTCCTGGTAGTGGACGGTCAGAGGAAAGAAATCCTGACCGGGCTTGGGTGATTTGGCGAATGTCACGTTCGCCATA
>CAZYQC010000060.1:6461-19657 GCA_964649815.1 uncultured Rhodobacterales bacterium | reverse complement strand
AACCTTGATTTCGCGGATGTGCGCGCCGTCATGGATGAGATGGGCAAGGCGATGATGGGCACTGGCGAGGCCGAAGGCGAAGATCGCGCGATCCAGGCGGCAGAGAAGGCGATTGCCAATCCGCTGTTGGATGAAATCAGCCTGCGCGGCGCACGCGGCGTGCTGATCAACATCACCGGCAGCCATGATCTGACCTTGTTCGAACTGGATGAGGCCGCCAACCGCATCCGCGAAGAGGTCGATCCAGAAGCAAACATCATCGTGGGCTCTACCCTCGATACGGCGATGCAGGGCACAATGCGCGTGAGCGTGGTCGCCACAGGTATCGACGCGAGCGAAGTTCAGACGGATATTCCTGTCCCGCGCCGCAGCCTGTCTGCGCCGCTGAAGCCAGCCGCTGCCGCAGCGCCAGTTGTGGAAGAGGCCGCGCCAGAGCCGGTTGCCGCCTCTGAGCCAGTTGAGGAACAGGTTGCTGCGGCCCTGCAAGGCGCCGCAGAAGAGCCAGTGACCGCATCCGCCGAGCCATCCTTGTTCGAAGCGATGGATGTGCAAGCGGCGGCCGCGGCGGATATGGCTGAGGATATCTTCGAAGACGACCAAGCCGCAGATGACGACCTGCCGCCGCCGGTATACCAGCCAGCTGCAGCCGTCGAAGACACACAAGTTGCCGCGATGGAAGACGAGCGCGAAGCCTTTGTTGCGCCACGCGCGCCAGCGCCAGGCACACCATCGCCCGAAGCTTTGGCAAGATTGCGGGCTGCAGCGGAAAAAGCGGCCCCTCAATCGGTTGAAATGCAGCGCCCGACAGAGGCGCCAGAGCCCATCGACAAGCCGCGCTTTGGCATCAATTCCTTGATCAGCCGGATGACCGGAGCAGGCGAAGCAGAAAAGCCCGCCGCCGCGCCGAGACCGCAACCTGCGGTTCAACGCCAAGCTGCCGCACCAGCGCCGCGCGCGGTTGAATCACCTGCCGAAGATCAGGATCGCATTGAAATTCCCGCCTTCCTGCGGCGCCAAGCGAACTGACTTTGCGTCACAATCATTGCATTTGGGCCGCCTATGAGCGGCCCTTTTTCATTGTAAAAACATAGTCTTACGCATCAATTGGCACGCATTCGCCGATCCGCTCCGCCTATGTTGCAGAACGTTACAACAATTGAGTTGTGGACTCAGGCGCCTGTCCGTAGCTCTGGCGTGTCGAAACCGCTGCGGTAGGACTAAGTGCAGAAAACAATCAAATCACCCATCACGTTCCGGGGCGCTGGCCTGCATTCGGGCAAGCCTGCTTCTATGACCGTGCGTCCGGCTATGGCCGATCATGGTGTTTGGTTCAAACGGACGGATGTCCGCGACGGCGACAATCTGATACCGGCACGCTATGACGCTGTTCAGCAGAGCCCGTTGTGCACATTGTTGGTAAACGACGCCGGTGTCAGCGTCTCGACGGTCGAGCATATCATGGCCGCTTTGGCGGGTTGCGGGATTTACAATGCTTTGATCGAGATCGACGGCCCCGAGGTTCCGATTGTCGATGGGTCGGCTTTGCCGTTTCTGCGGGGCATCATGAACCGGGGCATCCGTGAGTTGGCGGCACCTGTGCGCGCTTGGGAAATTGTTGCGCCGGTCAGCGTGACCAACGGCGACTCGACCGCCACGTTGCAGCCTGCGGACGTGATGCAGATCGATTTTCACATCGATTTCGAAGACGCAGCCATCGGGCGCCAGTCCTTATCGCTGAATATGGCGAACGGCAGCTTTGCGCGTGAACTCAGCGATAGCCGCACGTTTTGTCGTCAGTCGGATGTGGATGCGATGCAAAGCAATGGCTTGGCCCTGGGCGGGCAGCCGGGCTTGAACGCGGTCGTGTTCGAAGGCGACAAAGTGCTGAGTCCGGGCGGCTTGCGCCACGCGGATGAGCCTGTGCGCCACAAAATGCTGGACGCTTTGGGCGATCTGGCCCTTGCGGGTGCGCCGATTATCGGTCGCTACACTGGGGTACGTGCGGGCCATGCGCTGACCAACACATTGCTGCGCGCGGCGTTTGCCGAGGTGGGCGCGTTGCGCATGGTGACCTGCACGCCGGTGCAAGCCGCGCAACTGCCTGGTCACGGCCTCGTATGGGACGAAATTCCAAACGTTGCATAAACGTGAACGCGCGGAACGCGAAGTTGCGCGGTCAGTCAGGTAAATCACCATTTTGCCCTGCAATTTTCTGTGCTAGGACCAATCAAACGATCCCGGCAAGGGATGCTGCAATCGTTTCTGGGGGTGGCTGAGCATGATCGGCGGGGCAAGTCCGAAACATACTTGGGTGATGATCGCGTTATGCGTTTCTTTGGGGGCGTGCGGATCCGTCAATGATCGGCCCACGACCGGGGGCATATTCAACCAGCAGGAAATCCCGCTGGAGAATTTCACTGCGGAACAGATTTTTGAACGCGGGGAGTTTGAGCTTGAGCGCCGTCAACCGGGCGAAGCGGCCTTTTACTTTGCAGAGATTGAGCGCCTTTATCCCTATTCGGACTGGGCCAAACGTGCCTTGATCATGCAGGCGTTTTCCTATCACCGCGACAAGGATTACGAAAACAGCCGCTCAGCCTCGCAGCGGTTCATCGACTTTTATCCGCAAGACGATGATGCGGCCTATGCCGCGTACCTTTTGGCGCTCAGCTATTACGATCAAATTGATGAGGTCGGGCGCGATCAGGGGCTGACGTTCCAGGCTTTGCAAAGCTTGCGGTCGGTGATTGAGCGCTATCCCGACAGCGAATATGCGAAATCCTCGGTTTTGAAGTTTGACCTGGCCTTCGATCACCTTGCTGGCAAGGAGATGGAGATTGGACGCTATTATCTGCGCAACAAGAACTATACGGCGGCGGAAAACCGATTCCGTGTGGTTGTGGAAGATTTCCAGACGACAAGCCACACAGCAGAAGCGCTGCACCGCTTGGTCGAGGCGTATCTGTCCTTGGGCTTTGTCGAAGAAGCGCAGGCTGCTGGTGCCATTCTGGGCTACAATTATCAGTCAAGCGATTGGTACGAAGACAGCTATCGTCTTTTGACGGGTGAAGGGTTGGAGCCCAGGGTGCGAGGCAACAATTGGTTGTCGCAGATCTATCGTCAGATGATCCGCGGTCGCTGGATCTGATCGGGGGACACGCCGCACGCGGCGTGTAAGGATCGCATGCTGCGCGGATTGGATATTTCGGACATGCTGATCATAGATCGGCTGGAACTCACGTTTCAGCCCGGTCTGAATGCGCTGACCGGCGAGACCGGTGCAGGCAAGTCGATCTTGTTGGATTCGTTGGGGTTTGTGCTGGGCTGGCGCGGGCGCGCCGATTTGGTGCGGCAAGGCGCCGAGCAGGGCGAAGTGACCGCGTGGTTTGATATCTCTCACGATCATCCCGCGCAAGCCATCCTGCAAGAAGCGGGGCTGCCCCAAGGAGATGAGCTGATCCTGAGGCGGGTGAACAATCGCGATGGCCGCAAGACCGCATGGGTGAACGATCGCCGGGTGAGTGGCGATGTGCTGCGGCAATTGTCCGAGGTTCTCGTTGAATTGCACGGACAGCATGACGACCGGGGTTTGTTGAACGCCAAGGGGCATCGCGCCATTCTTGACGACTTTGCCCGTTTGGAGACCGAAAAAGCCAATGTGCGCGCCGCATGGCAGGCGCGCTCGGCGGCGCGCCGGTCGTTAGAGGCCGCAGAGCGCGCTTTGGCGGATGCCCGCGAAGAGGAGGACTTTCTTCGGCACGCGGTGGCCGAGTTGGAGGCGCTTGCCCCACAGGCAGGGGAGGACGCCGAGCTGGATGCCAAGCGCCGCCTCATGCAGGGCGCGGAACGTATTCGGGGCGATGTCGAAAACGCTTTGGCTGCGTTGCGAAATGACGGTGCCGAAGCGGCGGCAGGCCAGGCGATGCGCTGGCTAGAAGGTGTGGTGGACAAGGCCGAGGGGCAACTCGACGCGCCGCTGGCCGCGTTGAGCCGCGCGATGGTCGAACTGGACGAAGCGGCAGATGGCATTTCGGCTGCTTTGGATACGCTGTCCTTTGACCCGATGCAGTTGGAGGCCACCGAAGAACGTCTCTTTGCCATCCGTGCGCTTGCCCGCAAGCATGGCGTTTTGCCCGATGACCTTGGGACGCTGACCGAAACGCTGAGCGCGCGATTGTCTGCACTCGATGCGGGCGACGCCGAGATTGGGGCCCTGCAAGCGGCGTTGAAAGAGGCAGAGACGGCCTATGATAGGGCGGCAAATGCGCTAAGCGCGCAGCGTCTGGACGCTGGCACACGGCTAGATGCGGCGGTTATGGCGGAACTGGCGCCACTCAAGCTGGACCGGGCTGTGTTTCAAACGGTCATCGAACAAGAGGCCGACGGCCCGGATGGGCGCGACGCGGTGGCCTTTCGCGTGGCAACAAATCCTGGTGCACCGGCTGGCCCGCTTAACAAGATCGCCTCGGGCGGAGAATTGTCGCGCTTTTTGCTGGCCCTCAAGGTCTGTCTGACACAAGGGCAGGCGGGGCTGACGATGATCTTTGACGAAATCGACCGAGGTGTTGGTGGCGCAACTGCGGATGCGGTTGGTCGGCGGTTGGCCGCTTTGGCCGACCAGGGTCAAGTCCTGGTTGTTACGCATTCACCGCAAGTCGCCGCGCAGGCAGGGCATCACTGGATGGTGTCCAAGGCCGTCGCGGATGGGATCACGACCTCGCACGTGATCCAGCTTGATGCGGCCGAGCGTGTCGACGAAATTGCCCGTATGCTCGCTGGTGATACGGTCACGGCCGAAGCAAGAGCGGCGGCGTTGGCGCTTTTGAAGGCATCCACAAATGCTTGATACATCTGTGAATTGTATCGGGCTTTTCCCCAAGCCAGCTTTGGCCTAGAAGGGCAAAATCCGAAGCCGCAACAAGCGCGCCATGTCTGATCCAATGCGATCCTTTGTGTCCGAAGTCTCCCATCAGGTGACATGCGCCTGCCGGGACGGATGGGATGTGCTGCGGGATCGCGGGCCCAGCCAAATCCAGTTCTGGTTCATCTCATTGCTGATCGGGATTGCGGCGGGGTTTGCGGCATTGCTGTTCCGCAAGGGCATCGATGCGTTGCAGGCGACGCTCTATGGAACAGAGGATGTTCAATACATCCACAGTTTCGCGTCATCGCTTCCGTGGTACTGGATCCTGATCATACCGATTTGCGGTGGCCTGGCGGTGGGCCTTGTGTTGCACCACTTTACCGCGGATGGACGGGCGCGATCGGTGGCCGATGTCATCGAAGGCGCGGCTATGAACAACGGGCGGGTCGAGACGCGCGCCGGATTGGCCTCTGCGCTGGCCTCGCTTATCACGCTCAGCTCGGGCGGCTCTTCGGGGCGCGAAGGGCCCGTGGTGCATTTGGCGGGTGTCATTTCAACCAAGGTGAGCCGTTTGCTTCAGGCGGACGGGATCACCGGGCGCGATTTGTTGGGATGCGCTGTCGCGGCGGCTGTATCGGCAAGCTTTAACGCCCCCATCGCCGGTGCCCTTTTCGCGCTAGAGGTCGTGCTGCGCCACTTTGCGGTGCACGCTTTTGCGCCGATTGTCATTGCAAGCGTCGCAGGCACGGTGATCAGCCGGTTGGAGTTCGGTGACGTCACCGAATTCACGCTCAATTCGCCAAGTCCCTTGCAATTCTACGTCGAACTGCCCGCTTTTTTGATGCTGGGGCTGTTGTGCGGTTTGGTCGCCGTTTTGCTGATGCGCTCAGTCTTTTGGGCCGAAGACCTTGGCAATTACGTTCAAAAGCGCACAGGCACGCCCCGCTGGCTGCGGCCTGCGATTGCCGGAGCGCTGCTGGGCGGGATTGCGATTTTCTATCCGCATATCATCGGCGTCGGATACGAGACGACATCGCTGGCCCTGACGGGGCAGTTGGCCCTGCGCGAAGTGCTGGTGTTTGCGGTGATCAAAACCATCGCGGTGGCGATCACCTTGGGGGGGCGCATGGGCGGCGGTATTTTTTCGCCATCGCTGATGATCGGAGGCCTGACCGGCCTTGCCTTTGGCTTGATCGCGACCAGCGTATTTCCAGACGTGTCCGGTTCGGTCACGCTATATGCGCTGGCGGGCATGGGGGCGGTGGCGGCTGCTGTTTTGGGGGCGCCGATTTCAACGACGTTGATCGTGTTTGAGCTGACCGGAGATTGGCAAACCGGTCTTGCGGTTATGGTTGCGGTGTCTCTTTCGACGGCTTTGGCCTCGAAAATGGTGCACCGATCCTTCTTTTTGACCCAGCTGGAGCGGCGCGGCATCCACCTGGCGGCTGGGCCGCAAGCGTATCTTTTGGCGATGTTCCGCGTGGCGAGCGTGATGCGCCCCAAAGACGCCGAGAACGGCGCAAGCGATGCCGCGTGCTGGGAGATGGTCGAAGACGGCAATTACATTGACGCAAATGCGACATTAGAGGCGGCGATGCCGATCTTTGACAAATCCGGGGTGCCGTTTCTGCCGGTGGTGCGCGTCGTGCCGGATGCGCCACCCGAGCTGGTGGGCGCCCTGTTCCATGTCGATGCGCTCAAAGCCTATAACCGCGCGCTGGCGGCAACAGCCGCGGAAGAGCACAGCTAGCCCGGATCAGATCTTTTCGACGGTGATGTTTTCGCTGGTGTAAAAGGCCAGGTGGTCCTTGATACGCTCGACCCCTTCAAAGGGCGTCTCATAGGTCCAAACCGCGTTTTCCAGCGTCTGGCTTTTGGTGACGACCGAATAGTAATTCGCATCGCCCTTGTGGGGGCAATGCGTGGTTTTGTCGGTGCGATCCAGGAAGGCCATCGCGATATCATCGCGGGGAAAGTAGATCACAAATGGATAATCACCTTCTGAGAGTTCGAGCGCGTTTTGGCTCTCGCCCAAAACAGCGCCACCGGCGCGCACGGACCAAGTGCCTGGCGCTTTGCGAATAGTAATGTGATCAGCCATGATGTGTCCTCCCAACCCTCGTCACGCACCAATCGCGCGAGAGTGTAAATATTTTTTGACAGTTTAGAGGGGCGCGGTGGCCTGCGCCAGCCATGATTGTGTCGCAGGGTCGACCTTGGGGCCGATTAGGCGATGAACCTCGGCATGATACGCATCCAGCCAAGCGCGGGCAGGCGCGTCCAGCAGGTCGGGCAAAATGAGCCGCCGGTCAATCGGAACAAAGGTCAGCGTGCGCCAATTCAGCATCGTGCGATGGGCGTCACCACCTTCGGGCACGGGTGCGGTTTCGCAAACCAACAGGTTCTCGATCCGAATACCAAACGCGCCTTCTCGGTAATAGCCGGGTTCATTCGAAAGGATCATGCCGGGTTCCAGCGGAACAGTCGACATGCGAGACAGCCGCTGCGGCCCCTCGTGAACGCTAAGGTAAGCGCCAACGCCGTGACCCAACCCGTGATCAAAGTCCTGATGCGCGTACCACAGGGGCGCGCGCCCGATGGCTTCGATATCGCGGCCCGCCAGCCCTTTGGGCCATCTCAGGCGCGACATGGCGATCATGCCAGCCAGCACACGGGTAAAGCAGGCTTTGGCCTCGGCCTCTGGCGCGCCTATGGCGATGGTGCGGGTGATATCGGTTGTCCCATCAAGGTATTGTCCGCCGCTGTCCAACACCAGCAAATCCCCGTCCCGAAGCGGCGTGTCCGTCTCTTCGGTGACGCGGTAATGCATGATCGCGCCATTGGGGCCTGTCCCTGCGATGGTCTCGAATGAGATGTCCTGAAGCGCATTGTCGCGCGCGCGGAGGCTTTCGAGATGCGTCACAACCTGGGTTTCGCGCAACGTGCCCGCAGGCTGCGCATCGAGCCAGGCCAGCAATTCGACCATCGCCGCGGCGTCGCGCAGATGCGCAGCGGCGCTGCCTTCGATTTCTGCGGCGTTCTTGCGGGCTTTGGGCAAAGCGCAGGGGTCACTGCCCCATTGCGCACGCTCGCCCAAGGTCTCGGCCACGATGTAGGGCACGCTTGATTTTTCAATGCGCACGGGGCCAGGCAGGTCGCGCAGGCGCTTTAGAAACGCCTCGGGCGCATAAAGCGAGATATCCGCGCCAAAATGGTCAGGGATTTCTGACAGTTTTTGCGCATCAACAAAAAGGTCGACGGTCGCGTCGTCATGAAGAATGGCAAACCCCTGGACAATCGGATTACGGGGGATGTCGGATCCACGGATGTTCAACAGCCAGCACAAGCTGTCTGGCAGAGTGATGACAGCGCTTTTTTGTCCCGCTGTGACAAGGGCCTCTGCAAGGCGTTTGCGCTTGCTGTCGTGCGCTTCGCCCGCAAAGGTCAGCGGATGCGCCCGCGCCGGAGCCATCGCTGGCGGCGGCTGATGGTCCCAAATGCGATCAATCAGGTTTTCACATGAAACCAGAGAGATATGCGTGCCTTCTAATGCGCTGCTTAAGCTTTCGATTTGGCCTGCGGTGTGCAGCCAAGGGTCAAATCCAACGCGCCCATCGGGGCAATGTTCCTTGAGCCAGACCTCAAGGCTGACATCAGGCCACGGAACCGGCGTGAAGTGGTCGAGGTCAACTTGGGACTTCACTTGCGTCCGGTAGCGGCCATCGATGAAAACGCCTGCCTCATCGCGCAAAACGGCACAAAACCCGGCCGAGCCGGTGAAGCCGGTTAACCAGGACAGACGTTCGTCATGGGCCGAGACATATTCACCCTGATGCGCATCTGCGCGTGGCACGAGGAACCCGGCCAGATCCTCGGCCAGGATTTCCTTGCGCAAGGCGTCAAGGCGCGGCGGACCTTGTTCGGGCCGGGCGGTTACGGCGAAGGACTGGAACATCAGGACGCCCGTTTGAGGCCCATCACCCGCGCCCGCGCGCGTGGATCGCTGTCAAAGAGCGCGGCCAGCTGTTCCGTCATGGCACCGGCGAGTTGCTCGACATCCGTGATGGTCACCGCACGGTCGTAGTACCGCGTGACATCATGGCCGATGCCGATGGCAAGCAGCTCGACTTGCTTTTTCCGTTCGACCATTGCGATGACGTCGCGCAGGTGTTTTTCCAGATAATTCGCGGGGTTAACGGACAATGTTGAATCGTCGACCGGCGCGCCATCAGAAATCACCATCAGGATTTTGCGGGCCTCGGGCCGTGCGGCCATCCGGCGATGCGCCCATTCCAACGCCTCGCCGTCGATGTTTTCCTTCAGCAGACCCTCTTTCATCATCAAGCCAAGGTTCGGTCGCGCCCGGCGCCAGGGCGCGTCGGCCCCTTTGTAGATGATGTGACGCAAATCATTGAGGCGTCCCGGTTGGCTTGGGCGGCCATCGTTCAGCCAGGCTTCGCGGGCAAGCCCGCCTTTCCAGGCGCGCGTGGTAAAGCCGAGGATTTCGACCTTTACGTTGCAGCGTTCAAGCGTGCGGGCGAGGACATCGGCACAGATCGCGGCGATGGAAATCGGGCGGCCCCGCATGGAGCCGGAATTGTCCAACAAGAGCGTTACAACCGTGTCGCGGAATTCGGTGTCTTTTTCGATCTTAAAGCTTAGCGGCGTGGTCGGGTTTGCGACCACACGGGCCAGACGGCCAGCGTCCAGCATCCCTTCTTCGCGGTCAAACTCCCACGACCGGTTTTGTTGCGCCTGCAGACGGCGCTGAAGCTTGTTGGCCAGACGGCTGACTGCGCCTTTGAGCGGCTCAAGCTGTTGATCGAGATAGGCGCGCAGCCGTTCCAGCTCGACCGGTTCGGCCAGATCTTCGGCGGCGATTTCTTCGTCATGGGCATCAAGATAGACCTGATACTCTGGGTCGGCCTCAGAGACAGGTTGCGGGGCAGGTGGCTCGAGCGGTGCTTCGCCGTCGGGCATCTCTTGCTCTTCGCCCATTTCCTGATCGGCCATGTCGTCCATGCTGACCTGGGCTTGGGAGGCGTCTTGCTGTTCTTCCTGCGTGGATTCAGGGGTCGCTTCGGCGTCTTCTTCGTTTTGATCGTCCTGACCAGTGCTGTCGGGATCGTCCTGCGCCTCTTCACCGTCTTCGGCCTGGTCTTCTTGGTCTTCGTCTAACTGATCGGGGTCTTCGCCCAATTGGTCGCCATAGCCCAGATCGCTGATGACCTGACGCGCGAATTTAGCGAATTCCGCCTGATCATTCAGGATGTTATCAAGGTTATCTAATGTGCCGCCGGCTTGATCCTCGATATAGCCGCGCCATAGGTTCATCACGTTTTGCGCTCCGGCTGGCAAATCGCGACCGGTGGCGAGATGGCGGATCAGATAGCCTGCGGCCACAGGCAACGGCGCCTCGGCCGGTTCCCGGCATTGGTCATAGCCTTTGCGCAACGCCTCATGCGCGATTTTGGCGTCGATATTGCCAGCGGTGCCGGGCATATCGCGCGCGCCCATCGCCTCGCAGCGGGCGGTTTCCATCGCCTCGTACAGATCACGCGCCATGTCGCCTTGCGGCACATAGCGGGCATGGGTCGCGCCATTGTGGTAGCGCCGATTGAGCGCCAAGGCATCGGCGGTTCCGCGCGCCAACAAAACCTCTTCGCGGGTCATGCGGCGGCTGACTTGGGGCAAACGCATGGAATCGCCAGAAAGCCCAGCGGGATCAACCGAATAGCTGACGTTCAATTCCGGGTCATCGGCCATGACCTTGGTCGCTTCGGCCAGGGCCTTTTTGAACGGATCGGCGGGGTTGTCAGAGGCAGTCACAGCAAATTCCAAAGAGTTTCATGGGTTCGAACCAAGTGGGCCACAGTCGCGCCATAAGCATACTGCATCAGACGATATAGTATGGAACCTCGGCGTTCCGAGTGACGAGTATAATTGAGTTGAACTGACAATGGCAACGACGACGGTCGAGAATTTCGATGGGGCGAGCAACGTCTTTTCGGCCACTGGCAACGGTGCTGCACCACAGTTCATTCAAAACGACGGAAGCACCGGGATGGTGTTCCGTGGAAAGTCCAACGGACAAGAGCAAACACAGACAAACTTGGATACGTCGAACGTCGCCACGATGGACGTGTCGTTCTCGTATTATGAGCTTGATACAATGGATTCCAACGAAGGGGTCTTTGTCTATGTTGACGGGGTCGCCGCGTTCCGCCTGACGCATGGTGCAAAAGGGACAGCGGACCCGCCAAGCATTCAAATCCTTGATGCAACAAAGGCCGTTGATATCGAGGTGACCGAGCTGGCGCGGGGCAACTTTTCAGGCTCAACATCTTATGGCGGCTATACACAGGGTCAGGATGCGCTGTTCGAGGTGTCATTCACCGCAACAACCCTAGGCGCCACCGCAACCATCGGCTTTGGCGCGCGCACCAATCAGAACGACGAAGCAATCGCGATTGACAATTTCTCGGCTGCGCCGACGCCCCCGCCGCCGTGTTTCACCAGCGGGGCTTTGATCCAGGTTGGGCAGGGGCAGCGCATTATTGATGATCTGCGTCCGGGCGATCTGGTGCAAACGCGCGACAACGGCCTGCAGCCGATCCGCTGGATCGGGCGGCGCCATATCTCGGACGCGGTGTTGGCTTTGGCGCCAAAGCTGCGCCCGATTGCCATCCGCGCGCCCGGCGCGGGGCGGGCGTGCTTTGGTCTCGCGGCAGCATTGCATGGCGATGCGCACGCATAACGGAGACGAGGTGTTTGCCCGCGCCCTCCACTTGGCCAACAGCGGCAATGGTGCGGCCCGGATTTCGCATGGGGTGCGACAGGTGACGTATTACCACATGATGTTTGATCGCCATCAGATCGTGTTTGGCGACGGTCTTGCCTCGGAGAGTTTTTATCCGGGAACGCACGCGCTTGCCACGCTCGCGCGCTCGGCGCGGGACAGCTTGCAGCAGGTCTTTAATTCGTTGGCTGAATACGGCCCCGCAGCGCGCCAGATTGACCGCATCACATCCCGCGATTACGCGGATCTTTGGGCGCGGGGGGAAGCGGATTTGCTGGGGCTTAAGGCGGCTGCTTGAGCGCATCGTCTGCTTGGCGCGAAGTGCATTAACGTCTCACTCTTACGGCTTGATATATATGTCGATTTAGGTATCCCAGCCGCGCGCAGCCAAGGCAACAAGCGCCTCGACATGCACATCAAGCGCGTCGACGACGGGATAGCCAACGTCGCGGCCGTCATAGGCCAAATTCATATCCGTTCCGGCCAAAACAATCGCTTGTGCGCCGCGATCAATGAGGTTTTGACCTTCCGACAGAAAGTAATCGCGTTGCGCGTCGCTGCAGGCGCCTGACACGGCCATGTCTTGATAGGCTGTGCCGAACCCGTCGATGTCAGAGGGGGCGATTGAGGCCGTCTTGTGCAATTGCCCGTAAAGGCCCGTGCGCATCACGACGGCGGTGCCCAAGAGGCCGACGGTTCTATATCCCAGCGCGTCGAAATGGTCGTCCAAAGGCGTGACGCCCGAGACAAGCGGCAGCGCAGATAAGGCGCGGGTTTCTTCGAAGCAGAAATGCCCACCCAGGGATGTGATAGCGGCGCACTCTGCGCCCGCGGCTTTCAGGCGGTCGATCAGATTGGCATAGACACGGGCCTGAGCGTCGCGGTCGTCGGCGAGGTTGTTTTTGATCAGCACGTTCACGTCAGCTTGCACGATCGTCAGCTCTAGCCGGGCGCCGATGGCCGACATCGCGGATGTCAGGCGCTGGTAATAGGACATTGTGGCCGCTGGGCCGATCCCGCCGATCAATCCAATATGCATCTGAGCGTTCTCCTCTTACCAAGGTCTTGCAGGCGCGGGTCCGGTTTCGCCGCTGGCAAAGGATTGCGCGCGCGGCTTTTGGGATGGCCGAATGCTGCTGTCATATGCGCGTCCCTTGGGGTACGCGCCAAAGCGGCCTTCATCGCGCCAGTAGGCCTTAGCCCAAGCTTACGCTTGCGGCGCTTTCTGGCAGTTCTTCGTCGAAGAGGCGCTGATAGAACTCCGCGACGGTCTGGCGCTCAAGCTCATCACATTTGTTGAGAAAGCTCAGGCGGAAAGCGTAGCCGATATTGCGGAAGATTTCCGCGTTCTGCGCCCAGGCGATGACGGTCCGTGGGGACATCACGGTCGACAGATCGCCAGACATAAAAGCCGTGCGGGTCAGGTCGGCGACGGTGACCATTTGCTTGATCTGCTTGCGGCCTTCGGCGGTGTTGTAATGCGGGCATTTCGCCAGCACGATCGCCGTTTCCGCATCGATCGACAGGTAGCTC
>CAZYQC010000060.1:0-6444 GCA_964649815.1 uncultured Rhodobacterales bacterium | reverse complement strand
CGACCAGCGGTCCATCTGGCCTTGGTTGATCTGTTGAGTGCCGTGGTACAGGCCAGTTGTGTCGCCCAAGCCAACCGTGTTCGCCGTCGCAAAGAGGCGGAAATAGGGGTGAGGGTTAATCACTTGGTTCTGATCCAAAAGCGTGAGCTTGCCGTCAACCTCCAGCACACGCTGGATCACGAACATAACGTCAGCGCGACCGGCGTCATATTCGTCAAAAACGATTGCCGTTGGGTTGCGCAGCGCCCAAGGCAGAATGCCCTCTTGGAAATCGGTGACCTGTTTTCCGTCGCGCAGCTTGATCGCGTCCTTACCGATCAGATCGATCCGCGAGATGTGGCTGTCGAGGTTAACGCGCACACATGGCCAGTTCAGGCGCGACGCGACCTGTTCGATATGGGTTGATTTGCCGGTGCCGTGATAGCCTTGGATCATCACGCGGCGATTGTGGCTAAAGCCCGCGAGGATCGCCAGCGTCGTGTCAGGGTCAAATTTGTAAGTCGAATCGAGCTCGGGCACACGTTCGGTGCGGGTGTCGAACCCTTTGACCACCATATCGCTATCAATGCCAAAGACTTCGCGAACAGAAAGCTCTTCTGTTGGTTTCGCGTCGATGTCCATTGCGCCGTCCGCCATGATGGTACCCTTTCGTCGTCATTGCGCCACGCGGCGCGCCGCTTCTCGTGCATCAAAACGACCGGAAGGGCAAGGGGACCCGCGGCGGTTTGATCGCTTCGCAGCGACAGTTAGGGCGCAGCCCACCGGCGCGCCACTTTTTGCTGCAGATTAATCCTTGAAGTTGCGGCTGTCTTTGATCTGATCCCAGGCCCAAACAACTTCTTGCAGTTGTTCTTCCTGGCTGCGGTCGCCGCCGTTCATGTCGGGGTGCAACACTTTGATCAGCGATTTGTAGGCTTTGCGCACTTCGGCTTTGGTCCAGTCGGATTTGGCCTCAAGAATTTCGATGGCGCGCGCTTCGGTCGGCGGCAATTTGCGGCCTCCGCCTGCGTTGCGCCCTGGATTTCGGGTGCCATTTGCGCCCAGCACCTGATGTGGGTCTTCGATGCCAAGCCGCGCCCATGCGCGCGCCTCGGGATCGCCCATCGGCTTGGTCTCACGCTCCCACACTTTGTCTTTGGACATTTGTGCGTTCAGCTCGGCCTCGGTGGTGCCGTCAAAGAAGTTCCACTTTTGATTATATTCGCGCACATGCTTTTGGCAGAACCAAAAGAAGTCGTCCAAAACATCAGGCGCTTTGGGTGCGCGGTATTTGCCCGGTTCGTTGCAGCCTTCAAAATCGCAAATGCGTGTCGACGTCTCGGACGCACCAGAAAGACCCCGCCGCCCGCGAGGGTTTTTCTTCTTTGATGCGGAGACCGACATATCGAAACCAAAGGGATCAGGCTTGGGCATGGGCAGGTCCTTTTCGACTCAGACTGGAGAGTTTACGGTCTGCTTCGGGAGATTGAAGGGGGCTAAAGTAAAAAAATGCGAATGGCAGAGCAGATCGAGCAAGCTTTGGTAGCGGCGTTTGATCCCGAGGAAATTGCAGTCGTTGATGACAGCGCGAGCCACGCGGGTCACGCCGGCGCACCTGCGGGTGGAGAAAGCCACTTTAACGTGCGGATCAAGTCGCCCGCGTTTTCAGGGATGACACGGATCGCGCGGCACAGGGCCGTTCATTCCGCTTTGGGCAAGGACATCATTGGCCAAATTCACGCGCTGGCGCTTGATATATCCGATTAAGACTGGCGGGTATCTGTCTGTTCTTCTTGAGTGTTTTCAACAGTATCATTCGCATCTTCTTCGGATGCGTTGGTATCTGACGTCTCTGTACTTTCAGACGCAGGATCTGTCGCTTCGTCCGACGCGTCAGCTGGCGCATCATCTGCCTCGGCGTCGGATACCTCTTCTGGTGGGGGCAACATTTCGAGGACTTCGGGTGTTTCATCACCGGCCAAAGGGCGCTTAAAAATCAAAAGGTTGCGCCACTGAGTTGATGTGCTTGTCAGGCCGGCACGCTCGATTGAGGGGAGCATATCGGTCCGGTGATACATCCATCCCTCTGCCGCGAGCGTGTTTATGGTTGTTTCAACCGCCAAAGCAAAGCGCGCCTCGGGTGTCTTCACACCTTTGGCTTTCATACCCTTTGTTGGCGCTGGTACGACTTTGTATTCCCACCGAGACATGAATGACCCACCCTTTACGTCTGAGCGCGTCTATCATTCGTGGCGCAGCCCGCCAAGTCCCGCTTGGTCCTGATCCTAGCGCCGGATCCCAATTGTCTGCCCAACGCGGTCCGGCCGAGGCAAGTCTTTATGTGCGTCATAGCACGCTTTCACCCGGTCCAGGCTGGCCGAGGGCATCGGCGCCACCCGTGGCCCCGATTGGTCGATATGCAGCGCCATCGCCTCGCCGGTCGCGGCGCACCAACCGTCCTGGTGCCAGATCTCTTGATAGGTGTGCATCCGCTTTTCGTCGAAATCCAAAAGCTGCAGTGTCACGGTCACGGGATCATCCAGATGCAGCTCGCGCAGATAACACACATGCCACTCGGCCATATAGGTCGTGAAGCCGGTCTTTTGATACTCTGGCCCAAAGCCAAAGCTGTCATAGATCTCGTCCGCGCAGCGGTCAAAAAGAACGCTGTAGAACGCCATGTTCATATGGCCGTTAAAGTCGATCCAGGCCGGCTCGACCCGCATGACAGAGGACCGGAAGGGCGCTTGTATCATCACGAGGCCTCGGGGAATACCGGCAGGCCCGTCATCTCGGAATGCCTGCCCAGCACATCCAGACCCTGTTGGTTCAGGAAATGCGGGATGTCGATAAAGATCCAGTTCTCGGCCAGCTTGTCGCCCTCGCGTCGATAGATGTCGACCACGCGCATATCGCCGGGACGGTCAGAGGCGGTTAGACCCATGTAGCCGCCGCGACTGGTCAAGGTCAGGTTGGGCCAGCCGAAAAAGCCGCCGTACATGCCTTCGGCCATGCGGCAGAGATGTCCGTTGAATGTGCGGCCAGACAGATGCCTGCGAAACGGCCCCTGGTGCTGATCGATATAGCGGTCGATTGTGTAGGTCGCGCCGATGCCTGCCGGACCCCACCACAGCATGTCTTCGTGCCAGTCGGCGCGCAGCTCTTGTTGTGGCGTCAGCACATTGTCGGGTTCATTCGCAGCCGAGATGGCATCGATCATGGCGTTGATGCGCGCCAGGGTTTTTGCGCTCTCTGCACTGTTTTGATCGGTCAAGAGCAACCCGTCATGGGTTCTTGGACCCGGCTGAACCAGCGCGGCGCCCGTCATTTCAGGCAGCGGATACTGACCCGCTTGCGCCATGAGGTGCAACACGTCAAAGAACATCGCCTGTTCAACGATCTTGCCGCCCTCAACGCGCGAAAATTCCGCATAGCGCAGCATAACGATGCGCCGGGTTGGGCGAATGCCCAGCCACGGTTCATCAAAAAGCCCCATCAGATGCCCCATCGAGGCCACCCAGGTCGAGGCTTCGCCGTCGATCTCGTTGAGGCCCGCAAAAAAGATGTCTTCGCGGCGTTGCATGGACGTGATCGCGCGGCGCAGCGGGGACCAGAATGTGTTGGCGATGGCCTCTGGGCCTGTTTGCTCGTGAAACGGATGCAGGCCGCGCCACAACGTGTCTGGCGCCAGATGGGTGCTGAGCACCGCTGCAATTTCACTTGGGTCGGCCTCTTCCAAAGCGGCGTTATATGCGCGCACCACTTGTTTTGCGTCGGCTAAATTTGTCACGGTGTCCTCTGCGTTGCTCGACTCGCGTCGCGACATACCGAGAGGAGCGGGCAGATGAAGTCAAGGCGACCCGGACGGATGCGGCGCATGGGCGCGTCTGATGGACAATTTCATTGACCGACTTTGACCCTTCTGCCATTCAAAACGCTCAAGATCGCGCGTGTTACATGCAGTGGAGCGCTGATGAAGGTTATCATCTGCGGGGCAGGGCAGGTCGGCTGGCAAATCGCTCGTCACTTGTCTGGTGAACGAAATGACGTGACTGTCGTGGACAGTGATGCCGATCTGGTGCGACGCGCAACCGATACGCTCGACGTGCAAGGTGTGGCGGGCTTTGCCAGTTATCCCAACGTTCTCAGCCGCGCGGGCGCGCGCGACGCTGATATGATCATTGCCGCGACCTATTCTGACGAAGTGAACATGGTCACCTGCCAGGTGGCCCATTCGGTTTTTGGCATCAATCGCAAGATCGCGCGGCTGCGGTCGCAGAACTATTTGGATGCCATTTATTCGGATCTTTATCGGCAGGATCACATGCCGATCGACGTCGTCATCAGCCCCGAACAAGAGGTTGCCGCCGCTGCTCTGCAACGTTTGTCGGCGCCAGCTGCGTTTGACACGGAACAATTCATGGACGGCCAGGCCCATATGCTTGGCATTTCCATCGACGAAGATTGCCCGATCATTCACACGCCGCTGCGTCAGTTGACGGATCTCTTTTCAACCTTGCGCGCGGTTGTGGTCGGTGTGCGCCGCGAAGGATCTCTCTTTGCACCCGAAGCAGGCGATCAGCTTTTTGTGGGCGATCAGGCGTATGTGTTCAGCCATGCCGATGATGTGCCGCGCACAATGGACGCCTTTGGCAAGCAGATGAAAAAGCAAGAGCGCGTGGTCGTTGTTGGCGGCGGCAACGTTGGCCTCGCTGTTGCGAGCGCGCTTGAGACCAAGACCAACCGGATCCGCGCGAAGGTCATTGAAAAGAACCGCAATTGTGCGGTGCGGGCGGCAGAGCGATTGGAGCGGACGATTGTTCTGAATGGTGATGGACTGGACGCCGAATTGCTTGATGAGGCCGGGATCTCGCGCGCGGATGCTGTTTTGGCAGTCACCGATGATGACAAAACGAACATGCTGGCCTGCGTGCGGGCAAAATCCGAAGGATGCCCTTACGCCATCGCGTTGATCAACGACCCGACGCTTGTGCCGATGATGGAGCCCTTGGGCATCGACGCCTATATCAACCCGCGCGCAACCACCGTCAGTTCCATTTTGCGCCACATCCGCCACGGCCGCGTGCGCGCGGTCTATTCTGTGGGCGACGCCGAGGCCGAGGTGATCGAGGCCGAGGTTCTCTCGACCTCACCGTTGGCGGGTCAGTTCATCAACGAGGTCGATTTCCCCGAAGGTGTTCTGGTGGGGGCCGTGCGCAAAGGCGGCGAGGTCATCCGCCCCGTTGGGCGCACGCAAATCGAAGAGGGTGACGTCGTGACCATCTTTGCTTTGGCCAAAGACGTGCCAGAGGTGGAGCGCCTGTTGCAGGTGTCGATCGACTTTTTCTGATGGCCGCGCGGTCAGACACTCCGGGCAGTCGCTTGATGCAATTGCCGCTCTTTTTGTTGCTGATCGGCGCGGCCTCGGTCGCGATGTTGGTGCCAGCGGTCTATGCCGGAGTTATCCGCGAGTTGCCGACCGCGCGCGCGTTTCTCTATTCAGGGCTTTTGGGGTTGATCGCCTTTGGGCTCATTGCCCTGACGCTCAGCAACCGTCCAATGCGCCGCGACACTTTGGGCCCGCTCGTCGCCCTGTTTTCCGCGTTTACGGTTTTGCCAGCGATGTTGGCGATCCCCTTTTACGAAGCTTTGGGCACGACGACTTTCTACAACGCCTATGTCGAGATGGTCAGCGCCATGACCACAACGGGCGCGCCCGTCTTTGACGACCCGCGCCGATTGAACGACGCCTTGCATTTGTGGCGCGCTTTGGTGGGGTGGCTTGGTGGTCTGTTGATGTGGGTGTCTGCCGCCGCAATCCTGGCGCCGCTGAACCTGGGCGGTTTCGAAGTGACCGCCCGGGCCGAGCCGGGGCGGCGGCAATCCTTTGATGTCACGATGGCCTTGCCCGATGCGCGCTTTCGCCTGGCCCGCGCGGCCCGATTGCTTGTCCCGGCCTATGCTGGCCTCACGCTTTTGGTCTGGATCTTGCTGTTGGTCAGCGGCGATGTCTCGCTGGTTGCTTTGTCACATGCCATGTCGATCATGGCGACCTCGGGGATTTCGCCCGTGGGAGGGGTTCAAAACGGACAATCCAGCATCCCGGGCGAGGCGGTCATGTTGCTCTTTATGCTGTTCGCTCTGTCCCGTTTGACCTTTTCAACCGACACCATGACCTCTGACAGCGGCGGCTTGCGCAGTGATCCAGAATTTCGCATCGGCGTCGGCATCGCGCTGGTCGTGCCGATGCTTTTGTTTCTGCGCCATTGGTATGGCGCGTTTGACGTGGGCCAGGAAGACAGCTGGGCCGCGGCCGTCCAGGCGCTTTGGGGTGGCCTCTTCACCACCCTATCGTTTCTGACAACCACAGGATTTCAGTCAATCGCCTGGGGCGCAGCGCAATCCTGGTCCGGCCTTCAGACACCCGGCCTTCTGTTGATGGGGCTCGCATTGATCGGCGGCGGC
>CAZYQC010000059.1:14131-20447 GCA_964649815.1 uncultured Rhodobacterales bacterium | reverse complement strand
GCACGTAAAAGACCGGGTTTTCGCGGCTTTGTTCCAGCACCTTGTCAAAGTCAAAGTCCAGCGGCGCGTCGTTCTTGCGGGTCAGCATGTGAAAGCGCGTCACGCCTGGCCCGACCTGATCCACCACATCGCGCAGCGTGACGAAAGTCCCTGCCCGTTTGGACATCTTGAACGGCTCGCCGTTTTTGAACAGCTTCACCAACTGCGTGAGCTTGATATCCAGCGGCACAGCCCCGCCAGACAAAGCCGACACCGCAGCCTTCATCCGTTTGACATAGCCGCCGTGATCGGCGCCAACGACATCGATCAACGCGTCAAAGCCGCGGCTGACCTTGTCGTAGTGATAGGCGATATCCGGGGCGAAATAGGTCCAGGCGCCATCGGATTTCATCACCGGGCGATCCACGTCATCGCCATGTTCGGTCGACTTAAAGAGCGTCTGTTCGCGCGGTTCCCAATCCTCGGGCTTTTTGCCCTTTGGCGGCTCCAGGATGCCTTCATAGATCAACCCTTTGGAACGCAAATCCTCTAGCGCCGCTTCGATCCGGCCCGTGCCATAGAGCGACTTTTCGGAATAGAAGACATCCATCTCGACGCCCAAAGCCGCCAAATCAGCGCGGATAAGATCCATCATCGCATCGGTGGCAAAGTTACGGACCTCGACAAGCCACGATTCTTCGGGCTGATCGACATAGGCATCACCAACCTTGTCCTTAAGCGCCTGCCCCACCGGGATGAGGTAGTCGCCCGGATAAGTGCCATCTTCGAAGGCGACGGATTGACCGTGCGCTTCGAGGTAGCGCAAAAAGACGGACCGAGCGAGCACGTCGACCTGAGCGCCACCGTCGTTGATGTAGTATTCCCGCGTGACGTCAAAACCTGCGAAATCCAGCAACGAGGCGAGCGCATCGCCAAAAACCGCGCCCCGCGTATGACCCACGTGCAATGGCCCTGTGGGGTTGGCCGAGACGTATTCGACGTTGACCCGCTGGCCTGCGCCCATGTCCGAGCGGCCGTAGGCCAGCCCCTGACCCAGAACAGAGGTGATCACGCCGTGCCAGACCGTCGGCGCAAGCCGCAGGTTCAAAAACCCAGGGCCAGCCACATCGGCGCTGTCGATACGACTGTCCGCGCGCAACCGCTCGGCCAAGGCCTCGGCGATGTCGCGTGGTTTCTGTCCAGCAGGCTTTGCCAGAACCATCGCGGCGTTTGTCGCCATGTCGCCATGCGCTGCGTCGCGCGGCGGCTCGACCGTGACGTTGTCAAAGCTCAGACCAGACGGCAGCGCGCCCTCGGCGGTCATTTCAGCCAAAACATGCAATACATGCGTCCGAATATCGGCAAACAGGTTCATTAGCGTCTCCTTGAACGCGGGCGGTGTACCACCTCGCCGCGTGACGTCAATCCGCCTTGGGATCCTCGATCAAGCGCGCATATTCCTGAAGCGCAAAGCGATCCGTCATCCCGGCGATGTAATCGGCCACAATCCGCGCCGTCGCCGTGGTATCCCCCTGGATATGCATCACCTTTTCCTGCCAGGGCAAGGGCAAGGCCTCGGGGTCTGCGATGTAAAACGGGAACAGCGCATTGATGACAATCGTCACCTCGTCACGCTTTTTCATGACGCTGGGCGCGCGATACATGCGATGAAAAAGAAACGCCCGGATGTCTTGCAGTTCTGACCACAGCCCGTCGGAAAAGCGCACGACGGGATAGCCCAGGGCGCGCACCTCGTCCACGGATGTTGCGGCGCTGTCTTTCAACGCGGCCCGCGATGTGTCGACGACATCGCTGACCATGACGCCAAAAACGCGCCGCAACGCCTCGTGCAGGCGACGTTTGCGATCCAGATCCGGGTAAAGCGCATCCACCTCGCGAAAGGCATCACCCACGATGGGCAGGTCGCGGATGTCGTCTTCGGAAAACAAACCCGCGCGCAGGCCATCGTGCAAATCGTGGTTGTTGTAAGCGATGTCATCCGACAAGGCCGCGACCTGCGCCTCGGCGCTGGCATGTGTATGAAGCTCAAGATCGTGGATCGCATCGTATTCCGCCAGCGCGAACGGCAGACGACCCTCGACCGGGCCATTGTGCTTTGCGATGCCTTCCAGGCTCTCCCACGTGAGGTTGAGACCATCGAATTCGGCGTAATGCTGTTCAAGTTGCGTGACGATCTTGATCGCCTGGGCGTTGTGATCAAACCCGCCATATGGGGCCATCAGAGACTGCAACGCGTCTTCGCCGGTATGGCCAAAGGGCGGATGGCCAAGGTCATGAGCCAGCGCCACAGCTTCGGTCAATTCGGTGTTCAGCTCTAACGCGCCTGCAATCGTGCGCGCCACCTGCGCCACCTCGATCGAATGGGTCAGACGTGTGCGATAGTAATCGCCCTCATGTTCGACAAAGACTTGGGTTTTGTGTTTCAGCCGACGAAAGGCAGAGGAATGAATGATACGGTCCCGGTCGCGTTGAAAACACGACCGAAAGCTCATCTCATCTTCCGGTACGCGCCGTCCCCGGGCACGCAACGGATCTGAGGCAAAGGGCGCGGACATCTGCCTGATCCTTGTCGCCTGACCTACGCTCGCATATATTCCACTTTGCGCCGTTTCGAAACAGGAACGAGACGCGAACCTAAGCGGTAATGGAGACCACTGATGCAATTGCCTCCGAAAGTGACAGAACGCGCGTTTGCCCGTCTGGCAGAGATCGGCGCAGCCGAGCAAGGCCAAGCGTTGCGGGTGGCGGTCGAAGGCGGTGGATGTTCTGGGTTTCAATATGAAATTGAGCTGGACACAGCCAAAGACGATGACCTGATTTTGGAAGGCGCAGGCGAAAAGGTTTTGGTCGATCCAATCAGCCTGCCGTTTTTGTCAAATGCGACAATCGATTTCTCGGAGGAATTGATCGGTGCGCGTTTTGTGATCGACAATCCGAACGCGACCTCATCTTGCGGCTGCGGCACGTCATTTTCCATTTGATCCGCCAAGGCACCTTGCGCGCAGCGGCCTAACTGGCCACAAACAAAGCCGTGCGAAAACGGAGGGGTGCCATGAAGGTCGCGACGTTCAACATCAATGGGATCAAAGCCCGCGCCGACGCACTGCCGAAATGGCTGGACGAGGCGCAGCCCGATGTCGCCTTGTTGCAAGAGATCAAATCCGTTGATGAGGCTTTCCCGCGCGAGATCTTTGAAGAGCGCGGCTACAACGTCGAAACGCACGGGCAAAAATCGTTCAACGGCGTGGCGATCTTGTCAAAACTGCCGTTGGAAGACGTCACACGCGGGTTGCCAGGTGATCCTGACGACGACCAAGCGCGCTATATCGAGGCGACCGTTGTCGGAGACACGCATGCGCTTCGTATTTGTGGTCTCTACCTGCCCAACGGCAATCCCTGCCCTGGCCCCAAATACGACTACAAACTCGCCTGGATGGAGCGTTTGCGCGCCCGTGCCGAAACGCTCTTGGCCGAAGAAACGCCATTCCTGATGGCGGGCGATTACAACATCATCCCGCAACCCGAAGACGCAGCAAAACCCGAAAGCTGGACGGAAGACGCCCTGTTCCGCCTGGAAAGCAGAACGGCCTTCCGCCGCATCGTTGCCTTGGGTCTCACCGATGCGATCCGGGCCAGGCATCCGCAGCCGGATTTATACAGCTTTTGGGATTATCAGGCAGGCGCCTGGCAGAAAAACAACGGCATTCGCATCGATCATATCCTGATGTCCGCTGCCTGCGCCGACCTCATGACAGATTGCGGCATCGACAAAGATGTGCGCGACGGGCTGAAGCCCTCCGACCATGTCCCGGTTTGGGTTGATCTGGCCGCCTGAGGCGCGCAGCCTTACTGCGGATCGCTACGCTTCGAGCTCTGCGTCCCAATACAGGAAATCCATCCAACTTTCGTGCAAATAGTTGGGTGGGAACTTGCGCCCCATATTCCTGAGTTCCTCTGCCCCTGGCTGCCGAGGTGGCTTGCGCAGGGACATGCCCGCATTGCGCAACGATTTTGAGCCCTTGCGCAAATTGCACGGCGCACATGCGGCCACAACGTTCTGCCAACTCGTCACGCCCCCGCTGGCGCGTGGAACGACGTGATCAAAGGTCAAATCCCCCTTTGCACCACAATATTGGCAGCTGAATTCGTCGCGCAAAAACAGGTTAAAGCGGGTAAAGGCGACTTTGCGTTGCGGTTTGACATAGTCTTTGAGAACCACAACCGACGGGATGCGAATGGTGGTCGAAGGAGAACGGACAACTTCGTCATATTCGGCGACGATAGAGACCCGATCTAGAAACGCCGCTTTGACAGCTTCTTGCCACGGCCAAAGGGACAACGGGTAATAGCTGAGCGGTCGATAATCTGCGTTTAAGACCAACGCAGGGTGATGTTTGAGCGCGGCAGGCGCGCGCGTGAATTCTGTTCGGAAACTTTGGCCCTCAGGCCTCGTACTGACACTGCCATCCATAGCTGACTCCATCCTCACCCTGTCTGCCTCGGGGCACCAGAGCGGGGATCCCGCCCCGGCTTTATGCTTCGACTATATCTCGTGGATCGCGTCTGGCAAGCCAGTCGTTTACCACAATATGTCGCGCCATGCGTAGGGCGATTCCGTGACAGGCTTATGACGCTGATGGCAGGGCAGTGCGATCACTTATCCACAGGACCCAAACGGCGCGTGTTTCCGGGTCAGAGGCTAAGCTTGTCGCGCATGAACGCCAAGGCAACCGACAGACCATCCGGCGCAATGCCGTGGCCTGTGCCTTTCATCACATGCGCATAGACATCCTGCCACCCGGCCTCTTGCAACGCCTCGGCGGCCTGCGGCAGCGATTGGGGCGGGACCACGTCATCTGCATCGCCGTGGATCAACAAGACCGGGGGGCGCACCTGAACTTCGTCCGCCAAAAGCTCGGGCTGCAACAGGCGGCCGGAAAAGGCGACAACCCCCGCAACCGCATCTTCACGCCGGGGGGCGACATGCAGCGACATCATCGTGCCTTGCGAAAAACCAAAAAGAACGACCTGCTCGGGCAGGACATCTTCGTCAACCATCAGCGCGTCAAGAAAGGCGTTGAAATCGTCGACCGCCGCCGCCATGCCGCGCGCGGCCTCTTCTTCGGATGACCCGTCCAGCCACGGGATCGGGAACCACTGAAACCCATTGGGCATGCCCGGAATGGCCTCTGGCGCATCGGGCGCGACAAAGAGCGTATCCGGCAGATGTTCACCCAAGACATCCGCCAGCCCCAAAAGGTCCGCGCCGTTTGCACCGTATCCGTGGACAAAGACGACCACAGATCGCACATCGCCTGAATGCGGCGCCTTGCGCCCTGCTGTGAGTACTCGCGTCATGCGCTGATCCCTTCGCGTCCCTTGATGTGGCGGTAGTAGGTGAAGAACAAGCGCGCCGCAACCGACCGCCACGGCGACCAGTCTTCAGACATGGCGCGCAGCTCTTTTTCCTTGGGCCGGTCCTCCAGGCCAAAGATGTGTTGGGCCGCGATTTGCAGCGCTAAATCGCCCGGTGCAAACATATCCGCACGCCCCAGCGAGAACATGCCATAGATCTCAGCCGTCCAAACACCGATCCCTTTGACCGCCGTGAGGGTTTTCACCACATCTGCGTCCTGCGCCGCCCGCAGCGCGGCATAATCGATGCGCGCCTCGGACAAGGCCAAGGCATAGGCGATCTTTTGGCGACTGAGGCCCACCGCGCGCAGCCCGTCTTCTCCGGCTGCGATCACGCGGGCCTCAGAGGTAAGCTGCGCCGCCTCTACCCGGCGCCAGATGGCGGCGGCGGATGCGGTCGAGACCTGCTGGCTCACGATTTTGGAGAACAATTGCGCAAAGCCATCTTCGGTGCGCCGCAAAGGCAGCGGCCCCGTCACCGCATAGGCAGACGCCAGGCGCGGGTCTTGGCTGGCGAGCCAGTCCATACCCTCGGCCACATCTGCATCCGTTTCGATCAACCGCCCGGTCATGAGCCCTCCTTCAGCCACGCAAGGGCGGCATCAATCGTGGTGAGATGAACACCCGTGGGCATGGGCGGCCTTTGCAGCATAAAGACCGGCACACCAAGCCGACGCGCTGCCCAAAGCTTGGTGCAACCTGCTTCGCCTCCGGTATTGCGAAAGAGGCAATGCGTAATCCCCAGCGCAAGAAAAAGATCGCGCTCGTGGTCTTCGGAAAACGGGCCTTCGCCAAAAACATAGCGTATGTTGGACCCCTTTGGCGGGTCCGTATGGGACGACAATTGCCTGAGATAGACCTGCGCAGGCGTCCCGGCGAGGGTCTCTTCTGACTCGCGCCC
>CAZYQC010000059.1:0-14031 GCA_964649815.1 uncultured Rhodobacterales bacterium | reverse complement strand
CCACTTTCCCCAGCAAAATCAGAAAGATCCGCCGCGTCTTTGATCCAGCCAAAGCGGCGGGTCGGGCTTTTCATGAAAACCTGCACATCCCACGTGCCAAGCTGCCGCAAGGCCGCAACCAAGCCCGGGCTTTCCCCCGCCCCCGCAAACACCGCCAGTGACCTCTTTTTCGTCATATGTGCAAACTAGCGGACTGATATGCGCGCACAAGCGCTTGCCCCTCTCTCTTTGCAGGCGTAGTCACGCAGCATGAGCAGCATCAACGACACCCGCGCAAAACGAAACGTGGCCGTATTGGTCGCGGCGCAGGCCTTTTTGGGCAGCCAGATGCCCATGATCTTTGTGGTTGGCGGCTTGGCCGGGCAGCAATTGACGCCTTATGCCTGCCTTGCGACCCTGCCGATTTCCCTGATCGTTTTCGGCTCGATGACCACTGCGCCCTGGCTGTCGAATGTGATGCAAAAATTTGGCCGACGCTCTGGCTTTATCCTGGGCGCACTTGGCGGTGCGCTGGGCGCGCTCATCGCTGTTTGGGCCTTGTCGGTCGGCAGCTTTTGGTTGTTCCTGGCGGGCAGCTATCTGACGGGCATCTATATGTCCGCGCAAGGGTTTTACCGGTTCGCCGCGATTGATACCGCCTCTGAAACCTTTCGACCCAAAGCCATATCCTATGTGATGGCCGGTGGCCTGATTTCAGCGCTGATCGGGCCGCAACTGGCGACGTATCTTGCCGATGGCTCTGGGATTGCCGATCACGGGCGGTACATCCCCGTCTATGTCGCCGTTGTGGTCCTGAACATACTGGGATTGCTGATTTTCTGGCTGCTCGACCTGCCGAAAACCGCCGAGGACGACACCTCGGACGTGCCTGCGCGCTCGCGCCTTGAGATGCTCAAATCGCCCCGGATTTTGGTCGCCGTGATTTGTGGCGCCGTGTCCTATGCGCTTATGAACCTGGTGATGACATCCACACCCTTGGCGGTCGTTGGCTGTGGCTTCAGCGAGATTTCGGCTGGTCACGTTGTCACCGGCCACGTCATCGCGATGTTCGCGCCCTCTTTCTTCACCGGCCATCTGATCAACCGGTTCGGGGTTGAGCGGATTGTGGGCTTGGGCCTCTTGATCCTTGCAGGCGCGGGCGCGGTTGCGTTGCAGGGCGTGGATCTGAGCAATTTCTTTGTGGCGCTTATTCTGCTGGGCCTTGGGTGGAACTTTGGCTTTATCGGCGCGACGACGATGCTTGCCTCGGCGCATGGTCCGCACGAGCGCGGCAAGATGCAGGGTCTGAACGACCTGATCGTCTTTGGCGCAGTCACCTTTGCGTCACTGGCATCCGGTGGCCTGATGAATTGCGCAGGCGGAGATGCGGTCGAGGGGTGGACAGCCGTGAACCTGGCGATGGGGCCGTTTCTGGTATTGGCCGGCGGCGCGCTGATCTGGCTGGTGCGGCGCCCTGCCCCTCTGCGCGCCTAACGGGCTACCAACGCCCCAACAGCGCAGACAGCCAAAGCGACGCGCGCATGTCCGGCAAGCGCCCGTCCGCCACATCCATCGGATTGCGCTCTGCCGCCTGTAATACGGCCAGCGCCCCTCTGGCGGGCCACAAGGCTGGCACGGCGGATCGAGGCTGGCGCGCGTCGGTTCTTGCGTCACGCCACGCGCGCACCCCACGCGCAGCCAAGGCGCGCACCGCTTCGGGCGTGCCATCGACCAAAGGCCGCCGGCCTGCGGCCTCAAGACCCGGAATGGCGCGCAAGAACTGCGCCAGACCCATCGCCCAGGCCGCATCCCGCACAACGCCCTCTTGCGCCGCCCCCAGCGTCGCAGCCGCGGCCCACATCAAATGGCCCGATGTTGCGTCAATATAAGTGTCGAAATGCGCCATATCCTCAAAGGCATCGCGGTAAACATCCCATCGCCGGGCGGCGACCAGACCGTCAAGCATGGCGGCCGTTTCTGGCGCAAGCACCCGGGCCAAAGGCGTCGCGACCTCATGTTTGCGCACCGGCCCGCCGTTTTGAATTTCCTCCAAAACATCGCGCCACCACTGCAACCGCATCTCTGCAATCATGGGCTCTTGTGTCACCCAGGGCGCGCGGCTGACCTCGACGTTAAAGGCATAAAGCGGAAACAGCACAGCCCGTGCCTGAACCGGCGCCGCCATGACGGTGCGAAAACGATGAGGATCGCCGCGTTCGACAATGCCCGCACAGGCGTTGAGGTCGTCGTCAAAGCTGGTCATGACGCCCCCGCGTTGCTTGGACGCGCAACAACACCAAGATAGGCGATCTCGTCGCAGGCGGCCTTCCAAGCATTGATCTCAGCTTCGTTCATGTCACAGGCCTCTGCGACCGCTTGCGAACATCCCTCGGCCCGCAAAGCCGCGATACGCGCCTCCATCGGGGTGTAATAGGCCTCCCACGCGGCGCCCATAATTAGGCGCTTCGAGATCACGTCATAGCCTGCCTGGGCCACTGCGTCCGCAATGCCGTCCGCGTCCGTGACACCAGGTTCCTCTGCCCAAAAGCGGGCCGCAGCTTCGCCAGCGGTGTCAGGCAGAACAGCCTGGGAAAACGCCACATGCCCATCGTCCGACAGCACAGCGCGCCATTGCAACAGCGCCTGAGTGATCCCTACGAAATAGATCGCGCCCGCACACCAGATCAGATCAAACGGCCCTGTTTGATCCATCATATCCCCCACACGCGCCTGCGCGCGCGGTCCGAACGCCTGCAGCCGCGCCTGGGCGTCGGTCACAAAGGCGGGATGCGTATCAACGGCGAGGATCTCGGCCTCTGGCAACGCATTGGCCAATGTCACGCTGTCGGCACCGGGGCCAGAGCCCGCATCAAGAACGCGCGCGGGCGGAACGGGCACATGACGCAAAGCCCAGTGAACATCGCTGGCAAGGCCTGGCCCCTCGCGATCAAGGCCGGAGTGAACTGTAAAGAACGCGTCCCAATTCATAGCTCAAGCAGCGACGCCATCTTGGACCAGTTTCCACTTAACCGCGTCCAGCAACGCTTCGAACGAGGCATCGACGATATTGGGGCTTACCCCAACGGTGGACCACCGCCGACCCTGGCTGTCTTCGCTGTCGATGATGACGCGCGTCACCGCTTCGGTGCCGCCTTGTGTGATACGCACCTTGAAATCGACCAGACGAATGTCTTCGACATGCGACTGATACCGCCCAAGATCTTTGGCCAGCGCCTTGGACAAGGCATTCACCGGACCTCGGTCCGAGCCATTTTCGTCCATGCTTTCGCTGACCGACAAGGTTTTCACACCATCGACTTTCACAACCACAACGGCCTCGGACAGCGAGACCATCTGGTTGCGCTTGTTTTTCCGCCGCTCAACGGTCACGCGATAGCGTTTCACCTCAAAGAACTCGGGCAACAGGCCCAGCTCTTCTCGGGCCAAAAGCTCAAAGCTCGCTTGGGCCGTGTCATAGCTATAGCCCTCGGCCTCGCGCAGTTTGATCTGATCAAGAATGCGCGGCAAAGCTGGGTTGTCCCGTGCAACCTCAAGACCCGCTTCGGCCAGTCGGCGACGCAGATTGGACTGACCCGCCTGATTTGACATCGGAATAATCCGCGCGTTCCCAACATGCGCCGGATCGACATGTTCGTAGGTTGTTGGGTCTTTCAAAATGGCCGAGGCGTGCAAACCGGCCTTATGCGCAAAGGCCGAAGGCCCGACAAAGGCGGCTTGTTTGATCGGCACGCGGTTCAGGATGTCGTCCAGCATGCGGCTCACGCGGGTGAGGTTCTGCAAGGCCTCATCCGTCACCCCAATGTCAAAGCGGCTGCGATACGCCTGCTTAAGCTTGAGAATTGGGATCAATGTCGTGAGATTTGCATTTCCGCATCGCTCCCCAAGGCCATTCAGCGTTCCTTGGATCTGGCGTGCGCCCGCGTCGACCGCTGCCAGCGATCCGGCGACCGCAGATTCTGTGTCATTATGCGTGTGAATGCCCAATCGATCGCCCGGAATGCCCGCGGCAATGACCTCTGCCGTGATGCGCCCGATTTCTTCGGGCAAGGTGCCGCCATTTGTGTCGCACAAGACGACCCAACGCGCACCAGCCTCAAGTGCCGCTTTCAGGCAGGCCAATGCATAGCTGGGGTTGGATTTGTAGCCGTCGAAAAAGTGCTCGGCATCGAACAAAGCTTCGCGCCCTTGCGCCACAAGATGTGCCATCGACTGAGCGATCGCGTCGGTGTTTTCCTCAAGCGAGACACCCAAGGCCGTTGTGACGTGAAAATCATGCGATTTGCCAACCAGACAGACGCAGCCCGTTCCCGCATTGGTCACAGCCGCCAAAACATCGTCATTCTCGACCGAAATGCCCGCACGCTTTGTCATGCCAAAGGCGGTCATGCGCGCATGCGTCTTGGGGGCTGCATCAAAAAACGCGCTGTCGGTCGGGTTGGCCCCGGGCCACCCACCTTCGATATAGTCGAGCCCCAGCGCATCCAGCGCCTCGGCGATGCGCACCTTTTCAGCGGTTGAAAACTGAACGCCCTGCGTCTGCTGCCCATCGCGCAAGGTGGTGTCGTAGAGATAAAGCCGTTCAGCCATGCCAACAGCTTTCTTTTGCGCCGGGCGCGCCTTGTGTCGGTTTCGCGTGTCTCATCCGACGGCCTCCAACTTGGCAGCATCAAAGTCTGGACCGGGCACCAGCTCGACGCCTGCTTTGCTCATCCTGACCTCGACCCCTGCCGAGATCAGCGCCGCTTTCAACCGGTCAACTTCGGCAAAGTCCTTGTTTTCCATTGCCTTGGCCCGCGCCGCCGTCAAGGTCTCGGAATGCGCATTCAGCACATCCTCTAGCGCGAGATCAACAACCGCCCCGTCAAACACCCAGCCGCCCATTGCGGCACTGTCTTCGAGCAGGCCAATAAACCGCGCGGATGCAGCAAACCTGTCCACAAGTTCGGCGGCCTCGTCCGGTTGCATCGACAAAATGTCACTCGCCATGCGGTGCAATTCTGCGATGGCCTTTGGCACGTTCAAATCATCCGCAATCGCGGCAAGAACGGCCGGGTCGATGGTGCCGTTCGAGGACGCGCCCGACGCCAAGCTGCGCCACTTTCGCAGCGTTTTCTCGGCCTCTTCGCGCTTTTTCTCGGTCCAGTCCATCGGCTTGCGGTAATGCGTGCTGAGCATGACAAACCGAATGACCTCGCCCGGCACGCCTTGGTCAAGCAAGTCCCGTACCGTAAAAAAATTGCCCAGGGATTTGGACATTTTCTTGCCTTCGACCTGTAGCATTTCGTTGTGCATCCAGACCTGCGCAAAGTCATGGCCCGCGCAGCGTGACTGAGCGATTTCGTTTTCGTGGTGGGGAAACATCAGGTCATTGCCGCCGCCGTGAATATCAAACGACTTGCCCAAAAGCGCATGCGACATGGCCGAGCATTCGATATGCCACCCCGGACGCCCCCGACCCCAGGGGCTCTCCCATCCGGGCAAATCGTCATCCGAGGGTTTCCACAACACGAAATCCATCGGGTTGCGCTTGTAAGGGGCCACTTCGACACGCGCGCCTGCGATCATATCCTCGACCGAGCGGCCAGACAGGCGGCCATAATCCGCATAGCTGTCGACCGAAAAGAGCGCATGACCTTCGGCGGCATAGGCATGACCGTCGGCGATCAGACCTTCGATAAAGGCAATCATTTCTGCGATGTACCCGGTGGCGCGCGGCTCTGCATCCGGGCGCAAAGCCCCAAGCGCATCCATATCCGCATGATACCAACTGATCGTCTCGTTCGACCGCTCGGTGATCAGCTCTTCGAGCGTTCCTTTCGCGCCCGCCTCTTTGCGTTTGAGGGCGGTTTCATTGATGCGATCATCAACATCCGTGAAATTGCGCACATAGGTCACCTTTGGGAACACATGCGTCATCAGCCGGTAAAGTGTGTCAAAGACCAAGACAGGGCGCGCATTTCCCAGATGCGCCCGGTCATACACAGTTGGCCCACAGACATACATCTTTACATGCTCGGGGTTGAGCGGCTCAAAACGGTCTTTTGAGCGGGTTTTGGTGTTGTAAAGCTGGATATCCATCAGACAATCTCGCACAGGTGTGGCGCGGGCCTAGCGTGTCTATTCGTATTAGGAAAGAGGAACCGGCCCGCAGAAAAACTCAGCAGGTAATAATGCAGCAGATGATGCAAACACGGTTCATGGCTGCGTGCCTAGCGCTTTCGGCCCGGGTTGGTCAACCCTTGCGCAGTCCGCCCACGCAATGCAGGTTAAAAGAATGACGCGCGACGACATCAACCGGATCTGCAAGGCGCTGCCCGGAGCCGAATGGTCAGACCCCTGGGGCGGCGGGCATGATGCGTGGAAAATCGGCGGCAAGATGTTTGCCTGTATCGGCATCGCCAATGACGGGGTGTCGGTGAAAACGCCCGATATCGAGACGGCGGCGATGTTGATCGATGCGGGGCTTGCGGAAAAAGCCCCCTATTTTCACCGCAGCTGGGTGCGCGTCGCTTGGGAGGGGGCCGAACCCGATTTTATGCAGATGCGCCTGATCGTATCCTATGATCTTGTGCGCGCCAGCTTGACGAAAAAGCTGCAGGCGACTTTCCCACCCCGCGCGTGATCATTTCACCGGCCCAGGTGTTGACAAGCGCGCGCCACTAAGGCCCCGTCGGCGCCAACAGACTCATGGTGGCGATCATGCAATTATCACAGCGCATCACCGGCCTGACCGGTTCCGATTCAGACGGCTGGGGCGTCTTTTACCGCGCGCGCCGTTTGGCGATGGCGGGCGAGCCGATCATCGAGCTGACGATTGGCGAGCACGACATTCGCACCGCCGCTCCGATCCTGCAGGAAATGCACCAAAGCGCGCTGTCGGGGCACACTGGATATGCGATGGTCCCGGGCACAGACGCGCTGCGAGACGCCGTGGCCAAGCGGACCCAGGACCGAACAGGCGTCGCGACAACGCGCGATAACGTCCTGATCACGCCGGGCGGACAGGCCGCCTTGTTCGCCGCCCATGCCGCCGCGTTGGACGCGGGCGACACGGGGCTGTTTCTTGACCCATATTACGCCACCTACCCCGGCACGATCCGGGGCGCAGGCGGCGTGGCGCGCTCTGTTTTGACCCGGGCCGAGGACGCCTTTCAACCGCGCGAAGCGGACCTGATGGCCCAAGCAGGTGGGGCCAAATCGCTCTTGATCAATTCGCCAAACAACCCAACCGGTGTCGTCTATAGCACTGAGACGTTAGAGGGCATCGCGCGGGTGTGTCGGTCGCATGATCTGTGGCTGATTTCGGACGAGGTCTATGATTGCCAGGTGTGGGAAGGCGCCCATCTGTCGCCGCGCGCCCTGCCTGACATGGTCGAGCGCACGCTGGTCATTGGCTCGATGTCCAAAAGCCATGCGATGACCGGTTCGCGATGCGGCTGGATCGTGGGGCCCGAAGAGGTTGTCGAACATCTGATCAACTTGGCGACACACACCACATATGGCGTGCCAGGCTTTATCCAGGACGCCAGCACCTATGCAATCGCACAAGGTCCCGACCTCGAAGCTGAAATCGCCGCACCCTTCGAACGGCGACGCCTTGCGGCGCAAGATCAGCTCAAGCGCCAAAACGTCATCGTGCCGGTGCCAAGCCAAGGGGCGATGTACATCATGCTCGACATTCGCGCGACAGGCCTCAGCGGTGAGGATTTTGCAAACGCATTGCTCGATGACCAGGGCATCGCCGTCATGCCCGGCGAAAGTTTTGGCGCAGCGGCGGCAGGGCATATTCGCGTGGCCATGACCGTCGACGACGACGCCTTTGCCGACGCGCTTGGCAAGATCATCAGCTTTGCCGAAGCCCGCGCCCAGAGTTAAAAGTTGAACGATCCGCGGATTGTGACGGTTGTTGCGTCAGCCCCCACGCCGGTGCCGCCCAAATTGTCAAAGCTGTGGTCCAGGATCTCACCGCCAAGGGTGAATTCATCCGTCACCGAATAGACGACGCCCAGGCCGTAAAACTTGCCCGTGTCGCGCCCCAGACTGGTGTCGACACCTGCAATCCCGCCGGTCACATAGGCGAACGCCTGACCCAGATCGTACCCCGCCTGGATTTTACCCCGCAGGACCGAGTCGATCCCGATGCCTGCGCCCAGATTAGTATCGCTAAAGTCGTAATCCAATTCACCCCCAAGGATGAAGCGGCCAAAGTCATAGCGGTAGCCACCGTGCAGGCCATAGGCCGGATCACGCCCTGTCAGGCCGTCGGGCGCCTCGGCATCCAGCTGTCCGAATTGCAGGCCAGCATAGGCCCCGGTCCAGCCGCCTCCCGGCGCTGGCGCCACGATCTCTGGATCAGCGGGCGGCACGGTCGGATCCGCAGCCCAAGCCGCGCCGGACATCAAGCCGACAATCACAACACTGGATAAACCCTTTAGCACCAAAGCTCTCCAACCAAGCCAAATTGGAATCACGCGCCATCTGCGCGGTCTTACTACCCCATACGTAGGCACGATCGAGGTTAATAAAACCTTGCAGAGATCACATTGGCATGAACCTGCGACTTAGGCTGGCATTCTAGACCAAAAGCGACGTCGCAAAAAGGATAGACGAAACCGCGCCGCTTGTGCTTTCCTATCGGAAACAATGATCGTTCTCGACAGGGGCGTGCACGATGATGGGCAGCAGAAGCAAGATTGCTTTGGTCAGCCGCACAATCGGTGCGGACCGCGGCCGTGCGGCGCGTGGTCGACCAAGCTAGGCCCAACCGCCACCTTCTGTCTTTTCTTTCCATCTCGGGGATACGCCCATGAACGATCAATCACCTGCCCGCACCGGTGGACGCGCAGCGCGCCGGGCCGCCCGCGCCCAAGCGCTTCCTGACCACAAACGTCCCGTACGCCCCGGTATGTCTGGCGGCACATACAATCCGATGACGGATTCTGAGGTGCGGCGCATCCATGAAACGGCGCTTGATGCGCTTGAACAGATCGGTCTGGCCGACGCACCGCCAAGCGGCGTCGCCTACCTGACCGGCGCCGGTGCGATCCTTGGCGACGATGGCCGCATCCGCTTTCCCCGCGCCTTGGTTGAAGACACCATCGCACGTGCCAACCGCTCGATCACGCTATGCGCGCGCGATCCCAAACATGACCTCGAACTGTCCGGGTCGCGGGTGCATTATGGCACCGCTGGCGCGGCGGTGCACATGGTCGACGTCGACGGGAATTCCTATCGCGAAAGCACGATCCAAGACCTTTACGATGCGGCGCGTATCACTGATGCCCTTGAAAACGTGCACTTTTTGCAACGCCCAATGGTGGCGCGCGACATCGTCGACAATCTGGAGATGGATCTCAACACGATCTACGCCTGCTGTGCAGGAACCACAAAACACGTCGGCACATCTTTCAGCGAACCGCACCACGTGAAACCCGCGCTTGAGATGCTGCACATGATCGCAGGCAGCGAAGAGGCATGGCGCGCACGTCCCTTCGTGCTGAACTCCAACTGCTTTGTCGTGCCCCCGATGAAATTCGCCACAGAAAGCTGTCAGGTGATGGAGGAATGCATCAAAGGCGGTATGCCGGTGCTTCTTTTGTCTGCTGGGATGGCCGGGGCCACGGCTCCGTCGACCGTTGCGGGCGCGATTGTCCAGGCGGTCGCAGAATGCCTTGCAGGTTTGGTCTATGTGAACGCGGTCAAGCCAGGCCACCCCGCCGTTTTCGGCACCTGGCCTTTCGGCCTCGATCTGCGCACGGGCGCGATGTCCATCGGATCCGGCGAGCAAGCATTGCTGACGGCGGGCTGCGGCCAGATGCACCGCTTTTACGATCTGCCCGGCGGCGCTGCGGGTGGTGCATCGGACGCCAAGATGCCTGACATGCAATCCGGCTGGGAGCAGATGTGCTCGAACCTCACTGCGGGCCTGTCGGGTGTGAACATGGTCTACGAAGCCGCTGGCATGCATGCCTCGCTGCTTGGGTTCTGCCACGAGTCGCTGATCCTTGCGGACGATCTGATTGGCCAGGCCCAACGCTGTGTGCGCGGCATCGAGGTGAACGACGAAACACTGGCACTCGATCAGATCGCAGATGTCGTTCTAAGCGGCACGGGCCATTATTTGGGAACGGAACAAACCTTGGGCCGTATGGAGTCAGACTATGTCTATCCAACCTTTGGCGACCGGTCGTCCCCAAAGGAATGGGCCGAAAACGATAAGCCGGACCTGATCGCAAAAGCGGTGGCAAAAAAGGCGGAGATCTTGTCCCGCCCCTCTGCCGCGGCGTTTGACCCTGCAACAGACGCAGCCATCCGCGCGGCATTCAACATCCATTTGCCCGCCTAACGCGGCAAAGGCGCCCGGCCCTTGGGGAAGACCGGGCGCCCTGCCCCCACCCTGGGGACCGTGCGCGAAGCGACTTTTGCGACCCGGCCCGCGCCCGGGTTCGCGCCCTTTAGCTTTCGCTAATGGGCATGATCCCCGCCTCTTGCGCTGCGGCCACTTCAGCCTCGTCCAATGCGCCGTCGGAATTCACGTCCATCGCGGAAAACGTATCCACCGTGATTTCGGGATAGGTGGACTGGACTTCGTCAATCGTTAACACCCCGTCGGCATTCGCATCGACATCTTGGATACCCGCGCCTATCGCCAGAGCCGGAATGCCGATGCAAACAACCGACGCCAGTACAGACTTGTACGCTTTAAACATCTGATCTCTCCCTTGATCATTTCGAGATGCGAGAGCAGCCAACGCCACTCTCACCAAGAAAGAGCCGCCCGCGCCAGAACGCGTCCCATGCGCCGGTCGAACGGGCAAAGGCGCGCCAATCGGCGGGATATGAATCAGCCAGCCTTCGCCCAAAAAGCCCCCCTCGCCGCCATGCGCGTGAATCCCCGGGCTTTCACTGCGGGAAGAAACCACCATCTTGCGGCGCATGACACGAGGTGACGTCTTGTCAGACGCAGAGATTGAACAGCTGGGTCGCGTATTGCACCCGCAGGCACGGCGCCTGGCCCGCACGCAGGCTGATGCAGAGGATTTGGTGCAGGACACGTTCTTGATCTTGTTCAAGCGCATCCAGGCGGGCGCGGCCATCGAAAACCCGCAGGCCTATGCGAACCGCATCCTGCGCAATCGGGCGCGCCGCGCGTGGCTGCGCACGCCCGAGGCCGTGCTTGACGAGGCCGATATCACCTACGCGCCCAATTGGGACGCATGGTTCGAATGCGCCGAGGTGCTCGAGCGTATCGAGGCTTTGCCTCCCGTTCAGCGCCGCCTCATGCGTTTGGTCGCAGCTGGCGAAACCTCGCCCCGCGCGCTTGCCAAACAAACGGGCGCGCCTGTGAACACAGTGATGTCGCGACTGGCGCGCGCGCGTGCGTCTTTACGTCTGAAACCAGACCCTTAGGGCGTTATGCGCCGCCCGTCAGATCCTCTGCCAACATCAACGCATTGCCGTCCGGGTCGTAAAACGTGGCCAATTTGACCATGCCGTCCATCGTCATCGTTTCGCCGTCAAACGAGACGCCCGCGGCCTCTAGCCCACGGCGCGCGGCATCGATGTCATCCGTGCCAAACACCGGAACGGCGTTTCCGGGCTGTGCCGTTTCTTGTTCGCCCAACCCCAGCGTGACGCCCTCGGTGAATGTCGAAAGCTCGGACCAACCGGCTTCGTCGGCATGATAGAGCAGCTCAAAACCAAGCATGTCTTTGTACCAGGCCGCGCTGGCGTGTCTGTCCTTTGCGGAAATGGCAAATGTGATCGTGGTGTTAAGCGTGGCAGCAGGCATCAGGCTTCCCCTTCGTCAAAATTTATAGTAACTATACTTTATGAACATCAACATGGCTGTCAAGCTCTCTTCACGGGCCTGGTGCGTGCCCATCTTGTCCCACATGCATGCGGGCATTCCGGGCCGGAAAGCGCAGCTGATTGCCGCGTGCCAAGCGCCGCGAAACAGCTTTTCGCAAAGCTTGCAGCACCTGTTTGACCTGGCTGTGATTGAACGGACGCCCGGCCACGGCCACCCGTTCCGGCCCGAGTTCCGGCTGAGCGAGGACGGAATAAAGATCGCCGCACAAGCCCATGAAATATGGTCACAAACGCAGCCACAACACCGCGCGTTGTTGCAAAAAAGCTGGGTAATGCCCTTGCTGCTTTGCGCCCAAACACCCCGGACGAACAAAGCGCTCAAAGACGCGCTGACCCCGATCACGGATCGGGCCTTGTCCTTGATTCTGCGCAGCTTGGAAGATGCCGGTTTGCTGGACCGCAACGTGGACCCAAAGGCACGCCCACCCCGCCCGATTTACGCGGCGACAATTCAATACAGCCTTGTGGATCCTTAACCGCCCGGGCGTGTCCGGTAAAATCCCCAGAGGCTTCCAAGACCAGAAAACAGAATCAACGCAAGCCCCGCAAAGGCCACGGCATTGGGCCATTCGGCAAAGAGCCAGCCGCTGACCAATGTCGCGGTAATAAGCTGCGTGTAAACCAACGGTGCCACAAGGCTGGCCTCTGCGTTTTGGTTCACGCGCACCAAGAGGTAATTGCCAAAGCCCGACGCCAGCGCCGAGCCCGCCAACAAAAGCCCAACAGGCAGCGTTAAGGGTGGCACAGGCGCACTGAGCCCAAGCGGCGCAAGCACGATAGCTCCGATCACAAGCTGGGACACCAATAGTTTGAGCGGGTCATATTGGCCCGCTACAGACCGCGTGACAGCAAGGTAAACGCCATAGCACCCGCCCGCAGCAAGCGCGAAGACCATCCCAAAACCGCCACCAAAGCCAGGCTGCACCACAAGCAAAACGCCAACGAATCCAAACGCCATCAGCACATTGCGCAAGGCGCTTGGCCGCTCTCGCAGGATCGCGATGGCCAAGATGTAGGACACCACAGGCCCAATAAAGAACGCCCCGTAAACATCTGCAATCGCTTCTGTTTTTAGCGCATGAAGGATAAAGCTGATGCCACCGGCGATCGCCAGCGCGCGCAGCCAAACCCGCACGTCTCCCAGCATCTTGCGGTCGGGAAATGCAAAGCCGGTGGCCGCCAACAGAACCAAAGCCGCCATCGCGAACCGAGACCACGCCACCACATAAGGATGCGTGCCTTGCTCAATCGCGAGCTTTCCAGCGGTGTCGCCCAAAACCACGCAACTCACCGCAAAGAATGTCAGGGCCAGCACGTGAACAAGGGGTGTGCCGCTCATGTCTCGGTGTCTCTGTTGCGGTGGTGGTCACATTCTGTGCTATCGCCCCGCAAAGGGTGCCACAAGGCAAATCAAGGCTTTCGCACGCCAAAAGAAAAGCGGGGGGCCAAGGCCCCCCGTCTGAGTTTCGCCGTTCAGGCTCAATATGTTAACCGCCCGTTTTGCTTCTGCCTGCGGCCTGAACGTCGTCAGGGGCGAGCGCACCCGCCCCGTGTGAGGATGGGTAAGGACACCGGTCCGCCCCCACCCTGTTTCGTCGGGGATGCGCCCGAAATCGGTCCACGCATCCCCTGACCCACCCCCCAGGGGGTAGGCTAACTGTTTAGCTACACCCGCTTGTCGCGCCGCAGGTGTTGCATTTCATGCAAGTGCCGTTGCGCACCAGCGTGTAGTTTCCGCAATCGCCGCAGGCTTCGCCTTCGTAACCTTGCATCTTGGCTTTGGTTCGCGCGTCCATTGTGGTGCTGGCGGCTGTCGCTGTCGCACCGGATGTCGCGACGCTTGCCACGGCAACCTCTGGCACCAGCGTTTCCAGCGCCGCAGAGGCGTCGGGCATCATGCGCGCTGTCTCTTCGATCCCGCCGTTCAGAACCACCAATTCCTGCGGCAAACGCTTGCGCAAATATCCGGTCGAGCTGATCTGTTTCAGCACTTCCAAAGATTTGTTCGCAGCGCTTTCCGACATCTCTGAGATGTTTGAAACGCCTTCTTCCTCGCCGCGACCGATATCGTCAAAGGTCGCGCCTTCTGGTTTCACATGCGCCAGGTCGGTCCGATCCAAATAGCTGACCGCCAGCTCGCGGAAGATGTAGTCCAGGATC
>CAZYQC010000058.1:0-20677 GCA_964649815.1 uncultured Rhodobacterales bacterium | reverse complement strand
TTTGATGATCTGGCTGCACTGACCGACAATATGCTGGCCAAAGTCATGCGCGAGGTGTCAGGCAATACGCTGCCACTGGCGTTGCGCGGTGCCAAAAAGGACGTGCGCGAGCGGTTCTTGAACGCGATGCCATCTCGGTCGCGTGGGATGCTGCAAGAAGAGATGGAGGCAATGGGCCCCGTCAAAACACGCGACGTGAAAGCGGCGCAATCGCTGATGGTCGAGACGACCCTAAGAATGGCAGCGGCAGGAGATATCGAATTGCCGGACGACGACGAACCGATGGTCGATTAACGCAGGTTCTCAGCGATACAGCTGAGACGCGCTAAAGGGCAGGGTGGACACGTCAAACGTGATCGGGATGATCTGAACACCTGTCCCGACATTCGACAAAATAGAGGCCGCAATACTGGTCGCCGTATTGGCCTGCGGATTGACCACGTCCGAGATGGCGACATACCGGGTGATCAAACGCTCGCGCTCTGCCGGGTCGGCCAGATTGGCCAAATCGAACTTGTCGGAAAAGATCCTCTGTTGGACATCAAGGTCCAGCGCGGACACCTCCGCGGGGATGCTCAGCGCCGTTTGAAAGAACTCGGTCAGCTCTTCGTTGCGTAAAACATCAAACCAGCTCGACAAATCAGCAGCCTTATCGCGGAAGGTCAAAACTGTCCCGACCGTCGAATTCTGGTCATCGTTGTTGTTGATGTAGATTTGGTTGAAATACCGATCTTTGACGGCTTGCACAAAGTCAGGCGACGTAAAGTCCGGCGTTTGTGGCCCTTCGGCAGTGGTAAAGCCCAAAGCCAAGTGCATCTCGCGAAATCGCTGGTCTGTCAGGCGGTTGAGCAACGATGCAGGATCTTCCGGGTCGCTTTCCAGGATCTTGCGCACCATGCCTTTGCCGAAAATCTGATCTTCCAGGTCGAACGCGCGCATGACGAAACTGTATACTTCGAAATCGGCGACCAGCTCTTCCGGCGTGGATATCGTCGCGATCCGCGCTTCAAAAGCCTCGGCTGCGCGTTTGTGCACCGGCTCGTTGTTCAATAACTCAATCTGCCGGTCGCGCGTTGCGTCCAGCAAGTTCAAAGCAACTGCACTGCCAAGACCGGAGATCGAAATCATCGTGTCACGCTAACCCGAGGCCGATTGCTTGGCTTTGCTGTTGATCATTTCAAACAACTCGGCCTCATAGCTCATGACCGGCCGCAAGGCGCGCATGGCGTTGTAAAAGTCAGCCGCCGACACATGATGCGCCGCATCAAAAATGTGCTTGGACATATCATCGTGAAACACTGGCACCAGCTGACCCAACTTCTTTTGAATGACTGGGACCAGCTTGTCGCGTACCTTTCGGTCCAAAAGTGAGGCCTGAATAAGGAAATATACTTCCTTAACTGGCGTCCTGGCCTCGTCCTCTTTCAAAAGATCCGCCTCACGCACGACGTCTGCATGGTTTTCGATGGTGATCATTTGGCGCCGGTCCGAGTTTTGGACGACACAGCCGTTGATCACGATACGCTCGTTCGGTTTAAGTGTAAGCCTCAGCGCCATGATCTACCTCGCCGGGCTCAGCGCGCGACCACTCAAGCCATCAATGATGCTGCGGTTTACCTCGATCAATGGGCGGATGTTCTTGCCGCCGGCCATCACGGCCTGCGTATGCCCTTCGACCCAAACAGCCAGCGATATGAGAGATGCGCGTAGGTTTTCGTCGAGTTTGTTGTCGTTTTCCATCAAGTCCATCTTGAGGGAAATCCAGATTCTTTCGTTTTTCCACAAAGAGTTACGGGCACCATTGGCCAAAAGTTGGAGTTTTTCAAAGCGCTGTTCAGCTTCATCGAACTCTTTCTGAACTTTTTCCAGTTCTGCAGTAACTTGTTGCAGGATGCGTCGTTCGATCTGTCGCGGCGATTCCGTGTGGGAAATCGTCCGCTTGTATGCGGTTAGCCCCATATCCGTTACCTGTTTATGTTTTTTTTGCCTCAACGTCAGAGTAGCCACGGTCGGTTAAAGGAAAATTAACGATTTTGACCGTTTGGCGAGGGACGGGTGCCGAAAATGAGACGGATTCGGTTGCGTGATATAAATGCCACTTAAGGTTATGTGCCCGAACTTGGGCAGAGACGCCAAAACACGGCCCAGTGGGCGCAAAACCCCTTCTTTTCAAGCGTTTTTCAAAGGGTGAGACAGGGCTCGATCTCAGTTCCGACACGCGATTGTCACAGGTTTGTTGAAACAAAACCTCCCTTTCGCCCAGATTGTTTGGCTTTTGGCCCAAATCCCGCCACATTTTTGATGCCTTATGTCCATGCTCCTGATGCAAAGCGTCACAAACTCGCTGCGTCGGTCCGCCAGAAGGCGCTTACAAAAGAGCTTATTTTGTTTCGCGTTATTGGGGTGCGGTTTCCGCAGTTTGTCATGAAAAGCATGAAAATCCTGGTCGTCGATGACGACCCAATGATCAGAGAGCTTCTGAAAGAAATCCTTGTTGCTCATGACTATGACAACGTGAAGTTCGCAGAGGATGGTGCCCAGGCACTCAAGATCATCTCGAACGAACAAACCCCATTCGATTGCTTTATGTTCGACATTCAGATGCCGAACATGGACGGTATTGAGCTGTGTCGTCGCACACGCGCCTTCACAACCAACACCGAAACACCCGTTATTATGATCACCGCTATGAACGAGCGCGATTACATCGATCGCGCGTTCGCCGCCGGTGCAACAGACTACGTAACCAAGCCTTTTGACGTCACCGAACTCATGTCCCGAGTTCGCCTGGCGGATCGGTTGCAGGCAGAGACGCGGTTACGTCAGGAAGTTCTGGCCAACAATGTGGCCATGAACAAGTTGCGCTATTCGGATCCAGTTGTGGTTAAGGATGTAAACGGCTTCGTGAGCCAAACGGTCTTGGAGAACTTTACCAAAACCAGTTTGCAGAACCGCTCTTTCCCGATGGCTGCTTTCGGCGTCAAGGTAAGAGAGCTCGAAGTCATTCACGCGGGGGCGCGCCCAGACGAATACAAATATGTCATTGCTGACATCGCCCAGGTCATTGCCGAAACTCTCGTCGGCACCCAGGCGTTTATGTCTTACGTCGGCAGTGGTCGTTTTGTCTGTGTATGTGATCGATCACGCTTGATCGGTGAGGATGAACTTCTCTCAGAATTGCAAGCAGTTGTGAACGACGACGAATATGTTTGGTGCGAGGATGTCGAAACGACATACTCAATCATTCTCGGACCCCGAGAGACACCAGGCATGTTGGAACGGGGCGAAGATCTGCGCTTTGTAGAGCGCGCGATCGAAGAGCTCGACGTCGTTGCAGCGGGTGGCACATCAAGCCGCCAGAGCAAGTCAATCAGTTCAAAACTCATGTCGGTCTTCGCGGCCTAACGGCGCAGGCGCAGTCCTACCTTAAGGGGCTGTTGCAGCAAGGCACCGTTTGGGAGGAATCGAAACGAAATCTTAACAATTTAACCAGGCTTTAATCTCAAGCTGATTCCCTGCGCGCCATGCCGGGAAACCGGCGAGACGAGAATAAGCCCTAAGTAACAAGGGCAAAGTGTGAGCAGATGGCACAAAGTGAAAGCGAGCAGCGCGTAGCGTTGCTACAATCGGGAATGGCAAAGTTGACAGCACGCTTTGTCCAAACCCTGCCGGAACATATCGAAGCGTTCGATCAGCTTTGGGATCACCTCTCAGAGCCTGAAGCTTTGAACAGTTCCATTCATGCAATCAGCAAACGCGCGCACAAGCTGCATGGCCAAGCCGGTTCTTTCGGATTTCCCCGAATTGGTGCCTTGGCTGCGCAGGTTGAAAAAGAAGCAGACAATCTCCTTTCGGCCGGGGACGTTCCCGAAACCGATTTGTTGGAAGAATTGATGGCCGCCATGTTGGACGAGATCGAAGACAGGATCGAAGCCGCGTAACAGGCGTGCCACATAATTGACTTTTGCGGTTGGGGGCAACCACGTTGAAAAAGTCGTTATCAATTTTGATCCTAGTCTTAGGATCATTATTTCTTGGCTCAATTGTTCTGGGCCAAGAATCCAATTCTAATGCAAATTCTGAAAATTCAGAAACGATACGCGTCGGCATATTCGCAGCCGAAGGTGTCACACGCGCCTTGGAGTCTTGGACGCCGACTTTGGAAAAGCTAAATGCAGAAGCGCTTGAACAGGACCTTCCATTTACGTTTCAGATTGAGCCATATGCCGATCTGGCATTAATGAACGCTATCACAAATGGGCAGGTCGACATTTTCCTGTCGGACCCTGCAACATTCGTAACGGCCGAAGTTGAAAAAGGCGCACGGGCGCTTTTGTCGCTTGCGAATATGTGGGACGGGTTGGCCTATGATCAAACCGGCGCTTTGATCTTTGTCAGGGCAGATTCAGACATCCGGGTTATGGAAGATCTCGATGGTCGCACGGTCATGGCATCGGCCCCAAATGAGCTGACAGGCTGGCGTTTGGCTAAACAGGAAATGCGGAAGTTCCGGCTGACCGCAGAAGACACATTCTCCGAGATTTTCTTTGCCGGTAGCAACGAGCGAGAGGTCATTTACGCCGTTCAACAAGGGCTTGCCGAAGTTGGTGTCTTGCGTGCAGGTGTCCTGGAACGTCTTGAAAACGATGGTATTTTGAGCCGTGATGACTTTCGCCCAATCAACAGCCGCTCATTCGATGCATTCCCGTTTTGGGTCAGCACGCCGCTGTACCCAAGTTGGGTTCTTGCCGCGCTGCCATCGGTTGACGAAAACGTTCTCGCCCTCGTCATCGATGCCCTATTAGATGTGTCGCCCACCACACCCGAGGCGATCTCGGCCGGCCGGACGGTTTGGCAAGCGCCGCAGAACTACCAAAGCATCCATGAACTGCTGATCTCATTGCGGGTACGGCCCTATGAAAGATACCTGATCCAGGCATCAATGCGCGTTTTCCGAGCATACCCTTGGCAAATTATGGGGGTCATGCTGGCTATTTTGGGATCAATCTTATTCCTGATTTTTGAAACCCGCAGAAACATCCGAATTGCAGAAAATAACAAAGCCATCCTGAAATCCGAGGTCAGATCAAAGCAATTCTACCGTAGCGCGATAGAAGAACACACTGTCTTCTGTATGTTAACAAAAAATGGACGCATTTCACATGTTAATGATCGATTTGTCGCAGCAGTAGAAAGATCTAAGGGTGAGTTGTTGGGAAGCCCCTTGATTGACATATTAGGGAGTTCCGACCAGGACATGTTGGCAGGGGAAATACAACTCGCAATGGAGTCAGGTGTGACATGGCAAGGGCCGTTACAGCTGACGAAGAAAGATGATCAAAAGGCGTGGGTGCAATGTACGTTTGTGCCTGTGACAAGTATGAGTAATGAGTTAAGTGAGATCGCTATTGTGGCTTCTGATGTAACAAAAACCCGAGCGGGTGTATCGGAGAAGCGGTTCAATAATACGCTAGAATTAATCCAGGATCAGGTCCTGGTTCTTAGCCCGAACGCTTTGAAAGTAATGCACGCGAATGCGGCGGCGGAAGCCATGTTCGCAGACCGCGTATCCGGTGACAGTCTCAAGGACTACACCGCCAAGGAAATTTTCTCCGCCGAACAGCTTGAACAGTTCCGGTTGCGCAGCGAAGCGGTGATCGAAGGACCGCAACGCCGTGTCACCTGGGAAGAAGACGGCGAGGACGGCGCGACCTATGAGATCAGCCTCGAATTCGCTCAGCCCGAGCAAGACGAAGCGCGCCTCATCGCCATCTACCGCGATGTGTCCGAGCGCAAAGAGATCGAAAAGGCGAAGAATGAATTCATCGCCACAGTCAGCCACGAGCTGCGCACGCCATTGACGTCGATGAAGGGCGCGCTCGGCTTGGCCTTGTCCGGCGCCGTTGGCGAGATGCCCGACAAAATGTCGAACGTTGTCCAAATGGCGAGCTCGAACTGCGACCGTCTGGTGATGCTGATCAACGACATCTTGGACCTCGAGAAAATCGAGGCAGGCAAGATGGATTTCAAGATGCAGCCGTTTGATCTTGAAGAACTGATCAAAGACTCACTTGAGACAAACCAGTTCTACGCCGACAAGTTCGGCGTCACGCTCCGCCGTTTGCCGTCGGAAGAAGAAGAAACAGAATTCCTGACCTATGGCGACAAGACGCGCTTGGGGCAGGTGATGGACAACTTGATGTCCAACGCTGCGAAATTCTCGCCCAAGGGGTCCGAAATCTTGGTCTCGCTCAAGCAAGTTGAGGGCCGTCACCGGATCACCATTCGCGATTTCGGCAGCGGCATCCCGCAGGCCGCTCAGGCGACGATCTTCGACAAGTTCACGCAGGCAGACAGCTCTGACACGCGTTCCAAAGGCGGTACGGGCCTCGGCCTTTCCATTGTGAAGCTCATTGTCGAGGCGCACAAAGGCCATATCGATTTCGTCTCCGAAGAAGAGATCGGCACCGAGTTCTTCGTCGACCTCCCCCTTGTGGAGGGTGAGAACGTCATTCCAATTCCGACGCTTCAGTCCGACGAAGTCAGCACCCGCGAATTCACACAGTTGCTGCCCGAGGTGGAGGTTGTCGAAACCTGCGCGCCTGGTGAAGCCGCGCTCAGCCGTCTGGTCGAGAAGTCGCGCAGGAATGATGAACCTGTCGACTTTGAACTCAGCCGCGTGAGCGCGCTACAAATCGCAAAAGGCCGCGGTGTGGTCGGTCAATCTTCGGCGTTGAACTGGATCTCGGCCGATGGCCGCTCGTTGATCAGCGACCTGCTGCAGCGCGGTGAGCTCGACAATTGCGAAGTCTCGATCGTCGAAATCACCACCGCTGAACGCGACGCCAGTGCGCGCGCAACATCCGCAGGCAAGCTGGTGAGTGACTGGTTCGAAGGTTGTGCCGATTTGATCTTCACCGAAGACAATGCCAACGCCCAGCCCAAGCCAGCAGCAGAGGCCGAAGGCGAAGACGGCGAGCAGGCACAAGATGAACCGCGCGAAGAGAAAATTGCACCGATCGCAGTGGCTGCGAACGACGAAAACCTGACCAAGTGGCTGAGCGCCGAGGGCTCTCAGGTGGTCGAGGATCGCTTCCAGGCCGTCAGCTTGATCCAACATGCCGATGCCGATGTGGTATCGCACTTTGACGTCGTGAACGGCACATCCGTTCTGGCGACGTACCCGCTGTCCAGTGGCCGTTTGCCAACTGGCTGGCCCATCATTTTGGTTGTTCAGAAAGAACAAGAGATCCAAGCCGAACGTGGCGTGGTGTCCCGCTTCTCCTCCTCTGATGGTGGTGGACGCGGGCGTGCGCGCCGCCGCTCGGTTTAATCTCACACACGTATTGTAATGGAGCTATGAGCTAAAAATGTCCGAGTTGGTAAAAGTTCTGCACGTTGAGGATGACCTGGAAATTCTTGAAATCTCCGGCATGGCCCTCAGCCTGGTTGGCGGATTGGACATCCTGCAGGTCGACCGCGGTGAAAAAGCACTGGACGTCGTCGATGAATTCAATCCTCAGCTTATCCTAAGCGACATGCAAATGCCGGGCCTGACGGGCGCTGAAACCGTCGCAGAGATCCGCAAAAGACCGGCGTTTCAAAACATTCCCGTCGTGTTTATGACAGCCAAACTGCTGGATACGGACGGTGGGATGCTCAAGCATCCGATGGACCTTGGGGTCATTCCAAAGCCATTTGACCCAATGACCTTGGCGGACGAACTGCGTGCGCTTTGGGACAATCAGGCTCAGCAAGCAGCCTGATTGCAGAGGGCTGGATAAGGCCAAGCACCTGCAAAGGCGGCTTGGCTGTCGGGCCCAAAATCCACTCAAATTAGAGAGGGGCGCGCCCCGTTCTGTTCACAGCAAAGCTCAGAGCTGCATCGTTCTGCTCGGCGATCAGCTTGTCGCTTTGCTGCTGAGCGCGCTGCGCTTTTGCGCTTTCCAAGACATGCTCGGAGGTTTTGGCCGCTGCGAACGCGGTCGATAAGGTGTCCTGTAGCGCCAATGCCTCGGCGTCCGTCTCTTCGATCAAGCGGGTTAGCTCGGCTTGGCGTTGGGAAATCTGTTGAAGATATGCGATCAGATACGACCGCATTTCCGTTGGGCAGGATGCTTCCTCTTCCTTTGCGCTTTGTGCCAGGGCATGCATCTCACGCTCATAGCCTGCTTTGCGGGCGTATAGCGCCTGCAATGTTTGGCTGATCGCGTTTAGGTCATGCTCTTTGACATTCAGCATGACCTCCAGCGCCTTTATCTTGCGCTTGGAGGTCATCTCTTAAGCCGCCTCTGCGATGGCAGAGCGCGCTTCTTCCATTTCGTAGAAGCTTGGCTGCAAACGCGTCGGAATGTTTCCGCGACCAATCTCAACACAGATCGCTGGCGAGTGGTTGTGCAGGATCGCGATAAAGATATCGCGGATCACCGCATAGAAAACGCCGTCTTCCTCTTCGATCGCCGTCAGGCGGTTCGAAATGGGGGCCACGAAAAGATAAGCAAGGAAAACCCCAAGGAATGTACCAACCAGGGCGCCGCCAATCATCTTACCAAGAACAGATGGTGGTTTGTCGATCGAACCCATCGTTTTGATAACGCCCAAAACCGCAGCAACAATCCCGATTGCGGGCAACGCATCTGCGACGGTCGTCAGGCCATGCGGCGCATGCAAAACCTCGTGGTGATGCTTTTTTAGCTTTTTGTTGATGACATCTTCCGCCTGGTAAGGATCGTCGAACTGGAGTGCCAGCATTCGAAAGCTGTCAGTGATCAGCTCAATGGCAAAGTGATCCTTCTGAATTTTTGGATAGGCCGAGAAAACCGAACTTTCCTTCGGGTTTTCAATGTGTTCATCCAGAGCCAGCATGCCGTTTTGTTGATACATCTTCGCCAGCGTGAACATCAGGTTCAGCAGGTCGATGTAATCCCGGCTTTTCCATTTTGGCCCTTTGAACGCCTTGAGCAGTCCTTTTCCCGTCTTCCCGATGTCGGAAAGAGAGTTCGCCGCGACAAAGGAACCCAAAGCCGCGCCGCCGATCATCATGCCTTCGTAGGGGAGGGCGTATAGGATGATACCCATTTCGCCCCCGGATAGCATGTAGCCGCCGAACACAAGTCCGACGACAAGTATAAAACCGATTACTATTGTCATTGTTATTTTCCTGAAACGTGCCTCAGCCATAGAATACAAGAAGATGGGCCTATTTTTCAAGTAATACGGGGCTTTTCTGGGTGTGGACATTGGCAAAATCATGACTAACCTTGTCCTCAAGGCACGAGCGAGTCGGCAAAAAAGCGACAGGTACAGGACATGACAGAGCACGAACCGATGTTGGCGGTCTTTCTTGAGGCGACTGATGTGCGCCGCGTGATTGCGGCATGGCCCGATGAGATGCGTCTGGTGGTGTGCTTGTCCCATGATGGCGTTTGCCGATTGATCGTGTTTCATGATGATGAGACAGCAATCATGCCGCATCGCCTGTGCGTCATGTTCGGCACGGTGCCTTCAGCGGTCAAAATCGTGCCCGAAGTGCAGGGCTATCCGACCTTCAATTTCCGCTACACTGACGAGATCTCGGTGCTCAGCATTCTGGAGACATCAGAAGATCTCTTGGATGAAGCCGTCGATTACGAAGCCAATTTCAACTTCGCCAAGGAAGAGGGGTTGAACCCGTCCAAATTCATGGGTCTTCCGGTGGATGTGCCGGTTGCAACCTCACCCGGCGCGCGCCAGCACAATGACGTCGGCCCATCTGGAAAACTGCGACCCAAGCGCGTTGCAGAGGCGGTTCCGCTTTTGACACAGCGCCATCGTGTGTCCGTGGAAAGCGCGCGCCGCGTCATGTTTTCCTCGGTCCGTCGAAGTGGTCCAGGCTTAACGCACAAGCAATTCGCTTAACCCACTGCCGTTAGCGCAGGGCGTTCCGCAGCTTTTCAAAGACCTCATCGTCGATAGAGGTCAGCCGGCTGTCATCGGTTGCCACTGGTGTCGCAGGCTCTTTTGGCGCCATTGCCTTTTCGGTCTTGGGCTGCATCGCCTCTTTGCTGTCGCCAGAGGGTTTGGCCATCTCATCCTTTGGCTTCATCATGTCTTTGTCGGCGGCCGCCTTTTTCATCATCGGCTTGGAATGCTGAACAAAGATGGCGATGCGCCGGTTTGACGGATGTTTGGTGTCCTCGGGCAACAACGGCTGTGTGTCGGCCATGCCAGACACGCGGATGATCCGACCTTTCCCGACACCGGACGCTTCAAATGTGCGTCGGATAGCGTTGGCGCGATCCGACGACAGATCCCAGTTGTCGTATTTTGCACTATTGGCGAATGGAACCGAATCCGTGTGACCAGACAGAACAATGTCGTTTGGCAATTTGGCCAATGCGGACCCCAATTCAGCCATGAGCTTCTTTGGGACGTTCAACAGATTTGCGTTGCCGCTTGCGAACATCGGTTTGCCTTGCTGATCGATCACCTGAATGCTCAGACCTTCCGGCGTCTGTTCAAAGACAACGTTTTCCTTCAGCGGGCGCAGGTCAGGATGCTCTTCCATCGCTTGCATGATTTGCATCTGCAATTCGGCGAATTGCGCGACTTCCGCTTCACGCTGGCCGTCCGCACCGCCGTCTAATTCACTTTCATTGTCCAATTGCGCGCCGCCGGCACTCTGCGCTTGCGCAATTTGGTCTTCTGGAATCTCTTCGGCCTGCGCGCCTGCTGCGGGGTTTTCGTGATCCCCCTGGCGCGTGCCAAGAACCGTTTCTTTTGGGTCGATCGTCGGCGTTGTGTCCCGGACTTCCCAGCGGGCAGGGGACGGATCGTCAACCCGGCCCAGCTCGGATCCGCGGGCGACAACCGCCCCGTTCGATGCAGTCAGCGTGCCGGGCGGTCCCAACGTGGCGCCATCCAAAACACCGCTGCCTCCGGGCAGGGTCGCGTCGGTAAAGTATTCAGCGATGCCGCGCAGCTTTTGTTCGTCCGAGCTCGACAAGATCCAAAGCAACAGAAAGAACGCCATCATCGCCGTCATAAAGTCGGCGTAGGCAACTTTCCAACCGCCGCCGTGGTGGCCACCACCTTCGACGACTTCAATCTTTTTGAAAATCTTGGCTTGCTCAACGTTAGCCATCTTGTCTGCCTTGCCGATGCCGACTTGTGTCGATCATTCGTGCGGCAGTGCTTCTGCACCCACCCGCTTTGCGCAGACATTGCTCAAGAAAGGTGATTACAGTGAGACTGGAATGTGGCCAAACTGTGGCAGCATCACCAAATGCGATTTACTGGTTGCGGTACGCCTCTTTCGGCGCCTCCATCTCGCGTGAATGCTTTCCCAGACCGATGCGTTTTGCATATTCGGCCTTTCGATTGGAATAATTGGGCGCGACCAGCGGATGCTCTGGGTCGAGACCAAAGCGCGCTCGGTATTCCGCCTCTGTCAAACCATGTTCTGCCTTGAGGTGGCGCTTTAGCATGGTGAATTCTTTACCGCAGCACAGGCAGGTCACGTAATCGGGGTGAACTGACTTGGCTGGGTCGATCGCAGGTTTGTGAAAAACCTCGGCTTTGCTATCAGGCATCGCCGCCGCGATCTGAGCTTGCTCAAACTTGGTATCCAGAACCGCCGACAGCTGCGTCGCCAGTGCGACCACCTCTTCGACTGTTGCGGCTTCTCGGCTGGCGAAAGAGGCCAACACCGCTGCAACGTCGGACGCTTGCAACCGTCTTGCGCCTTCCTCTTCTGCGAACTCGATCTTCTTAGATGACCGGCGATCGCTATAGTTTTCCGAAGATACCATTGACATAGTTCACCAACCTGACTGACTAAAATCCGTGGGCCACGTTCTCACGAGCCCCAAAAGAATTGTCAAGAAAACTGACGCCAGCCCAAAATCTAACCTGAGCAGTATTCTGCCGGGTCTTTTGGTTGGAAGCACAAAGGTTTTGGCAAAACGCCAAAAATTTGTGCACCTCCTTGCGGGCGGACAACAGTTCTTGATTATCCATACTTCCCTTTCGCGCCCAAGTTGTTCTTAGGCTGTACTTGCTGCTTCTGCAGAATTGGTCGCTTTGTTACCCTAAATGACCTTCAAAAGGCAACAATGTTTCTTAGGGGTTAAGTCTGGGAGACTGAAATCCTAGTCTGCGGCCATTTTTGCCCTGACCAGCCAGTGTGGGGATCGCTGATCTGGGGTTCAAGAGTGCTGGCAACGCTTCTGCGGCCTGACATGATGCTAGATCAGCCAAGGTTAAAAAAATGCCAATTCTTGAAACTATTTTTGACGGTCTCTGGACTCCTATTGGCAAAGGAAATACTGCTTATAGCCTAACCGCCTGGGTGTTCCACTTTGTTGGTGTACATGCTATTATAACGAGTATGTGGGGTCGGTTAACGGATCATAAGTAGTATTTTGGTCTCCTGGGCTTCCGAGTGTGTCTAGTTTTTTCGAATGAGCGATAAAAGCAAGCGTCTGTGTTCTTTGATTGTTGCGTCGGATGACGCGGTTCTGGCTCAGCTAAAGCGCGTCGTTGCTGGCGTGATTGAGGCTGACTTGTGTGTCGTGCCCAATCCGTCCGAGGCGCGGGCCGTTCTTGATGCAGGTGGATCGCCGTCATTCGTGATTGCCTACTTCCCGCATGCCGATGCGGGTCAGCTTGATTTTATCAAAGAAATCAAAGCGAAAGATAGCGCGCCAACAGTCATCATCGTGCACGACAAAGATGCGGGCGACACGGTTCCGTTGTTCCTGGCTGGCGCTGACGACACGATTGAATGGCCGTGCTCTATCGAAGAGATGTCCGTCAGGATGTGCGTGCGCCTCGGGGTAGAGGCTGATGCGATCACGCGCGTCAACAAGCCTGTCTTTGACTGCGAGGCCGTTGACCGTTTGCGCCTAACGAAGGTTGAGCAGCAGATCTTGCGTGTTCTGAGTGATCGTATGGGACAAATTGTAAGCCGGGATGAGCTTAGCATCGCCGTGGACCACCGCCCGTGGGAGTATGGTGACCGAAAATTCGATGTTCACGTCGCAAAAATTCGGAAAAAGCTAGCTGGGGAATTTGGCAGTAGCGTTGTCGTTTCTACGATACGACTTGCCGGTTATAGACTGGCTGTGCGGGATTTTGCCGACGATGGCGTTCAAAATCTCCAACATTAATCAAGATCTCTGATTTTCCCCGAAATTGCGCTCTGGCTGATTCACTCCGATTCTCGGTTTGTCACCGCAAAGCGTTGGCAAGCATTGAATTGTAAAGACTGCGTGCAATTTATGCGACCACTGCGGGATATACCTCCCGCAATAGGGGAAGTTCTATTCTTTGGCAGTACTTGAAGAAAAACTACAAAGATTCCATACGCATAGGCGGTAGATCAGTATCAGAGACCGGGTTCTGTACGCCCAAGATGACCCTCCAGTCCCTTGGAAAACGTCTCAATTTTTCCCCAAAAAGTTAACAAAACGCTAATTTTCATCCGGAAAGGTGCGAGTTACCATCGGTGGTATACAAACACAATATATAGTGTGGGGGAAACATGAGGGGCGAATATTTGCTGCACGCAGTATGGTCGAGCGAAGTCTGTCAGAGCGTAGAAGAACGACGTTCACCCATTGCTGAAACACTTAGAAACCTGTTGCCACAACCAGTTATTCATCTTGTTACAAATGCCTTCGGCCAAGCGCCATATGCAACTTATGCATCTGCCCAATTGGACGAAGGATTCACGCTCGCTGATGTCTTAGAGCAAGAACTCGATATCACTGTCGAAGACGACGATATCGTGCTGATCGAACCACGGTCTTTCACCGAGGATTGGACGTACAACAAGTCCGATTTGGGGGCTCAGGTTCAGCGTCTGCTGGTCGGTTTGGCTATGACAAATAAATCTGAGAGTGATGACATTTTCGTCAGCGATCTATCGGAAATTGAAAACGCTGCGGGCGGGCAGGCATCAGGCGTGTTAACTGCCGTTGCGTCACCTTTGAACTGATAGTTGTAAAACGAATCGCGCTGGGAAAATGCGCGGCGCGCTCAATACCTTGTGCAGGCTTGGAACGGGCGCCCAATTTGTGGACGCGATCCTGCACAACAGGTCAGAGCGGCCGCGCATGACCCTCGTTACGCCGGCCACAACAAACCTGGCCGGAGATGCGCCACCCGATTGCTTTGTCCAGTCGGACCCGCGCAATCGGATGAAGCGCGTTAGCTTACTTCAGTTGGTTTAGCGGAAGAGGCTCAGAATGTTCTGAGGCGACTGGTTCGCAATAGCCAACGACTGTGTCGCGAGCTGCTGCTGCACCTGATACGCCTGCAGACGTGCGGCTTCTTCTTCCATGTCAGCATCGACCATCGAACCGACACCAGAGTCGATCGTATCGGTCAGAGCATCGATAAAGTTCATCTGATCTTCCAACGACTTTTCTGCGACACCCATAGAGGTTGCGGCAGAGATCGCGTTCTGAAGCTGACCTTCGGCTGTCACCAGATCAGCGGCCAGGTCAGTGGATGTGGTCAGATCGATACCGTCGATTGCAGTTTGAATGGCCTGCAGGTCGACTGAGCTGAACGTCATTGTTGTTGTGCCGAATGTGCCGCCAGAGCGGGTGATCCCTGTCACAACTGTCTGCGTCGCCGCAGCACCACCAACAAGGTCATCCCCATTGAATGTTGCCTGATCGATCGCGGACTGCATGTTTGCGGACAGAGAATCCAATTCGGATTGCACGGCGGCTCTGTCAACGCCGTCACCTTGTGCAAAGGCGATACGCTCAACAACCTGCTGCGCCAGATCGCTGACAGTTTCAGCGCCCAGGCGGGCCGTTGCGACAGAGTTTTTCGTGGATGTCATGCCCTCATTGATGGCCTTGAACATACCGCTGTCGCCTTTCATCGTTTCCGAGATGGCAAAATATGCGGCGTTGTCCTTACCGGAGCGCACTTGGAGACCGGAGGAAACCCGGTTTTGTGTCTCGGTCAGGCCACGATTTACATTCTGTAACGTAGCCAGAGCGACCGAAGCGGAGTTATTTGTGAGAATGGACGACATTACTGCTCTCCTCATTTCTCATTTTGTCCAGTCTTCTGACTGACGTGGCTTTTCGCCAGGGACCGGATCGCGCGCAACTGTGGTGAAAATGGGGCAGCATTCAGGACAATCTGGGATAATTTCCTGATAATGTGCTGATCAACGGGGATTTTTGTGCCCGGCAAAAGCTTGGCCACAAGATGCTGTGCCGACTGTTTCGACCATGACAACAGCGGTATAGCGCGCCCTTGTTCGGGGCCGTTCCGATTACTCCGGGGTCAAGCGGCCTATAGAACGACGGCTGCACCTTCTGTGGCGCGTCCGACGTTGCGTCGGAACACCTCGAACAGCTCTCGCCCAACGCCATTGCCATTGCCGCTCAAATCGGCGTCGGCACTGGCGCGATCGGCCAAATCCACGCCGCACAGTTCAAGGGTTCCGGTTTGTCCGTCCACATGAATGATATCGCCGTCGCGAATTTTGCCGATGGCGCCACCATCTGCGGCTTCGGGGCATACGTGAATAGCCGCTGGCACTTTGCCGGACGCGCCTGACATCCGACCGTCGGTGACCAAAGCCACGTTCAAGCCGCGGTCCTGCAGCACGGTGAGCGTGGGCGTCAGGCCATGCAACTCGGGCATGCCGTTCGACATCGGACCCTGAAAGCGCACCACAATAACCGTGTCTGCGGTGAATTCGTTTGCCTGAAACGCAGCTTTCACCGCCTCTTGGCTGTGGAACACGCGTGCAGGGGCTTTGACCACTTGGTTCTCTGGCTTCACGGCAGAGACCTTCATGACACCGCGCCCCAAATTGCCCGACAGCTGAACAAGGCCACCCGTCTTTTGGAACGGGTCCAGGGCCGGACGCACGATTTTGTCATTCAGTGGCGTGGTAGGGCCGTCGCGATATTCGATGTCCGTGCCGCGCAACACGGGCTCTTGTCGGTATGCATCCAAACCCAGCCCGGCGACGGTCACAACGTCCTGGTGAAGCAGGCCCGCGTCCAACAGGTTCCCGATTAGGAATTGCAGGCCACCAGCGGCGTGAAAGTGGTTCACGTCCGCCAGGCCATTTGGATAGACTTTGGCCATCAGCGGCACGATCCGCGACAGGTCATCAAAGTCTTCCAGATCCAGGACAATGCCTGCCGCCTTGGCCATTGCGGGCAAATGCAGGATCAAGTTCGTGGACCCGCCGGTTGCCATCAGACCCACAATCCCGTTCACAAAGGCCTTTTCGTCCAGGACATCGCAAACCGGTGTGAAGGCGTTGCCTTGCTGCGTGATCTGCACCGCTCTTTGCGTTCCGGCAATCGTGAGCGCATCGCGAAGCGGCGTGCCGGGATTGACAAAAGACGCCCCCGGTAGGTGCAGGCCCATGAATTCCATCAGCATCTGATTGGTATTGGCCGTGCCATAAAAGGTGCACGTGCCTGGCCCGTGGTAAGATGCCATTTCCGAGGCCATCAGCTCTTCGCGGGTCGCGTCTCCGGTTGCAAACCGCTTGCGCACCGCGGCTTTTTCATCGTTGGGCAGGCCAGAAACCATTGGCCCCGCTGGTAAAAAGACGCTGGGCATATAGCCAAAGGTCGCAGCCGCCATGACCAGACCCGGGATAATCTTGTCGCAAACGCCAAGATAAACTACCGCGTCATAGACATTGTGCGACAGCCCCACGCTCGCCGCCAAGGCGATAACGTCGCGCGAAAACAAGGACAGCTCCATGCCCGTTTCCCCTTGGGTGATGCCGTCACACATCGCCGGAACACCGCCAGCCACCTGCGCCGTCGCGCCAACGTCTTGGGCGGCTTTTCGGATCAACGAAGGGTAGGTTTCAAACGGCTGATGGGCCGACAGCATATCGTTATACGCTGTGATGATCCCGATGTTGGGAACCTTGCCTTCTGCAAGTTTGTCTTTTTGCGCCCCCATCGCGGCATAGGCATGGGCCTGTCCGCTACAAGAAAGATGCGTCCGTCTGGGCGGCGCAGAGGCCGCTTTGCGCATAAGGTCAAGGTAAGCAGCACGGCTCTGTTCCGAGCGTTTGCGAATACGCGATGTAACCGCGTCAATTTGGCTGTTCAGAGACATGCGGACCTCATCCTGTCAGAGCTGATAACGGCCCATAGCAGAAAATGTTAGCGCTACCAATCCCCGAAATACGGTTCGAACCTGCCAAAACCGCGCCATACACAGCCTCGGCCGACGTGCTCTGCGAAATAGTTGCGCAAACGGAAACCCACAGTCAGATGAGCGTGCCAAGATGCGCGACCGCGCGGTCGATCTCGTCTTCGGTGTTATAATAATGCGGCGCCAACCGCAGAATGATGGGCAGGCCGCGCCGCTCTGAATCAAGCCGCGTGCTCTCCGGGTCCGATGCTCCTATCGCGAACCCGGCCTGGGTCATGCCATCCACGATGGCCTTGGGTTGGTGGCCTGAAACCGCGAAACTGACGATGCCACAAGGCGCGTCCCCAAGGTCGTGGATTTCGACCTGATCCATCCCGCTCAGCAAAGAACGCGCGTGATTTGCCAAATGGCGCACACGTGTTTCTATCAGATCAATTCCAATCGCGTCAGCATAGTCAAAAGCCGCACCCAGCCCCGCCCGCAGCGCATAGGCGTTTTCCCAGGTTTCAAACCGCCGCGCGTCGTCTCGCAGAGCATATTGATCGTGGGCAATCCACGGCGCTCCAAAGTGATCGATCATCGCGGGTTCAAGCGAGTCCAACCACGTCTCTTTCACGTATAGAAATCCGGTCCCCCGCGGACCACGCAGATATTTGCGACCGGTCGCCGACAGAAAGTCACAGCCAAGTTCGTCAACATTGATGCGCATCTGACCCGCTGCCTGACAGGCATCCAGCAAGTAAGGCACGCCATGCGCCCTAGCGATCTTGCCGACCTCAGCTGCCGGATTGACCAGCCCGCCGTTCGTCGGCACCCACGTGATCGCAACAAGGCCGACGTCCTCGTCCATTGTCTGCTCTAACGCCGCCAAATCCAGCGCACCGCTTGCGTCCGACGGGATCACCTCGATCTTCAGGTCGTCACGCTTGGCCCGCTGCAAGAACGCCACATAATTCGCTGCATATTCTGCCTCGCAGGTCAAAATCCGCGCCCCAGGCCGCAGCGGCAACGCATAGAATGCATGGCACCACGCAACCGTCGCATTCTCCATCAAGGCGACTTCATGCGCGCCCGCCCCAATATGACGGGACACGGACCCATAAACGCCCCCCAATGCGTCAGCCTGTTGCGCATGCGCCTCATAGCCGCCGATCCGCGCCTCTAGCAGCGTATGCTCGACAATTGCATCGACCACACATTGCGGCATCAACGCCGATCCGCAGGCCAAAAGATGCGTGCTGTGCTCGATCCCAGGGGTCTCTCTGCGGATTTTGTCTAAGTCCAACATCTGATGAAACGATCCCCTTGCTCATGGCTGCGCACAGTTGCTTTTGACCGCACTGCAGGCTCGGGCGCAAGATGTGGCGACGTTTCTTGCAGCTAGCAAGAAAGGCATTGCCACCCCAAAACGGTCGAAGTTGAATTACATTTTCTGCCACGGTCCCATTGCGGCCTTGATTGAGTAACCTCACCAAAAGGATTTTTGCGTCATCTCGCCCCGGTGGATTGGAGCGAGGTATAAGCGCATGGGTATTTTCAATCGTGGCACGGCTGACCAGCTATGGCAGCGGTACGTTTTGGCGCTTGGGATTTTGGTGGTCCTCCTGGTTGGGGGGCACATGCTGCATCTGCGCGTGTTGCAAGATGGCGCAAACGATGCCGAGACGATCGACCTAAGCGGGCGGCAAAGGATGCTCAGCCAACGCATCGCGGGCCTGGCGCAAACCCTGAAAGATCCATCTGAAAACCTAAACTATGAGGCCGCACTTCTTGATGCGCTCCAGGTGTTTGAAGCGTCCCACGCCGATCTGCTTGCCCGGTCCGAAGATTTTCCATCGGCCAAAGCGGTCTATGCGGTGGGCGAGGATTGGGGCCTCGATGCGCAAGTGCAGGCATTTGTGCGTGACGTCCATAATGCAGCGTCCTATCCCGCCGCCGCGCCCGAGCAATTGGTTTTGTTGCACCGCATAGAAGTGGCGGCTTTCAAACCGCTCCTGTCCAATCTCGACAAAGCGGTAAAGGCTTTTGCCTACGACGCAGAACACCGTCTCGAAGGGCTCGAACGGATGCAGCTTTTGGCGTTGCTCTTGGCGCTGGGCCTCTTGGTTTTGGAAGGTGCCTTCATCTTTTACCCCGCACACCGCAGCGTCGTTCTGGCTTTGAAGGCTGCGCAGGAACGCTTTGTCCAACTCGAACGCCGAAACGACGATCTGCAAAAGATGAGCGAGCGTTTGGAATATTCTGCGCATCATGACCAACTGACGGGTCTGGCCAATCGCAAGAAACTGCATTCAGAACTCCATCACCGCCTCAAACAAAACGGCCAAACCGGCCAACAGCTTTGCGTGATGCATGTGGATCTTGACCGTTTCAAAGAAATCAACGACACGCTTGGCCACGGTGTCGGGGACATCGTCCTCATGCGCGCAGCCGAGTCGATGAAATCGCGCACGCGCAAAGGCGATCTGGTCGCCCGCGTCGGAGGCGACGAATTTGTCATTGCCGTCAGCGTGTCGGCTGGCCCCGGTGCCAAGGAACAAGCGACCCGGATCGCAGAAAGCATCATCGCCCGCATCCGAGAGCCGATGTTGATCGAAGGCAACGAATGCACCGTGGGCGCCAGCATCGGCTTCGTTCTCGTCAGCAGTGACGATCAGGACAGCGACCGCCTGATCGCGGATGCCGACATCGCGCTTTATGAGGCAAAAGGAAAAGGAAGAGGCGTGGCCGTCGCCTTCGAGCCCAAGATGCGCAACGGGATTGAGCGGAGATACGCGCTTATCGGCGATCTGGAACGCGCGATCGAAAACAATGAATTCGTGCCGTTCTTCCAACCCAAAGTCGCCTTTTCCAACGGTCGCGTTCAGGGGCTTGAGGTGCTTTCGCGATGGCAACACGCCAAACGCGGCCTGCTGCTGCCCGGCGATTTCATCGATCTGGCCGAAGAGACCGGCCTGATTGACCGGATCGATTGGCAAGTCGCGTTGGCCGGTCTCGACGCCTTGGTCGATTTCCGCGCGCAAGGCTTTGACGTCCCGACCTTGGCGGTGAATGCCTCCGCCGCATCCCTGCGCAATGGAGATTACGTCGCCGACATGAAACTTGCCGTCGCAATGCGGGGCCTCGCGCCCCAAGACGTACGCATCGAAGTCGTCGAAAGCACCCTGATCTCTGGCGAAAATGACCGCGCGCTTTCTGCGCTCAAAGATTTCGCCGCCTCTGGTTTCAAGATCGACATCGACGATTTCGGCACCGGCTACGCCTCGCTCTCCATGCTCTCACGCCTACACCTGAGCGGCCTGAAAATCGACCGAGAGCTCGTGTCCGGTCTGGAACGCTCCAAGCCCATGCAAATCATCGAAGCGATTGTCGGCTTGGCCAAAGGTATGAATTTGGAAGTCATCGCCGAAGGCGTCGAAAGCCCCAAACAATTCGCCGCCCTCCAAGCCGCCGGCTGCGACACCGCCCAAGGCTTCGGCATCGGCCACCCCATGTCCGCCAAAGACACCAAACTCTGGTTCGAAAGCTACTC
>CAZYQC010000057.1:0-21204 GCA_964649815.1 uncultured Rhodobacterales bacterium | reverse complement strand
AGGGGGAAGCAATGCGGCCATTGCTAAGAGGAGGCCTTCGACCGATCCGGCGCGAACGTGCTCCAGGCCGCGAACGATTGTCCAGTGGCGGTCATCTATTGAGAGCATCAATGGCCAGAGGTATTGGTTCCAACCCGAAATGAACGTGATGAGCGCGACGGTACCAATTGGCATGCTGGAAAGCGGTATGGCGAAGTCTTTTAGAAACGTTAGTGGATTTGCTTCGTCCAAGCGTGCCGCTTCCACCAATTCGGGTGAAAAACGTTTGAAATGCTGTCGGAAAAACAACGTTCCGAGCGCCAATTGAAGTGTTGGAAGGATCAAACCTGGTAGCGTGTTTGTGAGTGATAGGTGGGATGCCATATCAAAAGTTTGCAACATGCGCGCTTCGATCGGAAAGTAGAGTGTCGCCAGGCTGAGCCAAAAAACCAACGGGGCAAACCGCAATCGGCAGAACACGAGCGCGAACGCCGTTGCGAAGGACAACGCTGTAGAGAGGAGTGAAACCCCCAAAGCAAGCGCAAATGTGCTGGTCGCTATAGCCCAAAATCCAGGCCCCACGTTTTGCAGGCGATTGACCGCTGTGCCGATGTCGGCACTCAGGACTTGGGCAAATACCCAAACCACCGGGCCACATAATATGACCACGAAGACAGACAAAATAAGGTGGTCGTAGAGACGAGGCATGCTCCCTCATTGACCGCATTTCAGTTGATAGCAAGGATTGCCGTTCGGTCAGATCCAGAATGATGATCTATCGGTTGGACAACCGACCATTCATGCCAGTGCTATCCTTTGTCTTTTGTCTGCTTAAGGTCGGACAAAGAGAAATCTTCGCCATAGGCGACGATACAGCTCGATCCCTCTAAATCGGTCGTCACGATCAACCAGTCTCCGTCTTTGTCGGAGACCCAAACCTCCATGACCGATGATGGGCGCAATATCCCAACCGTTTGTTTCGTCGCATCAAAGTCACGTGAGATGTAGCTGAGCATCTGATCGCGTGGATAACACACGGTCACTGCGGCCGCCGGCAATACGTACGCAATCAGCGCCGATACCACTATGCCTATCCGCATTGCCATGTGCGGTCGTTCTCCCTGCTCGATACTGCCAATGTAACGAATATATGACAGAAATCCACCATCAGATGCAGGTCGACGGCCTCAAAGTTTTGGTCATTTGCGGATCTTCGTTGTCATGAAATCGTAAGGAAAGTGTCATCCATGCGTAACGGCACATTCCTATGCCCCGGGTCGCGACACCTAGATCGGGGAGATAATTATGCTTCGCACGACACTTCTGACGGCGGCGACGACAGCTGCTTTCACCGTTGCGGTTTCCGCAGAAACTGAGATTACGCTTTGGCACGCTATGGGCGGGCAATTGGGCGAAACTGTAAACGCTTTGGCCGAACAGTTTAACGCCTCTCAGGAAGAATACAGCCTGACACCTGTCTACAAAGGTGGCTACGAAGATACCCTCACAGCTACGATCGCCGCATTCCGCGCGGGCGAACAGCCAGAGATCGTTCAAGTCTTTGATGCAGGCGCCGCAACCATTATCGGAGCGAAAGGCGCAGTCATCCCAGCAGAAGATCTGTTTGCCGATACAGGCGTTCCGTTTGATGCCGACGCTTATATCCCTGGTGTGCGTTCCTTTTATGCGGACAGCACCGGCAAAATGGTCGGTATGCCATTCAACTCTTCAACTCCGATCCTCTACTACAACGTAGAAGCGCTCGAAAAAGCAGGCGTAACTCCTCCTAAGACGTGGGAAGAGTTTGAAAAAATCGCACCTGCGATCGTCGATGCAGGCTATATCCCGCTTGCTCAGTCTCACAGCCCCTGGATTATGACCGAGAACTTCCATTCGCGTCATGACCTGCCATTCGCGACCAACAACAACGGTTTTGATGGCGCAGATGGTGCCAAGCTCTTGGTCAACAACGACGCCATTAAGGCCCATTTCACTGCGATGAAAGAATGGCTCGACAACGGTTGGTACGGTTACTACGGCGCGGGTTGGGGTGACAACCAAACACCATTCGAAAATGGCGAAGTTGCCATGTGGCTTGGCTCTTCTGCTTCGTTTGGCGGTCTGCGCAATTCAGCTGACTTCGAATTCTCCGCCACCTTCCTGCCATACTGGGAAGCCGTAAACGCTTCTCCTGTCTCCACCTTCATTGGCGGTGCTGCATTGTTCGCAATGTCCGGTCATTCAGATGCTGAAAATGCCGGGGTCGCAAAGTTCTTTGAATTCTTGTCGTCCGCAGAAACGCAGAAGTTTTGGCACGTGGAAACCGGTTATGTGCCAATCACACAGGCTGCATACGACCTGACAACCGAAAGCGGTTACTATGTAGAAACACCGCAGGCCGAAGTTGGAACCAAGCAGCTTTCGATTGCTGTTGGTGAGAACAATGCCGGTTACCGTTTGGGCTTCTATGTTCAAATTCGCGACGTCATGAACCGCGAATATGGCCGCATCTTTGCTGGTGAGACAGACGTCGAAAGCGCGTTTGCCGTTATCGAAGAAGAAGGCAACCGCCTGCTTAGCCGTTTCGCGCAAACGACAAACTAATCTGAAGTTTCAGAACCTTGCGAGGGCGCACGTGCTGCGCCCTCGCTTCCCGTTTGAAGGAGCTGCGCGTTGGAAAAGGCCCAATTCCAAAACCGCTGGATGCCCTATTTGCTGCTCGCGCCGCAAATGTTGATCATCGCGATTTTCTTCTTTTGGCCTGCCGCCGAAGCCATTCGCGCCTCGTTCTATCTAGAAGACCCATTTTTCGGCAGAGCGACTTTTGTCGGCTTGCAGAACTACAGGGACGCATTTGCAGCGTCTGATTACCAACGCACCGTCTGGTTCACGATTGTTTTCACTGTACTTGTGTCGGTGATCTCGCTCGGTCTTGGTTTGATGCTCGCGGTGTCGGCAGATCGCGTTTTGCGCGGTCAGTCGAGCTACAAGACACTGCTTATGTGGGTTTACGCCATCGCTCCGCCTGTCGCTGGGTTGATCGGCGTCATGCTGTTTGACCAACACATCGGACCATTGGTCGACTTTGTCGCCATTTTTGGGTGGGACATGCGGGTTGGCGTCGATTATTGGGACACGGGGATCGCGATGATAGTGGTCTCGACTTGGAAGCAAGTCCCATATTGTTTCATCTTTTTCCTATCTGGTCTTCAATCCATTCCGACAGCAGTCAAAGAGGCGAGCGCAATCGACTGTCGCTCTGAGACGCGCCGCTTTTGGACGATTACCTTTCCGCTTTTGGCGCCAACGACGTTTTTTCTGCTCATTCTCAACATCACCTATGCGATGTTCGAAACCTTTGGCACCATCGACCAGATTGTCAAAGACCAGCCCGGCAACAGTCCTGTCACGTTGGTCTACAAGGTTTTCCGCGACGGATTCCGGGGCAACGACATTGGCGGGTCGTCCGCACAATCCGTCGTGTTGATGGTCGTCGTTCTGTTGCTGACAATCGCCCAGTTCCGACTGATCGAACGGCGCATTCACTACACATAAGGAGACGCATCTATGGCCGTAACCGAGGTTTCCGACGCGTCTTCCCGCGCCAAGAAAGCAAAGGACAAACCGACAAGATTGGCGCAAATTCGCGTCTACGATCATATTGTCCTTATTCTTGGCGTTTTCCTCATGATGGGGCCAATTCTCGTGGCCTTCATGACCTCTACCTATGATCACGTAACGATCCATCGCGAAGGCATGCAAGTCGGTTGGGGAGGGAACTTCGTCCAAACCTACGCCAACGTTCTCTATCAGGAAGGCGGGTTCACAGGCGAAGTTACGGGCCTTTTGATGACCCAAAACAGCTTGATCCTCGGTATTGGTTTCGCAGTCGGTAAGATCGTCGTTTCGATGATTGCCGCATACGCGATTGTTTATTTCCGGTTCCCGCTGGGCACATTTGCTTTTTGGCTGATTTTCACAACGCTCCTATTGCCGCTCGAAGTTCGCATTCTGCCGTCCTACGAGGTGGTTCAGCAACTTGGCATGTTGAACACGTATTCAGGTCTGATCATCCCGTTGATTGCCTCAGCAACTGGGACGTTCTTCTTCCGCCAATTCTTCAAGTCGATCCCAAATGAGATGATTGAGGCCGCTCGAATTGATGGGGCACGTCCGATGCAGTTTTTCTGGGACATTCTCGTTCCGCTGTCGAAAACCATGATCGCGGCCATCTTCATCATCATGTTTGTCGTGGGGTGGAACCAATATCTTTGGCCAACACTCATGACGACCGAAGAGGGGTACTTCACCCTTGTGCGCGGCATCAGAAACATCATGCAGCAAATGATTGGTGCAGACATTCCCGAATACAACGAAGCACTTGCGATGGCGATGTTGGCGATGCTGCCGCCCGCGCTCGTGATCATCATTTTCCAGCGCATGTTCATCAAAGGGTTGGTGGAGCAAGAAAAATGAGCACACTCCGTATCAAGGACGCATTCAAGCGATATCCCAATGGGGCTGAAGCGGTTAAAGGCGTGTCGGTTGACGTGGCCGACGGCGAATTGGTGGTCTTTGTCGGGCCATCGGGATGTGGCAAGTCAACCTTGCTGCGCATGGTGGCCGGTTTGGAGTCGGTGACGGAAGGCGAGATTGAACTAGCGGGCCGTGTGGTCAACGATCTTGAGCCCGCCGACCGCAACATCGCGATGGTGTTCCAGAATTACGCGCTCTATCCACATATGTCCGTCCGTAAGAATTTGGCTTATGGATTGAAAAACCGAGGCACTGCAAAGTCGGAAATTGACCAAAAGGTCGAGGAGGCCGCCAACCTTCTGCAAATCGTTGATTTTCTGGACCGCAAGCCGTCACAACTCTCGGGCGGACAAAGACAGCGTGTCGCAATGGGCCGTGCCATTGTGCGTGATCCTGCGATCTTTCTCTTTGATGAACCGCTATCGAACTTGGACGCAAAACTGCGCAACCAAATGCGGTTGGAGATCAAAAAGCTTCAACGCCGTCTGGGAACCGCGGCCATCTATGTGACGCATGACCAGGTCGAGGCTATGACGCTTGCGGATAGAATTGTTGTGCTGAACCAGGGTCGCGTCGAGCAAATCGGAACTCCGTCAGAGGTCTACTCAAATCCGGCGAGCACCTTTGTGGCGAGCTTTATTGGCGCACCTCCAATGAACCTCATACCAGCGGAAGTTTCTGAAAACGGCGTTCATGTTGCCGGCTTTACCGCGCCCTATGCATCCGCCCATCGTGGGCCGATCACGCTGGGGCTGAGGCCGGAACGCGCGCAGCTTCGAACCGGGGATCAAGGTATCCACGTGGATATTGCCGTGGTCGAAGAACTTGGCGCGAACCGTCTGATCCATGCGCGTGTCGGAGACCATGACATCACCATCGCGCAAGACGCCGAAAACCCTGTGCCAGCGGGACGGATGGCGCTCGATTTCCGCAAAGAAGATATCCATTTCTTTCATCCTGAAACGGGCATACGTGTCTAATGTTCGCAAGCGACTGGCGGAAGCGTCGCGACCTCTTGTCATTGCGCACCGTGGTGATTGGGCGCTGCATCCAGAAAACTCTTGTGCTGCTATCGCCGCAGCACGCAGTTTTGACATGGTTGAAATCGACATCCGTCTGTCGTCTGATCGGGAACCTGTGGTCATCCACGACGATACGCTTTTGCGTACCACAGGCGATCCGAGGCAGGTGAAGAACCGGACGTGGCAAGAGCTTAGCAATATTCGCCTGCTGGGCAGTTCCGAAACCATTCCGCATCTCGAGCAGGCCTTGGCAGCAGGCGGAGGCAACCTTTTGTTCGACCTCGATGTCAAAGACGAAACAGAAGTCGAAGCCGTCGCCCAGTTCTTAGCTCCAAAGCCGGAGCGTCAGAATTGTATGCTAAAGATCGACATCAAAACATATCGCGACATAGACCGGCTCAAAGAGATTGAAACGCGCTTTGGAACGACCGTCATCGCAAAACTGTCCCTAGACGCGCCGTCTGATTTGGGTTTGATCCAAGCAATGTCGGAACGCGGCGTTGCAGGCGCCGAAGTCGCATTTGCGGACTTGTCAATTCTTGATCAAGCGGCAAACATCGGTTTGCCTTTGACAAGTTTCACACTGAGAGATGTGCATTGCGTAGGCTTGAACGACGAGCTTGCAATCGCGGATCCGCACAGAGTTTGGGGCGCACTCGGCAAAGCTGGACTTAAAGGCATTATGACGGATAGGCCGTTAGAATTGACAAAATTTTTGGATGCTGGCGGCTAGCGCAGAGCCGTGTCCTCCAGGGCAAAAGTCGTGGCGCCGACGAACGTTCGGCATAGAAAAACCGGCTACGGTTAAGCTTAAGTCATACTGGAACCTGGGACTTTTTGCAGAAAGACTTCCCGTTTGCCGAAATGAAACCGGTGACGCGCGTGCCCAAACCCACAGCATCGGTATTTTGGCGTTACGGCGGAGAGCGCAACAGTCGAGGCATGATAACTTCGAATGAAGACGGTTTCAGCCGCGGCTGCGGTTCTATTGCTCAGAAAGCGCACTCACCCAGAGCGTTCAAGAATGTCGTTTGGTCCGCTCAGAGTTTCGGGCGATACAGTCTAATCCATCAACTGGACAGCCGCAAAGTACAACGTCTAATGACCGCTTCTCCGGCTTTTGCAGACTTTGGTGCATTTTGCAGCATCAGTCGGATTGGGCTCCAAACGGACATTCGCTGCTGACCGCTCCAACGCCTGTAACGCGGACAAAGCGCTATTTCGCTGCGGCTGCGCCAATGGCGGCTTCTCTTGAATGCCGCAAGACACCAGACTATTCGTGTAACAAACAACTCTTCACGCGGGTGTGGGCGCGTTCTTGAAAATTGCCTGCCTTGAAAACTGATTTTGCTATTGCTTAGCTTGGCCGAATTTTTTCCAATGGATCCGCCTAATCGCACGCAATAGTTCGGCAATGGCTTGTTTTCGTTCTATGTTACATTCATGCGCGGCTATGAGCTAGAAGAACGTTTTTGCCGCCATCGAGCGCCATTTTACAGACAGCCCGCGCCCGCGTTTTGCGTCCTTCTTCGGTGTCAGGTCCAAGTCCTTTGTTAAAAAGCTCTGAGACGCCGTGCACATTGCTCCACAATACAAAGGATAGGACTTCGAGGTCTTCTTCGTCGAGGTTTGGGAGCCACGCTGTCAGCGCGTCTTGCAGTATTTGGTATGCGTTTGGAATGTCACTGCTATCCAAGTCCGTCTTGTCTGCAGGTATCTTTCCAGCCACAGCAAACATCATTGAAAAAATGTTTGGATTGCGCGTCGCATAGTCAATGTATGTAAGGCCCACTGACAAGACAGCCTCCCCTGTCGCGGCTCTATCAACATGTTCCTTGTTGGCAAGCATCGCCGCAGACAACTCGGCAAATGCGCGCCCGGTCAATGCAATCAGGATGTCGTCCTTTGATTTGAAGTGACGATAGACTGCAGCCGGATCAACATTTGCTGCGCGCGCGCAGGCGCGCAAGCTTAGGTTCTCGGATCCTTCTGCAGCAACGGTATCCCAAGCGATCTTCTCAATGGCGGCCTTGAGTTCACCATGGTGGTAAGGGGTTTTGTTAGACTTCATGTCATCACTGTTGACATTTGAGTAGCAATAGGTCAAGCGTGTCAACAGTGTTGACATTGATGGGAGATACAAATGAGACTTTCGCGCCGATCCCTTTTGGCTGTCGCCCCTGCGCTTCCCATTGGCTTAGCGGCTTGCAGCACGGTTTTTCCGAACACCTCGGAGATCGTGAGCCGAAACCAAACGGTCAGAACGCTGACTGTTCCGTTCAATAACTCGCATCTGCTGATCCAGAACGGGCGCGGCATTCTCATCGACGCCGCTGGGCAGCATCAGGCCGAACAGGTCGATGACATGATGCAGGCCTCGGGCTTCAATCCTGCGAACTTGGAGGCTGTTGTTGTTACCCATGGTCACCACGACCATGCTGGTGGCGCACCGCACTTTCGCCAGAAATACGGCGTTCCAATTATTGCTGGCGCTGGCGACAGGCTGCTTTTAGCCGAGGGGCGAAACGATCATCTATGTCCAACTGGACAATTCGCAGAGCTACGAAAGCCAACGGATCAAGTTGGAACGTATGAGGGCTACGAAGCCGACATTTTGGTCTCGAACAGGCTGGACCTATCGCGCGATTTCGGCATGGATGCGGCCGTTACCGTTTTACCCGGCCACACCCACGGTTCAATCGTCGTGAGTTCGGGCGAAGACGCATTTGTCGGTGACCTTATCCGGGGAACCTTGTTTGGTCGCGGCGCAACTACGCACTTCTACAATTGCGATCTGGACGACAATATTGCCGACATCGAATTGATGCTGGCACGTATTGCTCCTATGGCCACGCGCTTTCACATGGGCCACTTTCCGAGCACGACCCGCGCTTCGGTACTGTCTTATCTGGCGGAACAAAAGGCCATTCGCCAAACTCTTTAGGATTTCACTTATGGCCAAGCCTGTCGCCGACAGAGTCTCTGCAAACCCAGACAGGGATTTCGTCATGTTCTTGATCGGAATGCGGTTCAACCACCCGTGGAAAATACACAAATGGGTTCCCCCGTTCTGGGCCATGTTACGCATGTTGGCACACCTTCGGAAAACGCCCTCAGATCAGACCGGCTGTTTGGGAACCATCGTGGCCACGCCGGGATTGATCGTTCAGTATTGGCGCAGCTTCGAAGATCTCGAAGCCTTCGCCCATGATGCGCCACATCAGCCCGCTTGGGCCAAATTCAATCGCGCAGTCCGTAAGGCGAGAGGCGACGTCGGCATTTGGCATGAAACCTATCTGATCCGACCGGAGGACCACGAGAGCCTGTATTCAGGGATGCCATTGCATGGCCTCGGAAAGGCGATGAGCATCGTGCCAGCAAAAGGCAAAATGTCAACCGCGAGAAAGCGCCTGAACAAGGTGCCATCTACACAGGAGACTAGCTCATGAAACGTAAAGCTCTGGCGCTTGCATTGGCGCTCAAGGTCGTACTTTTGCCTAGTGGCGCGATGGCCGAGGGAGTACTTGGCACATGGCGCACCGAGGCGACAGATCAGGGTCATTTGGATATCCAAATATCCGCCTGCGGCGAGGCCCTATGCGGCAAGATCGTTCGTGCTCGCGATCCGCAGGGGAACGCAGGACCTTTTAAACATATCGGTCGCCAGATGATCTGGGGAATGTCGCCGACGTCGCAGCCGAATGCATGGGATGGCGGAAAAATCTGGGACCCCATAAGCGATCGAACGTTCAATTCCCGTATGGAACTGAGCAATGCTGGCCTTATGGTGTCGGGCTGTGTCTTAGGTATCTGTCGCAACCAACGCTGGAAGCGCGTTCCCTGACAACTGACCCGGTGCGGACAACTGGGACATTTCGTTGAACCTGCGCAAAGGCCGTTATCATGTAATCCCCTTTTACATATCACTATCCGCCAAAACTCCCTGTTCGCATGTTCCTTGGCAGCATTGAGGTCGCTGTCCGATCCACGCAGGCACCAAACTCGCATTCCAAGGCAGTTTGTCACGCGCATTCAAGGCATTCTGGACCAAACGTTGATATCCATTCCACGAAGCGGACCTTTCGGCAGCCCGCAGCATTCGTCATTCTGGGCTCGCCTTGGACCTTAGCTGCAAGGCGTGCGGATAGCGGTAGGGCGGACAAAACCGTCATTCGATTTGTTACCTTCGCTGACGCAGCATGTTCACGCACCTGCGGCACGTTCGTTGTTGCAGCGCGGCGCAAATCGCCAATCCGGTCGTTCGCCGGTGTTGATTTCGCCGCAATTAAGAGCGCGCATTCGCTGCGGTCAGGTTGGACAAGCGAGACCGGGACTTTCCGGTCGTTAATGGACCTCGTTTTCATCTGAACCGAGACCGCGCTTTCGCGGCACGCCGACCAGACCATCGAGACGCGGGAGGAAGCGAGCTTTCACTGCGACTGCGCCAAGGTCCCCGTCTCACTTATTGGTGCGCGATAGACTTCAACCCAAGTAGTATCGCTGCAACGATCATGAAGTCGCCGCCCATGCGCTCAACCCGGAACCGTGCTGCATTTTTGAGCCTTTTGACAGCACAGTTTAACCCTAGTCCGTTGACAGACAGTTTGACTAAGTCGCAGCCGCGCAATTTGCAGTCGATCGGGCGTTGGACTGGGCAAGGTCTCGCGGATTGCCCGCCAGCTCTAACCGTGCCCGGATCGTCCAGACCTGCTTTGGCAACAGCGACCGGCTCGAGCCGATGATCCGACCTTTGTTCAAGGCGCAGCGCATTGAGGTCGTTGCGAGGAGTTGCACTCTTGGCATGATATGCCCTCCGATCCTCCCTCCGCGCCCAATCATCAGCACCGCGCTGACGGGGCGATTCTACAGCTTGATCGAGGGGCCGGTCTGAAATGAACGATGGCGATCATTGCCGCGCCAGCATTTGGCGGCTGTGAGCCCAGTTCGACCGATGCTGTGACCTTCTTTGAGATCTGCTCCATGGCGAGGACTCAGAATTTTGACATCACCTCGTTCAGCAACCTCTCTGCTCCGCGGGAGAGTTTTCGGTAGGCGTTCCGGATCACGAAATAGGGGGCGACTGCAATCTGTGCCTGAGTTTTCAGTACGGTGATGTCCGAGCTTATTTTGTCCGACATCAAAAGGCGCATGACCTCTTCTGTCTGCGGCGAGATCGCCTGTCCTTCCGCTACCTGAGCCAACGCAACCAACAGCGAAGAGCTGTTCAGCACCCGCGATGGCACCTGGATTTCCTGGGTGTGAAAGGCGTTTTCAACGGCCTCGCGAATAGGACTGCCTTCTTCTTGCATCACCCAAGGGAATGTCAGCAGTTCCGCCAAGTCGACAACCCGGTTCCCCGCCATCGGATGCGACTTATGGACCATCAACGATACGATCTCCGCACGCCCAGGATAGAAGCGATAGTCATGCGGATTGCTGTGCGGGTTGGTACGGCCAAAAATAAAGTCGTAGCGCGCCTCTTCGAGCCCCCGAAACAAGGTAGCGGACGGGGCGACATCTACAGAAATATGAAGGTCGGGTGCCTCGGCAAGCAGGGCTTTCACGGCGGGCATCAAATGCCCTAATGCCGGGCCGGTCACGGCGCCCACACGCACATGCCCTTGATCACCGGACCCTAAACTCTCGATCTCTGCGACCATCGTTTCCAGCTCGGACAGGACGACGCGCCCGTGTCGGATCAAAACCTCTCCCGCGGGAGTCGCTTCCATGCCAGTGGGGTGGCGCGTGAACAGAGTATCGCCCAGTTGCGCCTCAAGCTCGGCCAGCACACGCGAAGCTGCCGGTTGAGAGATCGCGACGGCTTGCGCGGCAAGCTGCAATTGTTGCGTTTCAGATATTTTGATAAGCAATTCCAAGTGTTTGGGCTTGATGCGGCTTGCGATGCTCATGTCTGCCTCAGGTCTTGTTTGGCATAATATTTTTGATATGTTGATTATGTTATTTGGAATTTGAAAGTTATGCAATTCGTTCACTAACATTTCAAAACGCAGCGCTCGATGGCCTCGACAAAAGCCGAGTTGACATCGGCGCCAGAAGCATGACCAGGGAGGACACCTCATGAAACTCAAACTCTTGCTGGCCTGCACCGCGATTGCGCTCTCCAGCGTCGCCGCCCTTGCCGAGACCGTTGGCATCGCTATGCCGACGCAATCCTCGTCACGCTGGATCTCGGACGGCAACTCGATGGTCGAGCAGTTCAAAGCGGCTGGCTATGACACCATCTTGCAATATGCCGAAGACGACATCCCCAACCAGCTAGCGCAGATCGAAAACATGATCACGAACGGCGTGGATGTGCTGGTCATCGCTGCAATTGACGGCACGACGCTGTCGAACGCGCTGGAGAACGCGCATTTCGCTGGCATCAAGACAATTGCGTATGACCGACTGATCCGCGACAGCGAATATGTCGACTACTACGCGACCTTTGATAACTTCAAAGTTGGCGTGCAGCAGGCGACCTCGCTGGTGGACGGGCTGAAAGAGCGCTTTGGCGACGGCCCTTACAATATCGAGCTGTTCGGCGGCTCGCCCGACGACAACAACGCCTACTTCTTCTACGACGGTGCGATGTCGGTCCTGCAGCCAATGATCGACGCAGGCACGATCAACGTGGTTTCTGGCCAGATGGGCATGGACAAAGTTGGCACGCTGCGTTGGGACGGCGCGGTCGCGCAGGCGCGGATGGATAACCTCTTGTCAGCGCATTACACAGACGCGCAAATCCACGGCGCGCTGGCGCCTTATGACGGGCTGTCCATCGGCATTATCTCGTCGCTCAAAGGCGTGGGCTATGGGTCTGGCGATCTGAAAATGCCAATCGTCACCGGCCAGGATGCAGAAGTACGCTCGGTCAAATCGATGTTGGCAAACGAGCAGTTCTCGACCGTCTTCAAAGACACCCGCGAACTGGCCCGTGTAACTGTCGGTATGGTGGACGCGCTGCTCAAAGGCGGCGAGCCCGAGATCAACGACACCTCGACTTACGACAATGGTGTTAAGGTCGTTCCTTCCTACCTGCTCGAACCTGTCTCCGTCGATTTGGCGAACTGGAAAGACGTTCTGTTGGGCTCTGGCTACTACACAATGGACCAGCTGAACTAACCAGCGGCAAAAAACACTCCCTGGGTGCGTTCGCGGCAACGCGGGCGCGCCTAGGAGAGCTTAGGGGGGGGAGAGTGATGCCAGCGCTTCTGGAAATGCGGCAAATCACCAAGGAATTTCCGGGCGTCAAAGCCCTGAACCAAGTCGACCTGTCCGTTGATACCGGTGAAGTTCTGGCCCTTGTCGGGGAAAATGGCGCGGGCAAGTCCACCTTGATGAAAGTTCTGTCTGGGGTTTATCCGGCGGGCAGCTATGACGGCGAAATTCACTATGATGGCGAGAAGGCCAGCTTCGCGGACATCACGGACAGCGAAGAGCGCGGCATCATCATCATCCACCAAGAGTTGGCCCTGGTGCCGCTCTTGTCGATCGCCGAGAATATCTTTCTGGGCAATGAGCGCGCCAAAGGTGGCGTCATCAACTGGCGAGAGACGGACCAACGCACTGTGGAATTGCTTCGCAAGGTTGGTTTGAGCGAAGCGCCTGGCACACTGATCGATCGGTTGGGCGTGGGGAAACAACAGCTCGTTGAGATCGCCAAAGCCCTGTCAAAGAACGTGCGCCTGCTGATCCTGGACGAGCCGACCGCGGCCTTGTCGGAAGCGGACAGCCAAGCGCTCTTGGACCTGATGCTGGAACTCAAGGCGCAGGGCGTCACCCAGATTATTATCAGCCACAAGCTGAACGAAGTGCGTCGCGTGGCCGACAAGATCACCGTGATCCGCGATGGCGCGACGGTCTCTACGATGGATGCGGTCACCGAAGAAATCACCGAGGATCGCATTGTCCGTGACATGGTCGGTCGCGACATGGCCGCGCGCTACCCGACGCGGGAGCGGCGCGCGGGCGAAGAGTTGTTGAGCGTCAAGAATTGGAATGTCTATCACCCGACCCATCCCGACCGGCAGGTGATCCGCGATGTGAACCTGCACGTGCGCAAAGGCGAGGTCGTCGGCATCGCGGGTCTCATGGGAGCGGGGCGCACGGAACTGGCCATGAGCCTGTTTGGCCGCTCCTACGGGCAGAATATTTCGGGCGAGGTGGCCCTGCGCGGGTCGCCTGCAGATGTGAGCACGGTCAGCAAGGCGATCGACGCGGGACTTGCCTATGTCACCGAAGACCGCAAGGCGCTTGGCCTGATCCTGGACGAGACGATCCAGCGCAATATCTCGCTGGCCAATCTGGAAGCGGTCTCGCGCGGGCAGATCCTGCAAGAGACGCTCGAGACACAAACCGCCGAAGACTACCGCGACGCGCTCAATATCCGCACGCCGGGTGTGTTCCAGCGGGTGGTGAACCTCTCGGGCGGCAACCAGCAGAAAGTCGTGCTTTCAAAATGGCTCTTTGCGCAGCCCGACGTGTTGATCCTCGACGAGCCCACGCGCGGGATCGATGTTGGTGCGAAATTTGAGATCTACGGGATCATCAACGAACTGAGCACCCAAGGCAAAGGGGTCGTAATGATCTCCTCCGAGATGCCCGAGCTTCTGGGCATGTGTGACCGGATCTACGTGATGAATGAGGGCGCGTTTGTGGGTGAGTTGGCCGCCGAAGATGCCGGCCAAGAGCGGATCATGTCGCTCATCGTAACAGAATAAGGGAGAGCCGGGATGTCGGACATAGCTGAAAGCGAGGCGCAGGCGCGGTCCAGTTCGGGGATCGCGGCCTATCTGGTCAGCAACCTGCGGGAATATGGCTTGCTCTTTGCGCTGATCGCAATCATGGCCTTCTTTCAGATTGTGACCAATGGCACACTGTTAAAGCCGGTGAACGTCACCAACCTGCTCTTGCAAAACAGCTACATCGTGATCATGGCCCTGGGTATGCTGCTGGTCATTGTGGCAGGGCACATCGATCTTTCGGTCGGTTCGGTCATGGGGTTTGTGGGGGCTTTGGCCGCCGTGCTGATGGTCGAGCTGGACCAGTCGATGGGCCTCACAGTCGCGATCTGCCTTGTGGCGGGCGGTCTGATCGGGGCCGCGCAGGGCTATTGGATCGCCTATTGGAAGATCCCGTCCTTTATTGTGACGCTTGCCGGCATGTTGGTCTTCCGCGGCGCGTCCCTCTGGCTGCTGGAAGGGCAGTCGCTTGGACCGTTCCCGCGCGAGTTTCAGATGATCGCCAATGGTTTTGTGCCCGACATTTTCCCCGCTGGCCTGTCCGAAACCGTGGCCGACATCCTTGGTCAGCGTCGGGTGAACCTGCTGGCTCTCACGACAGGCACGATCGCGGCCGCTCTTATCCTGTGGCTGGAACTGAAGCGCCGCGCGCAGAACCGGCTCTACGGCGTTGACAGCGAGCCGCCCGCCTTCTTCTGGGCCCGGGTTGGCATCATTACCGTGGCGCTTGTGTTCATCCTCTTCAAGCTGTCGACATTCCGCGGTCTTCCCAATGTGTTGATTACCATGGGTGTGCTGACACTGCTCTACGCCTTCTTTACTGAGCGTACCGTCACAGGCCGTCGCATCTATGCGCTTGGCGGCAACGAGAAGGCAGCGAAACTGTCCGGCGTCAAGACCGAACGCCTCACCTTCCTCGCCTTCGTCAATATGGGCGTCCTGGCCGCTATCGCTGGCATGGTCTTTGCCGCGCGGTTGAACTCGGCCACGCCCAAAGCGGGCTTCGCGCTGGAGCTTGATGTGATCGCGGCAGTCTTCATCGGCGGTGCATCGATGTCCGGCGGGGTGGGCAAAATCATCGGGGCTGTCGTCGGCGCCTTCCTGATGGGCGTGTTGAACAACGGCATGTCTATCCTGGGTATCGGCATTGATTATCAGCAGATGATCAAAGGCCTTGTGCTGCTCGCCGCTGTCATCTTCGACGTCTACAACAAGTCCAAGCAGGCCTAGGATGACGTTCACACCAGCAGAGTGGCCGCGCAAGCTGCGGAGCCAAGAGTGGTACGCGGGCAGCGCCAAGGATGCGATCTACCATCGCGGCTGGCTCAAGAACCAAGGCTACCCGGATGACCTCTTTGACGGGCGGCCAGTGATCGGCATCCTGAACACATGGTCCGAACTGACGCCCTGTAACGGGCATCTGCGCGAGTTGGCTGAGAAGGTCAAAGCGGGGATTTGGGAGGCCGGGGGCTTTCCAGTCGAGGTGCCGGTGTTCAGCGCATCCGAGAACACCTTTCGCCCAACCGCAATGATGTTCCGCAATCTGGCCGCGATGAGCATCGAAGAACAAATTCGCGGCCAGCCCATGGATGGCTGTGTGTTGATGGTCGGCTGCGACAAGACCACACCCTCGCTTTTGATGGCAGCGGCCAGTTGCGATCTACCCTCCATCGTCGTGACCGGTGGACCGATGCTGAACGGCTGGTTTCAAGGTGAGCGTGTCGGCTCGGGAACGCATCTATGGCGCTTCTCCGAGGCGGTGAAGGCAGGAGAGATGAGCCAGAACACCTTCCTGGAGGCAGAGGCCGCGGTAACCCGTTCCAGCGGGACCTGCAACACAATGGGAACGGCGTCCTCGATGGCGTCAATGGCCGAGGCGCTCGGCATGGCGCTTTCGGGCAACGCCGCAATACCCGCCGTCGACAGCCGTCGCCGCGTGATGGCCCAGCTTTCAGGTCGCCGCATTGTACAGATGGTCAAGGACGATTTGAAACCCTCCGATATTCTCACCAAATCGGCGTTTGAGAACGCTGTGCGGGTGAATGGCGCTATCGGCGGCTCGACCAATGCTGTGGTGCATCTCTTGGCCATCGCAGGCCGGATCGAGGTCGATTTTACGCTGGCCGATTGGGACCGATGCGGGCGCGACGTGCCGACAGTGCTGAACCTGCAGCCATCGGGAAAGTACCTGATGGAAGAGTTCTTTTACGCAGGCGGCCTGCCCGTTGTCCTGCGGCAGCTGGGCGAAGCGGGGCTGTTGCACAAGGACGCGCTTACCGTATCTGGCGGTGCGATCTGGGACGAGGTGCGCGAGGCCAAGAACTGGAACGAAGACGTCATCCGCCCCGCTGAGAAGGCGCTCGTCGCACAAGGCGGCATGGCGGTTCTAACTGGCAATCTGGCCCCCAAAGGCGCGGTGCTGAAACCCTCCGCCGCTTCGGAACACCTGATGCAGCACAGGGGCCGCGTGGTCGTGTTCGAGGATATCGATGACTACAAGGCGCGGATCAATGACGACGCGCTGGACGTGGATGAAACCTGTATCCTGGTGCTCAAGAATTGCGGCCCCAAAGGGTATCCCGGTATGGCCGAGGTTGGCAATATGGGCTTGCCGCCGAAAGTGCTGAAGCAAGGGATCACCGACATGATCCGCATCTCGGATGCGCGGATGTCAGGCACGGCTTATGGCACGGTGATCTTGCATACCTCACCCGAGGCCGCTGCCGGAGGACCACTTGCCGTGGTTCAGAACGGCGACATGATCGAGGTCGATATCCCGGCGCGGCGGTTGCATCTGGATATCTCTGAGGCTGAGCTGCAAAAGCGCCTCGACGCCTGGGCCCCCAGCCATGATGAGGCACAGTCTGGCTATGCCTGGCTGCATCAGACCCATGTGGAGGGCGCGGATACGGGCGCCGATCTGAGTTTCCTCAAAGGCTGCCGTGGGGCACCGGTTGGAAGGGACAGCCATTGATGGACATCGCGCTCATAGGGATTGGCAAGATCGCGCTGGACCAGCATGTGCCAGCCATCGGCGCGTCACCGGATTGGACCCTAAAGGCCACGGTGTCGCGCCGGGGTCAGGTGTCAGGCGTCAAGAGCTATTCGGATTTCGAGACATTCCTTGCCGAAGAGCCTGAAATCCGCGTGGTCTCGCTTTGCATGCCTCCCTTGCCACGGTTTGACTATGCCGCCAGGGCCATGGCGGCGGGGCGGCACGTGATGCTGGAAAAGCCGCCAGGCGCGTCGCAGGCCGAATGCCAAAAGCTCGCCGAGATGGCGCGGGCTGCGAGGGTGACGCTCTTTGCGACCTGGCACTCACGCGAGGCGGAGATGGTCAACGCGGCACGGGCCTGGTTGGCGAACAAACAGTTGCGCCGCCTGCGCGTGACCTGGAAGGAAGACGTGCGCCGCTGGCATCCAGGCCAGGATTGGATTTGGGAGCCGGGTGGCTTGGGCGTCTTTGACCCCGGCATCAACGCGCTGTCGATCGTGACCAAGATCCTGCCGCATAAACTGCACCTGACAGAGGCCGTGCTGGAGGTTCCCGAGAACCGCCAAGGCCCGATTGCGGCCAGCCTGCGCTTTGCCCATCCCCATGGCGCCGAGGTTACTGCCACTTTTGACTGGCGCCAGACCGGCGAACAAATCTGGCAGATCGAGGCAGATACCGACGCGGGCATACTGACGCTGGACAAGGGTGGCGCGCGCATGCTGATCGACGGGGTAGAGCAAAGTCAGGGCACGGATGCGCTTTCGGGCGAGTACCCCCGGCTTTACGCGCGCATGGCCCAGCTTGTGGCCGACGGCGCCTCGGACGCCGACTTCGAACCACTGCGCCATGTGGCGGACGCCTTTCTACTAGGTCGCCGCGAGACTGTTACTTCGTTTTTTGAATAGGAATTGACGATGACACCACCACTCACTGGTATTCTCCCTGTCGCGCCGACTCCGTTTCACGCAGATGGACGGGTGGATGAAGACGGCATGCGTCGGGTCCTAGACTGCATCATCGACCAGCGCGTCGATGCGATCTGTATTCTGGCAAACTACTCCGAGCAGTTTGTGCTCTCGGATGACGAACGCACATTGCTGATGCGGATCAGTCTTGAACATGTAGCGGGCCGGGTGCCGGTGATCGTCACGGTCAGCCATTTCCATACCGGAATTGTGGTCGAACGCGCGAAGGCGGCTGAGGCCATGGGGGCAGCAATGGTCATGACGATGCCGCCCTACCACGGTGTCGGCTTAGTGCCGGGAGAGGTCGGCATCTACGAGCATTTCCAGGCCGTCTCGGACGTGATCGACATCCCCATCATGGTGCAGGACGCGCCGTTGTCGGGTTGCCAGCTCTCTGTGCCACTGCTCGCGCGGATGGCAACCGAACTGGAGCAGGTGCGTTACTTCAAGATGGAGATGCCCTTTGCTGCCGACAAGCTTGCCGCGTTGATTGCCGTAGGCGGCGACGCGATAGAAGGCCGGTTTGATGGCGAAGAGGCGACAACGCTCTTGGCCGATCTTGACGCGGGCTGTACCGGCACGATGACCAGTGGCCTGCAATGCGAACATATCGGGCAGATCATCCGCCTCTATCTGGGCGGTGACCAAGATGCGGCGTTGGCCAAATGGACCGAATGCCTGCCTCTAATTAACCACGAAAACAGGCAATGCGGGCTGCGCGCCTGCAAGACGGTGATGCAGGCAGGCGGTGTGATCGGATCAGACCATGTGCGCCACCCGCTGGCGCCGATGTCTGAACGCACCAAGACACGATTGCTTCAGCTGGCGCAGGACATGGACCTGATCGCACTGAAATGGGGGAAATGATGAGCGAACTTCACGGAAAACATTTGATCGCAGGCGCGTGGGTCGAGAGTGGGAGCCGTTTCACCTCGGCGCGTGTGCATGGCGACGGGCATAGCGTCTGCGACGGGGACGCGGCCTCGGTGGATCGCGCCGCGCAGGCTGCTGAGGACGCCTTTTGGACTTATTCCGCCACCAACGCCGAGACCCGGGCTGCTTTTTTGAACGCCATAGCCGATGAGATCGAGGCGCGTGGCCCTGCGATCACACAAATTGGCATGGCCGAGACCTGCTTGCCTGAGGCCCGGCTTGAGGGCGAGCGTGGGCGCACCTGCGGTCAGCTGCGCCTCATTGCCAGTCACATCCTGGAAGGCGACTATCTTGACCTGCGACATGACCCTGCCTTGCCGGATCGCGCGCCGCTGCCGCGGCCTGACTTACGGTTGATCCAGCGTCCGGTTGGTGCCGTCGCCGTGTTTGGCGCGTCGAACTTCCCGCTGGCGTTCTCCACCGCGGGCGGTGACACGGCCTCGGCCCTGGCCGCAGGCTGCCCAGTCGTGGTCAAGGGCCACCCTGCGCATCCCGGCACCTCCGAGATCGTGGCCGAGGCCATTCAGGCAGCTATCACCGCTTCGGGCGTTCATCCCGGCACCTTCAATCTGATCCAAAGCAGCGGGATCGAGGCGGGCACAGCACTGGTCCAACACCCGTTGATCTCGGCCGTGGGTTTCACCGGGTCGCTCCGCGCAGGCCGCGCTCTCTTCGACCTCTGCGCGGCTCGGCCCACGCCGATCCCCTTCTTTGGTGAGCTCGGCAGCATCAACCCGGTCTTTATCCTGCCCGAAGCAGCCAAGACGCGCGCGTCGGAAATCGCCAAAGGCTGGGCTGCGTCCCTGACGATGGGCGCGGGCCAGTTCTGCACCAACCCTGGCGTCGTGCTGATTGAGGACGGCCCCAAGGCAGAGACCTTCATCAAAGAGGCAAGCGCCGCCTTGTCCCTGGTCGCGCCGCAGGACATGCTCACGAGTGGAATAGCCCGCGCCTACGCAGCGGGCAGTGACGCTCTGGCAAAGCATGGTGCGCTGAACATCCAGATGATGGCGGAAGCTCCCACCGGCCAAGCCGCCCCTGCATTGTTCACCACGACAGGGGAGGATTGGTTGGACTGTCCGGAGATCTGGCATGAGGTCTTTGGGCCGTCCGGGATCGTGGTGCGGGTTAAAGATGCAGACGAGATGCGAAAGATCGCTCGCGGCCTTGGCGGTCAACTCACCTGCACTTTGCAGATGAACGAGGCCGATGTAGAGGCCGCCCGAACGTTGTTGCCTGTGCTGGAGCGCAAAGCGGGCCGCATCCTCGCCAATGGCTTCCCCACGGGTGTGGAGGTGGCTGACGCGATGGTCCATGGCGGGCCTTACCCGGCCTCCACCAACTTCGGCGCAACATCGGTGGGCACGTTGGCTATCCGCAGGTTCCTCAGACCGGTTTGCTATCAGGACATCCCGGAGAATGTTCGCGGCGGCTGACTTACTCATCCCAAGCAAGGCGCGAAATGAACCGAGCCGAATACTGACACAGACAGGGTCGTCAAATAAGTCGGGTTTGTCCTGCGTCTTGCTCATTGTTTGACAAGATGTCGCTGCGCCCGGCAAGAATGGCCGCTCGCCACGCTACAGTGCGGAGCTCAAGATAATGTCTATGCGGCAAAATCCGTGCTTCGAGCGAACGCCGCAAAATACTGAATTCGCAAGTTGGGCTCGTAACGGCCATTCGCTGCGCGAAGTGGCAAAGTTCGCTAAAGGGCCAATCGGAGTCATGTGGCTGCGGGTCGGGAAATTCCGTTCATCAGCAGGTGAGCTGCTCAAATCTGGACAACAGCTTGAAGGTCTTGAGGCTTGTGAGGTGCTCAATAGCCGGAGTTCGGCGGGTGCCGTCTGGGTATCAGAGAGACAATGGTTGATTGGGTGGAAACGAAACGGATTGCAACGGGGCGCACTAGATTTTCATCTTGTTTTCAGTTGGTTGCGGAGTGGTTTGATGCAGATTTTAAGTGTACGTATTGCTCTCGAGACTGATTGAAAATCCTCGTGTCGGTGGTTCGATTCCGCCCCCGGGCACCA
>CAZYQC010000056.1:0-21519 GCA_964649815.1 uncultured Rhodobacterales bacterium | reverse complement strand
CAAGCAGTACATCAAGGAAACCACCGGCCAGTTCTATTCGCGCCGTTTCGTGATGACCTATCCAAACGAGCAATTGCCAGCCGGTCGCCCGCTCAAGAAAGCGCCTGCCTATAGCGATATGAGCGAAGCAGGCTGTGTCTGGGGTCAGAGCTGGGACATGGAAGTCCCTCTCTATTTCGCGGAAAAAGGTTTTGAAGAGACGCCGTCGCTCAAGCGGTCGAATGCGTTCGATATCGTCGCAAAGGAATGTAAGGCTGTGCGCGAAGGCGTGGGCCTGTTGGACATCTCGGGCTTTTCGCGGTTCGAAATCACGGGTGAGAACGCCGAAGCCTGGTTGGATGGGCTCTTTTCGACCAAGCTGCCCAAGCCGGGGCGGGCGCGTCTGGCTGTCATGCTGGGCGAGGATGGTCGCCTGAAGGGGGATTTGACCCTCTTTAACTGGGGTGATGGCACCTGGTGGATCATGGGGTCTTACTATTTGCGCCAGTGGCACATGCGTTGGTTCAACGATCATATGATGGATGGTGTCACGGTGCGCGATCTGGGCGACGACACGTGCGGCTTTTCGCTGTCTGGTCCGAAATCGCGGGCGGTAATCGAAAAGCTCACGGATGGGGCTGTTGGCGATCTGCCGTTCATGGGCTGCGGCGACTTTGATATCGGCCTTTTGCGCTGCAAGGTTGGGCGTTTGTCGGTCACCGGAGAGCTTGGCTATGAGATCCACTGCCGGATGGGCGACCACATCACCTTGCGCAAGATCCTGCTGGAGGCGGGCGCAGATGAGGGCATCGTGGAATACGGCTTTAACGCTTTGCTGAGCCTGCGGATTGAAAAGAGCTTTGGCATCTGGTCGGCGGAATTCACGCAAGGCTATACCCCAGGCATGACAGCGATGGATCGCTGGATCGACTGGGACAAGGCGGCCTTTGTCGGGAAAGAGGCGGCCATTGCAGAGCGGGACGGCAATGGGCCGGCGCAGTTGCAGGTGACACTAGAGGTCGAGGCGAGCGACGCGGACGCAAGCGGCTTTGAGCCGGTATGGCACAAGGGCGAGAAGGTTGGCTTTGTCACCTCGGGCGCCTATGGGCACACGACCGGTAAGTCGCTGGCGATGGCGCTTGTGAATGCGGATGCGGCGGCGGAAGGCACAGACCTGACGGTGCATATCGTCGGGGTCGAGCAAAAGGCCAAAGTGCTGGCGCCGTCCCCGTATGATCCAGAAGGAAAGGCGATGCGTCTATGAGAACCGGACGTCGAAGCCGCGCGCGCGGCGCCGGGGCAGACACGGTCGCCCGCAAGCCGAATTACCGGCAGCTGAAGAACCCGTTTCCGCCCATGCGGGCGTTCAGCGACGATCACATCGTTGCGATGCACACCGCAGGTTTGGACATTCTTGAGCAGCAAGGCATGAAGGTCTTGTTGCCCGAGGCGCGGGCGACGTTCAAGGCGGGCGGTGCCAAGGTCGATGAAGAGACCGAGATGGTTTATATCGGGCGCGACATCGTCGAGGCCGCCTTGGCAACCGCGCCAAAGGCAATTGACCTGGCAGGCGGCGCGCCCGAGCGCGATCTGTGCCTGGAACTGGGCAGCCTGGTGTTCCAACCGGGCGCGGGTGCGCCCCATGCGACCGATCTGCAACGCGGACGTCGGCCCGGCACGTTGGAAGACTTCAAAGAGCTGGTGCGCCTGACCCAGCATTTTGACGTGCTGCATATGGTGCCGCCGCTGATCGAGGCCCAGGACGTGCCCACGCATGTTCGGCATTACGAAAGCATGCGGGCCCAGTTGACCCTGTCGGACAAGGTGCCGTTCGTCTTTTCACGCGGCACGCCACAGACAACGCAAAGCTTTGAGATGCTTCAGTCCTTCCGCGGGTTGACGGACGATGAATTCAAGGCCCGGTCGCATTGCTATACGATCATCAACACAAACTCTCCGCGTACGTTGGATATTCCGATGGCGCAGGGGTTGATCGATTTTGCCAAGGCGCGTCAGGTGTCTATCGTCACGCCATTTACCTTGATGGGTGCTATGGCGCCGATCACGGTTGCGGGCGCAATCACGCTCAGCCATGCCGAAGCGTTGGCGGCGATTACGCTGGTCCAGCTGACCAATCCGGGCGCGCCGGTGACATATGGGACGTTCACGTCGAATGTGGACATGAAGTCGGGCGCGCCGGTGTTCGGGACGCCCGAGCATTTCCGCGCCTCGCTTGCTGCGGGACAATTGGCGCGCCTGATCGGCCTGCCCTGGCGGTCCGCTTCGGGTTCGGCGGCGAACCTCAACGACGTACAGGCGGCCAACGAGACGCAATTCGGCACATGGGGCTGTCTGATGGCGGGCGCCACAGTGGTGATCCACGCGGCGGGTTGGCTGGAAGGCGGTCTGACCGTGTCTTACGAAAAGCTGATCACCGATCTGGAGGTTGTTCAGATGGTGGCCGAGCTCTGTTTGGCTCAGGACACTGCCGGCAGCGATCTTGCGCTTGATGCGATTGAAGAGGTCAAACCGGGCGGTCACTTCTTTGGGGCTGCGCATACGATGGAGCGTTACCAGACCGAGTTCTACGCCCCTCTTGTCAGCGATTACGCGAACTTTGGCACCTGGACCGAACGGGGCGAGGTCAACACGTCTGATCGGGCGACGAAGATCTGGAACGACATTCTGGCCGCGCCGTCACCTGTGCCGGTCAACGGAGATCGGCTGGAGACGTTGAACGCGCTGATCGACAAAGGTGCCGCGGCTGGTGGCGCGCCGCCGATCAGCTGATGGCGCGTGTCACCCCTCTGCATCGGGACGACCCGGAAAAAGAGCCCTTGGGCGGCAACGTTCGTGTCACCAAACAGGATTGGTTGAACGCCGCCCTTGATACGCTCATCTCTGACGGGATCGAGCAAGTCAAAGTCATGACCCTGGCCGACCGCATGAGCGTATCGCGCTCAAGCTTTTACTGGTATTTCAAGAGCCGCCAGGACCTGTTGGATGCGCTTTTGGATGAATGGCTGGCGACCAACACCAAAGCGATTGTCGATGCGGCGGCGATGCCTGCGGCGACGGTGACAGAAGCGGTCTGTAATATCTTTGAAGGCTTTGTGGACGCCCGCACATTCAGCAACGCGCTCGACTTTGCTATCCGAGACTGGGCGCGGCGGTCTGGCAAAGTGCGCAGGGTGCTGGATGCGTCAGATGCGCAGCGGGTTGCGGCGATTGCGGATGTTTTTGTGCGCTTTGATTATCCCAAAGACGAAGCGATGACGCGCGCGAGGGTCATGTATTACATGCAGATCGGCTACAATGACGCAGAGCTGCAAGAGACGATGGCAGAGCGTCAGGCACAGGTCAGCCGCTATATCTTTGTCTTCACAGGCCAACATGCGAGCGAGGCCGAGCTGCGCGCGCATCGGGCGCGCACCGCCGCGTTCTAGCAATTGTATTTCTCAGACCGTCTGAGAAATACAGTTGACCCTAAAGCGGCCGCCCCGGACGAGCGTTGCGTTCACGTCACAAACAAACGCTGCTCGGGCCTGTTGGTGTGCTGGTTCCTTGCCCCCAGCCCGAGACGTTCCTATCCCTGACGCTGTGCCTGGGGGGGCACGATGGGAATTTAGAACATGCGTCTCCTCCTCGCTGTTTCCGTGTTTGTTGGTGTGTTTGTGAATGAGGCTTTTGCGACCGATCGCACGCGCCTCGGATTTGGCATTCTGATCACCAACGACACGTTGGGTGACGGCGAAGATCGCTGGCGCACGGGCTCGGTCGCGACATCGCGTGTGTGGGGGCCAGAATGGACCGGCAATTTGCCGTCTGGCTTTGGCGATATTCTTGAGCTTAGGATTGGGGGCGAGATCATTTCGCCCGCCAACATCGCGCGCCCCCAAGCGGGCGACCGCCCTTACGCCGGGGCTTTGTCCTTTGGCCTGCACACGCATTTTCAGCGCCAGGGCTATGAGATGAGTGTCGGGGGTGATCTGGTTGTCACAGGGCCGGTCACGCGGCTGGATGAGCTGCAATCCGGCATCCACGATCTGATCAACATCAATCAGCCGTCCAACCGGGTGAAGGACGCGCAGGTGAAAAATGGCGTGCACCTCACGTTGGTTTTTGAAACGGGCCGCACGCTGCGATTTTCGCAGGATGTGGCCGTGCGTCCCTTTGTCGAGGCGCGTGTCGGTGCAGAGACTTTGGTGCGGGGCGGGTTTGACCTGACGATTGGTCAGCTGGGTCAGCAAGAGATGCTGGTGCGGGATCCCACGACAGGCCATCGCTATCGCACGATCAGTGCGGATTGGGACGGCTATGCCGTCGTGCTTGGCGCCGATATCGCCCATGTGACCGACAGCACATTCTTTCCCGACGATCAAAGCGCGGTCGTCTCAGACAGGCGCGAAAGGGTCCGTATGGGCGTGCAATGGCAGAACGCAAACGGCGCGCATGCGTTCTATGGTTTGACCTGGCTGGGCGAGGAATTCGAAGGTCAATCCCAAGGCCAAGTGGTTGGGTCGTTGAGATTTCGTCTCAACTTTTGACGATAAGGCGCGGTAAATTATAAATAAAATGGTCTTCACGGATTCAGATGTTTCTGTTAACGTGGGCCAAAATATAACAAAGGCAGGCATACGGGCATATGAAGACGGGCTATCGCGGCACGTTTGTCATTTCCTGGACGCAGACAGAAGTAGACGGGGTCGTTGCTGGGGATCGGCACGATTTAAAGGTTGGCTCGCTATGGGTATGGCGGGGCGACGCAGTCCGAGTGGACGGACCGTCTGACAGGCTGCGCCTGGGTGCGGCAGATGGGTTTGAACAAACGCGGAAACATGCGGCACGCATGGTGCACAAACTGGTGGGTGCAGCTTTGGCGGAAACGCCCGCCTCTGAGCTTTCGCTGGATACCACTTTCGAAGACGAAGCGCCGTTGCGGGACAATTGCATTGTCCTGAGCGATGGCAGTCAGAGCTATACCGGCACCTTGATCGAGATCGAAGGATCGGCGCCGCCGCTGCTGATGTTCATGGACCAGCTTCCTCCGCAAAACAGCGAACTTTGGGTCGTCCATTGTCAACGCCCGCAAGCGCCGATGTCAGATGACCCGGAACAAAAAGGCGGTGTCATCTGCTTTACGCCAGGAACGCGGGTTTGGACGAACGAAGGCGATGTGCCGGTCGAGCAGTTGACCGTCGGGAGCCTCATCCAGACCAAAGACAACGGCATGCAACCGATTGAGTGGATGGGGTCGCGCCGCATGACAGGTGCGCGCCTTTTTGCGATGCCCTGGCTGCGCCCGGTTCGCATCAGCGCAGGCGCGCTTGCAGGCTCGCGCCCTGAGGAAGAGCTGCTGGTTTCGCCTGAACATCGGGTGGTTGTCGGCGGCGACGTGGCCCGAGATCTGTTCAACCAGGAAGAGGTTCTTGTCTCGGCCAAGGATCTGGTCAACGGCACCAGCGTGCGCATCGACCACCTGCTGCACGAAGTGACGTATATTCATCTGTTGTTGCCCCGCCACGAGGTGATCTGGGCCAACGGCTTGGAGACAGAGAGCTTTCATCCCGCCTGTGCGCCCTTGTCGTCGCTGAACGACAAAGATCGGGCGACGCTGCTGACCGGATTGCCAGACGTTGCAGACGATCCACACAGCTATGGCGGGTTCGCACGGCGGCGTTTGTCGCAAAGCGAAGCGGCGATCTTGCAGCACGCCGCCTGATCCGCGCCCCCGGCGGGGCAGGGTCAGAAACCAGGGGTGCCGCGGTCCTGAGGATGCCGCTTGAGGTGCTTTTGCTTGATCACCGCCGAGGTATCGCGGCTGCCGTCATGTGACCAACCGGGCGGAGCAAAGGCGTACATAAAGCGATCCTTCCACGTCAGGCCGGGTTGGGCCAGATCCTTGAATATCGCGACCCATTCGTGAAACGCGACCCGCAGGGGGTTGAACGTGCCAAGGTTTTGCACAAGCCCATAGTCGGGTTTCTCACGCTCTAATTCGGGGACAAATGTGCCGAACATCTTGTCCCATATGATGAAGACGCCTGCGTAATTAGCGTCCAGATAGCGGGCATTGCGGCCGTGGTGGACGCGGTGATGTGATGGCGTGTTCATGATGGCTTCGAACCAGCGCGGCATTTTGCCGATGGCTTCGGTGTGAATCCAGAACTGATAGATCAAGTTCAGACCCCCAACGAACAAGACGATCGCGGGATGAAAGCCCAAGAGGATCAGGGGCGCGCGGACGACCATCATAAAGGTAAACGTCCCGGTCCAGGTTTGACGCAGGGCCGTTGTGAGATTGTAGTGCTGGGAGGAATGGTGGTTGACGTGGCTGGCCCAGACCCAGCGGATGCGATGCCCAAAGCGGTGGACCCAATAATAGCGCAGATCATCCAGCACAAAGCACACCAGGATCACCCAGAGACTTGTCCCAAGGTCGAGAGGGGTAAGCGCCCAGAGCCACATGAAAAAGCCCCAAGCAATGAAACCCAGTAAAATGCCAGAGGCCACGCTGCCTGCGCCCATGATCAAAGAGGTGACGGCGTCTTGGGTCTCATAGCGGCCGCCACGGCCTTTGAGGACGATCCACACAAGTTCGATCGCGATGGCCGCGATGAAAAACGGGATGGCAAGTTGGGTTGGATCTGGAAAGGCAATGTCTGTCATGTCTGATCCTTGATGCGGCGGGCCCAGGTTTCCTGTTCCCGTTCGGTCAATGTGACGCGCAGGTCAGGCGTGCCAAAGTCGTTGAAGGCAAGGCGCAGCCCATTGGCATCGGCCTGGATGCGGGGTTGGGTCAAGCGGCGCGCGACGGTATCTGCGCCGAACCGCCAGACCAGGCCAAGCCCGTGATCCGACAAGACCAAGGCGGCACTGTGCGCTTGGTTGGGTTCGACCCAAATGATGTGATCATCGGGGAAATGGCGGGTCCATCCGGTTTTGGCCGCCTCCGCATCAAGCCGCGCACCACCGCTCAGGCCCAAGAGGTGCAACGTCGCCGCAATGCCCGCGATACCGACAACCACGAGGATGATCAGGATATGAAGCGGCAATGGTCCTCCCTCCCGCTGCTGGGCTATGAGAGCCAGCACAGGAGGCAGGGGTCAAGCCTCGCGTGGGGTCAGCTGCCGGTGCGTTGCGCGATCAGCTTAGCGATGATGGCTTTGGCACTGTCGGAATTCCAATGTGCATCGCCCCGCAGCCGCGCGACCTCTTGCCCGCTTTCGTCCAGCAAAACAGTGATCGGCAGGCCAAAGACGCCCATTTCAGCGGCAAGCTTTTGGCGCGGGTCCTGATGCCGCGGGAGGTTGTCGATATTGGTCTCTTTGAAGAACTTGACGATGCCGGCGGGGTTGTTGCGGCCTGTGGCGATGGTCACGACCTCGAACGCGTCGCCGCCAAATTCGGTTTGCAATTCTGACAGCATCGGCATCTCGGCGCGACAGGGGGCACACCAGGTGGCCCAAAAGTTCACCAAGGTGACTTTGCCAGCGTAGTCCGCCAAGCGGCCCTGACCTGCGTCGTCGGCAAGCGTGTAGGGCGTATCGAGGGCCGCGGGCTGTGGCGTGTCATGAACGACAAGTTTTTTCATGTCGCCGCTGCGCAAATCCGCAATCCCATAGGGATCGGCCTGTGCTGCAATTGCACCCAGCAGACCCACTGTGTAGACCAGCGCCGCAAGTACTTGTCTCATGTCCCCTCCGAAAGGCTCATTATGACCAAAAAAGACGCAAACACGATGTGGGGTGGCCGCTTTGCTGCCGGGCCCGATGCGATCATGGAGGCGATCAATGCCTCGATCGGGTTCGATCAGCGTATGGCGGCACAGGACATCGCCGGTTCGCGCGCCCACGCCGCGATGCTCGCGGCACAAGGCATATTGAGTGATAAGGATGCCGAAGCGATCCGGGAAGGGCTTCTCACGATCTTGTCAGAGATTGACGGAGGGGAATTTCAGTTTTCGACGGCGCTGGAAGACATTCATATGAATGTTGAGGCGCGGTTGAAGGATTTGATCGGAGAACCGGCAGGGCGGCTTCACACCGGGCGGTCCCGGAACGATCAGGTCGCGACGGACTTTAAGCTGTGGGTGCGCGATCAGTTTGATGCGGCGGATGCGGGTATTGTGTCTTTGATGCAGGCCTTTTTGGCCCAGGCCGAGGCAGGCACCGATTGGGTGATGCCGGGGTTCACGCATTTGCAGACCTGGGGCCATGATATGATGGCCTATGTCGAGATGCTGGGCCGGGATCTGAGCCGCGTGCGGGATGCGCGCGCCCGGATGAACGAATCCCCCCTTGGAGCGGCGGCCCTGGCGGGAACCTCTTTCCCGATCGACCGGGACATGACAGCGGCGGCCCTGGGCTTTGATCGCCCGTCGGCCAATTCGCTGGATGCCGTCAGCGATCGGGATTTCGCGTTGGAGTTTCTGAGCTGTGCGAGCATTTGCGCAATGCACCTCAGCCGCTTTGCCGAAGAGCTTGTCATCTGGTCCTCGGCCCAGTTCCGCTTTGTGACGTTGTCAGACCGGTTTTCGACCGGCTCGTCGATCATGCCGCAGAAAAAGAACCCTGACGCGGCCGAGCTGATCCGCGCCAAGATTGGGCGGATCTTTGGGGCAAACGTGGCCTTGACGATGGTCATGAAGGGGCTGCCGCTGACCTATTCGAAGGACATGCAGGAAGACAAAGAACAGGTCTTTGACGCTGCAGACAACTGGATGCTGGCGCTGGCAGCGATGGATGGCATGGTGCGGGATATGACGGCCAATCAATCCGCATTGGCGGCTGCTGCTGGGTCGGGCTTTTCGACGGCGACCGATTTGGCGGATTGGTTGGTCCGGGTCTTGGGCATGCCGTTCCGGGATGCGCACCATATCACCGGATCGCTGGTGGCTTTGGCCGAAGGCAAGGGATGCGATTTGCCGGACCTCACGCTCGACGACATGCAATCGGTTCATGCAGAGATCACGCAAGAGGTCTTTGACGTCCTTGGGGTGGACAACTCGGTCGCGTCACGTACCTCTTACGGAGGAACGGCGCCCTCCGAGGTCGCCAAGCAGATCGCACGCTGGAAGGAGATTTTGGCATGAGAGGGGTCATTGCGGCACTGGGTCTTTTGACTTTGGCGGCCTGCGGTGCGGACGGAGAGCCGCTGACGCCGGTGGCACGGGCCGATATCTCGCTGTCTGAGAGCGGTGTTTATTCATCGACAGAGCTGGGCCTGCGCAACGGGTCCCTGGCCATTTGGCTGGGGTTCTAGATGTCGCCTTTGCGTCTTTTGTGGCTGGCCCTGGCGGTGTGGGGCACCATTCACCCGATGTTCTATTTCATCACCTGGTTCAACGAAAACGGCTGGAGCCTGATGGCAATGGTCGATGCGTGGCACGTGAACGCGGCGACGTCGGGGTTGGTTTGGGATCTGACGGTGGCGGCTGTGGCGCTTACGATCTGGATTGTCTCTGAGGTTGCCGTGCGCCGAAACTGGATCGCGTTGCTGGCCATCCCGGCCACCTTTTGCATCGGGGTAAGCTGCGGCTTGCCGCTCTATCTCTTTTTCCGTTCGGCGCCAGTGCGTTAGGAGAGCGGCCCCGGATCAGGTCCGGGGCGGGGTTTTGGGTTTTTGGTGGCGGGGTCCCGGATCAAGTCCGGGAAGAGCCGAGTTAGTCGAAACCGCCCCGGACCTGATCCGGGGCCTCTGAACAACCCTTCCGCCCACACCCCGGACTTGATCCGGGGCCTCTATACAACCCTTCCGCCCACTCCCCGAACCTGATCCGGGGCCCAAACTTACCAGAGTGTTTCCTGCATGCGGGCGGGGAAGGCGGCGTCTAGGTCTTTGGCGGCGTATTCGCCAGAGGTCATTTCCTGGAGCATATCGCCCAAAGTGGGCAGGCCGGCGCTGTCGTCTCGGTTCCAGATATCGGCGCGGACATGGGCCTTGGGGCATTGCGCGTAGACTTCGGCTGGCTTGATGACGATCACCGTGGCGGGGTGTTTGCCTCTTTGTTCGAACCGGGCGCAGAGGGTTGGATCGGCCGAGATCCTGGCCATGCCGTTGATGCGCACGACGATATCCGACCCGGCGACCATGAACATCAACGACACGCGTCCATCGCGGACGATGTTGCGCAGGGAATCCAGGCGGTTGTTGCCGCGCCAATCGGGCATCAGCAAAGTGTTTGGATCAGGGATCTCGACCACGGGGCCATCATCGCCGCGGGGGCTGGCATCGGTGCCTTCGGGCCCGACAGTGGCCAGAACGCAATAGCGAGAGGCGTCGATCCAGCGCTTGTACATCGGCGTCATCTGCGGCGCGACTTTGCGGATGGCAAGCGTGCTGACATCCGCATAGAGGCTTTCCAGCGTGTCGACATCGGTGATCCAGCTCATTTGCGCTACCACATTGTTTTGGCGGCCCGGGCAGGCCAGGCGGCGTCATATGCGGCGCCATCCATGTCGCCGTTTGTGACATCTTCGAGGATGTCGCCCATGCTCGGCAAGCCGCTTTTGTCATCGCGGGCCCAAAGATCTGCACGGATCAAGGCGCGGGCGCATTGGCTGTAGACCTCTGCGATGGTGATCACGATCACGGTTTTCGGGTGCCGCCCCTTTTGTTCAAACTGGGTCGTCACCTGAGGATCGTCCGATAGAATGGCGGTTCCGTTCACGCGGATCACGTTGACGGCGCCGGACACCATAAACATGAGCGACACCCGCCCGTCGCGCACGATGTTGCGCAGCGAATCCATACGTTGATTGCCGCGCCAATCGGGCATGAGCAGGGTCTTGGGGTCGGGCGACAGGGCCACGGGCCCGTCGTCACCGCGCGGAGAGCCGTCGGTCCCTTCGGGACCAACCGTTGTCAGCACGCAAAAGCGAGAGGCATCGATCCAGCGTTTATACGTCGGAGTCAGATGCGCAGAGACCTTGCGCAGCGATGCTTCGCCGGGTGTGCCATAGAGCGTTTCGAGATGCTCAATCGTCTCTATCTTGTTCATCGACCATAAACCCCGCTTCGGCCATCAAGGCGTTGGACTTGGCCTCGACCGTTTCTTCCAGATGCTCCATGAAGGCGCGACGCTCCATCCCTGGTGGGATCGGCGGCAGGAACTCGACCACGGCGAGGCCCGGTTTGCGCAGAATGCCCTTGCGCGGCCAAAAGAGGCCAACGTTTGTGGCCATCGGCACGCAAGGCTGGCCGAGTTGTTCATAGAGCACGGCGGTCCCGACTTTGTAGGGCGCTTTTGCACCGGGTGCGACGCGCGTGCCTTGGCTGTAGATCACCAATTGGCCGGGGTCGGCGCGGCCCGCTTCGACGTCGCGGACCATCTGTTCGATGGCCGCGCCACGTTTGCCGCGGGTGATGGGAACACAGCCCAGGCGCTTGGCGTAGATGCCGATAATCGGGGTCCACATCAGTTCGCGCTTCATGATGAATTTGGCACGGGGCAGGGCGCGATACATCAAAAGGATGTCGAAAAAGGATTGGTGCTTGGCCGCGATCAGGACCTCGTCCTGGGGGATGTCTCCGCGCACTTCGCCCTTGAGGCCCAGCATGTAATAGGCGCTCCAATACGCCCAATTGGCCCAGGTTTTGCAGGCCGTGCGCGCGCCGTTGGGGCTGAGGATGGCCCAAGGTGCAAAGACGATGCCCATCACCAGCATCATTGGATAGATTTGCGCCATGAACAGGAAAGACAGGATCCATTGTTTCATGACAGGCTCCTTAAGGCTGAGCGGGCGGCGGATGCGGTGGCCGCCAGAGCGACCAGCCCACACAAGAGTGGCACAAGGCAAGGCAGGACCCAAGACCAGCCTGCAAAGCCCAGGGACGTCAGCAAGCCAGGTTCGGCGCCGCGGCTAGGCACGAAGGCGAGAAACAGCACCGCAATGATCGTGCCAGCGACGGCTCCGGTCGTTGCGCGAAGGGTAAAGCGGCGCATGAAGGCAAGAGCGATGTATTGATCTGTGGCACCCACGAGACGCAAAACAGCGATGACTTGTGCATTGGCGGCCAGGGCGGCGTTGGCGGCAAGGGTGACCATCGTGGCCACGGCCGCCAGAATGATACAGGCCGAGACCCATCCCAACAGGCGCAGCCGACCGGCGGCTTTGACCAGCGGTTCGCGCCAGCGTCCGTGATCGTCCAGCACGGCGCCAGGGACTTCGGCGCTGAGGCGCAACCGCAATCCTGCCGGGTCAAAGGCATCCCCGGGGGCGATGGTCATTTCGATCATCCGAGGCACGGGCAGCGTGCTGAGATCGAGGCCCGCGCCCAACCAGGGCACCAGCAGGGCCGAAAGCTCTTGGTCGCTCAGCGCGCGGGCGGACAGAACGCCGGGCGTCGTGTTGAGAACCTGCAAGGCGGCGGTTTCCTGCGCGGCTTGCTGATCCTCTGGCGCGGTGATGCGCAAGGTCGCGGTGCCGTCCAGTGCGGCGCTCCATCTTTCGGCGAGACGCCCGCTGGAGACAGAGATTGCCAAGGCGCACACGGCCAGAAAGGCCATCGCTCCGGCGGCGAGCAGTGTCAGGCGGGCGGTAAAGCCGGTGGGCGGCACGACCCGATCGGCCTGTTGATCGCCAAAGACCAAGGCGCGCCAGGGCATATCGGTCACTTGCTTCATCACAGATCAGCCCCCGCCAGTTGCACGCGGCGCTGGGCGATGCGCAACACGCGGGCCTGCACCTGCGCTTTGGCCGCGCGGATGAGGCTAAGATCGTGGGTTGCGATCAAAACGGTTTTGCCCATGCGATTTAGCTCGATCAAAAGCGTGAGCAGGCGTTGCGACATGTCCCAATCGACATTCCCGGTCGGCTCGTCCGCCAAGATCACGTCGGGCGACATGATCACAGCCCGCGCAAGCGCGGCCCGCTGCCGTTCACCGCCAGAGAGTTCGGGCGGCAGCGCGGATGATCGGTTCGTCAGGCCAACCCAGGCCAAAAGTTCCTGCATATCCTGTTGCGCGGCGTCATTGTCGCGCCCCGACACCACAAGCGGCAGCGAGACATTGTCCGACACGGGCAAATGGTCGAGGAATTGGACATCCTGATGCACCACGCCAACACGGCGGCGGATCTGCGCGACGCCATCGCGGCTGAGGTGGCGCACGTCTTGGTCAAACAGGCGAATGTGCCCCGCCGTGGGCAAAAGCGCACCGTAACAGAGTTTGAGAAAGGTCGTCTTGCCCGCCCCGGAAGGGCCGGTCAAAAAATGGAACGAACCTGGTGTGAACTTGACGGATACATCCGACAAAAGCTCACCCCCCCCGTAGGAATAGGCTACATTCTCTAACTCGATCACGCTTGCCACCTGCCTTGCGCGCCTGTTGTGCCTCAGCACCAACCCAAGTGCAATGCGTGGCTTTGGAACGGTGCGATGCAGATTGCACTTTTCTGGCGGAAATCCACCACATAAGGTGAGCGCAAAACAGGATGGGCAGTAAGATGCGGCTGATATGCCCGAATTGCGACGCACAATACGAAGTGCCGGATGAGGTGATCCCGGCCGAAGGTCGAGATGTGCAATGTTCGAACTGCGGGCAGACCTGGTTTCAGCATCACCCCGATCATCCGCAAGAGGTGGAAGAGGTCGATACAACGCCCGCCGGATATGCGGATGTTCCCGCTCCGGGGGAGGAGCGCGCACCGTCGCCGCCGACCACGCCCGAGCCTGATGAGGCGGATACGCAAGACACAATCTTTGACGAGGTGTCCGCCCCGCAGCGGCGCAGCGTTTCGCCGGACGTGGCGGATATTCTGCGCGAAGAGGCCGAGCAAGAGGCCCGTGCCCGCGCGCAAGAGCGTGAGAGCCTGGAAAGCCAGCCGGATCTGGGGCTGATGCAGTCCGACGAAGACGATTCCGTGCGCAATGCGCGTCAGGCGCGCGAACGGATGGCAAAAATTCGGGGCGAAGATATCGAGGACGGCGTTGCCGATGATGCGGCCACCGCTGCGGCGGTTGCAACAGCCGCGGGGTCGCGGCGCGATTTGTTGCCGGATATCGACGAAATCAATTCGACCCTGCGCAATGACGGCGACCGTCAGGCGCGCAAGCAAGAGACCGGAGGGGCTGACAAACCGGCCAAGCGGCGCGGTGGTGGATTCCGCTTGGGGTTTCTGGTGATGGTCCTGTTGGCCGCCGTGGCCTTTTACGTCTACGTCAATCCCGACCAGGTAAAAGCCCAAGTTCCACAGGCGGGTCCTTATGTGGACCAATTCATCAGCCAAGCGGATGTGCTGCGCGCGCAGTTGGACGTGCAGGTCACGCGGGCTTTGGTCTGGCTCAATAGCCTGACATCCGGCTGACAGACCCCGCCGCGGGCGGGGTCATGGCCTTTAGAACCGATCCAAGAGGCGTTTGAGGTATTCCAACTCGACGTCGGGACGTTCGCCTTCGCCCGAGCGGCGGCGGATTTCGTCCAGCAATTCCCGCGCCCGACGGTACACATCTTCGCCCTGCAAGAGCGACTCGTCAGTTCCGGCCTGGCCATTGGCGCCGGGCATCCGGCCAAGCGGGTCGCGTGCTTGGGCCATGCGATCTGCCTCTGACATGCCTTGGCCTTGTGCGTTCTCTTGCTGTTGCTGCGCCAGCTGTTCACCCAAGGCCCGCATCCCTTCGCGCAGGGCTTCCATTGCGCGGGCCTGGTTGTCGATGGCATCCGCGAAATCGCGTTGACGCAGGGATTGCTCGGCCTGATCCATCGCACGTCCCGCCCGATCCAGCGCGTCGCGGGCTTCGTTGCCTTCGGGCGTGCCGGCACCCGGCAGGCCGTTTTGCTGGCGTTGCAGTTCATTGCGCAAGGCTTGTTGACGATCCGCGAGCGAGCCTTCGAGATCACCGTCGCCGCTTTGGCTTTGGCTTTGGTTGCCACCTTGGCCACCTTGCGACTGGTTCTGACCTTGCTCGCCCGAGCCGCCTTGCGAATGCTGTTGGCCACGGCCCTGGCCGCCGTCACGGCCCTGGTTCTGCTGGTTCTCGCCAGCCTGCGCATTCGGGTTGAACTGTTCTTGCAGGTCGCGGAAGGCCTCATCCGAGAGGCCCTGTTGTTCGCGCAGGGTCTCGGCCAGCCCTTCCATCGCCTGTTCGCCGGGTGATTGGCCTTCGCCCCCTTGCTGGTTCTGCGACATCCGCAGGTTTTCCAACAGCTCTTGCAATTCGCGCAAAGCTTGCTCGGCCTCGGCCATGCGGCCTTGTTCCATCAGCTCTTGGATGCGGTCCATCATCTCTTGCAGATCGTCTTGCGTCATCTGCATCTGGTTTTGCGGGTCGCTGGGGCTGGAATTTTGGTTTTGCTCTGCGTCGAGCTGTGCCTGACGCGACAATTGCTGGAGGTAATCCTGTGTCGCGCGCCGCAGCTCATCCATGAGGCGGTCGATCTCTTCCTGGCTGGCGCCGTCGCGCATCGCCTGTTCGAGGCGTTCGCGCGCCTGACGCAGGCGTTCAAGCGCCGAGGCGAGATCGCCTTCTTCGATTGTCAGAGCCAAGTCCCAGAGATCTTTTGCGATCTCGTCCTGTTGCTCTTGCGACAGCCCATAGCTGGCGCGGAATTCGAGTTGCTTGATGATCTGCCGCATTCTCAGCGCGTCGGTTTGCTTGCGGAATACGTCATCGGGGCGATGTGACACGGCGCGCAGGATTTGCGCGACGCGGGTTGCGTTGTCACGGTGCCACAGCAGGTCGCGGCGTTGTTCGATAATGGCGGCGGCCATTGGATCAAAGAACCGGCGACCGGGCAGGTTAAAGACGGCTGGTTCGCTGAGGCCCTGTTGCTCGGCGGCGTCGAGAACGGAGAGCGTCACAGAGATCGGCAGATTGGCCCAGGGATGTTCCGAGAAATCCTCGACCAGGCTTTCTTCAAAGGCGGCGCGGCTGCCTGCGATCGGCAAAGGCAGGGGCACGACAAGCGCGGGTCTGTCCTCGGGCGCAAGCGCCAGGCCATGCCGACGATCAACAGACGCCAGATCAAGCGTAAATCGTGCCTCGCCCGCTTCGACGCCGTAATCATCGGTGGCATAGAAAGGCAACGTCATCTCGCCCAATGCGCCGCTTTCGGGGTCGCGCAGAACCGCAACTTTGGGGGCTTCGTCAGGCAGCATTGCGATCGACCAGCTGCGCCCACCGGGGCCGGTGATCGTCACCTCTCCGGCTTGGAGAACGGTAAAGTCCTGTTCGGGGTCACTTGCGGCTTCGATGTCTTGGGTGCGGCCAGACACGGTTTCTGACACGGTCAGCGCGCCGACCTCGCCATAGATCCGCAGCGTGACCAGCGTACCTTTTGGCAGCACCAACTCACCTTCTGCGACGTCGTTGAGATAGATCGTGGGGCGCTTTGTGTAGCGTGGGCTTTCTGCCCAGCCTTCCCAAACTGGGCCGGCGGCAAGCTCGGTCGCGGCGCCGGGCGTCATCTCGGCGACCGAGCCAACGCGCCAGATTGAGCCAAAGAGCAAGGCGATGGCCATGACCAGAGCGGCTGCATAGCGCAGGGCGTAGGGGTCATGTTTGGCGATGCGCAAATTTGCGGCAACGGGCTTGGCCGCAGCCACACGGGTCGCCATCCGGGCCTGGTGCGCGCGCCAAACGGCGGCAGAGGACGAATCGTCGGCCCCGATGGCCTGTTGATCCATCAGCGCGTTGATGGGGCGGCCCGGCATTGTCTCGTCCAGGCGTTCAAGTGCGGCTGCGCGGCTGGGCAATCGAAAGCGGCGAAAGGCGTAGACCAACGCGGCAAGCGCGCCCAGGCCTGTGGCCACGGCGATGGCCCAAACGACTTCGACCATGACGGAATCTTGTAACCCCAGCATCAGCAAGGCCAAAACCGTCATCGCGATGCTGAGCAGCGGCCACAGCGCGCGCCAGGCCTGTTCCGCAATCATGCCCGCCCGCGTCAGGCGGAGGGGCCATTTGAGGCTTTTTAGTCCCTTGCGAATGTCGTGGCGAGAGAAGGTGGCCATACGCGCTGCTCCGGTTTCATGGCGGCGGCGCAGGATAGCGCGTTACAGCCATTCGGGAATGGTATCGCGATTTATCATCTCGTCAAAGGTTGGGCGTGGGCGGATCACCGCGTATTGATCGCCTTTCACCAGAACTTCGGGGATCAAGGGGCGCGAATTGTATTCGCTGGCCATCACGGCGCCATATGCGCCTGCCGAGCGGAAGGCCACCAGATCGCCGTCTTGGACCGCAGGCATGCTGCGCTGGCGCGCAAACGTATCGCCAGTTTCGCAAACCGGGCCGACGATATCGTAAAGCGCGGGTTCAGCGCCCGGAGTGGGTTCGACAACCGGGACGATGTCGTGATGGGCCTCGTACATGGCGGGGCGGATAAGATCGTTCATAGCGCCGTCGAGGATCAGGAAATCCCGCCCTTCGCCGGATTTCACGTAGATCACGCGCGAGACCATAAGGCCCGCGTTCCCGGCAATCAGCCGGCCAGGTTCAATTTCGATTTCGCATCCCAGATGGCCCACGGTTCGTTGCACCAAGGCGCCGTAATCGGTCGGCAGCGGCGGAGCTTCGTTTGAACGGCTGTAGGGAATGCCCAAGCCGCCACCCAGGTCGAGCCTTTTGATCGTGTGGCCATCAGCGCGCAGCACTTCGGTCAGTTCTGCGACCTTTTGATAGGCGCGCTCGAACGGTTCCAACTCGGTCAGCTGGCTGCCGATGTGCACGTCGATGCCAACCACGTCGAGACCGGGCAGCCGGGCCGCCAGCGCATAGACGTCGCGGGCGCGTGCGATGGGGATGCCGAACTTGTTCTCGGATTTGCCGGTTGCGATTTTCGCATGTGTTTTGGCGTCAACGTCCGGGTTGACCCGGATCGTGATGGGGGCGGTCTTTCCCAGCGCGCTGGCCACCTGAGAGATGACATGCATCTCTGGCTCGGATTCCACGTTGAACTGTCGCACGCCGCCCATCAAAGCTTGGCGGATCTCGTCGGCGGTTTTGCCGACGCCGGAAAAGACGATGCGCTCGCCCGGTACACCAGCGGCTTTGGCGCGCAGGTATTCGCCGCCCGAAACGACATCCATGCCAGCCCCGGCTTCGGCCAGCGTTTTGAGGATCGCGATGTTGGAGGCGGCCTTCATCGCATAGCAGACCATATGAGGCCCCCAGCTCAGCGCCTCGTCAAAGAGCGTGTAATGCCGCAAGAGCGTGGCCGTTGAATAGACATAAAACGGCGTGCCAACGCTGGCCGCGATTTCGGAAATCGGCACGTCTTCGGCGTGAAGCGCGCCATCACGATAAAGAAAATGATCCATGAAAACCGCCTTTACGCGAGCGTGCAGACGACGCCAACCCTGATGCGGCGGGTTCACGGTGATTTTGTTGCGACTGCAGTGCCGCGCACCGCATGTCGAGGCGCGCGGTATAGCCGTCTGGCCCGGCGATCTGCCGGGACAGACGCCCCCTGATGCGTCAGGAGTGGATTGGGCCGTCCCCGCAGGCCAAGGCCGCTTCCCGCACGGCTTCGGAATAGGTCGGGTGGGCGTGGCAGGTCATCGCGAGGTCTTCGGCTGAGGCGCCGAATTCCATCGCGACGCAAATCTCGTGGATCAGATCGCCAGCGGCAGGGCCGATGATATGCGCGCCCAAAATGCGGTCGGTCTGCGCGTCGGCCAGGATTTTGACAAAGCCGTCGGCGGCAAAATTCGCTTTTGCGCGGCCATTGCCCATAAAGCTGAATTTGCCAGTTTTGTAGGCGTGACCTGCCTCTTTGAGCTGTTCCTCGGTCTGGCCGACATTGGCGACCTCGGGGTGGGTGTAGATCACCCCGGGAATAACCCCGTAGTTCACATGGCCATGTTTGCCGGCAACCTGTTCGGCTGCGGCCATGCCTTCGTCTTCGGCCTTATGCGCCAACATGGGCCCATCAATGCAGTCACCGATTGCGTAGATGCCTTTAACATTGGTTTGCCAATCGGCGCCGACCTGGATCTGGCCGCGGGGCGACATGGCGATGCCCAAAGCCTCAAGGCCCAGCCCATCGGTATATGGCTTGCGGCCTGTGGCAACGAGGACGACATCCGCATCGAGCACATGTTCGCTGTCATCTTTGCGCAGCTTGTAATGCACTTTTGCCTTGGTCTTGGTGGCTTCGGTCTTTTGCACAGCCGCGCCCATGATGAAGGAGAGCCCCTGTTTCTTGAGCGTGCGCTGGAAGGTCTTTTGAACCTCTGCGTCCATACCGGGGGTGATGGCATCAAGAAACTCGATCACCGTAACCTCGGCCCCCAGACGGCTGTAGACGCTGCCCAGTTCAAGCCCGATGACACCGGCGCCAATGACAACCATCTTTTTGGGCACTTTGCCGAGGCTGAGGGCGCCGGTGGATGTCACAACGATCTTTTCGTCAACCTCGACCCCCGGCAGGCTGCTGGGCTCAGAGCCGCTGGCGATGATGATGTTCTTGGCCTCGTGGACCGCGTCACCGACCTTGACCTTCCCCGGCTCGGGGATCGAGCCCCAGCCTTTCAGCCAGTCGATTTTGTTCTTTTTGAACAAGAACTCGATACCTTTGGTGTTCTGGCCGATGGTGTCTTGTTTGTAGCTTTGCATCTGCGGCCAATCGACGGAGGGTGATTTCCCCTTAAGCCCCATCGCGGCAAAGTTATGCTCGGCCTCGTGGAGCATGTGCGAGGCGTGCAGCAGCGCTTTGGAGGGGATGCAGCCGATGTTGAGGCAAGTGCCGCCCAGCGTGTCGCGCCCTTCGACGCAGGCGGTTTTCAGTCCGAGTTGCGCGCAGCGGATGGCCGAGACATAGCCGCCAGGGCCAGAGCCGATGATGATGACGTCGTAGCTTGCCATTGGAGAGGTGTCCTTTGTTGTCTGCGGGATGCTGGGGGCTGCCTGCCCCCAGACCCCCGGGAGTATTTTGGTCCAAAAGAAGGGCTAGAGGAGGGCTGCGATGAGCATGAGAAGCGTGGCGGTAAAGCCCACAAGCCAGATGAGAGAGCGCCAGGGGGTCAGGCCCTGGAGATAAACAGGCACGTAGAGGATGCGGGCGATGAGATAGGCGGAGGCGCAGAGGCCGGTGAAGGTGGAGGATTTCTCGGCGAGTGTCAGGGCTATGGCGGCGATGGAGAAGAGGATGAGGCCTTCGAAATGGTTGTTCATGGCGCGCTGGGCGCGGCCTGCGATGCCGGTCAGCTCGACCGGATTGTCACGGTTGCTGAGGGCTGTGCGGGGTCCGACCTGGAGGTTTGCGGTCACCGAGAAGATCACGAATTGAACGACCTGGAGCAGGGCGGCAAGGACGAGGACGGAGAGTTCGTGGGTCATGGGGTTTCGGTTGGGGTTTGGGGTTGTGGTTTGGGGTTTGGGGTTGCGAGGCCCCGGATCGGGGTCCGGGGCGTGGGGTTTGGTGTCTCTTCCCGGGCTTGCCCCGGGATCTCTTTGTGTTGAGCGGCCCCGGGTCAAGCCCGGGGGGTGGTGTTTGAGGTGGCGGGGCCCCGGATCGGGGTCCGGGGAGTGGGGTTTGTGTTGAGCGGCCCCGGATCAGGTCCGGGGCGTGGGGTTTGGGGTGGCGGGGCCCCGGATCAAGTCCGGGGGGGTTTTTAGAGGTCCATCAGCAGGCGGCGGGGGTCTTCTAGGGCTTCTTTGACGCGGACGAGGAAGGTGACCGCGCCTTTGCCGTCTACGATGCGGTGGTCGTAGCTGAGGGCGAGGTACATCATGGGGCGGATCACGATTTCTCCGTTCACGACGACGGGACGCTCTTGGATTTTGTGCATGCCCAGAATGCCCGATTGCGGCGGGTTCAGGATGGGCGAGGACATGAGCGAGCCGTAGACGCCGCCATTGGAGATCGTGAACGTGCCGCCTTGCATTTCTGCCATCGACAATTTGCCGTCGCGGGCGCGCAGGCCTTTTTCGGCGATGGCTTTTTCGATGTCGGCAAAGCTCATGGCATCGGCGTCGCGGATGACCGGGACAACGAGGCCAGTGGGCGTGCCGGTGGCGATGCCCATGTGGACGAAGTTTTTGTAGACGATGTCGGTGCCGTCCATCTCGGCATTCACTTCTGGCACTTCTTTGGTCGCGTGACAGCAGGCCTTGGTGAAAAACGACATAAAGCCCAGGCGCGTGCCGTGCTTTTTCTCAAAGAGGTCTTTGTACTCTTTGCGCAGGGCCATGACGGAGGACATGTCGACCTCGTTGTAGGTCGTCAGCATCGCGGCGGTGTTCTGCGCGTCCTTGAGGCGGCGCGCGATGGTCTGACGAAGCCGGGTCATCTTTACCCGGTCCTCGCGCGCGGCATCCTCGGCGGCAACAGGGGCCCGCGGCGCAGCCGGAGCGGCAGGCGCGGCGGCAGGTTGCGGGTTGGCGAGCGCTTTCTGGACGTCTTCCTTCATGACCCGACCATCGCGGCCCGTGCCCGTCACCTGATCAGCGCTCAGATTATTCTCGGCCATCATCTTCTTGGCGGACGGGGCGTCTTCGACATCTTTACCAGTCGCGGCAGGCGCGCTTGCAGGCGCTTCCGCAGCAGGAGCCGGTGCGGGGGCTGCGGCACCCGCGCCCGCAGAAAGAATGGCC
>CAZYQC010000055.1:0-21712 GCA_964649815.1 uncultured Rhodobacterales bacterium | reverse complement strand
CGCCTTTCACCCCCGCTGCGTTTACGCCCAAGAACGCTGCAAAGCGGATCCGCGGCCCGGATTGGACGGTGGTTACGCCGCCTGCTGGTTCCCTATGGCGCAGGAGCCCGCAGCCTGATGTCCCTTGTTTCCGTTCAAAACCTGACCCGCGTGTTCGATGTCTCAAAACCGTGGCTGAACCGCGTCTTGGAACGCCGTGAAAAAGCGCTTTTGACGGCTGTCTCAGACGTCAGCTTTGAGATCGAGGAAAAGACGGTCTATGCACTTGTCGGAGAAAGCGGATCGGGCAAATCGACGATTGGGCGGATGTTGGTTGGCTTGCTCACCCCGTCCGATGGCCAGGTCAGCATCCGAGGCGTAGACCTCGCTCGCGAAACAGATGCCGCAAAGATCGACGAGATCCGCGCTGACATCCAGATGATCTTTCAGGATCCCTATGCCTCGTTGAACCCGCGTTGGCGCGTCCGTGACATCATTGTCGAACCGGTTGTGGCCCGTGGCGGCAAAACCGACGGTCTGGCCGAAGCTCTGTTGGAAAAGGTGGGGCTGTCGGCGCGAGATGCCGGGAAATTCCCCCATGAATTCTCTGGCGGGCAACGCCAGCGGATCTGCATCGCCCGCGCGTTGGCGTCCGAACCCAAGCTGATCGTTTGTGATGAGCCGACCTCGGCGCTGGACGTATCGGTCCAGGCGCAGGTCCTCAACCTGATGAGCGATCTAAAGGAAGATTTCGGCCTGACATACGTCTTCATCAGCCACGATCTGACAGTCGTTCAGCATATGGCCGACCGCATTGGCGTGCTCTACCTCGGGCGCTTGGTCGAAGAAGCAACGCCCGAGACGCTTTTTGAAGACCCCAAACACCCCTACACACAGATGCTCTTGGCGGCCGCGCCACAAATTGACGGGTTCGGGCGAGACATCCCGCCCCCGCAAGGCGAGATACCGGATCCGATCGATCCGCCAAAAGGATGCGCCTTCCATCCCAGATGCCCTCTGGCCACTGATATTTGCCGCAGCGAACGCCCTCACTTGCGTCACATCAAAGAGGCCCGCGTCGCCTGCCATATGGCCGAACCCCGCTAAGAGGCGAGGCTCAAAAGCCCGTCAACATCCAGACAGGTTTCGAGATGCGCGGCCAAGCCATCAAGCGCCTCTTCGACCGATTGATCAAACGCAACCCCGCTTGCTTGGACGCCAAAACGCGCCAGCCATGCCTTGCGAAACCCGTCATCGCGGAACATGCCATGCAGATAGCTGCCCTGAACCCGTTCATCAGCGCTGCGCGCCCCTTCGTCTTTGCCGTCGATCGTGGCAAAGGGCCGGACGCAATCGGCCCCCAGGGTGCGCCCTTTGTGTATTTCGTATCCCGCGATTTCTGTGCCGGACGGCGCGTGCCGCGCAACCACCTCGGTGAGGCGTTTGTCGCCCGTCATCTCGGTTTCCACGTCCAAAAGGCCAAGGCCCTCGCAATCGCCGGGCGGGCCTTCGATCCCGTCAGGGTCGCGGATCAGGGTCCCAAGCATCTGATACCCACCGCATATCCCCAGCACATGACCACCACGGCGGCGATGCGCAAGGATGTCGCCATCCCAGCCTTGTGCGCGGACAAACGCCATGTCGGCCCGGGTGGATTTGCTGCCCGGCAGAATGACGACATCCGCATCCCCCGGCAGCGCCTGCCCCGCATTGAGCATGGTCAGGCGCACCCCCGGCTCTTGGCTCAGCGGGTCAAGATCGTCAAAATTGGCGATCCGCGACAAACGCAGACAAACGACGTGCAAGCCGTCCGATTTGGCGTGCGTGCGGATATCAAGCGCGTCTTCGGCAGGCAGTTTCCATGCGTCCTGAAACCAAGGCACAACCCCGAACCCCCGCCACCCCGTGCGCGCGGTGATCGCCGCATAGCCATCATCGAACAGACGCGGATCACCGCGAAAACGGTTGATCAAAAATCCTTTGATTGTGGCAAGATCGGCCTCGGGCAGCACCGCTTGCGTGCCGACAATCTGGGCGATGACCCCACCCCGATCAATATCTCCCACCAAGACAACGGGCGTGCCACTTGCAACGGCAAAACCCATATTGGCAATGTCACCCTCGCGCAGATTGATCTCCGCAGGGCTGCCAGCGCCCTCGACCAAGACAAGATCATGTTGCGACTTCAACCGCTCGAAACTCTCTAGAACGGGCGCCATCAGGCTGGGCTTTAACGCGGCATAGGCCTGCGCCTTGACCGTCGCCCGCCGGCGGCCCTGCACAACCACTTGCGAGCCAACCTCGGATTCGGGTTTGAGCAAAACGGGGTTCATATCGGTATGCGCCGCCAAACCAGCCGCCCGCGCCTGCAGCGCCTGAGCGCGCCCGATTTCCCCCCCATCGACGGTGACGGCTGCATTGTTCGACATGTTTTGCGGCTTGAACGGCGCAACCGACAGTCCCCGCTTGCGCGCAGCCCGGCAAAGCCCCGCCACAAGAACCGACTTTCCAACGTTGGAGCCGGTGCCTTGCACCATCAACGCCCGGCTCATGGCACCTGTCGCGGTAAAAACGCCTCGACCGCCGCAGAGGCAATGACCAAAACAGCGCCGGTGTCCGGGTTCTCCACGTCCAATCCCCCAAAGACCACCCTAACCTCGGCCCGCCCGCGCGGCAAAGCCTGCGCGAGTGCGGCGCAATCAACCTCATCCGGTTTTTGCACCCCAATGGTCACCGCAACGCGCATCTCATCATGCGCCAATCCCACCGCCTCAAAAAGCGGCAAAGAGGAATGCCGGATCGCATCTTCAATCGCCCGCGCTGCGGCCTTGGTATAGTCCTGACCATATTGGTCATTGCCCATGCCCATCTCGATGATAAAGCGCTGATCGCTCATGCCGCGTCCTCAACGTCTAGGGCAACAGAAATCGCCACATTCGCAATCACCGTCGGATTGCCCCCATCCTGTCGCGGCACGTCAAGCCCGCCCACCAGAGGGCGCACGTCGATCTGACCATAGGGAAAAATCTCTGACACTTTCTGCACATCAACCAGATCAGGCTGCTGAACACCCACATCCACAGTGATGTGCATCTCGCCTTTGTCCTTCCCAAAGAGTTCCGCGAGATTGATCGAATTGTGCCACAGCGCGTCTTGCACCGCCCGCACCGCGGCTTGCGTGTAATCCTGGCGTCGCAAGGACGATCCCATCCCAAATTCTGTCAACAACCGTTTGCGCGGCATGCGCATCCTCCCTTTTGTCCTGGCGGCTTGCACCAATCGCGCGCCCAAACCTGTCGTTTTCGCCCTTGCACCTTACCGGGGTCAAAGGGCTTTGCCCTCTGCGCCTCCGGCGCATTCACCCAGGATATTTTGCGCCAAAAGAAAGACACACGCCTTCGTTTTCTTTTGGCCTCAAATATCCCCGCCGGAGGCTCCTGCCCTCTGCGTCTGCGCGCGGTCTTGCTGGTTCTTAGAATTCGATCCCTTTTTGAGCCTTCACACCATCCTTGAACGGATGTTTGACCAAGGACATTTCTGTCACCAGATCGGCGGCTTCGATCAGCTCGGGTTTGGCGTTTCGCCCTGTGAGCACGACATGGGTCATGGCGGGTTTTTGGGTCAGCAGAAAATCGACAACCTCATCGATGTCCAGGTAGTCATAGCGCAGTGCGATGTTGATTTCGTCGAGGAGGACGAATTGGATATCGGGGTCCAAGATTTGCTCTTTGGCGATGCGCCAGCCGTTTTGGGCGGCGGCGATGTCGCGGTCTCGGTCTTGGGTTTCCCAGGTAAAGCCTTCGCCGGAGACGAAAAAACGGCATTCATCTGCGAAGCGGTCGCGCAGGAATGTCTTTTCGCCGGTTTCCCAATTGCCTTTGATGAATTGCACGACCGCGCAGGGCATTTTGTGGGCGATGCAGCGCATGATCATGCCGAAGCCGGAGGATGATTTTCCTTTGCCGGGGCCAGTGTGGACCATGATCAGGCCTTTTTCCTCGGTCTTGGTTGCCATCATCTTGTCGCGGGCAGCCTTGATCTTTTTCATCTTTTCGTTGTGGCGGGTGGTGATGTCGGTCATGGGCAGCTCCCCAAGTTATGCCAGGACCTGATCTGTGGCATGCGCGGGAATCATTGACAATGGGTGGCGTGGGCGCGCATGTCATTCTGACGCTGGTGCCCGGGGATGCTCGGGTGAAAAGGGAATGCAGCGGGTCCGTTTTGGGCCCTAACGCAGCCGCCCCCGCGACCGTGACCGGAGAGGGGGCCCAAAGCCACTGGTTTTCGCAAACCGGGAAGGCGGGGCCACCGACAGGGCAACCTGAGATCCGCAAGCCGGGAGACCTGCCAGCACATGAGACGTAACCGGACGGGGTGTTCCGGATGTCGGGACCATTCGGCCAACCGGCCTGCCCGCCATCCCCAGCGCTCTGCACAAATGGCGAAAGATGAGATGTCAGAGCCTCTGAAAACCGAAGTCCTTGTGTGCGTCAGCTGTCGCGCCGGCCAAGACGTTGACGCAGATGGTGTCCGGCCGGGTGCGCGATTGTTCGACGCCTTGTCGCACGCGCCGATTGCTGAGGGTGTCACCGTGCGGGGCGTCGAATGTCTGTCCAATTGTGACCACGGATGTTCGGTCGCCGTGCGCGGTGGGGCGGCGCGTTGGACCTATGTCTACGGCAACTTTGACGCCGACGCGCATGTCGACATCCTGCGCGAGGGTATTGCCAAATACCAGGCCACCGACAACGGGCTGGTTCCCTGGCGTGAACGGCCCGAGCATTTTCGCAAAAACTGTATCGCACGCATTCCCCCATTGGAGACGTAACCCCATGTCTACGCTGAACAAAGTTCCTGTTACTGTCGTCACCGGCTTTCTTGGCTCTGGCAAAACGACGTTGATTTCGCAATTGATGCAGAACCCAGGTGGCAAGCGTCTGGCGGTTGTGGTCAACGAATTCGGCGATGTGGGGGTCGATGGCTCGATCCTTAAGGAATGTGCCATTCCAAACTGCCCTGCCGAGAACATCATGGAACTGGCCAATGGTTGCATTTGTTGCACGGTGGCTGACGACTTTATTCCGACCATCGAGACGTTGATGGCGCTTGATCCGCAGCCTGAGCATATCATCATCGAGACATCTGGCCTGGCGCTGCCAAAGCCGTTGCTCAAGGCCTTTGACTGGCCCGACATCCGGTCGCGCATCACCGTCGATGGCGTGATCGCGCTGGCAGATGCCGAAGCCGTCGCGGCAGGCCGATTTGCGCCTGACGTGGCCGCGGTCGATGCACAGCGCGAAGCCGACGAGTCGCTGGACCATGAAACGCCACTGTCCGAGGTGTTCGAAGATCAGATATCTTGCGCTGACATCATCTTGCTGACCAAGCCCGATCTGGCTGGGCCGGAGGGTGTTGCGAAAGCCAAAGCGATCATCGAAGCCGAAGCGCCCCGGGCGCTTCCGATTGTGGAGGTCGCGGAGGGTGTTGTTGACCCGCGGGTGATCCTGGGCCTCGAAGCCGCTGCGGAAGATGATCTGGATGCGCGGCCAAGCCATCACGATGGCCACGACGACCACGAACATGATGACTTCGAAAGCGTCGTGATCGCGATCCCCGAATTCGACAGCCCCGAAGCTTTGGTGGCGCGGATCGAGGCGATGGCAGCGGCGCAAAACATTTTGCGTGTCAAAGGCTATGCCGCGATCGCGAGCAAACCTATGCGGTTGCTGGTCCAAGCGGTCGGCACACGGGTGCGCCACCAATTCGACCGGCCGTGGTCAGCAAGCGAAGCACGGCAGGGCAGAATGGTCGTGATCGCTGAACATGATGACGTAAACTACGATGCGATACACAGCGCCTTGGTGCAGCCTGCGGCAGCGGCGGAGTAAACTGGTGCGCGCATGCATGTCGTCTTTCGGGAAAGCCACGGGTTAGAGGAAACGGAAACCCCAACCGATCTGGGTCAAACCCCGGGCGATCTGGTTGTGCTCTCGTTTTCCGACAGCGATCTTGGTGCGTTTGCGGCGGGCTGGCATCGCGGCGGCGGCCCCGACGGCAAGATGCCAAGTCTGCGCCTGGCGAATTTGGCAGCGCTCAAGCATCCGCTGTCGGTCGATACCTATATCGAGCAAACGCTTGTCGGCGCGAAAGGCATTCTTATCCGCTTGATCGGCGGGGTGCCTTACTGGGCCTATGGTCTTGAGCAAGTGCAACAGCTTGCCCAGCGCAACGGCATTGCGGTTGCGGTGTTGCCAGCGGACGGGCGTGTGGACACGCGATTGGATGCGTATTCGACGCTGCCGATGTCCACGCTGAGACGCTTGTCGCATCTGTGCGACACAGGCGGCGAAGTGGCGGCGCAGGCGGCTCTTGCGCAGATGGCGCTCGCCTCTGGCCTCTATGCGGGGCCTGTGCCTGGGTCCAAGGCCCTGCCTATGACTGGCGCCTGGACACCTGAGTGCGGTGTGATCGCGCCCGAGCGTTTTGAGGCGCAAGAAAAGCCCCTCGTCATCGTCAGTTTTTATCGCGCATATCTTTCCGCCGCTGACCTCGACCCGGTTCGGTCGATTTTTGCGGCGCTCAAGGCGCGTGGGTTTTCGGTTTTGGGATTGTTCGCCCCGTCGCTCAAGGCCCCAGACGCAGCGGGGTGGCTCAAGGATCAAATCTCTGCGCTCAAGCCCGCGGCAATCGTGAATGCCACGGCCTTTAGCGGCAAGGGCAGTGACGGCGACAGCCCCTTGGACGCGGGCGACGTACCGGTTTTCCAGCTGGCCCTGGCAACATCCATGCGCGACGCCTGGGAAGAGGCGGAACGCGGTCTGTCGCCGGCCGATTTGGCGATGCATGTGGTTTTGCCCGAGGTCGACGGGCGGCTTTTTGCGGGCGTGGCCTCATTCAAAGAGCCACAAGCGCAGGATCCGCATCTGGAATTCGCGCGTTGGGCGCATAAGGCCGACGCAGAGCGGATCGAGGCCATCGCCGACAAGGTGCAGGCTTGGGTCGATCTGGCGCGCAAACCGGCTGGCGCGCGACGGCTCTCATTGGTTCTGTCGACCTACCCGGGCAAGGCCTGGAATATGGCGCATGCGGTGGGCCTGGACCCGCTGGCCTCGGCCCAGGCGATCCTGTCGGATCTGGGCGATGCGGGTTACGTCACGCATGCCCGCCCCGAACGCGATCCGGGGCCTCTTGCCCCTATCGTTCAACACCTTGACCACGGGGCCGCGGACCCTATCCGGGGCGGGGGCAATTTGGCACTGTCGGAGGCTCTGAGCGATGAGACGATCGCCTGGCCGTTAGAGGCATACCGCGACGCGCTCAAAACCCTGCCCATTTCGCTGCAAGACGATCTGGCTGCGGCTTGGGGTGATCCGGCGCAAGAGGCGCAGGGCGGCGCATTTCACTTTGCCGCCACGCGCCGGGGCAACGTTCTGATCGCCTTGCAGCCCGAGCGCGGCGCGCCAGACCTGCGCGAGGACGAATATCACGACTTGGCGCGCGTGCCCTGTCACGCCTATGTGGCGTTTTACCTGTGGCTGCGGCAGCAATGCGATGCGCTTATCCATATTGGCGCACATGGCACGTTGGAATGGTTGCCTGGAAAATCCGTCGCACTCTCCAATGCGTGCTGGCCCGAGGCGTTGATCGGCTCCAAACCGGTGGTCTATCCGTTTATCGTGAACGACCCGGGCGAGGCCGCGCAAGCCAAACGGCGCATCGGGGCGGTCACGTTGGGGCATTTGCCACCGCCTCAGAAATCGAGCGCGACGCCGGATCGGCTGGCCTATCTTGAGGCCTTGCTGGACGAGTTTTCAAACGCGGATGGTTTGGACCCAAGGCGCCGGGACCGGCTGCAAAACGACATCAGGGACGAAGCGCAAGCCATTGGATTAGAACATGATTTAGGGCTTGAAAAGGCAACGTGTTCCGCCGAAGCCATCACGCGGATCGACAGGTTTGTGTGCGACATCAAAGAAAGCCAATTCGGCGATGGCCTGCACATTTGGGGGCGCGCGCAAGAAGGGGCGAGCCCTTATGAAACCGATCCGTCGACCGCGTCGGAGCGTATGAGCTTGCTGCGCACCCTGGATGGCCACCGGATTGCGGGCGGGCCTTCGGGGTCGCCCTATCGTGGGCGCACAGACGTTTTGCCCACCGGGCGCAACCTGTTTACCACCGACCCGCGCTCTGTGCCGACGCGCGCAGCCTATGCCCAGGGGGTCAAGCTGGCCGAAGAGTTGGTGCGCCAACATCTGCAGGACGAAGGGGATTGGCCCAAAGGTCTGGTCGTCGATCTATGGGGATCGGCCACGATGCGAACCGCGGGCGAGGAATTTGCGATGGCCCTGCATCTTTTGGGGTGCAAGCCGGTGTGGGACCAGGGATCAGAGCGTGTCTCGGGGATCGAGGTGTTGCCGATCACGGATTTGGACCGCCCGCGTATCGACGTCACGCTGCGCGTGTCGGGCTTGTTCCGTGATGTCTTTCCCACGCTTTCGACGCTCTTTGGTCAGGCCGTCAGGGCGCTGGCAGATCGCGACGAAGCCCCTGATTGGAACCCTTATGCGGGCCATGCGCCTTCGGCGCGTGTCTACGGCCCTGCACCTGGGGCCTTTGGCTTGGGCATTGGCGCGCATCTGGACGATTATTCCGACGAAGGGCGCCGCGCCGCCGGAGAGGCCTGGCTAAAGGCCAGCGCCTATGCCTATGACGGGCTTGACGGACAGCTGGACGAAGAGGGTCTGCGCGCGCGGGTCGCACAGGCCGATAGCTTTGTTCATCTGCAGGATTTGCCGGAAACCGATTTGCTGATGGCCTCTGATTACGCCGCGCACGAGGCTGGGTTCGCCGCCGCGCAATCCGTCACCGGCGGCAAGGCGCAGCTTTATCACCTTGACGCAACGCAGCCAGATCGCCCACGGGCCCGCGCCCTTCCCGAAGAGATCGCGCGCGTGGTCCAGGCCCGCGCAACACAGCCCGAGTGGCTGCGCGGCATGATGCGCCACGGCTTTCGCGGCGGGGCCGAGATCGCAGCAACGCTGGATCACATGGCCGCGTTTGCGCATTTGGCCGGTGTCGTGGGGTCGCATTTGTTTGATCAATATCACGACGCGACACTTGGCGACCCGGACGTGACCGAATTCTTGCAAGAGGCCAATCCAGGCGCCTATCAGGCGATGGTCGACCAGTTTGCGGCCTTGCATGAGGCAGGTCTGTGGACCACGCGGCGCAACTCAATCCGCATGGGCCTGGAAGCGGCCCAATGAGCGGGATCAAACGCAAAGCCGAACCTTACGGGTGGTGCCCCACGGCCTATCGCCCCATGATGGCCGAAGACGGGTATCTGGTCCGCGTCCGGCCACATCTGTCGCGCCTGACGACAGACCAGACCTTAGGTCTTTGCACCCTCGCCCAGCAGTTTGGCAATGGCTTGCTGGAGTTCACCATCCGCTCGAACATCCAGCTTCGCGGCGTTCGCGAAGACACCTATGCGCCGTTGGTGCGCGGTCTGGCTGCGCTCGACCTTTTGGACCCAGATGCCGCTTATGAACACCGGCGTAACATCCTGATGACCCCGCTCTGGGCGGCCCAGGACATGAACGTGCGCCTACATGATCAGCTTTTGAAGCATCTGGCGCAGCTGCCTGAACTGCCCGCGAAAATGGGCATCGGCATAGATTGCGGGCCTGAGCGGGTTTTGCAGGAGGCCTCGGCTGATTTCAGGTTCGAGGTCACTGAGGCGCATGCATTGATCCTAAGAGCCGATGGAAGCACCCTGGGCCGCGCTGTGACCTTAGAGACAGCGGCAACGGCACTTGTCGATATGGCCGAATGGTTCCTTGCAACCGGAGGCTCCACCGCCGGACGGATGGCCCGCCATCTAGAGACAACCGCCCTTCCCCCCGATTGGATGCATGCCCAACCGGCACCTGCGACCGCCGCGCCAAAGATCGGGCGCAATGCGCAGGGCATCCTGTGCGCCGCGCCAGCCGGCGCACATTCGGCAGCGGCACTGGCCGCGTTCATCACGCGCGCGGCGCCGAGCGCCCTGCGCACGACGCCGTGGCGTGCGATCTTGCTGGAAGATGCGCAAAACCCAGACCTTGTAGACCCAGAGCATCCGTGGGAAGAGCGCGGGTCGAACGTGACCACAGAAACAGCAGACGTGTGATGCCCTACGAATACGAAACAGACGGCGCCGCCATCTACAAACAATCGTTTGCAACCATCCGGGCGGAGGCAAACCTTGACCGCTTTGATGCGGATGAAGAACAAGTTGCCGTGCGCATGATTCATGCCGCAGGCATGGTCGGGCTAGAGGATTATGTCCGCTTTTCCAAAGGCTTCGTACCTGCAGCGCGCACAGCTCTTGAGGCGGGCGCGCCGATTTTGTGTGACGCGCGCATGGTCTCTGAGGGTGTGACACGCGCCCGTATGCCCGCCAACAATGAGGTGATCTGCACCCTGCATGCCGACGGCGTTCGCGAGCTTGCCGCCAAGATGGGCAACACGCGCTCGGCTGCGGCGCTCGAATTGTGGCGCCCACATCTCGCAGGCGCCTTGGTCGCGATTGGCAATGCCCCAACCGCGCTCTTTCACCTGCTCAATATGCTCGAAGACCCCGATTGCCCGCGCCCTGCAGCGATCATCGGGTGTCCGGTGGGGTTTGTGGGGGCGGTCGAAAGCAAAGATGCCCTCTTTGCGGCCCAGCCGGTGCCTTGCGTGATCGTCGAAGGCCGTCTGGGCGGCAGCGCGATCACGGTGGCCGCCGTGAACGCAATCGGAAGCCGCGCAGAATGAGCACCGGCACTGTCTACGGCGTAGGGCTGGGGCCTGGCGACCCAGAGTTGTTGAGCGTCAAGGCCGACCGGCTTGTGCGAAACGCCAAACATATCGCCTATTTTCGCAAAGCGGGCCGTCCGGGTCAGGCGCGGACCTTGGCGGATCCGTTAATGCCACAGGGCGCGACCGAGTATCCGATGGAATATCCGGTTACAACGGAAATTCCACTCAGCGATCCGGCCTATAACGCGTGTCTCAGCGCGTTCTACGCCGAAAGCACAGCGCGCATCCGCGCTTTGGCCGAAAGCGGAGAGGACGTGGTTGTCCTGTGCGAAGGCGATCCGTTTTTCTATGGATCTTTCATGCATCTCTACGAACGCCTGCGCGGTGATGTTCCTGTCGACGTGGTGCCTGCGATCACGGGCATGTCGGGCGCTTGGACGGCCACAGGCATGCCTGTGACATGGGGTGATGACATCCTGACCGTTCTGATGGGAACGCTGGACGAGGCCACGTTGACCACACAAATGCGCGACACAGATGCGCTGGTGGTCATGAAGATTGGCCGCAACATCGATAAGGTGAAAAGAGCACTGCAAGCCTCTGGAAAATATGAAAAAGCTTGGCTGATCGAATTTGCCACGATGCCCAAACAAACGGTTCAAAAACTGTCGGACGCGGCTGACAAGGTGACGCCCTATTTCTCGATCATCGTGGTTCACGGCCAAGGGCGGCGGCCTTGAGCGGCTGGCTCTCGATTGCGGGGCTTGGGCCCGGTGCTGACGCGCTGGTGACGCCCGAGGTTGCCGAGGCGCTGGCGCAGGCGACGGATGTGGTCGGCTATATCCCCTATGTCGCGCGCGTGGCGGAACGCCCTGGGCTGACGCTGCATCCCAGCGACAACCGGGTCGAGCTTGACCGGTCGCGTCACGCGCTGTCGATGGCGGCAGAGGGCAAAAAGGTTGTGGTCGTCTCTTCCGGCGATCCGGGCGTTTTTGCGATGGCCGCCGCGGTTTTCGAAGCGGTCGAAGCTGGCCCGTTGGCGTGGCGCGATCTGGACATTCGCGTACTGCCTGGAATAACCGCGATGCTTGCCGCAGCGGCCCGCGCGGGCGCGCCGTTGGGCCATGATTTCTGTGCGATCAACCTGTCGGACAACCTCAAGCCCTGGGCCATCATCGAACGTCGTCTTCGCCTCGCAGCCGAGGCTGATTTCGCAATGGCCTTTTACAACCCACGCTCCAAGTCTCGGCCCGAAGGGTTTGAAAAGACGCTTGAAATTCTGAAATCCGCCTGTGGTGACAATCGGCCAGTGATCTTTGCCCGCGCGGTCAGCACAGCTCAGGAAACTCTGCGCGTGGTCCCGTTGCAAGACACGACAGCCGATATGGCCGACATGCGAACTATGGTGATCGTAGGGTCATCGACAACACGCCTCATCGAACGCGATGGTGCGCCCTTTGTCTACACGCCGCGGTCCGTTTCAGAATGATCGATCCAGCGCAAAACATCGGCGATGCGCCCGACTTCGGTCCGCTGGGGGATGTGCGGGCGGTCGATCATGATCACGGGGATGCCCATCTCGCGCGCGGCCGCGATCTTGGCGTAAGCACCTTTGCCGCCAGAGTTTTTGGACACAACAACCTCGATCCCGCGCGCCTGCATCATGGCCAGGTCGCTTTCCATCGTGAAGGGCCCACGCGCCACGATGACCTCGTGGCTTGGGAACGGGGGCCGCTCTTTTGGGGGATCGACCAGACGCAACACATAATGGTGCTGGGCTTGGTCGGCGAAGGCACCGATATGTATGCGCCCAATCGCCAGCAGCACGTTCTGCCCCACGCCCGACAGACAGGCCGCCGCCTCAGCGATCGTCGACACGCGCGTCCAGGCATCCCCCACTTGCGGCGTCCAAGCGGGGCGCGTCAGGGCGACCAGAGGAACGCCCGCCACCTTGCAAGCGGCAACTGCATTGCGGCTCATTCGGGCGGCGAAGGGATGCGTTGCATCGACGACATGGGTAATCGCCTGCTGGGCCAAAAACGTGGCAAGGCCGTCCGCGCCACCAAAGCCACCCACCCGTTGCGGCAGCGGCTGGCGTTTTGGGCGATCCACGCGACCGGCAAAGCTCACCTGCCCGGCAAGGCCGGCTTCGGCAACAGCTTGGGCAAGCGCGGTGGCCTCGGTCGTACCGCCAAGGATCAGAATGTTGGGTGCTATGGCTAATCCCCCTTGGATCACCATTGTTGGCATCGGTGCCGACGGCATTGCGGGACTGCCCCCGGCAAGTCAAGCCGCTGTGGCCCGTGCAGAGGTGGTCATGGCGCCGCCTCGGCATTTGGAGATGATCACAGATCAAACGGTCGAAAAGATCGCCTGGCCCGTCCCGTTCCTAGAGGGGTTGCAGGTCTTAGAGGATCTGCGCGGGCGCCAGGTTGTCGTTTTGGCATCGGGCGATCCTTTTTGGTTTGGCGCAGGCGCCAGCATCGCACGGCATTTCGCGCCCGAAGACTGGATATGCCTGACCGCGCCGTCGACCTTTTCCCGGGTGGCCGCGCGGCTGGGCTGGTCTTTGACACAAACAACATGCCTTGGCCTGCACGCCGCACCTTTGTCACAGATGCGGCCGCATCTTGCGCAAGGCGTTCGCCTCATTGTGCTTTTGCGGGACGGAGACGCACCGCACGAACTGGCCACCTACCTGACCGAGCTTGGTTTTGGCGCAAGCCGCCTCACGATCCTCGAGGCCGTAGGCTCTGAGGCAGAGCGCGCAACCGAGGCCACGGCCCAAACGCTTGACGGCGACTTTGCCCATCCGGTTTGCGCCGCCATCGAGGTCTCTGGCCCGGGCGCCAGCCTCAGCTCAGCCTCGGGCCAGCCCGATGATCTGTTTGAAACGGACGGGCAAATCACCAAACGTCCGATCCGCGCGCTGACCCTGTCTGCGCTCGCACCGCGCGCGGGCGAGCGGCTTTGGGATATTGGCGGCGGGTCCGGCTCCATCGCGATCGAGTGGCTCTTGGCCAATAGCACCACCACCGCCACCACCTTTGAGCCGCGCGCCGATCGGGCCAAGCGTATCTTGCGCAATGCAAAGGCGATGGGGGTCGCGCAGCGGCTTAGCATCGTGAACGGCGGCGCGCCCGAGGCACTAGAGGGTGCCGCGCAGCCCGACGCGATCTTTATTGGCGGCGGCCTGACAGACGAGGTGATCAAGATGTGCCACGCCCAGCGCGCCCGGATCGTTGCAAATGTTGTCACGCTGGAAGGCGAAGCGGCACTATCGCGGGCGCAGGCGGCCTTTGGCGGCAGTTTGATGCGGATCGAGCTGGCACATGCAGAACCGCTTGGGCCAAAGACCGGCTGGAAATCCAGCTATCCCGTCGTGCAATGGAGCTTTGCGCCATGATTGTCGCGGGATTTGGCTGTCGGGCGGATGCGACCGAGGCAAGCTTTGCCGATGCCTTGGCCGCTGCGCGCGGCGATATGTCGGTGGACGCGGTTGCGACTGTGCAGGACAAATCGCCCATCCTTGCTGATTTTGCCAAAATGCGCGATCTGCCGTTGATCGCAGTTTCGCAAAGCGACATGGAAGCACAGACCACCACAACGTTGTCCGACACAAGCTTGGCTGCAAAAAACACAGGCAGCGTCGCAGAGGCCTGCGCATTGGCGGCTGCGGGCCGCAACGCGCGGCTTTTGGCGACGCGGCAAGTGTCCCAAGACCGGATGGTGACATGCGCAATCGCGCAAGGAGACGGGTAAATGACCGTACACTTCATAGGCGCCGGACCGGGCGCGCCTGATCTTTTGACGTTGCGCGGGCGCGACCTGATCGCGGCCTGCCCGGTTTGCCTCTATGCGGGATCATTGGTCCCCGAGGCGATCTTGGACCATTGCCCGGAAGGCGCAAAGATCGTGAACACGGCGCCAATGGATTTAGACGCCATCATGGCCGAGATCAAAGCCGCAGACGCCGCTGGGCAGGATGTGGCGCGGCTGCACTCTGGTGATCTGTCCGTTTGGTCCGCAATGGGAGAGCAATTGCGCCGCCTGCGTGCCGAGGGCATTCGCTATACGGTGACGCCCGGCGTGCCCTCATTTGCCGCAGCCGCCGCAACCTTGGGTGCCGAATTGACCTTGCCTGGTGTCGCGCAATCGGTGGTGTTGACCCGAACGCCCGGGCGCGCCTCGACCATGCCCGCGGGCGAAACCTTGACCAACTTTGCGGCCACGGGCGCGACGCTGGCCATCCATCTGTCGATTGGCAATTTGGACCAGGTGGTCGCGGATCTCACCCCAGCCTATGGCAAGGATTGCCCGGTGGCGGTCGTGTATCGCGCATCCTGGCCGGACGAAAAGATCCTGCATGCGACACTCGAGACGCTGCACGATGCGATGGATCCCTCCATCAGCCGCACGGCGCTGATTTTGGTGGGCCACGCCATTGGGTCAGAGAATTTTGACGAAAGCTGTCTTTACAGCGTCGATTACGACCGGCGCTATCGCCCCCAAACCGCAGACAGCCCTTGGGCAAGTTGGAGCCACGGCGATGACTAATCCTCCTGGAATTCTGGTATCCGCCCCCGCCTCTGGCACCGGCAAAACCACCGTCATGCTGGGCCTGTTGCGGGCCTTGGCCGAAGACGGGCTAACGGTGCAACCTTACAAAAGCGGCCCCGATTATATCGACCCGGCCTTTCATTTGGCCGCAGCGGGTCGGCCTTCGTATAACTTTGACACCTGGGCGATGGACCAAGGTCTGTTGGGCGCGGTTGCGGCACGCACCACAGGCGCTGACATCTGTGTGGCCGAAGGCTCGATGGGCTTGTTCGATGGCGTTGCAACGCGCGGGCAAAGCGGCTTTGGCTCAAGCGCAGAAACCGCGCTTGCGATGGGATGGCCTGTGATCCTTGTGATCGATGTGGGCGGCCAGGCGCAATCGGCGGCGGCCACAGCGCTGGGGTTCAAATCCTATCACCCGGATTTGCCGTTCGCGGGCGTGATCCTGAACCGCGTGGCCAGCCCCCGGCACGAACGCCTTACGCGGGTGGGCATGGACAAGGCGGGCATTCAAGTGTTGGGCGCGCTGCCCCGTCGGGGGGATCTGAAATTGCCCGAGCGGCATTTGGGCCTGATCCAAGCCGTCGAACATCCCGATCTAGAGGCCGCCATCACAGGTTACGCAACCTTTCTGCGCGAACATGTTGACCTTGACGCGATCAAAGCGGCGGCGCGCGCAAGCCAACCACCGGCGGCCAATACGCTGCCGCCGCCGCCCGCCCAGCGCATCGCGATCGCACGGGACGCTGCTTTTTCCTTTACCTATCCGCATCTGCTGGAAGGCTGGCGGCACGCGGGCGCCGAAGTGCTTCCGTTTTCCCCCCTGGCCGATCAGGCGCCGGACCCAAGCGCCGATCTGGTTTGGCTGCCGGGCGGATACCCCGAGTTGCATGGCGCGACCTTGGCCCAAGCGCGTACCTTTCGCCAAGGCCTGCGCACCCATGCGGAGACAAAACCCGTTCACGGAGAATGCGGTGGCTACATGGCCTTGGGCGAGGCCTTGATCGACAAAGAGGGTCAGCGTCACGAGATGGCGGGCCTTTTGGGTCTTGTCACCAGCTATGAGAAACGGAAATTCCACCTGGGCTACCGACGGGCCGTTCTCAAAGCGCCGATGCCCGGGTTTGCGCCTGGGGCCGCGCTGCGGGGGCATGAATTCCACTACACGACAATCCTGGATGAACCCGATGCGCCGCTGGCCGATGTCTATGACGCCGATGGGAATCCGGTCCCGGAGACCGGGTCGCGCAAAGGTCAAGTCACGGGGACCTTCTTTCATCTCATCACCGGAGAAACCGGATGAGCGGCTTTGTAAGCTTTATCGGCTCTGGTCCCGGCGATCCCGAGTTGCTGACAGTCAAAGCCGTCGATCGTCTGGGCAAGGCCGACGCGGTTTTGTTTGATGATTTGTCGTCAGGCCCGATTTTGGCCCATGCCCGAGCGGATGCAGACCTGGTGGGCGTCGGAAAACGCGCCGGTCGGCCCTCGCCCAAACAAAACCACGTCAGTCAATTGCTGGTCGATTACGCGCAAACCGGTCAGCACGTCGTGCGGTTGAAATCCGGCGACGGCGGCACCTTTGGCCGGTTGGAAGAAGAAACCGACGCGCTGAAAGCCGCAGGCATCGCCTTTGAGATCATTCCAGGCGTGCCATCGGCCTGCGCCGCAGCCGCAGCCGCAGGAATCCCCTTGACGCGCCGCCTGACGGCGCGCCGCGTTCAGTTCATCACGGGCCACGATGTCAAAGGCGCCCTGCCCGAGGATCTGAACATGGCCGCCTTGGCCGATCCAAAGGCGACAACCGTCGTCTTTATGGGCCAGCGCACCTTTCCGGGCTTGGCGCGCATGTTGACAGATCACGGCTTGCCGCCTGACACGCCAGCCCTGTTGGCCGAAGCCGTCTCGACCCCCGATCAACGGCTGCACCGCACCACGGTTGCAGATTTGGCCAAAGACTTGAGCGAAAAGATCAGTGATGCACCCGCCCTTATCCTCTATGGCGCCTTGGCAGAGAGCTGAGACACAAGCGATCAAAGTGGGCTGTGCGAAACCCCAATTCGCCCGCCCCAAGGCGCCACCCGCATGTTCCTGCGGCGCCATGTCTAAGGTAGAACCCAATCCATGACCCATATTCACCTCATCGGGATCGGCACAGGGAACCCAGACCATTTAACGGGGCAGGCCCGCCAAGCCATTGCCGCCGCCCCGCTTATCCTCATTCCGCGCAAAGGCCCGGGCAAAGATGATCTGGCCGACTTGCGCCGTCAGATTGTTGATGACATTCGCCCGGAGGCCCCGATTGCCTATTTCGATATGCCGGTGCGCGACGAAAGCCAGCCTTACCTGGACCGCGTCGCGCTTTGGCACGATGAGATTGCACAGATTTGGGCAGAGGCGATCGCGCAACACGGCGCCCCCGCCGATGTCGCACTGTTGGTTTGGGGGGACCCCTCGCTTTATGACAGCACCTTGCGCATTGCGGCCCGCTTGTCTCCGGCTCCGACGCTTACGGTGGTTCCCGGCATCACATCCGTCCAAGCGCTCACCGCAGCGCATGCCATCGCTTTGAACACCGTAAACGCGCCGGTCACGATCTCGACCGGGCGGCGGTTGCGCGATGCGGGCTGGCCCGCTGACACCGAAACGCTCGTTGTTATGCTGGACGGCACCTGTGCATTTCAAACGCTTGAGCCCGCCGATTTTGACATCTGGTGGGGCGCGTTTCTGGGAATGGAGAACGAGGTTCTGGTGAGCGGCCATTTGCAAGATGTCAGCGCCGAAATCATCTCGACCCGCGCCGCCGCGCGCGAGGCACATGGCTGGATCATGGACACCTATCTTTTGCGCCGCCGCAATGCCTGACCCCAAGATCTTGGGCACTCAATGATGAACGCCCGGTAAAAGTTTTCAAACTGCACACTTGTCAGGCGCCTTTTTCGATGCTTTGATCAATTTGTGCGCAGAAAAAGAACGATAATCACGGCCCTTTGTGTGCTTCTGAGCCAAATCGGTGCAGCCAAAGCGCATGAGCCCCTGTTCGAAGTCTTTGCCGGATGCACCGGGCGCTATTCTGCTCAGATGGAACATGCCTGGCTGATGAACGACCCCGCTGCAGACGATCTCGAGGCGCAACGGCTAACTTTCGTGTCCCTGCTCGAAGCCGTCACTCCGCAAGACAAGCGTCGCGATGCAATGGCCAAACGGATCGAAAGCAAGCTGGCGCATTCCAGCCTGCTTACAACTGCCGCTTTCGCCAGCAATTCCGAGCGCGCGCAATGGGCGAAACGCCAATCCACGCATCATCTGAATGTTTGCCAAAGGATGCTGCTGGACAGTTGACGCCCAAAAGCGTCTGCTCTCTGCCCGCTTTTTCAGCGCAATTCAGTCGCCCGCACAAAAATAGGGCAAATTTCCCGGTTGGGACGGCGAAACCCGAGCGATGACTCGGATTGCCGAAAAAATACGCACTACATGGCCCACGGGTTCAACAGGACCTTTTACTCACGTGCGATGGTGCTGGCCTAGCAACCACATATCACCACCGCACGACGCAAAAATCTGCGTGGGGGAGATATGGAGTGTGCCTTGCCGCTTCGCAATGCTTCCGCGCGTCGCGCAAAGGAAAAAGCGATGACAAAAAAACTTCTCGGAACAACTGCTGCCGTGCTGATGGCCGGCGCTCTGCCTGCCGCCGCTCAAGACTGCCCGATCAAAGTGGGTGTTTTGCACTCTCTGTCCGGCACAATGGCGATTTCGGAAACCACCCTGAAAGACACAATGGAAATGCTGGTCGAACAGCAGAACGCCGCAGGCGGTGTTCTGGGCTGCCAGCTTGAGGCCGTTGTTGTTGATCCGGCCTCCGACTGGCCGCTTTTTGCGGAAAAGGCCCGTGAATTGCTGACCGTCCACGAAGTGGACGTGATCTTCGGCAACTGGACATCTGTTTCCCGTAAATCCGTGCTGCCCGTGATCGAAGAACTGAACGGCCTGCTCTTCTACCCTGTTCAGTACGAAGGCGAAGAAAGCTCCAAAAACGTCTTCTACACCGGCGCTGCGCCAAACCAGCAGGCGATCCCTGCAACCGATTATTTCCTCGAAGAGCTCGAAGTTGAAAAGTTCGCGCTGCTCGGCACGGATTATGTGTACCCACGTACAACAAACAACATCCTGGAAAGCTATCTTCAGCAGAAAGGCATCGCCGAAGAAGACATCTTTGTGAACTACACGCCTTTCGGTCATTCTGATTGGTCCAAGATCGTTGCTGACGTCGTCGCACTTGGCGCAGACGGCAAAAAAGTCGGCGTGATCTCCACGATCAACGGTGACGCGAACGTGGGCTTCTACAAAGAACTCGCCGCTGCAGGCGTATCCGCGGATGATATCCCCGTTGTCGCCTTCTCCGTTGGTGAAGAAGAGCTTGCAGGCCTCGACACAACCAACCTGGTTGGTCACTTGGCGGCGTGGAACTACTTCCAATCCGCTGAATCCGATGCAAACGAAGCTTGGGTCGCCGCCTGGAAAGCCCGCATGGGCGAAGAGCGCGTCACAAACGACCCAATGGAAGCGCATTACATCGGCTTCAACATGTGGGTGAACGCCGCAACCGCAGCAGGCACCACAGATGTGGATGCCGTGCGCACAGCTATGTACGGCCAGGAATTCCCGAACCTGACAGGCGGCACAGCGGTGATGTTGCCAAACCACCACCTCGCCAAGCCGGTTCTGATCGGTGAAATCCAAGAGGATGGTCAGTTCGACATCATCAGCCAGACAACAGAAGTTCCTGGCGATGCATGGACAGACTACCTGCCAGAATCTGCGGTTCTGAAATCTGATTGGGCGTCTTTGGGCTGCGGTATGTACAACACCGAGACCAACACCTGCGTTCAGATCAAGTCCAACTACTAATCGTTTGACCTAAAACGATAATCGGAAGGGCGCCTGGGCGCCCTTCTCCCCCTCAAGAGGCGCAGCATGATCCGATTTTTGGTACTCCTTTGGTGCGCCCTGCTCGCAGCACCGCTGAGCGCGCAACAGGCTGACGCGCCCATCCAGCAGATCATGCAGGATTATGGCGACATGCTTGCGAAACCCTCTCGCAAGACCATCGGCCCCGCGATTGATGCGCTGACCGACAGCGGATTGCCTGAGGCCCAAACTGTCTTCGAGAAATGGCAATCCAAAGAGATGTGGCGCTCCAAAGAGACCGGTCTTTTTGTCTATGCCGAGGAGATCGACAAAAAGACCCTGCGCATTTTCGACTTTGCCGATGGCACCGATCTTGGCGAAGTGCCCGACAAAGACTGGCGCCAACTCAAACCCAACAGCGGTGTGCGCGGCTTGATCGGCGCGGCCCTCGTCACGTTCCAGCTCAAAGCACCGGATCCAGCCACCCGCGCCCGCGCGCTCGACGCCATTGGCCGCGATCCAAAAGAAACCCATCTGGCATCGTTGCGTGCCGTCTTGCCCGAGGAAACAGACGCAACGCTGCAAGAGCGCATGTCCCGCACCGAGCGCATTCTGACCATCGCCTTTGCCGAGGATCCGTCAGAAAAAATCAGCGCAATCAGGGGCTTTCAGGGCGATCTTGGCGTTGATGTGCGCGCCGCCCTCAACCCGTTGATCGCAACCGCGCTTGATGTCTCGGACACCGCGCCTGAGGGCGCAGACATCGCCCAAATCCTGACCCCCGGCAGCGCTGAGCTCTCCGAAGCGGACGCCTATGACCTGCTTGTGCAAAAAGGCCTCGCCCCGCCAATCGCCACCGCCTCAGACATCCGCGATGTTCTGGTCGCCAATATCGAAGACGGCGCCATCCTGGGCACGCCTGTGTCGACACTCGATCAAGACGCTGCACGGTATTCGGTCTATCAGGCCCTGGTCGCGGATGGCCGGGCCGAGCCCGCAGTCACGCCAACCGAGGTAACAGCGACGCTCGCGAATTTCACCTTCTACAACCGCTACATCGCCGCCGCCCCCGAAGTCGCCGCCGCGGCCCAGGAAACGCTGAGAGCGATTGAACAAAGTGTTGCCCTGAACCAAACCGCTGACCTGGCCTTGGATGCGATCTCTCTGGCCTCCATCTACTTTCTCGCCGCCATCGGCCTCGCCATCACCTTCGGCGTTATGGGCGTGATCAACATGGCGCATGGCGAATTCATCATGATGGGCGCCTATACCGGCTATGTGGTCCAGCTCTTCATCCCAGATCACACGACATCCATCATCGTTGCGATTCCGCTGGCCTTCGCCGTCACCTTTGCGGCAGGCGTCGCGATGGAGCGCCTCGTCATCCGCTGGCTCTAGCACCGCCCGCTCGAGCCGCTGCTGGCAACCTTTGGTGTCTCCATCCCCCTGCAGCAGCGCCCCCAGAACCCCTTCTGCACCC
>CAZYQC010000054.1:0-21736 GCA_964649815.1 uncultured Rhodobacterales bacterium | reverse complement strand
AAGGTGCTGGAAAAGGCCTGCGCAAAGCATGGCATAGAGTTGCAACGGATCGTTACAATGACGGCCTTCCCGTTGATGTGCGAGGCGGTCTTGCAAGGCATCGGCGTGGCCGTGTTCTTGCGCGACAGCAGCCTGATCAAAGGCTCTCTGGCCGAGGTTCCCATCCGCGAATTGGACCAAACGCACGACACCTATTTGATCGCAACCAAAGACCGCGCGCGGCTCAAGCTGGTCTCGGAGTTTATCAATTCCTTTGGCTAGGTGTGGCCAGAGATCGACACTCGGCTGGTTCGGCCCGGTGGGGAATGTTTGAACATCAGCTCAGCATTGGAAACCGTCGTTCGCCGGACATATGCCAGCGACGCCGATGCGGATTGCGATGGGTTCGCCACGTCTGATGTCGGGCCACGCCTGAATGATGCCCCTTGGGAACCTTCGGCAAAACCCTGACAATCAGGCGCGAGGCGCCAAGCCAACCGCCCTGATGGATCAAGCCGCAGGGCGCATCGCGGCCAATCCGTCGGCGTCGCTTGCAGAGATGCAGACCGAGGCCAGCGAACGGGCTTGTTCAAAGGGCCAGGGCGTTCCGCGGTGCAGGGTTGCGCGTTCATCCCATATCAGGACATCGCCCACTTGCCATTGATGCGCATAGACGGCGTCTTCGGTTGTCAGATGCGCGACAATATCGTCGATTATTTTCTGCGCCGCGTCGTCATCCATGCCGACGATCCCGCAGGAATGCGACGCGATATAGACCGCATCCTCGCCATTGGTTGGGTTCGTCCAAATGCCCCGCCAGGTTTCGACGTTCCATTTCGCGATATGTTCGGCCTTGGCAAGATCCGCGTCGATCTTGCTGCGGGAATGGCTGTAGCTGTGCTTGATTGCGCCTTTGAGGGCGGCCTTCAGGTCGTCTGGCAGTCGTTTCAAGCCTGCGCGTGTCGACACCAGTTCGGTTGTGCCACCTTCGGTGGGAACGATCTCGCTGGTGATGATGTTGGCCAGCGACGGAACCGGCAGAAAGGTCGAATCCGTGTGCCACAGCATGTTGGCGCGCAGGTCTTTTAATCTCTGCGCATCGGGTTGCATCACCGATCCATCGGGCAGCACGTTCGAGACGCGCGAGACGAAATCAGGCCCATCCGTCCGATTTTCGATCTGTCCGAACAAGCGGCCAAAGCGCAGAATGTCGTCGTCATTCCAGTCTTGCCCACGGATCAAGAGCAACGAATGCTCTTCAAAGGCCGCGCGAATTTCGGGGTATAAATGATCAGGTGTTGCTTGCTTTAGATCGATGTCATGAAGCTCGACGCCAAAGTCGCGATGGAGGGGGGAGTGTTTCAACGGATCGCTCCGACTCATGTTGTGTCATCAAAAGGAAAACCGAAAACCAAGATCAAAGCAATCGCCGCGCGCGCCTGTCGTTGATCACGCAATTGTCGTCAGCGCGCGCGTTGAAGGTTCTGTTGAGCGTTCTACCAGGCGATGTCATTTGCACATTGCAAGCTGCGCGTTTCGGTCACAAAAACGATCCTGCAATCACGTCTCTGAAGGGGCCGCGCGCCTGGGGCCAAACACTTCAGAGCTTTTGGGACTGAGACAGATGCGGATATTGGTTGTCTATTGTCACCCGGTGCCAGACAGCTTTGGCGCGTCGTTGCGTGACACGGTTGTTCAAGCGGCCCGAGCGGCGGGACACAGCGTCGATCTGATTGACCTTTATGCAGAGGGTTTTGAGCCGGTAATGCGCGAGAGCGAGCGGCGGAGCTATCATTCAGATGATCTTCCCGCCAGTTTGCCCAACCGTCATGTTGAGCGCCTGCGCGCCTGCGACGGGGTGATCCTGGTCTATCCAACGTGGTGGATGAGCCCGCCCGCGATGTTGAAGGGCTGGTTTGATCGGATTTGGCGCCCTGGGGTGGCTTTCGCCAATGCCGAGACACTCTCGGGCATGAAACCGCTTTTGACGCACATCCGGCTGATCTTTGCCGTCAGCACGCTGGGCGCACCGTGGTGGTACTGGACCTTTGTCCTGCGCAATCCAGGGCGCAACGTTCTTTTGCGCAGTTTAAAATCGTGCTGCAATGCACGCTGCAAAACCCAATGGCTGTCGTTGCACAACATGGACAGCTGCAGCGCCGCCCAACGGGCGCGGTTTCTCAGCAAGGTCGCAAAGCAGGTGTCGGACATCCGCTAGGCAATACGCGCTGCGTGTGGCTCGGTGTGGCGGCTGATGGTTCGAACACTGCTCGTCCATTGCAAGCCACAGGTCATCCCGTATCATCAGGGGGCAAGCGATGCGGGGATGATGATGGACAAGACGGTAAGTATTTTGGGCCTTGGCGCGATGGGCGCGGCACTTGCGCGGACACAGCTGGCTGCGGGGCATCACACGACCGTGTGGAACCGCTCGGCTGAGAAGGGCGCCGCGCTCGCCGAACAGGGCGCAATGGTCGCACAAACGGCGGCCGAGGCGGTGATGGCTTCTGGGGTAAGCCTGGTGTGCATCGACACTAGCGCCAATGCCGAAGCGGTACTGGCGCCTGTTCTTGGCAGAGGCGCGCTGCAGGGGCGTACGATTGTCCAGCTGGGAACAACCTCGCCAGACGAAGCGCGTCGCTTTGCCGCCAAAATCACCGAGGCAGGTGGACTGGCCTTGGACGGGGCGATCATGAGCTATCCCGACAGCATCGGCCCCGACAACCCAGCCCCCGTTTTGCTGGGCGGCGACCAGCAAGGGGTGACGGCGGCGATGCCATTCTTGCAGCAAATCACGGCGAATGTGACCGAGCTGGGCGACAACGTCGCAGCACCTGCGGCGCTTGATCTGGGCTATCTGACCATGAGCCTCGCGCTTTATGCGGGCGCGGCCCATGCGGCGCGGTTGTGCGAAGTGGAAGGGGCCAGTTTGGATGTGCTGACCGAGATGTCATCGCACGGGCCACGCGCACCACATCGGCTTGAGATCATCGCCAAGGACGCCTTTGCGCTCAACAGCCTGCATGACGGCGGGTCTTTGTCTGTCTGGGCCGCTGTCGCCAGCAATTTGCACCAGCATGCGCAATCGACCGGGATGAAGGACGATCTCACCAAATGTTTGGCGTCTTTGTACAGCAAAGCAGTGAGCGCCGGGTTCGGGGCAGAGGATGTCGCCGCACTTGTTAAGCTTTACCGCTAGCACGGGGGCAGGGCGACTGGCGGCGGATCTTGATGCTGCGCGTCTGCCCGCCCGAGCAAACGGCAATGGCCGCAGATCAGGCCAGACCGATCGCGAAATGCGCTTTGAAAATCCGCTGAAACGGCTCCGCGCAGACATTTTTTTCAAATGCTGCGCCTGCAAACGCAACGTCAAAAAGCGCTTAGTTTTCAAATGCGGCGTGTGCAGCCTTGGCCGATTGTATACCGCGGTATCCTGTTAAGTTATTAATTTTATTTGATTTTTTCTGAAACCTCGTCACTTTAAGGGGACGGAGGATTGCTGTGATGGATAAGATTAACGTTGATGCCTGGGTTGGTCGCGAGGCGCGCGAGCACTGTCAGATAACTGAAATCCAGGCGCAAAAGATCCACGCAACAATCGGCGAGGGCCGCGCGCCTCGGGCAGGTGAACCGCTGCCGCCAACCTGGCATTGGTGCGCATTTACCCCGTCCGCGGACAACGCCGCACTCGGGCGCGACGGGCATGTGCGCGGCTCGAGCTTTTTGCCGCCGGTGTACCTGCCGCGGCGTATGTGGGCGGGCGGCAACTTGACGTTCCACAGGGCATTGCATGTCGGTGAGCAGATGGAGCGCACGTCGCGCATCCGGTCTTTGGTCGAAAAAGAAGGCAAGACAGGTCCGATGGTGTTTCTCACGCTTGATCACCTGATCTACGGAGAGACCGGCCTGGCCATCGAGGAAACGCAAGACATCGTGTACCTGGACATCCCAGAGACATTCACGCCCCCGGCAAAGCAATCGGTTCCCGCCAAGACCGCAGAGACGGTTGAGACGCCAGAGACCTTGTTGTTTCGCTATTCGGCGATCACCTTCAATGCGCACCGCATCCACTATGACCTGCGCTACACCCAAGAGGTCGAGCGCTATCCAGGGTTGGTCGTGCATGGGCCGTTGCAAGCCTCGCTCTTGATGCGCGCGGCGATACGCCAAAAGGGGCGGGCGCCCTTGTTCTTCAGCTTTCGCGGCGTGCATCCGATGTTTGCAGGCGATCCATGTGAAATCGCGTCCCAGGAGGACAGCGAGGGCCTCGCGCTTTGGTCCGGTCAGAACGGGCATCAATGCATGCAGGCCCGCGCCATGTGGGAGGAAACGCAATGAATGTTCTCAAAGGCATGCGGGTGATCGAAGGCTCGGCCTTTGTCGCGGTTCCTCTCGCAGGGATGACGCTGGCGCAAATGGGCGCAGAGGTGATCCGCTTTGACCGGATCGAAGGCGGTTTGGACGCAGGGCGCTGGCCTCTGGCGCCCAACGGTCAAAGCCTGTTTTGGGACGGGATGAACAAGGGCAAAAAATCCATCGCGATCGACATGAAATCGCCCGAAGGGCGCGAGTTGATTTCGGAAATCATCACCGCCCCAGGCAAAGATGCGGGCCTGTTTCTTACGAACCTGCGCGTGCGCGGCTGGATGGATTACGAAACCCTCAGCCAGCGTCGCAAAGACCTGATTATGGTCTGTTTGACCGGCGACCGCCACGGCCGCCCGCAGGTGGATTACACGGTTAACCCGGCCTTGGGCATCCCCATGATGACGGGCCCCGAAGGTCATGCCGATCCCGTCGCCAACGCCCTGCCAGCCTGGGACTTGATCGCAGGCAATATGTGTGTCTCAGCAATGCTGGCCGCAGAACGGCACCGTCTGCGCGGCGGAGGCGGTCAAGAGGTCGAGATTGCCCTAAAGGACGTGGCCGCCGCCACGCTTGGGCATTTGGGCATGTTGGGCGACGTGTCGCTGAATACGACAGACCGCGAGAAGGCGGGCAATGCACTCTATGGTGCCTACGGGCAGGACTTTGTCTGTGCAGATGGCCGCCGCGTGATGGTGATCGGGCTTACGCATCGCCAATGGCGCGGGTTGGTGAAAACCCTGGATATGGCCTCCGAGGTTGCGTCATTGGAGGCGCATTTGAGCACGTCGTTGGAAGATGAAGGCAATCGCTGGCGCTTTCGGCACGAGATTACGGCGCTCTTTGAACCTTGGTTCGCCGCCCGGCGTGTCAGCGACTTTGAAGAGATGTTCAACAAGGCGGGGCTCACGTGGTCCGAGTTCCGCTCGGTGCGCGAAGCGGTTGAGAAAGACGCAGATCTCAGCACAGCCAACCCGATCTTTAGCGCCGTGACCCATCCCAGCACAGGGACGTATCTGACCCCGCGCCATCCCGCACATTTTGCGAACGCGCGCGCACAGACCGCGCGACCTGCGCCACGGCTGGGTGAAAATACCGAAGAAATTCTAGGCGATCTTGTTGGTCTAAACAGTCGGAACATCGCGACTTTGTTCGACAAAGGCATCGTCAGCGGCCCCCGATTGGGCAAGCATCGATCAGCGGCTTAACAACGCCAAGCAACCGATTGATTTTCGGTGTAAAACGCTGGGCACGCCCGTGGACCAGCGGGGCCTTCTGCTGTTCAAGGCGTCACACACGTGAAAGTGAAGCTTTGGTGTGTGACAAAGTCACTTACAAACCGTCAAAGCCCGCTACATACGTGGTGAACACCGAACAACGCGTTATGTCCGCCATATGGAATTCATTTTTGCCTACCTCGCTGGCCTGCTGACACTGATCAACCCCTGTGTTTTGCCGGTCCTGCCCATCGTCCTTGTTGGCGCGTTGAACGCCAATCGGGTTGGGCCTTTGGCATTGGCCGCCGGGATGAGCGTTTCGTTTGTCGTCTTCGGCGTGCTCGTCACTGCGTTCGGCGCAGGCATCGGCCTCACGCAGGATCGCTTGGCGCAAATCGGCGCTGTTTTGATGGTGATCTTTGGCCTGATCCTGGTCGTGCCAATGTTCGCAACGCGGTTTGAGATGGCAACAGCGGGCGTCGCTGCCGGGGCGGATGCGCGGATGAATAGCCTCGACTCAGGCTCGCTGCGGGGGCAATTCCTGGGCGGGCTGCTGTTGGGTATGGTTTGGTCGCCCTGCATCGGTCCAACCCTGGGCGGCGCGATTGCGCTCGCGTCGCAGGGGCAGAACCTTGGATACGTTACCCTGATCATGTGCGCTTTCGCGGCGGGCGTGTCGACGATCATTGTCGGCCTCGGCTTGGGCGCGCGCGAGGCGATCAGATCCCGCGCGCAGGCTCTGCGCGGTTTGGCCGAACGTTCCAAGCCCATCATCGGCGCAACTTTCATCGTCGTGGGCGCCATGCTGTTTTTCCAAGTCCACCATGTCATCGAAGGATGGCTGTTGGATGTGATGCCAATCTGGCTTCAAGATTTGTCCGTAGCCCTCTGAAAAGGATGCAAAAAATGAACAGACGTCATTTCATCGCCGCAACATTTGCAACAACCCTCACGCCGTTGGCCAGCTTTGCCGCCGAGTTCATTGATTACGCCCCCGGCGTCATTGAGACCGCGCTTGACGAAGGGAAAACCGTGTTGGTTGATTTCTCTGCGACCTGGTGCAGCACGTGCAAACGCCAAGAGCGGGTCATCAACGGTCTGCGCGCGGCAAACCCTGCGTATGACGCAGCGATGGCTTTCGTAAAGGTCGACTGGGACACCTACAAAAACCACGAAGTGACCAAAGGCCGTGGCATTCCGCGCCGTTCGACGCTGATCGTTTTGCGCGGCGATCAAGAGCTTGGCCGGCTGATCGCGGGAACATCAGAGTCGCAGATCAAGACCCTGATGGACAAAGGTCTCTGAACCGGTTGGCTGCCTTGAGGGTCAACATGCCTATATGAGTCAACAAATTCAAAGAATTACGAGCGAAATTTAAAGTGGAAGCGGGTAATCACCCGCCCTCCGCAACTGCGGAGGTTTTGGCGAACCGCCCGCAGGCTCAAAGCCCCAGTTCTTCCAAACGGCGCTTTTGCCGCTGCGCGAGGGCGTCGATTTCGGCAATCGCCGCTGGAGTGAGTGTTGATCCAGGCTTGCGCAAAACCGGGTGGCTGATGATGCCTTGTTGCGCGAGCGAGTATTTGCGGATCGCCAGCCCCATACCGGGCTGGGCCTCGTATCGGATCATCGGCATGTACGCATCGAAAATGTCCCGCGCGCGATCAATCTGGTTGGCGTGAAAGGCGTCGTAAACCTGTCGCATCATCTCGGGATAGCCAAAGCCGGTCATGGCGCCATCCGCGCCGCGCATCAGCTCTTCCAAGAGGTACATGCCCCCGTTTCCGCACAAGATCGAAATCCGGCGCGATCCTGCGTCCGAAGACGCGCGCAGGGCCGAGATCTTTTCAAGCCCTGGCCAATCCTCATGTTTTAGCATCACACAAGTCGGGCAATCCTTGACGATCTGCAGAACGACCGACGGCGAAATCTGAACCCCGTTGGCCAGCGGAAAATCCTGCAAAACAAACGGGACCGGGCCAAGCGCGTCGGCCGTGTTGTGAAAATAGCTCGTGATATGCGCATCGGTCTTTAGGCCCATTTGCGGCGCCACCATGACGCCCGCCGCACCTGCGTCCATTGCCGCTTGGCTGAGGGCTGACATCGCTGCAAATCCGGGAGCGGAAACACCGACGATCACGGGAACGCTGCTGCGGGCCGTGACGCGCTTGATCAACAGAACCGCCTCTTCGGATGACAACTTGCCCGCTTCGCCCATCATGCCCAAAATGGTCAGCCCATTGGCACCGCGTTCAATATAGGCATCGACCATCCTGTCGGTGCTCTCTAGATCGAGGGCGCCGTTTGGCTGAAAAGGGGTGGCCGCGATGGTGAAAACGCCGCGCGTGGTTTCATCAAGCATGGTCGCCTCCTTTGACAGAATGGGAAAGGGACAGACGGATTTGCCCCAAGGCCATGCTCACAGCGGCCTGGGTCGGCTCGACAACAGGCAATTGCGTTGCCTCTTCGAGAGCACTGCGGAACCGCGCCATGCCCGCGCAGCCCATGATCAGAACATCCGCGCCATCGTCGTCACGCAGCGTTTTCCCAACGGCGATCATCGCGTGTAGGCTGGTTTGGTCGTTGGCAAGCTCGGTCACACCCAGGCCGATGGCGCGGTCTCCGGCCAGCCGGTCGGTCACGCCCATCGCGCCGAACGCCCGCAGATGGCGCGGAATGGACGCTGGCAAAATCGAGATGACGCCAAAGCGATGCCCTAGCGTGAGTGCGGTCATCACAGAGGCTTCTTGGATGCCAACTGTGGGCAGCGCAGTTTGATGCCGCAGCGCATGCAGCCCGGGATCCCCAAAGCACGCGATGACATAGCCTGCGGCATCTGTCTGCGCCTGCGCCAGCGCCAACATGGGCGGGACGACCAGATCCGCTTGTTTCTGGTTTTCGATGCCCGGCGGGCCTTCGGCCAGCGTGAGGCAACGGATCGGAATGCCAAACGCGCGCAAAGGGTCTATCGCGCGATCGATCCCATCGGTGACAGAGGTGGTCGCATTCGGGTTGATGACAATCAGAGATGTCACGCGCCCGGCCTTGTCGCGGATTGAATTTCGATTTGGTACCCTTCTGGGTCGTTAAACACAAAGGCGCGAATGCCGATGTCGTCATTGACAAAGAGATCGGACAGGGCGTCCAGACCCTGTTGTTGCGCATATCCGTACCAGGCGTCCACGTCAGGCACGCGGATGCAGAATTGAACGGGTTTGACGGGCGCCCATTTGTTCATCCCCTTGGCCTCATCGACCAATCCGATATGTGCGCCTGGGCAAATTTGATAGATTTTGCACCACCCTTGGTCGATGGCCAAAGGCAGGCCCATGACGTCTTCGTAAAACCGCATCGCGGCAGGCAGGTCACGGTAATAAAAGAACGTAATCGCCAGGTCGTTTGATGTCTCTGGACGCATCATTGCGGTGTTCACCTGTTTATCCCTTCTTCGCGGATTGTCAGTTTCGGGCGGTTCATCCATTGACCGCAGCCCGGTGTGCCAAGGAATGTGCCGTCTTTTACCAAGGGTCTGCCGCGCAGATACACATCCTCGGGCCAGCCCGTCACGCGATAGCCTTCCCAGGGGTTGTACCCGACGTTGTCATGCAGATCATCGCCTTGGTAGGTCACGGTTTTGTCCGGGTCCCAGACGACCAAATCGGCGTCCTTGCCTATGGCGATTGCGCCTTTGGTTGCGAGCCCATACAGAGCCGCCGGCGCCTGAGAGGTCCATTGCGCAAACGCCTGCGGCCCGCCGCGCCCCTCAGTCACCATTGCGTTAAACAGCAACGGCAGCCGCGTTTCGAGGCCCGGTAAACCATTCGCGATTTGGTGAAAGCCCGGGGCGGCGCCCGCAGATAATTTGCCCGTCTCGTCAAAGCGATAGGGCGCGTGGTCCGAAGACACGAGGCTGAGCGTCCCTGCGTTTAGCGCATTCCACAGGGCCGCTTGGTCCTGCAACGTCCGTTGAGGCGGCGAGCACATCCACTTGGCACCCTCAAGACCGGGTTTGTCCAGGACATCTTCGGTCATAAAGAGGTAATGCGTACAGGTTTCAGCCCAAACCGGCGCGCCGCGCGATTGTGCCGCCTGCACCGCGGCTGCGCCGTCCTGGGTTGAGACGTGGAACAGCATTACAGGCTGATCGGTATATTCAGCAAAGCGACAGATGCGCTCAATGGCCTCGATTTCGGCGATCGGGGGGCGGGATCTGGCGTGATCCAGCGGCGTGACATGGCCATCCTCAATAAGCTGGCTGCGGGCTTGGGCGATAATCGCGTCGTTTTCCGCATGCACGCAGACCAAAGCACCCGCAGCGCGGGCCTGCCGAAAAATCCTGAGCAACTGGGCGTCGTTCAACTGGATATTATACGTCGTAAAGACCTTGAGCGATCTGTGCCCGGCTTGGATTAGGGCGTTAAGGTCGTCGTCAAAACCGGCAACGTCTGTATCCGTCAGCGTGATATGAAACGCATAGTCGATCATCGCACCCCGCTCGGCGCGGGCGCGATAATCCCGGACTGTATCGGCAAGTGTTTGCCCGCTGCCTTGGGCGGCAAAAGAGATCACCGAGGTCGTACCGCCCATCGCGGCGGATTTGGTGGCCGTTTCAAAGGTGTCCGCGTTCCACTGACCCATGCCTGACATCTGTTCAATATGGGCATGCGGGTCGACACCACCTGGCATTACCCACTTGCCTTTGGCTGACACGCTGTGCGGACCATGCGGAACAGAGGGACCCACCGACACAATCTTGCCGTTCGCCACCGCAACATCGCCGGTTATGACACCGTCAGGCGTGACGATGCTGCCGTCGTGAATGACAAGATCTGCATCCGAAGGCATTTGGATTTCCTTTGCGTGGACGGTTTTCGGTTTGCTTTAAGATGCCCGCAATGCAGCTGTCAGGGAAGCCATCAATCGCGTGAAACCTTGTGGGGCGGGTTTGGGCATTGGTTGGTTGGGTTGGGTTCTTCGATCTTCGAATATCGCATTAAATCGATTATTTTTAGCGTCCTGTACGCGAAACTTAAACTATCACTTGAACTCTTCACCCAATCACCGGACAGCCCAGCGTCCTCTGCAGCGCTGCGACAAGCTCATCAACCGTTTCTGTTCTCAGAAACAAGCCGCCGGTGTCATCAGCAAGGCACCGCGCGACGGTGGTTGAGTTCTGTGGGTCTTGTTCGGGGTTGTTCCAGGCGAAAAAGTCCACCACGGCGCGAAAGCCGATCACATGCACGGTGATGTCCTTTGCGTTGGTGCGCAGATCCTGGGCAAGCGCACAGGGACGCCCGCCGCAGGTCTCGTTGCCGTCCGTGACCAAAACAACGATGCCCGGGCTGTTTTGATAATCCAACACGGTCGCGGCCTGTTGAACCGCCTGGGTCAGCGGTGTCAGGCCATCGGGGCGGAGCGTGTCGATCACCTCGATCACCGGCCCTGCGGCATCCGCGATAGGGCCAAATCGAAGATCGATGTTTTCGCAGGCGCCATCCTGACCAGGGCCATATGTCAGCAAACCCACACGGCGGTAGGGCGCAATATCTGGCATTGCCTCTTGCATCGCTTGGCGGGCTTCGACGATCCGCGTGTTCGGGCCAGTTTCAAAACTGATCTCATCCATTGAGGCTGAGCCGTCAAAAACCAGCATCGCATCGACCGAACAATCGCCGACCCACGCAGACGGGGCGCTTGCCGTCCAAGCAAGTGTGGCGCAGGCGAGTATCCCGGAGTGCAACAAACGACGCATATCGACAGCTTTGCATTAACGGTTTCACCTGTCCAATTTTTACAGCTGCTCGCACCTATCGCGGCGTCTTGTGCGCGGCAAAAAAAGGCGTCATGAGCGGCCAAGCGCGGGGCGTCAGCGCGCCCGCAGAATAGGTGAAACATGACCATGCCGCCGCCCAAAGACCTCGATCTGCCGCCCCAAGTGGTCTTTTCGACCGAGAGGTTGCGCGTCCGTCATTGGGCCGCGTCTGACCTCGCCTCGGTCATTGATGTTTACGGCGACCCCGCGGTGGTGCGCTGGGTGGACGATGGTCAGCCGATAACGGCGGCAGAAGCTGTGGCCTGGATCGATAAGACGCGGCTCAATTATGAAACATACGGCTATGGGATGTTCGTTTTAGAAGACCGAGGAACGCGCGCGTTCATCGGCTTTGGCGGCCTTGTGCATCCGGGTGGCCAGCCAGAGGCCGAAGTCAAATATGCGCTTTTGCCGCGTTACTGGGGGCAGGGGCTGGCGACGGAATTTGTGAAAGGTCTGCTGGATCATGCGACCTGCGCCTATGGCCTGACCACTTGTATCGCGACGGTTGATCCGTCGAACACGGCGTCCAAAAACGTTCTGCGCAAAGCGCAATTCCACTATGCTGGCGCCCGCACAGACGATGATGGAACAGCCATTGATCTGTTTACGTTTGGTGAACCGCTGGAATAAGACCAGCGTAGACCCTGCAAAGATCCGTTGGTGTCGTCAAAAGCGCGGCAGAGGTATTTGAGATGATTGCGTATGTGACCGTCGGCGTGAACGACATCGAAAAGGCCGAACGGTTTTATTCGTCGTTTCTGCTGGAGCTCGGCTATGCGCTAGAACGATATCACGGCGATCTGAGCTATGTCGTGCCGGTCGCCGATGGGCAAACGCCGACCGCGCCGGATTTCTATGTCAAAGCACCTTTCAATGGCGCTGAGGCGAGCGCGGGGAACGGAACGATGGTGGCCTTTCAGGCGCACAGCCAAGGCCAAGTGCGCGCGCTGCATGCCGTAGCCCTTGGGGCTGGCGGCTCTGATGAGGGGCAGCCGGGCTTTCGCGCCGCGTATGGCCCCAAATTTTTCGTAGGCTACCTGCGCGATCCTGACGGAAACAAAATTGCGCTGTTTTCAGACAACCCCGATGAGCCTGGGCGCGATGGTTAAGGGGCTACGGTGTTGCTGCGTGCCCTTTACCAGACCCATTTGACAAATTATGCGCAAATCAGACGGGCAATAGGACCTTTGCCGCCGTCGCGAAAACCAGATCGTTTTTGAGTGCGTTCCGCGAAAGGACACAACATGCATGACGCCGTAAATCCAGACACCTACGAGAACCTCGCGATTTCGGAACGCGATCATGGGCTTTACGTTGTCACGCTGAACCGGCCTGCAAAACGCAATGCGTTGGATGTGGCCACCATCGAAGAGCTCATCCGCTTTTTCAGCGCGGCCCGCATGGCAGGGGTCAAAGCCGTGGTTCTTGCGGGCGAAGGGGATCACTTCTGCGCGGGGCTGGACCTGGTTGAACATTGGAAGGCAGACCGCAGCCCGGATGATTTCATGCATGTCTGCCTGCGGTGGCACGAAGCGTTTAACAAGATGGAATATGGCGGCGTGCCAATCGTTGCGGCGCTTAAGGGCGCCGTGGTCGGCGGGGGCCTTGAACTGGCCAGTGCGGCCCATGTGCGCGTGATCGATCCCGGCACCTATTTTGCCTTGCCCGAAGGTCAGCGGGGCATTTTCACCGGCGGCGGCGCGACGATCCGTGTCTCGGACATGATCGGCAAGTACCGGATGATCGATATGATTCTGACGGGGCGTGTCTATCAGGGGCAAGAGGCGGTTGATCTGGGGCTGGCGCAGTACATCGTGGACGAAGGTGGCAGCTTTGACAAAGCGATGGAGCTTGCCGACAAGATCGCGCAAAACCTGCCGCTGACCAACTTTGCGATCTGCTCGGCTGTGAGCCATATGAACAATATGTCGGGGATGGATGCGGCCTATGCCGAAGCGGTTGTTGCTGGCGTCGTCAACACCCAGCCTGATGCCCGCGCAAGACTAGAAGCCTTCGCCAACAAAAGTGCCGCGCGCGTGCGCCCAAAGACGTAAACCGCCCCAGCGCGCTTTTCCGTGCGGGCGGCGTTATTGCTGGTCGGGCGTGACCCAATGGGGCATCGCGAAAACCATTTTTCGCAAAAGAGCATCAAATTGCGCCAGCTCGTCTTTGCTGAGGGCGTCACGCATGCTGTGCTGGCGCTTGGTCATGATTGGTTCAATGTTATCAAGCATTTGCCAGCCATCTTTGGTCAGCGACAAAGGCTTGTTGCGTTTGTCCTCCGGGTCCGTTGCCCGTTCAATCAAACCTCTGTTCAAAAGGTCCGAGACCGCGCGGCTGATCGAGTTTTTTGGCTGACCGGTGACGCGACAAATGTCCTGCGCCACAAGGCCGGGCATGTGTTTGAGCGAATAAAGAATCACAAACTCAGGCCGCGTGATCCCAAATTCCTCGCCCATTTGGCGATAGACTGGTCCGGTGAAAAAGTTCGCCAGAAAGTTCACGCGCCAGGCGTGTCTGAGATCACTGTCATCCAGCATCAAAAGGGACAATGCGCCGAACGTATCGGCCATCGCTGCGGAGGCGGAAAGCTGGGTGTCTGGTTTGTTCATGAGGCGTCAATAATCCAAATTGGTTTAAAATGGAACTTTACAAATGGTTCCATATGGGACTTTATGTGTCCAGGCGACTAACTTGCCACATATGGGAGGAACACATGAACAAACTGATCACCTGGGCCAGTGCGGCGGCGCTGAGCCTGTCTGCTTTGACGGCATCTGCGAATGAAATGCGCATGGTTGGCGCGTTTCCAGAAGGCTTCGTATTCACCGAAGAAATCGTGAAACCCTTCATGGAGCTGGTCAAAGAAGAATCCGGCGGAGAGCTGACCTTTTCGCTGACGGGTCCTGACGCGGTGCCACCACTGGAACAGCTTGAGCCGGTCCAGGCAGGCGTGTTTGACGCTCTGTTCACGCACCCAGCCTACCACGCAGGCACGACGCCTGTTGGTCTGGCGATTGATGCAATCGGTGCTGATCCGACAAAGCGGCGCGAAGCGGGCATTATCGACTATATCGACCAGCATTACCAAACGCTGGGGATGAAGCTGATCACAGCGCCTGCAACAGGGTCCAAAGGCTTCCGTTATTTCTTGAAAGAGCCAATTTCGGGCGAGCCGGGCTTTGACGGCCGGAAAATCCGCGGCACTGTTTCGTACCACCCAATGATCGAAGCTCTGGGCGGCTCGGGTGTCGTCATGGGCGGCGGCGATGTTTATTCCGCGCTGCAGACCGGCGTTGTTGATGGCGCCGCATGGGGCCTGACAGGCGCGAAAGACTTCAAATGGTACGAAGTTGCGGATTACATGGCTGATCCGGTCTTTGGCCAGGTGGGTCTGATGATCTTTATGAACCTGGATGCGTGGAACGGCTTGTCCGCAGAAGAGCAGGGCGCCATCGAGCGCGCAGCCATTCGACTGGAAACCGACAGCATCGCCCGGTTCGACACGCTCGCCGTTGAAGAAAAGAAGGCACTGCTCGAGCTTGGCATGAAAATGACGTCGTTCTCCGAGGCAGAAGGCTCTCAGTTTGAGGAACTTTGGTCTGGCGGTGTTTGGTCCATTGCGGAAAAAGGTGATCCTGAAACCGTCGGAGGCTTGCGCGCTCTGGCACGTGAAGCAGGATTGTCGGACTAACGACGTATGGAAATGATCGGGCAGGTGCATGATGCAAGCTCCCGCTGGCTGTTTCGGCTGGCGGGGGCGGCCTTAATGCTCGCGGTTGCTTTGTACGGATTTGAAGTGATCGCACGTTATTTGTTTGATGCGCCAACGACGTGGTCTGGTGAAGCGGTGCAATATGCCCTTGCCGTCCTGATCTTTTGCGCATTGCCTGATGTCACGCGTCGTGCGGCCCATGTGGCCATCGACATCGTGCCAGAGGCACTGCCCGACCAGCCGCGCAGGCTTTTGGGTCGGGTGAACAACCTGATTGCGACCTTGGCGACCGGTGTCGCCGCCTGGATTGTGGCGAATGAAAGTGTCACCCAGTTTGCCAAAGGCCTAATGACCAACGCGGCCAATCCGATTCCGCGCTGGTGGATCACGGCCTTTATCGCCCTCGGCTTGGCAAGCTCGGCTCTGCACTTTCTGCGTCACGCAATGGACAAAAACGAATGACCTGGCTTGCTTTTCTATGCTTGGCGCTTGGCCTTTTGTTGGCCTTGCTGTTCTCGGGCGTGAAGATTTTCGTCGGATTTCTCGCCTTGAACCTGGTTGGTGTGATGGTCCTGATCGGCCCACGGGGCTTTGGCCTGTTCACCAATTCGATCTTCGAATCCGCCACATCGCCCACGCTGGTGACGGTCGCTCTTTTTGTGCTGATGGGCGAAATTCTGTTCCGCTCTGGCACAGTCGATATTCTCTTTCGCAGCGTTGACCGGCTTATCGGTGGGCTTAAGGGGCGGCTATATGTCGTGACCATCGCGCTTTCGACGGTGTTTGGCGCCTTGTCGGGCTCTGCCGTTGCTGTCGCGGCCATGCTGGGGCGCTCGGTTTTGCCCTTGATGCAAGATCGCGGCTATGACACCCGCCGATCAGCCGGCACGATTTTGGCCGGAGCCAGCCTCGCGCCAATCATCCCGCCCAGCCTGTTGGCGATCATCGTTGGATCTTTGGCAGACGTCTCGATCGCGGGGTTGCTGGTGGCCGGTTTGATCCCGGGGCTCTTGTTCGCCAGCCTGTCACTGGCCTATGTCTTTCTGCGCGAAGACGGCACGGATATGACCCCGCCGGCCCAGGTCGAAGGTTCGGCCCTGCGCGCCTGGCTTGATATGTTGCCGTTTTTGCTCGTTATCTTTGCGGTCATGGGGTTGATCATCCTGGGGATCGCCACGCCGTCTGAATCCGCTGCAACGGGTGTGATCGGTGCGCTGATCGTGGCCGCACTGTTCGGGCGGCTGGACAGCCAAATGCTGCGCGAGACGATCACATCGGCCCTCACGATCAGTGTCGTGATCCTGATCATCGTGGCCTCGGCCAAACTCTTTAGTCAGCTGCTGTCATTTGCGGGGGCAACGCGGGGGTTGGTGACGCTGATCTCGGACATGGGGCTCAGCCCGGATCTGACATTCCTGGTGATGATGCTGATCCCGTTCCTGCTGTGCATGTTCATCGATCAGATTGCTTTCATGCTTTTGGCGATCCCGATCTATCAGCCAATCGTCGTGGCGATGGGATTTGATCCGATTTGGTTCTGGACGCTCTTTATGATCAACCTGACCGTGGGCAGTTTGACACCGCCCTTCGGCTATACCTTGTTCGCCCTCAAAGGCGCGAATGACAGGCTTAGCACAGCGGATGTGTTCAGCGCGGCTTGGCCGATTGTGGGCATATTCATCACTGGTATGGTCATTTTGTGGGCCATTCCGGGCATGGTCACCTTTGTGCCAGGGCTGCTGCAATGACGTGGCAGACATATGATACTGCGGCGTCGCATTTCGTGGCCTCTTCCGACCAACAGGATCTGCGGCTACATCTGCGCGCCCACGGGGACGACCCAGCGCGCATGCCGGTTCTGTTTGTGCACGGCGCCACCTATGCCAGCCGTTTATATGACGTGCCCTATCCTGGGGCGAGCTGGCTGAAGGCCACAGCTGATGCAGGCTATGGGGCCTATGCGTTGGACATTCGCGGCTATGGAAAATCGACCGTCGCAGGCTTGGCCGAGATGGAAGAGCCATTTGCCCGGGGCAGCGATGCGGTCAAAGACATCGCAGATGCCGTTGACTGGATCTGTGCGCGGCATGGCGTCGACCAGATTGGTCTGATCGGCGGCTCTTGGGGGTCGATCACGACCGCGATGTATGCGGCCGGTGCCGGGCAGGCGCGCGTCGCGGCCTTGGTTCTTTACGCGCCGATCTATGCCGAGGTGAACGCAGGCTGGCTTGGCTTTTTGTCAGACCCCAACAATGCGGGCACGTTCAATCCGGCCTTCCGTGGCGCGCGCGAAGTGTGCGAGGCTTCGACGCGAGCGCGGTGGGATGCCGAAATCCCACCCGGTGCCGATTGGCGCAAAGAGGCGGTGTTTCAGTCGCTCGTGCAATCCAGCCAATCCGATGACGAGCAGGCAAAGTTCAGAACGCCATCTGCGTTTCTGGCGCCCAATGGCACGCTTTTGGACTTGTGGGAGGCATTTAATGCCCGACCACTTTACGAGCCCACGGCAATCACTTGCCCCACGCTTCTTATCCGAGGAGGGGCCGATACGACCTCGACCCGGACAGATGCCCTGAGCCTGTATGACGCGCTGGGGGCGGATGCGAAACGCTATGCGGAATTGGCTGGCGGTGCGCATTTCGCCAGTGCCGAGCGGTTGGGGCCACAGGTCTACAGCACGTCGAATGCCTTTTTGCGAGACTGGTTAGAGGTTCAGATCCCGGTTGCCGAGCCCAGTTTGCGGTTCTAAGCGATGGCAGGGCGACGCGGGCGCGGGTCTAGGGCGATGTGGATGGCCGCCAGCGTAGGATGTTGAGCGCAGCAAAGAGGATCGCAGCGACGCAGACAATCGAGGGTCCTGCGGGCGTATCCAAAAGATACGATCCCTGCAGGCCGGCGACTGCGGACACGGCACCAATCCCAGCGGCGATACCGGCCATCGCTTCGGGCGTGCGCGCAAGACCACGCGCAGCAGCGGCCGGGATAATAAGAAGCGCGGCGATCAGCAAAACACCCACAACTTTGATCGCGACAGCCACAGTGATGGCGAGCGAGACGGTCAAAATCATCTGCTCCCGCCGGGGGTTCAGGCCACTGGCGTAGGCCAGTTCTTCGTTCAGGGTTGAGGTCAAAAGAGCCGACCAGCGCCACGCGATCAGCGCCACAACGCAGGCGGCGCCGCACCATATCACCAGCAGGTCCAAACGGGACACAGCCAGGATGTCGCCAAAGAGATACGCCATCAGGTCAATGCGGATGCCCGACAAAAAGGACACCGCCACCAGGCCAAAGGCGAGCGCAGAATGCGCCAAGACGCCCAAGAGCGTGTCCATCGCGTATCCTCGGCCAGCGAGGTGCGTGACCGTCAGCGCCATCAACAGGGCCACAATCAACGTCCCTGGGAAGATCGACACTTCGAAGGCCAGCGACAGGGCCACACCTAAAATTGCGGCATGTGCAGTTGCATCGCCGAAATAGGCCATGCGCCGCCAGACCACGAAACATCCCAGCGGCGCGGCGGCAAAGGCCACGCCAATGCCAGCCAGCGTCGCGCGGGTCATGAAATCGTCAAGCATTACTCGGCGGCCTCATGGGGGTGATCATGATGGTGGTCGTGATCGTGATCATGCCGATAGAGCGCCAGTGCACCGCCCGTACCAGCCCCAAAGAGCGCGCGATATTCCGGGGCAGAGGCAACAACGGCGGGCGTGCCTTCACAACAAACGTGACCATTCAGGCAGATCACGCGGTCCGAGGCGCTCATCACCACGTGCAAATCGTGGCTGATCATCAAAATCGCGCAGCCGGTTTGCGCGCGCACGGCCTCGATCTGGCGATAGAACGCAGCCGAGCCCGGTTGGTCGAGGCCCTGTGTCGCCTCGTCCAAAAGCAGAACCTCGGGGTCTTCGACCAAGGCGCGCGCCAGCAAGACGCGCTGGAACTGCCCGCCAGACAGGCGCGACATCTGACGCGTCAAAAGATCAGGCACCCCCGCGGCGTCAAGCGCGCTTTCACAGCGTTTGCGCGACACACGGCTGGTGAGCCGCATAAAGCGTTCAACCGTCATGGGAAGGGTCGCATCGATATGCAGTCTCTGCGGCACATATCCGATCTTGAGACCGGGCTTGCGCGTTACATCGCCACTGGCCGCAGGCGTCGCACCGATGATGGCGCGCAACAGGCTGGTCTTGCCCGAGCCGTTCGGGCCGACGATCGTCACGATTTCCCCTGCCATCAGTGACAGGTTCACGTTGCGCAGCACGGTATTGGCGCCATAGGCGACGCTGAGGTTCTTAACGGATACGAGTGTCATGCATATGCCTTCTCCACGCAGACAGGGCATATTCCTTCGGCTTCCACAACCGTCTTTTCAATGTGAAAGCCCGCGGCGCGTGCCGCATCCCCCAAAGCGCCTTTGGCGGGGGCCGAGCTTGCCTCGGCCACTGCGTCGCAGACACGGCAGATCATAAAGGCGGGAGAGTGGTTTTCACCGGGGTGATTGCAGGCCACAAAGGCGTTCAGGCGTTCAATTTTATGCGCAAAGCCATGTGCGGTCAAAAAGTCCAACGCGCGATAGGCGACGGGCGGTTGTGAGCCAAAGCCCGCCTCGCGCAGGCGATCCAGGATCACGTAAGCGCCAAGCGCCTTGTGCTCGGTCAGCAGCAATTCAAGAACCTTTCGGCGCACCGGCGTGAACCGCAGCCCATCTTTGGCACAGCGCGCTTCGGCAACGGCGAGCGCTGAATTCACGCACAGGTCGTGATCATGCTCTTCAAAGCTGATGTTGCTGCCCTCGGGGAGGTTTTTTGAAGGTTGGCTGCTTGTCATGAATTTCCAAATGGGATAGTGCGGTTGGAATGTTATACAATCACATGTAGGTCCTGATGTCCAGAAAGCTTCTGTCTCTCTCTGTTTCTGCCGCACTTTTGGGTGGAACGGCAATGGCCGATGTGCCGAATGTCGCGGTCGATATCGCGCCTGTCCATTCGCTTGTGGCGCGTGTCATGCAAGGGGTTGGTGAGCCTGATCTCATCGTCCCGCCCGGCGAGTCGCCACATGGCTTTAGCATGCGCCCGTCTTCGGCCGCAGCTTTGCAGAATGCCGATGTCGTCTTTTGGATTGGCGAAGACCTCACCCCGCAGCTTGAAGATGCGATTGACACGTTGGCCGAGAACGCCTCTGTCACGGCGCTGCTCGATGCGGATGGCACGACCTTGCTAGAGTTCCGCGAGGGCGCGCTTTTTGAAGCGCATGATCATGACCACGGGGATCATGACGACCACGACGATCACGACCATGACAAGCACGACGATCATGATCACGCGGAACATGATGACCACGATCATGACAAGCATGACGAGGACCATGCGGGCCACGACGATCATGATCATGACAAGCATGATGAGGATCATGCGGATCACGGTGACCACGATCATGAGAAGCATGACGAGGATCACGCCGAGCACGATGATCACGACAAACATGACGATCATGACCATGCCGAACATGACGATCACGACCATGACAAACATGAGGACCACGCAGGTCATGATGATCACGAGGGCCATGCGCATGGCGATCATGATCCACATGCCTGGCTGTCCCCTCAGAATGCGAGCAATTGGCTGAACGTCATCGCCGCTCAGTTATCAGCGGCGGACCCGGACAATGCGGGCGCCTATTTCGCCAATGCCGCTGCGGCACGCGAAGAGATGGTCGCCCTGTCTGCCGAAGTGAACGCGACACTCGATCCGGTGCGCGGCGGCAGCTTTATCGTCTTCCACGACGCCTATCAGTATTTTGAGGTCGACTTTGATTTCTCTGCGTCCGGCGCGATTTCGATTGGCGATGCCTCTGACCCAAGCCCCGCGCGTATCGCCGAGATCCGAGACCGCATCCGCGACGAAGGCGTCGATTGCGTGCTGGCGGAACCACAATTCAACGCAGGCCTGGTGGAAACCGTTCTGGAAGGCACCGAGGCGAACACCGGTGTGATCGATCCTTTGGGGGCGGCGTTAGAGCCGGGGGCGGACCTGTATCCACAGCTGATCCGCAACATGGCCAAAACACTGGCGGACTGCCTGTAACACGAATTTGGTGCCGACCGCCTCTGGTCGGCACCGCCAAGCGCCCGCTGCTGCGGGCGTTCGCTGCCAAATCAAAGCAATGTTATTACATTAATGACGTCTTCTGATACACAAGACCCAAGCTCTGACGCGCCCCAAGATACGCGCCTTCCTGTTACGCTTTTGACGGGCTTTTTGGGCGCGGGCAAAACCACGCTGTTGAACCAGATCCTTGCCGATGGCTCTCAGGGTAAGATCGCGGTTATCGTGAACGAATTCGGCGAGGCCGGTCTTGATCACGATCTGATCCAAAGTGTGGACGACGAGGTGTATCTGATGTCGTCGGGATGCCTATGCTGTTCGGTACGCGATGACCTCTCAGGTGCGATCGCTGATCTGCTGGAACGCCGTGCGCGTGGCGCCGTGGCGTTTGAGAAAATCGTTATCGAAACAACTGGCATGGCTGATCCGGGTCCGATCCTTCAAACGCTGTTGGTGGATCCGATGTTGGCCAAGACCACCCGGATGGACGGGGTCGTCACGGTGGTTGACGCAGCAAACGGTCCGGCCACGCTTGACGCAC
>CAZYQC010000053.1:0-22646 GCA_964649815.1 uncultured Rhodobacterales bacterium | reverse complement strand
GCATCGGCCACCCCATGTCCGCCAAAGACACCAAACTCTGGTTCGAAAGCTACTCTTCCCAACCCAACAAGGTCACAGGCCTCAAAGTGGTTGGGTAGGGCCCGGTCGAAGGGTGCTCTGCAGGTGGATGATCCCTTCAACGCAAAGCTTGAGGCCTTTGCCTAACCGGCCAACAAAGGCGATGCTGTCAGTGCCTATTCACGGGGCGCCAGTCTCACGCCGTTGCATAGTTTGGCCGCCTGTGGCCCCCTCATCTAGGTGTCTCTCCCACGAAAAAGGCCGGGCGACTGGCTTAGCCTTTTTAATCGTCGCAATTTGATCGAGGTTACACGATCGCAAACGGATCGTCGATCACGCCGACCAACTGCAACACTACCTCTGTTTCGCCATCGGTGCCCAAGCCAGCCGCGTCGTCTGCAAAGCCTTCGATCAGCATCTGTGCCTCCATCAAGCTATCGTCGCGGTCATCGCGCTCATAGGCTTGCATTACGGTGGCGGCATTCTCGGCGTTGGTCAGGCCTTCGATCAGCGCGTACGACACACCGATGTCGGACTTGTCTTCGATGGTGCGCACGTCGTCAGCGGATGTCGCACTCGTATTGGCCCGTGCGCCTTCGATCAGTTCGACCATGAATTTGGCGCGGCTGACGTCGCCGCTTTCCAACGCGTTCACCCAGAACTCGCGCCCTTCGGTATCGGCTGCGCGTTCCCAAAGATGGGCATAGGCTTTGTCGACAAACTCACCAGAAGACAACGTGTCTGGCAAGATTTCATGCGTCTCCGCCTGTTCAAAGAAGAGCTCTGCAATCTCGTGCAGGGTTGATCCATTCGCCAAGGCTTCGGCCCAGAACAACAGCCCAAAGGCGTCTGGGGCGCGGTCGAAATAGGCGATGTAGACTTCCGTCAGGGTGGTCAGATCGGCCTCTGACAGCGTTGTCGCTCCGTCCAGGCGTGCGATGTTGACGGCGCCGTCTGCCAGAAAGCTCGCGCCATCTGCAAAGGTCAAAAGCTCCGTCTCGGTCAAAAAATCGCTTCCCGTGCCAGCATCGCCTTTGTCGGTCACGCGCAACCCCTCCGCAGAGAGCTGTAGCGTGTAGTCGTCCAGACTGCCTGCGAAATGGGCCGCGTCTGTGCCTGCGCCGCCAAGGATCACGTCATCTCCTGGGCCACCCGTGATCGTGTCGTCGCCGCCCTTGGCGTCGACAAAGTCATCGTCGAGACCCAACGCAAATGTCTCGCTCGCGTCGCTGCCAAAGAGAAAATCGACCGAGTCCGAGCCGTCCGATGGCAACAGATCCACCGGGATCAAAACGCCATCGATCACATGCACGATCCCGTTTTGCGCCGGAATATCGGTGTCGATGATATTCGCATTCGGCAGATCAGGGTCATTGTCGACCAGAGCCGCACCATCCACACCGACATCAGCCCCCAAGAGCGTCGGGATCGTGGTCGCGCCCAAGACATCCCCCGCATCCCGCGCATCCGGCGCAACGTGGTAGAGCAGGATATCGCTGAGCAATGGCACCGGATCGCCGCCCGAACTCAGCAGCGTCAGACCATCCACGATGAACGCAAACGCTCCGGCCTCGTCCGAGCCGGTGCATCCCAGCGCCTGCGCCGTTGCGATGAATGCTGCATCGGTCGGCGCGAAAACAGTTAGATCAGCGTCTGGATCATCCAACGCGCCTGCCAGGTCGGCTGTTATGACCGCGTTCAGCAAGATGTCAAAGTCACCTGCGTTGTCATCAAAGGTTCCACCGCTGGCCGCAACAATGCCCGTGATCGTGGGCGGTGTGTTCCCCGGAATATCCAGCGGCAGCAGCACCCGGTCGATGCCTTGGATGATCCCATTGGCCGCCTCGATATCCGGCACGGCAATGGTGGGGTCTGTCAGGTCGGGCTCCAAATCGCCCAGCACGCCTGCGTCTGGCGCGATTGTAGCGCCGTCCAACAGCGTTGCAACAGAGGTTTCCGCGTTGATCTCTGCCGCGGTCTTGGCGCCGCCAGAGACGTGATAGAGCAGGATATCTGTCAACAGAGGGATCGGATCATCATCCGCCGCCAGATCGGTCAGCGCCTGCACGATATGGCCAAAGACCGCATCTTCGTCGCTGGTGTCGCCGTCAAAGCCCAGGTCCACCGCCAGCGCGGTAAAGGCCGCATCAGTGGGCGCAAAGACCGTGATGTCATCCGAGGCGCGCACCGTATCGGCCAAACCCGCCGTCGTCAAAGCGCGCACCAACAGGTTAAAGTCATCCGACCCTGCCGCGATATCCACGATGTTGGTATTGCCTGGAACATCGACAGGCAAAAGCACCCGGTCGATGCCTTGGATGATCCCGTTGCCTGCAACAATATCAGGCGCCACGATGGTCGGGTCTGTCAGGTCGGGCTCATTGTCCACCAGGTCCTGTCCATCAGGGGTGATGGTGTTGCCATCAAAGAGCGTCGTGATGCTGTTGGCCGCTTCAATTTCGGCCTGGGTCTTGGCGCCAGCAGACACATGGTACAGCAGCACTTCGGCCAACAGCGGTACCAAATCATCATTTGGATCCAACGTTTCGAGCGTCTGCGCCAAAAGCGCCAGAACCGCATCTTCGTCGCTGGTGTCGCCGTCATAGCCGAGGTCCTCGGCCAAGGCGATAAAGGCCGCGTCAGTCGGGGCAAAAACGGTGATGTCCTCCGCATCGCGGATCGTGTCCACAAGACCCGCCGCCGTCAGCGCACCTACAAGGATGTTGAAATCGTCCGAATTGGCGGCGATGTCGACGATGTTCGTGTTCCCTGGAATGTCGATTGGCAGAAGCACCCGGTCGATCCCCTGGATAATACCGTTGTCCGCCGCGATGTCGGGGCTCACGATCATCGGATCGGTCAGATCCAGCTCGTTGTCGTTTAATGTACTTGCGTCCGGCACAAAGGAGGCATCAGTCAACAGCGTCGAAATACTGCTTTCGGCGTTGATCTCGGCCTCGGTCTTGGCCCCGCCTGACACGTGATACAGCAAGATGTCCGTCAACAGAGGGATCGGATCGTTATCATCTGACAAATCCGTCAGCGCCTGAGCGATATGCGCGAAAACCGCGCTTTCGTCGCTGGTGTCGCCGTCAAAGCCAAGATCAACAGCAAGCGCGGTAAAGGCGGCATCGGTTGGCGCAAAGACCGTAATGTCATCGGAATTGCGGATCGTGTCGGCCAGATTTGCTGTGGTCAAAGCCGTGACCAGAATATTGAAATCCTCAGATCCGACAGCGATGTCGACAATGTTCATCAGAAATAACTCCCTCGTGGTTATAGAAGCGCATACGAAGGAGACGGCCTTTGGACCAAATGTTACCGCCCTTTGACAAAGACGTGAGATCCGCTGTTGGAGGGCGGTCAAGCTTGGGCCGCGCCGCGCATAGATCTGCGCTGAGGCGAGCTTGGTTGGCCCCGAAAGGGGAAGCCGCGCATAACGACCGCACCTGGTTTCTTAGGGCCAGGCAAATTCTGCCCTGAAATTTAAATGTCTTGCTATTGTATGCAGAGTAATGAGTTTGAACCTAAGGCAAAATTGAGACTTGGATAACGTCCGACGCGACAGGGGTGATGCCTTGAGCCAGGACATACGAAACGACGGAACGGAACCGATCTATGGGGGCGTGATCGTCGAAGGAGACATTCTGGGCGCGGCGGATATCCCCGACGGTGCGAGCGTTTTGCACGTGGTGGTCGGGCGTCTGCGTCGGCTGCTTGACCGAGAGCAAACCGCCACGCTCGCCGCCGCGGGGGGCGTCACCATTGCCGAATGGCGGAGCCTTTTCATGCTGGCGACGGATGGATCAATGACGCAGGGCGATTTGGTCCGAAAGACTGCGATCGAACAATCGCAGGCAAGCCGTGTGATCCGCGCGATGGAGCTCTCGCAGATGATCGAAACGGCGCGCGATCCGAACGACCGGCGCCGCTGGCTGTGCTCATTGACGCCCAAGGGCAACGAGCTGTTTCAGCGGCTGGACCCGGTGATGCGCCGCCGCCGCGCCAGTATCGACGCGTGGCCTCGAAGCGTCAAACTCACCCCGACACGCTGTGAAACGCGGGGCTTAGGCCAATCGCGTGATGCCTTGCCCCTCCCGCGTTCCGGGCGCCTTAGGTCGGACGGTTGATATAAGCTGTGGCCTCGATTTCGACCAAGGCTGCGTCTTCGATCAGATCACTGACAACCAGCATGGACATCGCGGGGAAATGTTTGCCAAAGACCCGCTGATACGCTTTGCCCACCTCGCGCTGATGGGCCAGGTATTCGGCCTTGTCTTTGACAAACCAGGTCAGGCGCCCGACATCCGTCACGTCCCCACCGGCGGCGCGCACGATCTCGGCAATGTTGGACAAGGCTTGCTCCATCTGCGGGATAAAGCCGCCTTCGACAAACACCTTATCTTTGTCCCAACCGATCTGGCCTCCGACGTGCAACGTTCCATCCGCCATCAACATGCCATTGGCATAGCCCAGAGCGGGCGCCCAACCGTCGGGATGGATGATTTCCGGTTTCATGTTGAGGCCTCCATGAGGTTTTCGATCCGAGCGCGCACATCCGCTGGCCAAGACATAGGTTGCCCTTCGCTGCCCACACAGACAAGGGTTTGGTCGGCTTCGAAACACAGCACATCCCGTCGAAAGGCGCGTGTGGTCAATGACAGGCTCCACTTGCCCAGGCGGGTCAGCTCTCGCATTAACTGCAACAGATCGCCATGTCGGCAGGGCAGTCGTGAGCGTCTGTTGAACGCTGTTGTGGGCACGCCTGCCTCCGGGTGCATGTCGTGAAAGGGCCAGCCTAACGGGTCGTTGAACAAGGCATCTACTGCGTCGCTGATCATCTCAAAGAACCGTGGAGACAAAACTATGCCAGCCGGGTCGCAATGTTTGAACAAAACCTTTTGCGGGAAAGAGAAATGCATCAGGTCACTTTCGACTTGGTCTGATAGGCCGGATCATCCCACAGCTTGTGTGTCATCACGTCTTCCAAAACGTCCACCGCAGCGGTGATGTCGGCCTTGTCCAGATACAGCGGTGTGATGCCAAAGCGCATGATGTTGGGGGCTCGAAAATCTCCGATCACGCCGCGGTCGATCAGGGCCTGCATCGCCGCATACCCATGCTCAAAGGCGAAAGACACCTGGCTGCCCCGCTCGTCGGCGGCGCGCGGCGAGGCCAGGGTAAGCTCGGGACAGCGCGCCTCGACCTCGGCGATGAACATCTCGGAAAGCGCGATAGAAGCCGCGCGAATATCGTCCATCTGGACCCCGTCCCAGACAGTCATGGCAGCATCCAGAAGCGAGAGCTGCACAATCGGCGGCGTCCCGACGCGCAGGCGCTCGGTCGACATGGCCGGGCGATAGTCAAGCTCCATCGCAAAAGGCGCATCGTGGCCCATCCAACCCGCAAGCGCGGGGTCCACAGTCTCGATTATGTCGGGCCGCGCATAGATGAATGCAGGCGCGCCGGGGCCACCGTTGAGGTATTTGTACGTACAGCCTACGGCGAATTCCGCGTTGCACCCTGCCATATCCACCGGCACGGCACCGGCGCTATGGGCCAGGTCCCATATCATCACCGCCCCCGCGGCATGGGCCTTTGCGGTGATGGCCTTCATGTCGTGCATCCGACCCGACCGGTAATCCACCTGGGTCAGCATCACGACCGCAACGTCCGTGGTGATCGCCTGTGCCACGTCCTCGGGCGCGGGGGTACGCAGCGCATAGTCTTTGTCGATCGTTCCCATCAACCCCTGCGCCATATAGAGATCCGTCGGGAAATTGCCGCTATCCGACAAGATCACTCGCCGGTCGGGGCGCATCTTCAGCGCGGCGGCCAGCGCCTGAAACACCTTGATCGAGAGGGTATCGCCCGTTGCGACACTGCCGGTTTCGGCCCCGATCAAACCGGCGATCTTGTCACCCACACGTGTGGGCAACGAAATCCAATCTGCCGCGTTCCAGGCCCGGATCAGCTGGGTCCCCCATTCCGAGGCGATGACGTCGGCTGCCCGCGCCGCAGTGCCTTTGGGCAAGGGGCCAAGCGAGTTGCCATCGAGATAGATCACACCCTCGGGAATATCAAAAAGGTCTTTGCGCGGCAGGGTCATAACTCGCCCCTCAAGTGCCACAGCTCGGGGAAGAGCTCGATATCAAGCATCTTGCGCAAATAAGACACACCTGCCGTGCCGCCAGTGCCGCGTTTGAAACCGATGACCCGTTCGACCGTGGTGACATGGTTGAACCGCCACCGACGAAAATAGTCTTCCAGGTCCACGAGCTTTTCACCCAGTTCATACAGCGCCCAATGCGCGTCGACGTCTTCGTAGACGGTTTTCCAACGCGCCTGGATGTCGGGCACTGCGCTGTGTGGGGTCTCCAATTGCGGGGGTGGCACGTTGTCTTCGTGGCCATCCAGCCTGCGATACAGGAACCGGACAACTTCGTCGTAAAAGCTTGGACGCTCCAGTTCTGCTTTGAGCATGGCATGAACCTCGGGCTCATGGGCATGCGGCTTCAACATATTCGGGTTTCGATTGCCCAGCACGTATTCGATCATCCGGTACTGGTAGGATTGAAACCCCGAGGACGGCCCCAATGCTTCGCGGAATGTCGTGTAATCTGCGGGCGTCATCGTGCGCAGAACATCCCATTGGTTGTTCAGCTGCTCAAAGATACGGCTGACCCGCGCCAGCATCTTGAACATCGTCGCCGTATCATTCTGCTGCAGCGCAGCGCGCGCGGCATTCAGTTCATGCAGGATCAAGTTCATCCACAGCTCGGACGTCTGATGCTGGATGATGAACAACAGCTCGTCATGCGCCGCACTGAGCGGGGCCTGCGCGCTAAGGATTTTGGACAGATGCAGGTAGTCGCCGTAGGACATCGCGTCCTCAAAGTCCATCTTGGCACCGCCGGTTCCAGGATCATAGGCCGCGCCACCCATCACGACGACGCCCGCAATTTGAAGCGCTGGATTTTGCCGCTCTCGGTTTTGGGCAGGTCTTTGGCAAAGACGACAGAGCGGGGGTATTTGAAGGGCGCGATCGTCGCTTTGACGTGGTTTTGCAAAAGCTTGGCCAAAGCGTCCGAAGGGACCTCTCCCGCGCCCAAAACGACGTGCGCTTCGACGATGGCGCCCCGGTCTTCATCCGGCACGCCGATGACGGCGCATTCGGCAACCGCCTCGTGAGAAAGAAGGGCCGCTTCGACCTCGGGACCCGCGATGTTGTAGCCAGACGAGACGATGATATCGTCATTGCGGGCCGCAAAATGGAAATACCCGTCTTCGTCCTGTGTGAACGCATCGCCCGAGATGTTCCAGCCGTCTTGCACGTATTCAGATTGGCGTTCGCCAAACATATAGCGGCATCCTGTTGGGCCGCGAATGGCCAAGCGGCCAACCTCGCCGCGCGCCAGCTCGGCGCCGTCGGGGCCGATCACCTTGGCTTGGTAGCCTGCAACCGGTTTGCCCGTGCAGGCGGGTTTATGATCCTCAAATCTGTTGGTGATAAAGATATGCAGCATCTCGGTCGCGCCGATGCCATCCAACATCGGCTTGCCGGTCTTGGCTTGCCATTCGTCATAGACAGGGCCGGGCAAGGTCTCTCCGGCCGAGACCGCAGCACGCAGAGACGACAAATCCGCGCCTTCGTCCATAGCGCGCAGCATTGCCCGATAGGCCGTGGGCGCCGTAAAGCAAACGGTCGCCTTATATGTCTCGATGATCTCGATCATGTTGGGCGGCGTGGCGCTTTCCAAAAGCGTGGCCGTCGCCCCAAACCGCAGCGGAAAGACCGCCAACCCGCCAAGACCAAAGGTAAAGGCCAAAGGGGGCGAGCCAACAAAGACATCCTCGGGCTGAACCTTCAAGACCTCTTTGGCGTAGCCATCGGCGATGATCAGCAAATCCCTGTGAAAATGCAGCGTCGCCTTGGGGTTCCCGGTCGAGCCAGAGGTAAAGCCGATCAAGGCGACGTCATCCTGCGCCGTTTGGACTGTGTCGAATTGCACAGGCTTGGTCAGCGCCAAACGGTCAAGCTCTGCGTCGTGGTTCGCGGTGCCGTCAAAACCTACAACGGTCTTCAAATGTGTGCTGTTCTTGGCGCAGGCGGTCATCTCGTCCATCAGCCGCGTATCGCATAGCGCATGCGTGATTTCGGCTTTTTCGACATATTTGCTCAGCTCGCCAGCCCGCAGCATCGGCATCGTGTTAACAACGACCGCACCCGCCTTGGTCGCGGCCAGCCAGCAGGCCACCATCGCAGGATTGTTGGCAGACCGGATAAGAACGCGGTTCCCCGGTTTCACACCCAGATCACTCACCAAGGCATGCGCCAACCGGTTGGTCCAATCCGTCAGCTCTTTGTAAGTGCGCCTGCGCCCGTTGCCGATCAATGCCGTGTGATCGCCAAACCCTTTCTCGACCATCGCATCGGTCAGCTCGTGGGCCGCGTTCAGGTGGGTGGGATAGGCGAAGCTATCCAACAAAAGATCGGGCCACAGGTCCGGCGGTGGCAGGCTGTCGCGGGTAAACCTGTCTGGATGCGCGGATGGTCCAAGCATCGTCATCTCCCCTGGAATGCAGCAAGGGCCTGACGCGCAATGACGACGCGTTGAACGTCCGAGGCACCTTCGTAGATGCGCAAAGCCCTGATTTCGCGATAAAGTTTCTCGACAGTCTCGCCGGATTTGACACCCTCGCCGCCATGCAGCTGGACGGCCTTGTCGACGATCTGTTGCGCTTGGTCCGTGGCAAAAAGCTTGGCCATCGCGGCTTCGCGGGTGACGCGCGCTGCGCCGCTGTCTTTGGCCCAGGCTGCGCGATAGACAAGCAGGGCCGCGGCATCGACGTCCAAAGCCATGTCTGCGATATGACCTTGAACCATCTGCAGATCGAACAATGGCGCGCCTTGCACATGCCGCGTTGTCACGCGAGCCAAGGCTTCGTCAAGGGCGCGCCGCGCGAACCCAAGCGCCGCCGCCGCCACGGTCGAGCGAAAGACGTCCAGGACCGACATGGCGATTTTGAAGCCTTGCCCGGGGGCGCCAATCATGGCGGTTGCGGGTACGCGCACTTCGTCAAAGCTGAGCGTCGCCAACGGATGCGGCGCGATGGTCTCAAGCCGGTCTGCGACGTCGAAACCGTCGGTCCCGGCTGGCACTACAAAGGCCGACATGCCTTTGGCGCCGGGCGCCTCACCCGTGCGCGCAAAGACCGTGTAGACGTCGGCAATGCCTCCGTTCGAAATCCACGTCTTGTGCCCGTTCAGCACATAGTGATTGCCGTCCAAAGTGGCGGTCATCGTATTGGCCGCCACGTCCGAACCGCTGCCGGGTTCCGTCAATGCAAAGGCCGCAATCGCTTGGCCCGCGCGCGTCAGCGGAAGCCATTCGGCCTTTTGCTCGGGTGATCCAAAAAGCGATAGCGCGCCGGTGCCCAGACCCTGCATCGCAAAGGCAAAATCGGCCAAGCCATCGTGGCGGGCCAACGTTTCTCGGATCAGGCATAACGTGCGGACATCAAGATCGCCGTCTTCGGCACCCGAATGGGCGGCGATGCCTGCGTCGCCCAGCATGGTCACAAGCTGGCGACAGCCGGCGTCTATATCGCTGTGATCCACAGCGCCCAAATGCGCAGTCGCCCAGTCGTCAAGCTCTGCGGCGAGGCTCCGGTGACGATCCTCGAAAAACGGCCATGTCAAAAAGCTCTGGTCAGCCATCAATCGCCCTCGAACACGGGTCGCTCCTTTGCGACAAAGGCGTGATACGCGCGATGGAAATCCTGCCCCTGCATGCAAATTGCTTGCGCCTGCGCTTCGGCTTCGATGGCCTGCTCGATGGACATCGACCATTCCTGCGCCAGCATTGTTTTGGTCATCATGTTCGCCCAGGTCGGGCCGTCGGCGATGCGCCGGGCCAACCCGCGCGCGGTGTCCAGCAGCGCTTCGGCTGGCACGACCTGGCTATAGTACCCCCAAGCGGCGCCTTCCTGCGCGCTCATTGAGCGGCCGAGATACAAAAGCTCGGCTGCCCGGCCTTGGCCAATGATGCGCGGCAGGATCGCGCAAGCGCCCATGTCGCATCCCGCCAAGCCAACGCGGTTGAACAAAAAGGCGGTCTTGGCCTCCGGTGTTGCAACCCGCAGGTCCGACGCCATCGAGATAATGGCCCCCGCACCGGCGCAAATGCCGTCGACAGCCGCGATGATTGGCTTGCCGCAATTGACCATCGCTTTGACCAGGTCGCCGGTCATGCGGGTAAAGGCCAACAGCTCTTTCATGCTCATCTTGGTCAGCGGTCCGATGATGTCATGCACATCCCCGCCCGAGCTAAAGTTGCCCCCGTTGGGCGCAAAAATCACCGCTTTGACGTCGTCGTCGTAATGCAGGTCGCGGAACCAATCCCGCAGCTCTGCGTAGCTGTCAAAGGTCAGGGGGTTCTTCCGCTCTGGCCGATCCAGCGAGATCGTCGCCACGCCGTCTGCAACCTCGCACAAAAAGTGCTTAACATCAGTCCGCATCGTCTTCCTTTCGCTGCAAGGTCTCATCAAGCCGATCCAGACGGGCGATCATCCCGCCAATGTCATCGGCATCCAATCCGCCCAAGATCTCGTCGATCCAGGCTTCGTGCTCTTTGGAATGGTGCGCAAACAGCTCGTGTCCTTTGGCTGTCAATCGAACCAGCTGTGCGCGGCGATCCCCTGGAATGGCCACGCGCAGGGCCAGACCCTCTTCGGTCAACTTGTCTACGATGCCGGTGATGTTTCCCCCCGACACCCGAAGCATGCTGGAAATTTCGCCCATCTTGAGGCCATCAGGCGCACGCGACAGGGCCGACATCACGTCAAATCGTGGCAAGGTCCAATCGTGATCGCGTCTGAGGCGCCGCCGCACCTCGTCTTCAATCGACCGGCTGGCCTTCAAAAGCTTGAGCCAAAGGCGCAGCCGTTCTTTCGAAAGCGCTTTTGGCGACATCTTGGATTGCGGTTTCAAATCTCACCTCCCGACAGGCTCAAAGCATGTCCATTGACCGAGCGCGCCGCCGCAGAGCACAGCCAAAGCGCGGTGCCCGCGACCTCGTCTGTCTGAATGAACCGCTTTTGCGGATTGCCAGTGCTAAGCGCTGCGCGTGCTTGCTCTTCGGTTTTGCCCGTTTTCTCGATGATATTGGCAACTGACCGTTCTAGCATCGGTGTCTCGATGAAGCCGGGGCAAATTGCATTGACCGTGATGCCTGTGCTGGCAAGTTCGAGGGCAAGTGCCCGGGTCAGGCCGACAACACCGTGCTTGGCCGCGCAATAGGCTGTGACGTAGGGATAGCCCTTTAGACCCGCCGTGGAGGCAATCGCGATCATCCGACCCCAGCCTACGGCCTTCATGTCCGGCAGCGCGGCTTGCCACACGTTTGAAACACCGATCAAATTTACCGAAAGCATTGCTTGTATCTGCGCGGGCGTCATTTTGGCAAACGGCACACTGTCTGCGGCCCCGGCATTCGCGACCACGCCCAGGATCGGCCCATGCGCATCACGCGCTTTATCAAACGCCGCGTGCACAGCATCCGCATCTGTCACATCACACAGCTGATAGGGAAGGCCTTGTTCTTTCAGTGACACCTCGGACCGCCCTATGATGGTGACGCGCGCCCCAGCCTCTGACAAGGTTCGTGCCGTCTCTGCCCCGACACCGGTGCCGCCGCCGGTCACAACAATATGCGTGTCATCAAGTGTCATACGCGGATCGCCTCTGCTTCGCGATCGGCCAGGCGCCACATCTGGTCGCGCCCGGCCTCATACGGTTTTGGCCAGGTCTGATGGCGATCGCCAATCTTTGCCCCTTCGCGAAGCGTCCAATAGGGATCGGCCAGATGAGGCCGTCCGACAGCGACCAGATCAGCCCGCCCGGCCATCAAGATCGAATTGGCATGATCCGCCTCATAGATGTTGCCGACCGCCATCGTCTTGATCCCCGCATCATTGCGAATGCGGTCCGAAAACGGGGTCTGGAACATGCGCCCATAGACGGGCTTGGCATCAATGGTCGTTTGCCCGGCCGAGACGTCGATCAGGTCCGCACCTGCCGCGGTGAACAAACGCGCGATCTCGACCGCGTCTTGCGGGGTAACGCCGTCCTCACCAACCCAGTCATTTGCCGAAATCCGCACTGACATTGGCTTGTGCGACGGCCAAACGGCCCGCATCGCCTCGAACACTTCCAGCGGATAGCGCATGCGGTTGTCCAGGCTTCCGCCGTAATCGTCCGTCCGCATGTTCGATACGGGCGAGATGAAGGACGAAATCAAATACCCATGCGCGGCATGAAGCTCGATCATGTCGAACCCGGCGCGGTCTGCCATTTGCGCCGCGCTTATGAATTGATCGCGGATGTCGTCCATGTCTTGTCGCGTGATCTCGCGCGGGGTGGCGTTTCCCTCTGCCCAAGGGATCGGCGAGGCGCTGACAATATCCCAATTGCCTTGGCCAAGCGGCTGGTCCATGCCCTCCCACCCGATGTTGGTGGAGCCCTTGCGCCCTGAATGACCGATCTGGCAACAGATCTTGGCATCGGTGAAATCATGCACAAAATCCGTCAGTCGCGCCCACGCCCGTTCGTGCGCAGGCGCGTATAGCCCCGGACAGCCGGGAGTGATCCGGCCGGTTTCGCTCACGCAGGTCATCTCGGTGTAAACAAGGCCCGCACCCCCTTTGGCCCGCGCGCCGTAATGCGTCAGGTGCCAATCGTTCGGACATCCGTCCTTGGCCATATATTGCGCCATAGGCGAGACTACGATCCGGTTCTTCAGCTCCATATCGCGCAGCTTGAACGGCGTGAACATCGGCGCCCGCACCGGCGCATCCGCCGCCATGCCCGCTTGATCCATAAACCAGCGCTCAGCACTTTCGACCCAGCGCGGATCGCGCATCCGCAGGTTCTCGTGGCTGATCCGCTGCGAACGGGTCAGCAGCGCGTAGTTCAGCTGCACCGGGTCCAGGCTCAGATACCGTTCGACCTGTTCGAACCATTCAAGCGAATTGCGTGCCGCAGATTGCAAACGCAGCACTTCCAGCCGCCGCTCCTCTTGATAGCGCGCAAAGGCCTGGTCGAGGTCCGGTTCCGTGTGGATCAACTCGGCCAAGGCAATCGCACTTTCGAAGGCCAGTTTGGTGCCGGACCCGATCGAGAAATGCGCCGTCGCAGAGGCATCGCCCAAAAGAACCACATTTTCGTGATGCCAGTTTTCGCACAACACCCGCGGAAAGCGTATCCAGGCAGACCCGCGAATGTGATTGGCGTTGGTCATCAGGGAATGCCCGCCCAGAAACTTGGCAAAGATCTGTTCGCAGATCGCAATGGTTTCCTGTTGCGACATCTCGCCGAACCCAAATTTGTCGAACGTCTCTTGCGCGCATTCCACGATAAAGGTCGCCGTCTCATCGTCGAACTGATAGGCGTGCACCCAAATCCAGCCGTGCTCAGTTTCTTCAAAAATAAAGGTAAAGGCGTCGTCGAACTTTTGATGCGTTCCCAGCCACACGAATTGGCAAAGCCGTTCGTCGATCTCGGGTTTGAACGTATCTGCATAGCGTGCGCGCGTTTTTGAATTCAGCCCGTCACTGGCCACGACAACGTCATAGTCTTCCCGGTAATCCTCGGCACTGCCCACCTCTGTTTCAAAGCGAAGCTCGACCCCCAGATCGCGCGCGCGATCTTGCAGCAACAGCAAGAGCTTTTTGCGCCCAATCCCGCAAAACCCGTGGCCCGAAGAGACATGGGTTTCACCCCGGTAATGCAGCGCGATGTCATCCCAATAGGCAAAGTTCTCGCCAATAACCTCGGCGCTTACAGGGTCATTTGCAGCCAGGTTCTCGAGCGTTTCGTCTGACAGAACGACGCCCCAGCCAAAGGTGTCGTCAAAGCGGTTGCGCTCAATGACGGTGACCTCGGTGGATGGGTCACGCAGCTTCATCGAAATCGCAAAATAAAGCCCCGCAGGCCCCCCGCCCAAACACGCAATCCGCATCGCATTCTCCCTCCGGGCCAACGCAAAAAGCCGCCGCCCACGCGACCAAAGCTACGCGCTTTACCAACTTGCTTCAAGTTTGAAATTTTTAAGCTTGGTGTTTATGCGCCGTATCGCATCCTAACCTGCCACCAAATCCGCAGTCAGCACAGCAAGCCGACATTGGGGTGTTCAGGCAATTGACTTTGGCAGGCACGGCGCAATGCGGACCGTGGTAAAGGCTGAGGCGGATGGTTGCGGGGAGCTCAAAGCTACCGATGCTGCGCAACGCGCGAATGTCGGTTGTTGAGCATGAGACTGGATCATGTCAACTAGGATTGGAGTTTAGTAGCCGCATTTGAGCCCGATACATGCAATGGATATTACAAGATTTCGAGGACATTCGGAAAATGGCCGATGCACTTGATCGGTTGGCAATTCCGTACACTTGGCACAAGGTCGTCCCCTTTATCGGCGAGCTGACACCAGCTCCGACCATCGACAATCCGAACGATGTGGTGATGTTCGGGTCTTACACACTATGGCGCTACGCTCAGGCGAACGACTTGAAACCTGGGGTCTTCAAGATAAGACCCTTTGTGCACGAAGCGCCATGGCAACCGTTTCTACTCAATGGCGCGGACGCTCTTTTCTTGCAGCTGCGAGACGTTCCGGCAAAGCTTCCTCACGATGGAAAAAACTGGTTCATACGCCCGGTAGAAGACAGCAAAGAAGAGCCAGGAAAGGTGAAAACCGCTGGCGAAATCATTGAGTTGGCCAACAAGGTTCTCGCCCTTGAAGAACACGAGATACCCAAAGGTTCACTTCGTCATGATACAGAACTGATGTTCACTGAGCCTGTTCGCATTCTCAAAGAATGGCGACTTTGGGTGGTAGGAGGAGAGATTGTCACCCACTCGTTGTACAAAGAAGGCTCGCGCGTCGTTTACCGGCATGAGATCGATAATGACGCCTTGGAATTCGCGAAGAGACTGGTGACGATAAACCCGGATTATGCATCTGCCTATGTGATCGACATTTGTCGCACAGACGATGGGCTCAAAATGCTCGAAACGAATTGCATCAATGCTGCCGGTTTCTATGAGGCCGACCTTTTGAAACTAGTGTCGTCGATCAACCAGCTCTCGGACATCCAGATTAAAAGCTGACACTCGCGCAACCGCAGCGAAAGCCCGCTTCGTCCGCTAAACAGCCCTTTGTGCCAACCGCAGTAAAGGACGGTCTGGTGGCCAGACCTCCCAAATGCTGCGCTGTGCCTGATCAGGGGGTTTTCCGCGAAGGGCCGCCAGTGTTCCTGTTGCGGCCGCCCGGCCCGTTGGGCGCGGAGGAAATCTAGTCTGAGAACATCCAGATCATTTCAAGCTCGTTTGAGTCGCCCCAGAGCCTTCGACCCGTTGGGACGAAGCCAAATCGCCCGTAAAAGGGCAACGCACTGTTTGGTTTGTCTGCGACTGTCAAAGACACACCAGGGTAATTCCAGGCCTTGGCAATGCGCTTGGCCTCGTTAAGGGCGCAAGCACCGTATCCCTGGCCTTGGAATTCTGCGCCGATCATCAAGCGCCAGATGTATGCCAGGTTTCTTCGTATAACGATGTCTTCATCTTCTGGGTAAGCCGAGGGTCGCATCATCGCCAACAGACCAACAGGCTCCGTTTCACGCCAAAGTGCGCGAACAACGGCCCCAGGTTCAAACTGAGCTTCTGCCATCGTCATGACATTTGGTGTCACCAAACCAGCTTGTTCGGGTGCAACTGCCAGATTGCACACTGCTTCTAGGTCGTCACGGTTTACATCTCGGAAATGAGCCAATGGTCTGCCCTTTCTTATGTTGAACGCCAGTCCGACAGATCGAAGCCAGCTTGACATCGCCGCTCCAAGACCCCGCAAAAGGGCGAAATCAGAGTTCCTTGAAATATCGTGCAACTGGCCACGGCTCAAAACCAAAAGCCTCGTAAGAGCGCCTTGCTGGTTCATGCCCTCTGTCGCCAATTGTCTCAACCATCATCATTTTCATTCCCGCCCGACGGACATGTTCTTCGGCAAACGCCATCAGACGTGTCGATATGCCTTGACGCTGAAACCTGGGCGAAACGGCGATGATGTAGATCTCGCCCATTTGGTCTTCTGGATGCAACTTGATGCCGAGAAAACCGGCAGCTTGCTCACCCAGCCAGGCAATCCAGATGCCTTGTGGATCGGTATCAAGTAACGTTTCGACGTCAATCCTTTGCCGGGTCTGCCATCCGTCCGGGTAAAACGCGTCATATGCAAATGCTGGAACGTCCTCGCGCGTCTTCTCAAACACAGGCGTCCAGGCCTCTACCGTCAGGTCCAGAACGGTCTGCTTGTGCTGTGTCGAGTAGGGTCTAATGGTTAGATCGGTCATGGAAGCGCGAGATAGCCATCCCAGATCGTCTGTCAACCGACCCGACCCAGCTCTTGTTCAGACCTTGAGATACGTTGCAGGTATGTTGAACAGGCAAACCCAGACGCCGCAAAGCGATAAAAGCCGTTGCGGCGTCGTGGCGCATATTTGCCGCTTTGTCCGCGTTGCAGTCGTTGGCGCGGTCAATGGCCGGAGTGTGCCGGAAAGATCGCCACGAAGATGCCAAGACGCTTTGGTTTTGCAGCATTTGAAGACGTTTTGCGCGACGCTCCAGTAAAGTCGGGCCCGTTGGAAGAGGAACTCTATCGACGCGTGGTTCAAATGGAAGACAGGGAAACGCTTAAGCTGTGGGTTTTGGCGGCCGAAGCCACCAAATGGGAAAGTTCAGGAGCTTAGGTGATTGAGTATTTGCACAGCGAAAGACCGCTTGGATCTCTTTCTGCCGTAATTCTGCATTGCAGCAAGTGCCTGCCAGTCGCCATCCATACATTGGACACGCTGGGGACGCTACCGCTTGGCCCTTGTCAGTGATAGCTGTGCCTAGAGGCGCCAATCCCGACTGAGGAGTTTCAAGAAAGTAACGATAATGGGATCTGGTTCGATAGGTCATCTTCGCGTGGAGCCTTCGAGGCTAGTTGGACCGATTCTTGAGAGAACGACCAAAAGCGTGACCAGAAAGTCCAAAATTGGCTTTGTTTGTTTTTGGAGTAGCGACGGCACCGACGCGATCCAACTCATGCAACGTCGAAACAAGTTTCCCAGCTCCGTGCAGTTTGTCGTTTGAAAAAAACACTTGCCGCTTCACGCAATAATGGATCTGATAACGAAGTAATCGGGTTGCGTTTGGGGAAAGCTTTTGAAAATACTCACCGCTTTTGTTTCAGCTCTGCTGTTGCTCGCCACCCCGGCCATATCGCAGCAAATCCAAATACCTTCGAATGAACCTGCACGGGCGTTTGATCTTAAGTTCAAGCGTCTGAATTTGGACAAATCCTGTGGTGGGCATCCGGGTCGTCATTCAGTCAAGAAAAAAGGCAGAGCATATATTTTCACGATGCACCACGGAGACATCGGAAAATGTCCCACCGACCTTGGTCAAGGCAACTCGCGAAGTAAGATCCCGTACTCCGAAAGAGCGGAAATCCAGAGCCAGAAGTTCCGCCAGGGATCAAGGTATATTTTCCGAGCCGATGTGAGTATGGACCCCAACTTTGGAACTGCGCCCAAAACCACTATTTTTCAGGTGCATCAGTGGGATACAAATTCATGCAAATGTGGCCCGTATGTAATGGTCTTCTTCGACAAGTCAGGCAGGCTGAACGCAAGAGTTCTAAAGTCGCATCATTATCACAACATCGTTAGGTTAGGGTCTTTCACTAGGAAAGACTTTGAAGGCAAGTGGGTAGAAATCGCGGTAGATTTAGACACCTCGCACGCGTCTCCGACCGCCACCATCTATGTCGGCGGCAAGGCTGTTCACTCTGAGTCTGTTTTGGTCCAACCTGGTGGGACTGTGTTTTTCAAATCAGGCATTTATCGTCATGGTCGAATATCGCCAAGGCTTGTCTCAGACCGGGTTTTGGTTTCGAATGCTGAGTATCTTCGCATAAAATGATTTGGCCCGTGGCTTGAACGGCGTCCCAGTAGCGGGTCCTGCGAAGGGAAAATAGGAAGCGTTATTTAGCAAAACTTTCCCAATATATTATTACGCGAATTTTTTATTCCTGACTAGCGCTTTGGCTTGGTTCAGTTTATGCGGCGTCAGCGATTCTATTCCAAAAAATTTTTTATCACCTGCCGAAGTGCCTGCGCTGCACATTTACAGACTGAAAGACCGCTTTGATGAAATCTACCCTCCCATTCCGGCGGAGGCCTGATATCGACGGGCTTCGCGCCGTTGCCGTTTTGGCAGTTGTTATTAGTCACTCTTTTGGATCCATGTTTCCTGCTGGATACCTTGGCGTAGATGTCTTTTTTGTCATCTCTGGTTTTGTCATTACGAAATCCCTTATGGGTCGCGATTCGACGCGCTTACCAACCTTTCTGAAACACTTCTTTTTTAGGCGCATCCGGCGCTTGGTACCTGCATTGTTGATGTGCGTCGCGATCTCTTGCTTGATATTGCTTCTGCTTGATCCAACCCCAAGAGCGTCTTTTAGGACAGCTTTGGCCGCATTGTTTGGTCTGGCAAACATCTCAATTTTCGCTCAAGAGTTGGACTATTTCGCGGCGTCAACCAAGTATAACGCCTTCACGCACATGTGGTCACTTGGCGTGGAAGAACAATTTTATTTTCTGTTCCCGTTTTTGTTCTGGTGGCTGTTCCGGCCAGAGCGCAGCTCGCAAAAGCAACTGATTTTCATGATCTGCGCCCTTAGCTTGGCCTCTCTGATCGGGTTTCTGATCCTTTTCAAAGAACACAACATGGCGGCCTATTTCCTGTCACCGTTTCGGTTTTGGCAGATTGGCTTTGATGTTGTTCTTGCCTTGTCAGTTCGGACTGGCGCTTTGAGCCGCGGTATTTTGCAAAGCAAAAGAGCCTTCTACATCAGCTTGCTCCTTTTGGTTGCTGCTCTGGCCGTCCCGATCGATGTGAAGCCTTGGGGACATATCCTTGTCTGTATTCTGGCCGGAGTTTTGATCTTGTTAGGAGAAGACGGGGCAGACAAAAGCACAGTTCTGACCGCTCCAGTCGCGACATACATCGGCAGAGTGTCGTACTCGCTCTACCTCTGGCATTGGCCTATTTTGACGTTTGGCCTGCTTGCACCGCAAACGCTACTCGCTAACACGTATGTTTCTCTTTCGCTCATGGTGGGATGCTCTGTCGCTTCGTACCATCTGATTGAGCGGCCTTTTCAGGCATACAATCCGCCACAACCGAACTATCGGCATTTCCTGTTTGCTTTGTCTTCGGTCTTTTTGACGATCCTGGTTTTATGGGCGGGCTATGAGCTTCGCAAGACCACGACAAGCCCTTTGACAGCGCAAATGCCTCCCGCTTTCGCCCCACTGCCGGAAAGCAATTTGCCGTTCAATCCGACGTGTGTGGTGGACAATCAGACCAGGTTTCTGACCGACTTGACCTTTGATCAATGCACGTTTGAAAAAGAGAGCAGTGCGCCGACACTGTGGGTCATGGGGGACAGTCACGCAGGCCATCTTCAAGCCGGGCTGCTGAAAATTCTCGAACAGTCTGAGTTTGGTGTCCACTTGATCGAAACCCCTGGTAATCCCTTCCCGGTAACAAACAAGGAGGGTTTCGCGCCAAGGGCGCAAATCTATGAAGACATCCAAGAAAACTGGAAACCGGGGGACATCGTTGTTGCCGCGCGTTTATACTTTCAGCGAACCGATCCCGTCAAAATCTGGGACGATTACCCGGTGTGGCTAGAAAAAACTGATCGGTTAGCGCAGGCATTGAGGGATGAGGGCATAGGCCTACTGCTTGTGGGTCCAGCGCCGATGTTCAATTTCGAAGATACACGCGCTTGCAATCCGCAAAGTATCATAAGTTGCGCGGTGGAACGTGATACTCTGAGCGGGTTCATTGAACAAATCCAGTTCGATCTAGACCTTCTCGCAGACCGCCATCCAAACGTCGTGAACGTAAACCTTTTTGAAGAGCTCTGCCCTCCCTCATCGCCCGTGTGTTCGCCTGCTGTGAATGGCCAATTCATCTATCGTGACAGAGATCATCTGAATGTTGAGGGCGCTCGTCTCATTTCGTCGAAACTATTGGAAAAAGCAGAAGAACTGATCCAAAGGCCGAATTAAAATGGGCTCGAATTTGCAGAGAATAGGCGAAAATCGCTGTTGCAAGTACCCGGCTTAAGCCGTTCCGCGTCAGACAAATAGTGACGCGGCTCTTGGGGCCAAGATGCGTTGGGTCCTGGGGAACCAGGGCAGGCCCAAGACGCGGTTCCGGGGGCGGCAGGTGTCAGCGGCCAGGTTCGTGTACTATGTGCTGAGACAGCGCGTGGTGGGACGGCCCACGGTCGTGCGCCACCGCTGTCATAGCCGCCGCTGTGTAACCCCCGAGCACCTCGTCGAAGGGTCGGTGGCGGATAACAAACGCGACGACTGGGAGTAAACGATGCTTGCTAGCCAATCGTTGTCCCCCTTCTGTGCCCTGTGTAATGGCCCAGTTTTTTGGGGGAAGGACAGCAGCCAATGTCCTGGAAATCCCTTTGCATGGGGTATTGGCCACCGTATGGCTCGGCATTGCGCCTGGATTCATCTTTCACATCCTCAGCACCGTCGTTCTCGTCATGATCGTCCCGTTCTTGCGGCGTAGCCATCGCGCGATGACAGCGATCTTCTTTGCATTCGTCCTTGCTGGAACCAGCGCATGGGCAATGATCTATGGTGCCGTTGAGCCACAAAGCGACCTCTTCAACCTGGTTTTCTTTGTTTCTAACGCCATCTTCCTCTCGCTCCTGCTGGCCGTCTGCATGGGTCTTTACGAGTGGGCGGCCTCATCTGCGGAAAAGGGATTGCTTGACAGCCGGAAACGTACCGAATTGGCCAACCAGTCGCTTGAGAACGTGTCCCAGCAGCTGGCCAAATATATCTCACCTCAGCTCTATCAGGCGATTGTCAGCGGGCAACAAGAGGTGCGTGTGGAAAGCCGCCGCAAGAAGCTGACGGTATTCTTCTCCGACATCGTGGGGTTCACTGAGACCACCGATCAGCTGCAGTCTGAAGAATTGACCGGGCTGCTGAACGAATACCTCACGGAGATGAGCCACATTGCGCAAGAGTATGGCGCGAACTTTGACAAATTTATCGGCGATGCCATCGTCCTTTATTTTGGCGATCCGGAGTCGAAGGGTGCGCAACAGGATGCACTTCAAGCCGTACGCATGGCGGTGGCAATGCAGCGCCGTATGAAAGAGCTCCGTGCCCGCTGGCTGGATGCGGGGCTTGAGCGACCATTCGAAATGCGTATCGGGATCAACACCGGCTATTGCACCGTGGGTAACTTCGGCTCAGAGGACCGTATGGACTACACCATCATTGGCGGAGAGGTGAACCTTGCCTCTCGGCTCGAAAGCCAAGCCGATGTTGGCGGGATCCTTCTGGCGCACGAAACCTGGGCTCTGGTCAAGGATCAGATCATGACAGAGCAAGCCGAAACGATGTCAGTTAAGGGCTTTGCCAAGCCCGTGCGCACCTACCGAGTGGTAGGAATTTACGACGAATTGGCAGAAGAGGGTCGGGTGATCCACCATACGGATGATGCGTTTTCTTTGACCATTGATCGGGCGAGGCTCGAAGAAGGCCGCCGCACGCAAGCAATCGAGGTGCTGAAACGAGCGCTCAGCGAATTGCAGAAAGGGCGGAAATAGACTTTGGCTTGATCCGTCTAAAAAAAACCGAACTGTTCCTCTATCTCGTTGGTCATGCCGTCTCCCAAGGTCTTGAAGGATAGCCTTAGCTAGGTGGCTCGGAAGCCTCTCGGGGTGGGGTTCTGATAATGCATGCCTATAGGGTCTCCTCCCTTACCCAGTCCTTTTCGCTTCCAATACTCATACCTAATTCAGGTAAGGTCTAACCCCACCACTACAATGGCCCACCACGAACAGGGGCACTTTTAGGGGCATTTCCCGCCTGATCTGATCCCTCGGGTGGGCACTCAATCATGTAATAAAGGAATGGCTGGGGTGGTAGGAAACCTTGCGCCCCCATGGTTGGCCTCACTAACCCCGACTGACCTCCGGAACTGGGGCCGAAACTGGGGCGAAAGTGAACACAGCGAGCCTGAGACTGGGGCGATTTGGGTACGAGCGGTGAAGTCTACCGGGTCCAACGGGTGCACTGGAATCGTGGGTCAGCGAACAGTGTCCAGGTCACTCCAACCAGACGCTCACCTCTGAACAGTCGCCACACTCCGCCAGCAACTCTCGTGGATACCCGAGCACCTCGGCTTTGTTAGTTCGAAAAGATCCGTCTTCCAGGCTCATGACCACCCACCCGTCGTGCGACACACCGATGCCAACCACTTGACCCGAGTTCAGCAGTTCGAGCGCCTCAACCCTGTCCACGTCGGCAACGGGTTCTTTCGAACATCCTGCCAACACCAGAACCAACACCAACACCACACCGCGCATGAACAACTCCTCGCGAGCTACTCTGTTGCCACCTCCAGGTCGAACAGCAGCAACTCTATCGTGTACCCCTCGTACACCGTGTTCTCCCGGAACTTTACCTCGGCTTTA
>CAZYQC010000052.1:0-23132 GCA_964649815.1 uncultured Rhodobacterales bacterium | reverse complement strand
ATATGCGCGCAGGAATAGTGGTTCTATTTCAAGAGCATATAACACAGGCTGAGGCAAAATCCGCCGAACCCGAAGGGCATGAAGAAATGCACGTTCTCAGCGGCTCGACTTGCTTGCAAAGGCAACCAGCCTTCTCTGCGCAACCCAAACCCCTGATACCGCGCATTTTTTCATGCTGAGCATTGCAAATTAATGGGTCCTGACCCTAGGGCCCTGCCCCTAGGATCCTAACCCTAGTCCTCGGCAGCGGCGTCCTCTTCGATATGGGCCACACGCGCGCCCGCTTTCGAAGACGTCACCACGCCCAGCGACTTGAGTTTGCGGTGCAGCGCGCTGCGCTCCATCCCAACGAAAGAGGCGGTGCGGCTGATATTGCCGCCGAACCGGTTGATCTGCGTCAGCAGGTATTCCCGTTCAAACGCTTCGCGCGCCTCGCGCAAAGGCAAGGTCGCCAATGCGCCAGACAGGACAACGCGGCCCTCTTCGTCGGTGTCTTCCTGTTCGTCAGGCAATTCGCGCGCTTCGATTGCGCCCGTGCCATCGCCCAGGATCAACACGCGCTCTACCAGGTTTTTCAGTTGCCGCACGTTGCCGGGCCAAATCATCGTCTGCAAAAGCGCTGCTGCATCCTCGCTCAGCGCGCGCTTTGGCAGGCCCTGATTGGCGTTGAACATCTCGACAAAGTGATCCACCAGATCGGGGATGTCCTCGCGCCGCTCTTCCAGCGATGGCACCGCGATTGGCACAACGTTCAGCCGGTGGAACAATTCTTCGCGAAAGGTCCCCGCCCCGATGGCCGCATCCAGATCTCTGTTCGTTGACGAGATGACGCGCAAATCGACCCGCACCTTGTCCGAGCCGCCGACGCGCAGAAACTGCTGATCTACCAAAACACGCAGGATTTTCGATTGCGTGCCAAGCGGCATATCGGCGACCTCGTCGAAATAGACGACACCGCCATGCGCCTGCTCCAGCAAGCCCGGCTCGACGCCACGCTCGGCGGTTTCGCGGCCAAACAGCACCTCTTCCATCCGATCAGGCTCAACGCCTGCGCAATTCACTGTCACAAACGGCCCAGCGGCCCGGTTGGAATTGGCGTGGATATAACGCGCGGCAACCTCTTTGCCGCTGCCTGCCGGACCGGTCAGCATGACGCGCCCGTTCGATTTGGTCACTTTTTCCAGCTGCGCAACCAAGGTGCGATAGGCCGAGGACGTGCCGATCATCTGCGCGTCATTGGTATCCTGGCGGCGCAAGCTCTGGTTTTCGCGCCGCAACCGGCTGGTTTCCATCGCCCGCCGAATGACGACCATCAATTGATCAATGTTAAAGGGCTTTTCGATAAAATCGTAGGCGCCTTGTTTGATGGCGGCCACCGCAATCTCGATATTGCCATGCCCGGATATGATGACAATCGGCACGTCGGGATTGTCGGTTTTGACTTTCTTCAGAATATCGATCCCGTCCATTCGGCTGTCTTTCAGCCAGATGTCGAGGATGATCAGCCCGGGTTCGTCAGAGTTGATGGCGTTCATCGCCTCGTCTGAATTGCCGGCCTTGCGGGTGGAATAGCCTTCGTCTTCTAAAATATCTGAAATCAGTTCGCGAATATCGCGCTCGTCATCCACAATCAGGATGTCACTCATACGCTCTGGTCCTCCTTAAATTCTGCAGGCTGGGCGATCGGCAATGAAATGACCGCCATAGCGCCAAAATGCTGTGCGTCGCCAAAGACAGGGGCATCTTCCAAGGTCAAAGTGCCGCCGTGCTCTTCGATAATCTTTTTCACAATCGGCAGGCCCAGCCCGGTGCCTTCGTTGCGCGTGGTCACATAGGGCTCAAAAAGGCGCGCACGGTCTTCGGGAAGGCCGATGCCATTGTCGGCGATCGTCACGCGCGCGCTGTCGCCAAGGGTGGTCATCTTGATCTCGATCCGTGGCACATGCCCTTGGGGCGCCCCTTTTTCCTGAAGAGTTTCAATGGCCTCTCCAGCGTTCTTCATGAGGTTTGTGAGGGCCTGGCCAATCATCGTTCCATCGATATCCGCCAAGACCTCAGCCTTTGGCAGATCGGCCGAGATCGCAACGTTGGGCTGGCCGGATTGCTGCAAGGTCACGGCACCGGCAACCAGCTCGACCAGGTTTTGCTTTTCGCGGATCGGCTCGGGCATGCGGGCGAATTTGGAAAATTCGTCCACGATCCGGCGCAGATCACCGGTCTGGCGCACGATCACATCGGTCATGCTTTCCAAGGAGTCACTGTCCTCGCCCACCTTGGGGGCAAATTTGCGCTTGATGCGTTCCGCCGAAAGCTGAATGGGCGTCAGCGGGTTCTTGATCTCATGCGCGATGCGCCGCGCCACATCGCCCCAGGCCGCCATCCGCTGTGCGCTGACCAGATCGGTCACGTCGTCAAAGGCCACAACATACCCTTCGAGACGGCCATCGTCATTGCGCCGCGTGGCCATGCGCACCAACAGGTTCTCAAGCCGACCATTGCGCGTCACTTTGACTTCGCTCTGCGTGACTTCCATCGGACCGGCCCGCAGCACCGAAAAGAGCGCGGCGAATTCGGGCACAGCCACGGCCAAAGGCACCGCCTGTCGGTCTTCTGTCCAGTCCAACAGCCGCGCGCCCGAGCGGTTCACAAAGGTCACCTTGCCTTCGGCATCAAGGCCAACCACGCCAGAGGTGACAGAGCTGAGCACGCTGTCGAACAAACGGCGGCGACGCTCAATTTGGCGGGTGTTGTCCAACAAGGCTTCGCGCTGGCCCTTCAGCTGTTTGGTCATCTGGTTAAAATACCGGCCCAGCATGGCGATTTCGTCGTCGCCTTCTTCTTCCATCACGCGGACATCCAAGTGACCGGCGCCTACCCGCTGAGCGGCCCCCGTCAGCCGCCCCACCGGCCCGGAGAGGCGCTCGGCAAACCACAAGCCTGCCCAGATGGCCGCGAGGATCAGGACAACCGCAAAGACGAGGTACAGCAGACCGAACTCAAACAAACGCCGCCCGCGTTCGCTTTCTAATTGCTGGTAGAGTCGCGCAGTGGCTTGGGTGTCGTCCAAGAGAGACAGGATTTCTCCGTCCACATCGCGGCTGATGTAGAGGAACCGGTCCAACGCGGCAGTCAGCGGGATCAGCGCGCGAAACTCGTTCACGGGCCAATCCTGAATGATCAAAATACCCTCTTGGCGCGCGGTTTCGAACTGGTCCGGGGTGGGCTGTTCATAGTCGAAAAAGTACGACCGCTGACCGCGGGCGCGAATGTCGCCGGTGCCGTCGATCAAATAGGCTTCGCGCAGCCCCCTTTGCACCTGGCTTTGACCATCCAGCAAAAGCTCGGCATCCGATACCGATTGACGCCGCCAGTTGCGATCCAGAAACGCCGCCAACAGGCGCGCATCGTCTGCCAAATCGTCGCGTTGTTCGCGCTCATAGGTTTCGGCCGCAGCGAGCGAGGCACCGACCACATTGCGCACCCGATCCGAAAACCAGCCTTCGAGCCCGATATTCACCGTCAAGACGGCGAAAACGGCGACGATCACGGTTGGAACAAGCGCCAGAAAGGCGAAAACAACCGTCAGGCGCAGGTGCAAGCGCGAGCCCGCGGATTTCGCACGGCGCGCCGCAATGAGGCGTCCAACCTGGGTCAGGACAAGAGCGGCAACCACCAGCGCATAGACCAGATCGGCCAGCAAAACCAGACGCAGACTTAGCGCGCTGGCCCCCTGGTCGAGCGGCCCAAGCACAAGAAACGTCACCAGCGCCAACACAGGCCCCAGGATCACAAGCCCCAGCGTTGCAGCATTCCGAAAACGCCGTTTGCGCCGCAGACGGCTGAAGCTGGTAAACAATCGAGATGCCCGTGCCCGACCTGCCACGCGCAATGTCCTCATGATGTGGCGCAAGCGCGCCTGACCGCCATATATCGTGATCCGAGACGCAATGCGTCCTTCTCGCCACGGTTACTGTTGCGGTTTTACATCAATTTGCGACGGCGTGTCACCTGAATATCTAGGTCCGTGATCTTCTTGCGCAAAGTATTGCGGTTGATGCCAAGCAGATCGGCGCATTTGGCCTGATTTCCACCCGTGGCGTCCAATGCGATTTCGATCAAAGGCATCTCGACCTCTTTCAAAATCCGCGTGTAGAGCCCCGGAGGCGGCAGCATATTGCCGTGTAGATCAAAATAGCGCCGCAAATGGCGCGCAACGCTCTCGCCCAGCTTTTCGGTGTCCCCTGCGCTGCGGATCGGCTCAAGCTCTGGCTGGCTGCCAAGAACCTGCTCGACCTCGGCTGCTGTGATTTCAAGCGCGCGGCTGGTCAGGCCCAAACGGCGCACGGCGTTTTCCAGTTGCCGCACATTGCCGGGCCAGGAATAGGTGCGAAAGATCTCGGATGCGTCAGCACTCAGCACGCGCGGCGGTTGGCCCGACTTTTCGGCCCGCGTCAGGAAATGTTCGGCCAGCAAGGGGATATCATCCACGCGCTGCCGCAAGGCAGGCACGTTCAATGTGGCCCCCGACAGGCGATAATAGAGGTCTTTGCGAACGCGCCCTTCCTCCATCGCCTGCGACAAGTCGGTTTGCGATGCCGCCAAAAAACGGGGCACGTAATCGCCGGGCGTGTCCATCATCCGCACGATACGCGCCTGAAGCTCTTCTGGGATATCCCCGATTTCGTCGATCAAAAGCGTGCCGCCTTTGACACGTGCCAACACGCGCGCCGGACCTTCGAGGTCTTGCAAATCGGCGGCGGTGACAGTCACAAAAGGTAAGGTTCGGCGGTCTGAAAAATCGTGGATTGCCTTTGCGATCAGGGACTTACCCGTTCCACTTTCACCCCAAATCAAAACCGGCAGGTCCGTATTCATCACGCGGGCAACCACGCGATAAAGCGCTTGCATGACTTGCGTGCGCCCCACCAGCGGCAGCTCGTCCGGGCGCTCTTCTTCTTCGACCGCACGGGGGCTTTGCGATTTGACCTCAAGCGCGCGCGCCGTGCGTTTCATCAAATCCGGCAGATCAAACGGTTTGGGCAAATAATCATAGGCTTCGGCCTCGGCGGCCTGGATCGCGGTCATGATCGTGTTCTGCGCCGAGATCACGATGACCGGAAGGCCGGGGCGATCTTCTGAGATTTTGGGCAACATCTCCAGGCCGTTTCCATCGGGCATCATCACGTCCGAGATCACAACGTCGCCTTTGCCCTCGCCCACCCAGCGCATCAACGTTGTCAGCGAGGATGTCGCATGGACCTTACAGCCGGCGCGCGTCAGGGCCTGGGTCAAAACCGTGCGAATTGTGCGGTCGTCATCTGCGACCAATACAGTGCCGTCCATTTACTCCTCCTGTTCTGCGATTTGCGCACCCTTGGGCGCGCGTGGCAGCGAAATGCGAAAAACAGTGCGCCCCGGCGTGGACGTCACAGAGATCCAGCCCGAATGATCGGACACAATTTTCGACACCAAGGCCAAACCAAGCCCCGTGCCATTTTCTTTGCCGGACACAAAGGGATCGAAAATGTCGCCCTTGATGCTGTCAGGCAGTCCGGGGCCGTCATCGATGACCTCGACCTGCAGCGGCAGCGACTGGCCTGACCCGTCCGAGCGGCGCAGCCGGAATGAATGTTCAAAATACGAATGCAACGTGATCTTGCCGCCGCCCTTTCCGGCAGCCTCAGATGCGTTTTTGATGAGGTTCAAAAAGACCTGCAGCAATTGATCAGGATCGCCAAAGGCCAAAGGCAAAGAGGGGTCGTAATCCTCAAGAATTTTCATCTCGGCGCCGAACCCCAACAGCGCAGAGCGGCGGGCGCGGTCCAACACATCATGGACGTTGACCGCTTTCATATCCGGCGGCGAGAGGTTCCCGAATTGCTCGACCTGCTCTAACAGCTTTACGATACGACGGCTCTCGGCGACGATTAGGTCCGTTAATTCAAGGTCTTCGGGGCTTAGGTTCATGCTAAGCAGCTGCGCCGCACCCGTGATACCAGCCAGCGGGTTCTTGATTTCATGGGCCAACATCTCGGCCATACCGATCGCGGATTTTGCGGCTGATTTGACGCTTTGGGATTGCGTCACGCGGCCGGCAAGTTCGCGCGGGGAAATCATCAGGATCATGGTTTCAGGATTGCCCTGCAGCGGCGCAATCTGCAGCGCACATTGCAAGGGCGCGCGCTGGCCGGATCCCACATCGATGTCGTTTACAAACAATGGCGTTCCATTGGATCGGGCGCGCATAAAGCTGTCTTCGATGGGGGCGTCCACTGCCAGTTGATCCCAGACAGGCAAACCCAGCATCGATTTGGCCGAGGCATTAAAGAACCCTTCGGCGGCCGAGTTGATGTCAACGATCGTGTCATCCGCTCCGATCAGGATCGCAGGCACAGGCAGCGACGCCCAGATATCCATCTGAAGGCTCATGCCGCAGACGCTCCGACCGTTGCGGACAGAGCCTGCGGGAGCAGGCGCAAAACCACCGCAGGGTCCTTTTCGGTCAGCACGCATTTTCGCAAAGATGCGGGCGTTTGGGCCGCGTCCATGAACCAGCCCAGATGTTTGCGCGACACCCGCGCCCCCAGCGCCGCGCCGTAAAAGCGCAGCATCTCTTCGTAATGTTCTGCGACCAGAGCGACCCTTTCGGTGCCGGTTGGAACCGTGGGTTTGGGATAGCCGAACAGTTCGTGCGCGATCTCGGCCAAGAGCCAGGGGCGCCCCTGGGCGCCGCGACCGATCATGACACCATCCGCACCAGACAGGCGCAGCGCCTCTTGCGCGGTCTTTGCGTCGACGATGTCGCCATTGGCGATGACGGGAATACGGACGCTGGATTTCACATTGGCGATGGCGGCCCAATCCGCCTTGCCCTTGTAGAACTGACAGCGGGTTCGTCCGTGGATGACGATACGCTGAATGCCAGCATCCTCGGCACGCTTGGCGATATGGGGCGCGTTGAGCTGCGCATCGTCCCACCCCAATCGCGTCTTGAGCGTCACCGGGATCGACACGGCATTCACCACCGCCTCGATCAAGGTCAAAGCATGGTCAGGGTCTCGCATCAGCGCCGAGCCAGAATAGCCCTGCGTGACCTTTTTTGCAGGACAGCCCATGTTGATATCGATCACGCGCGCGCCTTGCGCTTCGACCATTTTGGCCGCCTCGGCCATCGGTGCGGCCTCGCGTCCGGCCAATTGCACCGCTGTGCGCCCCTGGCTGAGGCCCAGTTCGGCCTTTTCGCGTGTGCCGGGGCGGGCGTTGATCATGTCGTGGCTGGCAACCATTTCCGATGTCACAAGCCCCACGCCAAACCGGGCGACAAGCGTGCGGAAAGGCAAGTCAGTAATCCCCGCCATCGGGGCCAACATCACAGGAGGATCAAGAGGCTGAAGCGCCGCGACCATTCACATTGCCTAACTTTGTCGAGTCCTTATCGAGGTAGCCTTTGGCAGGAAGACCCACAATCTCGCATCGGCCACGCATCGGCGCCGGAAGGCCGATATATAAGCACATGCTTAAAAATTAGGCAAATACGCCAGGAATGGACAGAACAAGGCCCGGACCGTAAAGGTAAATGCGCAAGAAAAGGCCTTCGGAGAACGCGCCGGAATGACATGTGCTGTGGTGATCGTGGCGGCAGGGCGCGGGTTGCGTGCCGGAGGGGACGGGCCCAAGCAATGGCAAGGTCTCGCAGGGGCGCGGGTGATCGACCATACGCTTGCGGTTTTTGAGGCCCATGACGGCATTTCGCAGATTGTGCTCGTGCTGCACCCCGATGAGCTGAACCAGGCGCCATCTGGCCCGCAGATCGTTGCAGGCGGAGACACCCGTGCGGCCTCGGTCAAGGCGGGGTTGCAGGCTCTTGTTGGCACAGGATGTACCAAAGTTCTGATCCACGATGTCGCGCGCCCTTGCGTGACCGACGCGATCCTGTCTGCGGTGATTTCAGCGTTGGATGACACACCCGGCGCCGCGCCCGCATTGCCCGTAAGCGACGCGCTCTGGACAGGCGCCGAGGGCCGCGTGACCGGCACGCAGGACCGCAGCGGGCTTTACCGGGCGCAAACGCCGCAAGGGTTCACGTTTGATGCCATTTTGGCGGCGCATGCCGCCTTTTCCGGCGATGCGGCCGACGATGTAGAGGTCGCCCGTGCAAGCGGGCTGGACGTGGCCATCGTTCCCGGCGATGAAGACAACCTAAAGATAACCTACCCCGGGGATTTCGCCCGGGCAGAACGCATTTTGGAGGCTCGGCATGGACATTCGTCTTGGCAACGGATTTGACGTTCACGCCTTCGGACCGGGGGATCACGTCACGCTGTGCGGCGTGAATATCCCCTTTGATCAAGGGCTTGTCGGGCATTCGGACGCGGATGTCGGAATGCATACCGTGACAGATGCCATCTATGGCGCGCTGGCACGGGGCGATATCGGACAGCATTTCCCGCCCAGCGATCCGCAATGGAAGGGCGCTGCAAGCCATGTTTTCCTGGAACATGCCTGTGCGCTGGCGCGCGAGATGGGATTTGCGATTTCCAACGTCGACTGTACGTTGATTTGCGAAATGCCAAAGATCGGGCCCCATGCTGCCCGGATGCGCGGTGTGATGGCCGATATCATGGGGCTCGACGAAGACCGCGTCTCGGTCAAAGCGACCACCTCTGAACGTCTGGGATTTACTGGCCGCGGCGAAGGCATCGCCTGCATTGCGACAGCGACACTTGTAAAGACATGAACTTTCTTGCCCGCTTTATCGGCACGGTGGCCTTTGTCGGATATGTCCGCCCTGCCCCCGGCACATGGGGATCGCTGGTTGCCCTGCCGTGGGGGTGGGCGCTGCATCAATTGGGGGGCGCGCCGCTTTTGATCGCTGGCATCGTGCTTGTCTTTCTGGCGGGCTGGTGGGCCACGCGGGTCTGGACCGCGCAAGGCGGTGACAGCGACCCCTCTGAGATCGTTGCCGATGAGGTCGTGGGCCAGTGGATTGCGATCCTTCCGCTCAGCCTTGTGGCATCGGCACGCGGCATTGACGTGCTTGCGATGTGGCCCGGGTGGATCGCCGCCTTTGTGCTGTTTCGACTGTTCGATATTTGGAAGCCCTGGCTGGTTGGTTGGGCCGATCGCCTGCATTCGCCGCTTGGAGTGATGTTGGATGACGTCTTTGCCGGCCTTTTCGCGGCAGCCGCCATGTTGGGCCTGGCTGCATTTGCGCATGGAGTTTTGATGTGAGTTTAGCTGAACAAGTGTTTACGCGCGCCAAGGCGCAGGGGTGGATGATCGCAACCGCCGAGAGCTGTACCGGAGGGATGGTGGCCGCGGCCCTGACGGATGTGCCGGGGTCTTCGGCCATCGTTGATCGCGGTTTTGTGACCTACACCAACGCCGCGAAAACCCAGATGCTTGGGGTCTCGGAAGAAACATTGTCGACCTTTGGCGCCGTCAGCGAAGAGGTGGCGCTTGAGATGGCGCGCGGGGCGCTCGCGCATTCTGGCGCGGATCTAAGCGTGGCCATCACAGGGATCGCAGGGCCCGGAGGGTCGGAATTCAAACCCGAAGGCCGCGTCTGTTTCTGCGTATCGCATGACGGCTGTGATATCACCGAAACGGTTGAGTTTGGCGCGCTTGGCCGCGCCGAGGTTCGGGTTGCGGCCAGAGACCATGCGCTGAACGGGTTGTTGCTGGCGCTGTTACGCCAGGCAAAGCCTTAGGTCGGGAGCGGCGTCAGCCTGACTGGACAACAGCAGCCCCCGGGGCGTTTACCACAGACGAAAGCGTGATCCCGTTCCATCTGTCACAGCGCTTGTGACACCTGATGGGCAAAGCGATCCATGTCGCCCGATCCCAGCGCCGCCCAAAGCGTTTCGGTCTGCGTGCCAATCAATCCGGTGCCCTTGGCCAACAATTTGCCCAATCGCGCCTGAGCCGGGATCGGAGCATCGAGGTCGTGAACGTAGGTGACGCCATCGGCAACAACGCGGGCCTGCATTTCGCTCAACGACGGATCGGCTGTGACGGTGACGCGGTCTCGGAGATCGAGGAGCGTTGCGTCCTGCGTGGCCGCGTCATCATAGCTGCGGATATCGCCCGTAGCACGGCCATCAAGCGCCATAGCAGCCGTGAGGCGATAGCTGAATTTCGCCTCAAGACCGGTGACCGGTGCGGCGATGTTGCAGACGCTCATCCATCTGGGATGGGTAAAGATATCAACTCGATCTGGTCTTTGACCGCTCAGAGGGGCGATGGCCTCGAGCATCGCATGCAGCCCGTGGCAGCAGGCGTGGAACTTGTGGCTGATGCGCAGCATGCGCCAGTCTTGATCCGGCACGGGCGCAAAATGCCCCGAGCCGTGATGCGTGGGCCCAAAACCCAAGGCACCGGCCAGTCCATCCTGGGCCGAGGTCATGCCCCGCGCAGCCCAGGTCGCGGCCTCGACCCCGTTGCGGGCAGCCAGACCTGCATTCAGCGGCTTGCCCATCGTTCCGAACTGAGATTTCAGGCCCGAGGCCATCGTGCTGACCAGGCCAAGGGCATGGCGGGCTTGGGTGTCGGACAGCCCCAGCAACCGCGTGGCCGCCACACAGGCCCCAACGGCGCCGGCTGTTGCGGTCTGGTGATAGCCCACCTGGTAATGATCCCGGCCCAGCCACAGACCAACCGCAACCGATGCCTCGGCGCCAATAAGCGCGGCATCCAGAACATCGGCAAGCGCTATGCCTTTGGCCTGGCCAATGGCCAAAGCCGCGGGCATCACCGCAACGGACGGGTGGCCGATGTGGTCAAAATGCGTGTCATCAAAATCAAGCGCATGGCTAAGCGTGCCGTTCACCAAGGCGGCGTTTGCGGCATCTGCCGACCCGCCTCCGAACAAGGATGCAGGCCCGGCCCCGCGAAATGGCGCTGCAAAGGCGTCAAATCCGCCGTAACGCGCGCCCGCGATGCCGCAGACGGCCCAATCCAAGGCACACATGCGCATCATGTCTCGGGCGGCAGCTGGCGGTGTGCAAAGGCGGAAGGCCAAAAGATCGTCTGTGATGCTCATAACGCCTCTCTTGTGGCGTCAGCAGGCCGCGGGAGGCCGGGCTTAGCCGTAAAGCTCTGATGCGCGTCGTTCGAAGGCCCGGACAATCCGTTGCATTGCCTCGTTGAAGACCACGCCGATGATCCCCTGCAGGATGGCGTTTTTGAACTCGAAGTCCACAAAGAAGGACACGTCGCATCCGCCTTCGACGTCTGTAAACGCCCAAGTGGATTTCATATAGCGGAACGGCCCATCAACATATTCTGTGTCGATCTTGCGCGTATTTGGAAACAGCGTGACGCGGCTGCCGAACTTTTCGCGGAAAACTTTGAACGAGATCACCAAATCTGCGGTCATCACGTCGCAGTCGCCCTGCGGCACAACAGAGCGCACGCGGGCCGCCGCGCACCAGGGGATGAACGCTGGATAAGACGGAACATCGGCAACCAGATCGTACATCTGTTGCGCAGAATAAGGCAGGAAGCGGGTTTCAGAATGGGTCGGCATTGCGTTAATGATCGTTCGGGCTGGCCCGCTATCTGTCTCGCACGGGCCCGGTTTTCAAGGGGAAGCACATGTCAGAGCGGCCATATGTCATAGACCAGATGATCTCGGCAAAGGCGATTGCCGCACGCATTGAGGATTTGTGCCAAGAGATTCGCCATGAATTCGCCGATACAGACAAGCTGGTGGTGGTCGGTCTGCTGCGTGGGTCTTTTGTGTTCATCGCCGATCTGGTGCGAGAGCTGGATCTGCCTATTGAGGTCGATTTTCTGGAGGCATCTTCCTATGGCGATAGCATGACCTCAAGCCGCGAGGTGCGGATCCTCAAGGACCTGCGGTCTCCGATCGAGGGGCGCGATGTGCTGGTCGTCGAGGATATCGTTGATACCGGCCACACGATGCATCACGTGCACCACCTGCTTCAAAGCCGGGCGCCTGCGCGGATGAAGACCATTGCATTGCTGGACAAACCTTCACGGCGCGAAGTGACGTTCAAGGCGGATTGGACCGGTTTTGAAATTCCAGACGAATTTGTGGTCGGGTATGGGATCGATTTTGCCCAACGGAACCGGAACCTGCCGTTCATCGGCAAAGTCCGGTTTGTGGACGACGCCTAGGGTCAGGACCCTAAGAGGCGTTAAGCTTGTTGGGCATTTTGCCCGCGCAACGCAATAACAAGCCCAAGCGTCGCAAGGACCGCGCCAAAGGTTTCAAACGCGGTTGGGATCTCGCCCAGGATCGGAATGCCAAGGATCAGCGAAAAGGCCGGAACCATCGCAGGGAAAAGCGCGCTTCGGGTTACGCCAAGGGCGCGCACCGCTTGACCAAAAGCGATCAGAGCAACAACAGCCACCAAAACGCCATGCACGATTGCCTGAAGCAAAAGCTCGGACAACGGTAGCGCCAAGAGCCGGTCAAAGCTGTCCCAAATCACAAACAGAGGCACCGTGACCAAGAGGCCGATCACATTGATTGCAGCCGCCGAGGTCAGCCCATCGAACCCCCAAACGCGCAACATGATAGTGTAAAGCGCCCACAAAAGGCCCGCAGAGACGAACATTAAGTCCCCGCGCCAAGCCCCTGGCTCGCCTAGGAAAACGCCTGCTCCGCTCACGCAGATGAGCCCCAGAAACACCAAAGAGGAGCCGATGACCCTCAGCCGTGTCAACCGTTCGCCCAACATCAGGATCGCAACAATGGCCGAGGCCAAAAACGCGGTGGAAGGCTGCAAAACAGCGCCGTGCGACATGGGTGCGAACTGAACCCCCGCTGCGGCCAGATAGGTGAAGACCGGGCCAGCCCCTAGCGCCAACACAGCCCCCTTGCCCCAGCCGACGCCGGCCAAGCTGCGCACACTCGACCGCAGGACAATGGGGATCAAAATGACCCCAGCGATCCCAAACCGCAGCAGCACAACATCCTGTGGCGCGAGCCCTTCAAGATGCGCCCGACGGGCAAAGATGAAGATCAGTGACCAAAGGATCGCGGCGAGCACCCCAAAGGCAAAGCCCCGCCAATGCGCGGACATGGGCCGCGCTATCCCAGCTTTTGAAGACGCGCGGCGCGCAAGCGCGCAAAGTCATCACCTGCATGGTAGGAGGACCGTGTCAAAGGCGAGGCCGATACCATCAAGAACCCTTTGTTGAACGCGATCTTTTCGTAGCTCGCGAATTCGTCTGGGTGAACAAAACGGTCAACCGCGTGGTGCTTTGGCGTCGGTTGCAGGTACTGTCCGATGGTCAGGAAATCGATATCCGCGGCGCGCATATCCTCCATCACTTGCACGACCTGCTGTTTGTCTTCGCCAAGCCCGACCATAATGCCGGATTTGGTGAACATCTTTGGATCAAGCTCTTTCACCCTCTGCAACAAGCGTAGCGAGTGGAAATAGCGCGCACCGGGACGCACTTCGGGGTACAGGCCCGGCACAGTTTCAAGGTTGTGGTTAAAGACGTCCGGGCGCGCGTCGACCACGGTCTCCAAGACGGATGGGTCACAGCGGATAAAGTCCGGCGTCAGAATTTCAATTGTGGTGTTGGGGCTGCGGTGGCGAATGGCGCGAATGGTTTGCGCAAAATGATCCGCCCCGCCGTCTTGGATGTCATCTCTGTCGACCGAGGTGATGACGACGTGATTAAGCCCCAGCTTTTCAACCGCATGGGCGACGCGCCCCGGCTCGAACGCATCCAAAGCCTCGGGCGGTTTGCCCGTGGCGATATTGCAAAAGGTACAGGCCCGTGTGCACACATCGCCCATGATCATCATGGTTGCGTGCCCCTGGCTCCAACATTCACCCACATTGGGACAGCCAGCCTCTTCGCAGACAGTCACAAGGTTGTTGTCGCGCATGATCTGGCGCGTTTGGGTATAGCCTTCGCCGCCGGGGGCCTTTACGCGGATCCAATGCGGCTTTTTGGGCTGCGGATTGTCAGGTTTCCGCGCCTTTTCCGGGTGGCGTTGTTCAGGGATTTTCAGATCACGCATAGCGAAGCCAAGATAGTTTAACGTTAAACTTTATCAAGCCTACCCGATCCGCAGCCAGACGGCAATCCAAAGGCGTGACAGATCACCCGCCCGCCTGCGCGGCCAGCGCTTTTTCCAGTTCGGGCAAAAACCGGTTTTCATAATCCGAGCCAACCAGAGGGCCTGCAAAGCGGAACAAGACGACGCCGTTGGCATCAAGGATAAAGGTCTCGGGCGGTGCCGTAACGCCCCAGTCAATCGACGTGCGACCATTCATGTCAAAGGCAACTGCGGCAAAGGGATTGCCATCATCATTCAGATAGCCTGTCGCCGGGCCAACCTGATCGCGGAAGTTAACCCCAATGATGGGCAGGCCATCCGCCGCCATTTCCAAAAGCTTTGGATGTTCTGCGCGGCACGGCGGGCACCAGCTGGCCCAGAAATTGACCAGGGTCACTTCGCCTCGGGCCAGATCTTCGGGCCTGACCGCTGGGAACCCCGGCAACGCCTCTGACGTTACATCCGGCGCGGTTTGGCCGATGCGCGTGGATGGCAGGTTGTCCGCGCCCTCGCGCCCCAAGCCGAACACAGCCAGCGCCACAAAGGCCAAAAACACCAAAGGCGGCGCCAGCATCATGGGCGATATCTTACGCATCGTCAGAGGCGCCTGGTTCACGAAGCAGTTCGGCATCGCGCAACTCGGCCCGAGCCTTACGTCCGGCAGAGAGGGACGCGAACACCAAGACGACAAGCAAGCCCAGCGTGGCCCCATAGGCGGAGAGAACCGCGACAGCGTATTTCCCCAGATCAGGCATGCGCCCTCTCTCTCGCGCGGAGGGCGCGCGCGCGGCGCAGCTTGATCTCGGTCCCCGTCCGATAAAGGACAAGCGCGAGGAACAGCAGCACGAAACCGGCGATGCAGACCAACAAAGGTTGATAAAAGACGTCAGCCACGTTTTTCTCTTTGTCCAACGACAGCGACGCGCCCTGGTGCAGGCCCTGGTTCCAAAAGTTCACCGCATAACGGCTGAGCACGGCAAAAACGGACCCCACAATGCACAGAATGCTGGTGATGTCGGCGGCTGTGTCGGGATCCTCTATCGCGGCCCAAAGAGCGATGTAGCCAAGATAAAAGAGGAACAGGATCAGAAACGACGTCAATCGCGGATCCCATGCCCACCAGGTGCCCCACATGGGCTGCCCCCAAACAGCGCCGGTGATGAGCGCGATCAACGTCATGACGACGCCCACAGGGGCTGCGGCTTTGGCGGCCAGCGCGCTGACGTGATGGCGTCGCACCAGCCAGATCAGAGAGGCGACCAGCATCATGAACCACGTGTTGATGGCCATCAGGGCCGACGGCACGTGCACATATATGATCTTTACGGTGGAGCCTTGGCGAAAGTCGTCGGGCGTAAAGAAAAAGCCCCACACAAGCCCCACGGCCAGACACAGCCCCGCAAGCGCCCAAGTGGCGGGCAGCACCCGTTCGGACAGGCGCAAGAATTTAACAGGGTTGGCGTATTCCCACAGCGACATGGCGGCTACTTAAGGTTTTGGCGGCGTCGGCTCAATGCAAATTGGTGTCATTCAAGGGCGGTCATAATGTCGCCTGATCCTTCTTTACCGCAACGTGGCCCGCAGGACAGCGGCGCTTGCAAAGGGCAAAAGGGCGATTGTACCGGCGGTGATCCCGGCCAGCATGGCAAAAGGCGTGCCAACGGCCAGCCCCTCGGCCGCTCTGCGCGCCACCTCTGCGCCAAAGATCAAGGTCGGGACATAAAGCGGCAGAACCAGGATCGAAAGCAAGAGCCCGCCCCGCTTTAACCCGACCGTCAGGGCTGCGCCAAAGGTCCCGATGACAGACAGGGCTGGCGTGCCAACAAACAGCGACAGCGTCAGCCAGCCAAAGGCCGATGCAGGAAGGTTCAGGAGAACCCCAAAGACCGGCGCCGCGAAAACGAGCGGCAAACCAGTGGTGAGCCAGTGGGCCAATGCCTTGATACTCAGCGCGCCTTCCAGCGGCACGGGCGCCGTCGCAAGCAGATCGAGGCTCCCGTCTTCCCAATCGAGCGCCAGCAGACGGTCCAGCGACAAGAGACAGGCCAGCATGGCGCCCAGCCACAAAACCCCCGGCGCAACCCGCGCCAAAAGCTCTGCTTGCGGGCCGATGGCAAAGGGCACGAGCGTCACCACGATGAGGAAAAAGGCCAGACCCAGCCCGAACCCGCCGCCCGCGCGCAAAGCGAGCCTTAGGTCGCGTATCAGCAGGGCAATCACAAGAACGCCTCGTCGCTGGCGCCCACCCGAGCCTCTGGCGCGGCGCGAAACGGCGTCAGATCAAGGGTCGTTTCTTTGGCAAGGCCCAGGTCGATATGCGTCGCGATCAGCGCAGCGCCACCCGCATCGAGATGCGCTTTGAGAACGCGGGCAAAGAGCGCGACGGCGGCTTGGTCCATCGAAACGGTTGGTTCATCCAACAGCCAGATCGCACGGCCCGTGACCAACAAACGCGCAAGACCCAAGCGGCGCTTTTGCCCTGCAGACAAGGTTCCCGCAAGCCGATGTTCCAGGGGCGACAACTCGAACGCCGAAAGGGCATGCGAGACGCCACTTTGGCCAAAGACCTCCGCCCAGAACTGCAGGTTCTCGCGCGCCGTCAGCATGGATTTCAGACCATCGGCATGCCCTGCATAGGCCAGCGCGTCTTCGGGACAGGACACCTGGCCCGCCAACGGTTGCTGCAGCCCGGCAATCGTGCGCAACAGCGTGGTCTTGCCTATCCCGTTCGGCCCCCGCAGGACCAGCGCCTGACCGGCTGCGACGGTAAACGTAACGCCAGACAAAACAGGGACGCCGCCGCGCGCGACAGCCAGATCAGTGACAGACAGGTCCATGACGATTGGCTAACCCATTGCGGGCTTTTGGAAAAGGGACCTTGTGGATCAGACCGGGAGCATCGCAAGCGCGACGCGGCGGCCTTCGGACAGCAACACGTTGTAAGTGCGCGCCGCCGTCGGAGAGGACATAACCTCGACCCCGAGGCCCGCGCCTTCGAGGGCATCGCGCAACTCGGCCGGGATATGCGCGATGTCGGCCCCTGTGCCAATGAACAACACGTCGATATGCGCGGCCAAGGCCAGCAAGGGCGCGGTATCCGCAAATCCGCCCCAGAGACGTGTCCCAACTGGCCCGGTCAAAACTGGGCCATCCAGCTTTTCGCCTGCGATCCGAAAAAAGCCTGGGCCATATCCGTCAACCGGATCGGCATCGGTGAAAGTGATTTCGTTCAGGCGCATAGAGCCCCCTCTAATCAAACAACGGCAGACCGGTCATAACGGCGAGACCCACCACGCAATACGCAACAACGCGGTACATGCGTTCCAAGGATGGATCGAACAAGCGCTGACCAATCAATGACGTTAGCATATAGGGCATCGCCAACAGGATGCCCACGGTCACAACAAGCCAGGTCATTTGCCCCTGCAAAAGCAGATAGGTGATGATCACAACGTCAAGTGAGGCAAGAAAGAGGATCGTGTTGGCGCGCACTTTCTCGGCGCTGCGGGCGTTGGCGAGATAGAACATGATAACGACCGGGCCCGTCAGGCCCGTCATACCGCCGAAAAAGCCAGCAGAGCCGCCAATGACGCCCAGGCCACGGCGCCCCAGCCTGCCCCGCCACTGCCATCCGGTGATCACAGCCAGCAAGGTCACGCTTGCCACCGCCGCCACGACCCAGCGAATGACCAGCGGATCGACCTGTCGCAAGGCCCACAAGCCAATGGGAACCGTCAAAATGGCGACGCCAGCCAACAGCCCGACCTCTGCCCGGTCAGCGGACCGCCAGGCGCGCGGCAGCAAAACGGCGTTCGAGAAAATGCCGGTGATCGTGACCAAAAGGATGATCTGTTGCGGCGGCAGGAACTGGCCTGCCACGGGAACAAAGATCAGCGCAGTTCCGAACCCAGTGAACCCACGCACAAGCCCCGCAATGGCAATGGTCAACAGCAGCCAGCCCAGGCCGGGCGTGGCCAGCGCTGCGGACCAGATGTCAGGCATCTACGTTGGCGAATTGATTGCCCTTGTTGTTGGGGTCTGGCTTGCTCCAATCGCGCTTGACGCCAAAGTAGAGCAAGATGGCCGAGGCGACGAAGATCGACGAATAGGTGCCAACAATCACGCCCCAAATCATCGCAAAGACAAAGCCCCGGATGACGTCTCCGCCAAGCACATAGAGCGAAATCAACGCCAAAAGCGTCGTGACCGAGGTCATGAATGTGCGGCTGAGTGTTTCGTTGATCGATACATTCAACACTTCGGCCAAGGGGCGCTTTTTGTATTTGCGCAGGTTTTCCCGAACCCGGTCAAACACAACAACGGTGTCGTTCAACGAATAGCCCACAATCGTCAAAAGCGCCGCAATGATCGCCAGGTCAAAGCGGATCTGAAGCTCGGAAAAGATGCCGATTGTGAGGATCACGTCATGCACCAAGGCCGCCACAGCGCCCAGCGCAAATTGCCATTCGAACCTGAGCCAGATGTAGATCAAAACCGCCCCAATCGCGAGAAGAACCGCGATGGCCGCCGTTTGGATCAATTCACCCGACACCTTTGGCCCGACCGATTCCACCGAGACGAATTTGATGTCCGGCACAGCCGCGCGCATGGCGGCTTCGACTTCGGTGATGGTGTCCGCGGCAACGGCTTCTTGGCCCTCTTGCGCCTGAATTCGGATCATCGCGACATTCTGATCGGGCCCAAAGGTCGGATCAAAGACCTCGGTGATCGAGATATCGCCCAACCCCAAAGGATCGATCGAGGCGCGATAGGCGCCGATGTCGATGGGCTGCGCGCTTTCTGTGCGGATCGTCGTGCCGCCACGGAAGTCGATGCCAAAGTTCAGCCCCTGTAGCATGAAAGAGGCAAAGGCCACCACCATGAGCAACCCTGAGATGCCCAGCCAAAGCTTCCAGCGGGAAAAGAAATCGAAATTCGTGTTTTGTCTGACAAGACGTAGGCGCATGGATCAGACCTCGATCGTTTTGGGTCGACGGCGTTCAAACCAGATAACGACCATGAGGCGGGTCACAAAAATCGCCGTGAAGACCGACGTCAGAATGCCCAAGCCCAGAGTGATTGCAAAACCGCGCACCGGCCCGGACCCCATCGCAAAGAGGATCACGGCGGTGATGAACGTTGTGATATTGGCGTCGATGATCGCCGACAGCGCTTTTTCATAACCCAGTTGGATCGCACGTGCCGGACCTTTGGCGGTTTTCAATTCCTCGCGGATACGTTCAAAAACCAGCACATTGGCATCCACGGCCATACCGACAGTCAGGACGATACCAGCGATCCCAGGCAGCGTGAGCGTGCCGCCAATCACCGAAAGCAGGCCAAAAATCAGGCAGATGTTGATGATCAGCGCGACATTCGCAAAAAGTCCAAAGAGCCCATAGCTGAGCCCCATAAAGACAAGCACCGCAACAAAGGCCACAATCGTGGCCACCTTGCCTGCGTCGATGCTGTCTTGGCCCAGCTCAGGACCGATTGTGCGTTCTTCTAGGAATTCCAGCTCCGCGGGCAAAGCGCCTGCACGCAACAAAACAGCCAGGTTGGTCGAGGCTTCGACCGAAAAGTTGCCAGTGATGATGCCAGACCCGCCGGGGATGTGATCCTGGATCACAGGCGCGCTGATCACCTCGTTGTCGAGAACAATCGCAAAGGGCGAGCCGATGTTGTCGGCGGTGTAATCGCCAAAGCGGCGGGCGCCTGATGTGTTGAACCGAAAGCTCACCGCTGGATTGCCGTTTTGATCAAAGCTTGGCTGCGCGTCGACCAGATCTTCGCCTGTTACGACAGGCGCGCTTTCGACTGTGTAGAAAAGCTCTGGGTCGTCCAAAGCTGGCAAGGTCTTGTTGCCGACGCCCGGTGCCGCGTTAGGGTCGCTGGTGCGACCGACAACAGGGTTAAAGGTCAATTGCGCGGTTGTTCCGATGATCTCTTTGAGTTCCGACGCCGAGCCGATGCCAGGCACCTGGATCAGGATCCGATCCGCGCCCTGGCGCTGGATCGTGGGTTCGCGCGTGCCGACTTCGTCGATACGGCGGCGCACAATTTCCAGCGATTGCTGCAACGTCCGCTCATCACTGGCAAGCTTTTCGGCGTCCGAGAGGGTGATGACGAGGACATCGCCATCGGCGCGCACCTCAATATCGTTGGAGCCAACGCCGGTGAGCGTTTGGACAGGCTGAGCGATCTCGTTCACGACCGCCAATGCGCGCTGCATGCCATCGGGGTTGCCGATGCGAACGCGCAATTCGTCATCCTGAGATGGCTGCAAACGGATCGTGCCGATGGTCGCCCGTTCTGGCCGCAGGCGATCCCGGACATCCGGCCAAAGCGCCTCCATGCGGGCGGCATAAACGTCTTCGAGCTTGACCTCGGCCAAAAGATGCGCGCCGCCGCGCAGATCGAGGCCCAAGTTCACAAGGGACGAGGGCAGCCATGTCGGCCATTCGGCAAGCATCGCCTGATTTTCAGCGGTGTCAGCGCCCAGTTCGATTGCCTGCGCGGCGTCGTTGTGACGTTCGACTTGGCTGTAAAACGCATTGGGCATCGCCAAATATAGGCCAAGCGCGCAAACGCCCCAAATCAGAACCCGTTTCCAGCCCTCGATCTGAAGCATTACTTGTCAGCCGGTTCGGTTTTGCTGACCACTGTCGCAATGGTGTTCTGCACAACGCGCACGCGGACGCCTTCGGCCAATTCCACCTCGACCTCGTTGTCTTCTTTCACCTTTGTGACTTTGCCAATCAGCCCCCCTTGCGTGACAACCTGATCACCGCGCCGCAAAGCCGAGACCATCGCCTGATGTTCTTTGACCTTTTTCTGTTGAGGGCGGATGAGAAGGAAGTACATGATCGCAAAGATCAGGATCAGCGGAACAAACTGCGCAAAGGCTTCCATAAACGATGTCCTTCAGTAAGGCGGGGCCAGGCCCCTTGAATTTGGCTCTAACTAGGGGGTGGAAAGAAGCGGTGCAAGCTGCTTTGGCCTGTGCAAGGCTGATCCTGTGCGCCTTGGTCGCGGTTTTTGCAGCTCAAAGCGCCGCTGCTCAGGATTTGACGCTGCCTGGTGATGTCCAGCAGGCCATCGGGCGTTTGAACACCGCAGGCTATCGGACGCGCAACATGTGTTCGGCGGTCCTGATCGCGCCGGATCGCATTCTGACGGCGGCGCATTGTGTCCCGACCACCGCATCGGCCCGCGCGGCCATGCGGTTCGTGGCGGGGTGGGATCGCGGCGATTATGTCGCTGTCCGCGAAATCGCCCAGGTGGACGTGCATCCCGAATTCCAAGGCCCAACGGTCGAAAACATCCCTTACGACATTGCTGTTCTTCAGCTGGACGCGCCGATTGCAGACGTCTCGCCTCTGGCGCTTGCTGGGTTTGAGGGCAACGATGTCGTTATGTCTGGCTATCACACAGGCCGGCCTCATCTGGCCACAACGCTGGGCCCCTGCCCGGCCAATGCCATGCGGCAACAGACGCTGATTATGATCACCTGCCCAACCCAGCGCGGCTTTTCTGGCGCGCCCGTTTTGGTGCGCACCACAGGCGGATGGGCTGTTGTTGCGGTGACTTCGGCTGCGAATGCGACCTCCACATTTGCTGTCCGCGTCGCGAACTGGGCGGTGGGTGCCGTGTTGGACGAGTGACCGGCCTGCGGGCTTTGGCGCCCACAAGGACGGCGTTTATTTGGCTGCAACCGCCCAATGCGGTTTGCCAAAGTCCACGCTCTGCCCCGGCGGACGTCGATATGCATACACCAGCGGCCGAGGATCAGGACCTATTCATTTGCAATACTCAGTTCGGCGGATTTAGCCTCAGCCTGTGTTATATGCTCTTGAAATAGAACCACTATTCCTGCGCGCATATGCCTTGCCTGACGCAAAATCTGACGAACTGTGCGTTGTAAATCAATGGGTCTTGACCCTAGCCCTACATGGAAAGCCACCCTATAAGCCCCGCACGATTCACACTTAACTCGGAGACGGGACTATGCATGACATCCGCAGCATTCGCGAAAATCCAACCGCGTTTGACGCCGCCCTCGCGCGGCGGGGAGATGCGGCGTCCTCCTCCGAAATTCTGGCCCTGGACGAGGCTCGGCGTGCAAAAATCCTGGCCGCTGAAACGGCGCAGGCGGAACAGAACAAGGCCTCGAAAGAAGTCGGCGCAGCCAAAGGGCGCGGCGATGAGGCAGAGTTTGAGCGTTTGCGTGCTTTGGTCGGCGAAAAGAAGGCCGAAGTGGCCGCCATGCGCGAAGAGGCCAACACGCTTGACGCGCAACTGACAGATGCGCTGGCCCGGATTGCAAACCTGCCGGCGGACGACGTGCCTGATGGCGCCGACGAAGACGACAACGTGGAGATCAATCGCTGGGGCGATCCACGCACGTTTGACTTCGAGCCCAAAGAGCATTTCGAAATCGCCGGCGTTGCGGCATCGATGGACTTTGAGACCGCCGCCAAGATCTCTGGTGCGCGCTTTGTCCTCCTGAGCGGAGCGGTTGCCCGCCTGCACCGGGCGCTGGCGCAGTTCATGATCGACACGCATGTCAACGACAACGGCCTGACCGAGGTCAACCCGCCGGTTTTGGTGCGGGATGAGGCAATGTACGGCACAGACAAGCTGCCAAAGTTTGGGGGCGACAGCTATCAAACCCAGGAAGGCATGTGGCTTATCCCAACCTCCGAAGTGCCGCTGACCTATATCGTGGCCGATCACGTGATCGAGGAAAGCTATTTGCCCCGTCGCTACACGGCGCATTCGCTGTGCTTCCGCTCCGAAGCCGGGTCTGCGGGGCGCGACACAGCGGGCATGCTGCGCCAGCACCAGTTCGAAAAGGTCGAGATGGTGTCGGTCACGCATCCCGACGAAAGCGACGCCGAGCAAAAGCGCATGCTGCGCTGCGCCGAAGACATTCTAGAGCGTTTGGGCATCCCCTATCGGACCGTGGTCTTGTGCACAGGCGACATGGGTTTTGGCGCACGCCGGACCTATGACATCGAGGCCAGGTTGCCCGTGCAGAACACCTATCGCGAGATCTCTTCGGTCTCGACAACGGGTGATTTCC
>CAZYQC010000051.1:0-23796 GCA_964649815.1 uncultured Rhodobacterales bacterium | reverse complement strand
GCGGCGGCTTGGTTGAGTTGATCCGGATGGGCTTTGAGACGCTGGTCGAGGCGGGCTATGCGCCTGAGATGGCCTATTTCGAGTGTCTCCACGAAGTGAAGCTGATCGTCGACCTGATCTACGAAGGCGGCATCGCGAACATGAACTACTCCATCTCGAACACAGCCGAGTATGGCGAATATGTCTCTGGCCCACGTGTTCTGCCTTATGATGAGACAAAAGCACGGATGAAAGCGATCCTGACCGACATTCAAACCGGCAAGTTCGTGCGTGACTTCATGTCCGAAAATCAGGTGGGTCAGCCGTTCTTCAAAGGCACGCGCCGCATCAACGACGCACACCAGATCGAAGAAACCGGTGAAAAGCTGCGCGCAATGATGCCGTGGATCTCTGCTGGCAAAATGGTCGACAAAGCCAAGAACTAAGGGCGGCTGTGGTCTTCTCACCAATCCTGAGAAGACCACCCCCCAAGCCCGCCTTTCGCCCACGTGCGGCAGCGCCAGCATACCGCTCTGAGGTCTCAGGCAGCTCTCGACGAAAGATCGCGCAGATGATCTGGCCCAAGGGCCATTCGCCGATCCGCAGGCCCTATGCAGGGCCTGCCTCGCGCGTTTGCGCAAAAACCTGATCAAAGGCTGCTCGTCCGGCCTGTGTGAACACCACCACGCGGCTTGCTCCATCGCGCCGCAACCAGCCCTTTTCTGCCATCTGCGCAAATAGGGCGCGTCCGACAGGTCCACCCAAATGCGATCGCCGCTCAGACCAATCCAAACACGCCTGACACGGCGCCCGCCGCCGGACCTCGATCGCTGTCAGATCGACGCCAAAATCGGTGACAAAGCGCGCGCCCGTCTCTGTCAGGGCCACATGATCGCCTGCGCCCTCCAGAAAACCATGCGCGGTCATTGCGTCAAACATCTGGATGCCGCGCCGCCCCGCCAAGTGGTTGTAGCACACCCGCGCCTCGCGCAGGGCATCGTCCTTTGGCCCGGTGCGCACCCGTGGCGCCACCTGCGCCGAGAGGCCCATCAGCCCTTCCAGAACATCGGCCACATCGGACTGGCTCAGCGCAAAATACTTGTGCCGCCCCTGTTTGCGCGGCGTGACCAAGCCTCCCTCGGCCAATTGCGCCAGGTGAGAGCTGGCCGTTTGGGCTGTGACACCGGCCTCGGCTGCCAGTTCCGAAGCCGTCAGCGCACGCCCATCCATCAAAGCCGTCAGCATGTTTGCCCGCGCCGGATCTCCGATCAGCGCCGCAACCCGCGAAATATCTGGACCTTCCTTCACAATTCGACCCTTATCGAAGCATCGCGTCCCATTTGTGCGGTAAACCCGGCGCAGAAACAAGCACAGCGACACGCGAAAGGACCCCATATGCTGACCTGCGTCATTCAATACGAGATAGAGCCGACCAAACACGCCCAGTTCGCCACCTATGCCCGCAACTGGGGCACAGCCATTCCGCGGTGCGGCGCTGATCTGGTTGGGTATTTTGCCCCCAAAGAGGGGTCTTCCACCCGTGCCTATGGCATTTATCACATCGAAAGCCTTGCCGCCTACGAGGCCTACCGCGTCCGTCTGGCCCAAGACCCGCTGGGGCGCGAGAATTATGCCTTTGCCCAGGCCGAAGGATTTATTCGGCGCGAGGACCGAACCTGGCTGACTTGTGTGTCGTCGCCCAAGAGGAGAGATCAATGATCGCAGTTATCTTTGAAGTCTGGCCCAAAGAGGGCCACCGCGACGCCTATCTGGCCCGCGCCGCTGACCTCAAGGCGCATCTCAAGGATGTTCCCGGCTTTATCTCGGTCGAGCGTTACGAAAGCCTTATGGAACCCGGCAAGCTCTTGTCGCTGTCCTTTTGGGACTCCGAAGAGGCGCTGGCGGCGTGGCGTGCGGTGCCCCACCACCGCAGCGCGCAGACCGCCGGACGTGACATCCACTTTGCCGACTATCGCCTGAGGGTGGCGGGCGTGCTGCGCGACTATGGCATGACGGATCGGGCCCAGGCGCCTTCTGACAGCAAGGCACTCCACGACCAATGACGCAAGCACCGCAGATCACGGGCGCCTCTTGGGCGATGGTTGGGCTTTTGGGCGTGACCTGGGGCGGGACATTCCTTGTGACCGAGCTTGCGCTTGTGGGGATAACCCCGTTTTGGCTGGCCGCCAGCCGCATCGTTTTGGGCGCGGCTGTTATGCTCGTGATCTGGGCCGCACATGGCGGGACGCTCTTTCGAGGGCCTGTGGGCCCGGGCGCCATCGCCAATCTGCTGGCGTCCGGGGCCATCACCTCTGCGATCCCCTTCACCTTGCTGGCCTGGGGCCAGCAATATGTCACCTCGTCTTTTGCAGGTGTCGCGATGGCGGCGGTCGCGTTGATGGTCTTGCCGCTTGCGCATCTGCTGCTGCCGGGCGAACAGATGACATGGCGCCGAACGCTGGGTTTTGTGATCGGCTTTGCCGGCGTCTTTACCCTGATCGGAGGTCAGTTCTTTGACAGCACAGGCGCATCCCGCGAAGGCGCAGGCCAGCTTGCCTGCCTTGGCGCGGCCTTTTGCTACGGATTTTCCTCTGTTCTGATGCGCCGCCTGCCCGATGTCGATCCGCTGGGTCTCGCAACGATTTTGCTGTGTATCGGCGCGGTGTTGATCGTGCCTGTCGCTTGGGCGCAAGAGGGCCCGCCGCCTTTGCCCGACACCGGCACGCTTTATACAATTGCATTTCTGGGCCTGGTGCCAACGGCGGCGGCCAATCTGTTGCGCGTGACCGTGATCCGCACCGCGGGTCCCGTCTTTTTGTCGCTGACCAATTATCAGGTGCCGGTTTGGTCTGTGATCTTTGGCGCGCTCTTTCTGGGCGAGGCATTGCCGCCCAGCCTTTTGCTGGCGATGGCCCTGATCCTGGTTGGTGTGGCGCTTAGCCAATGGGGTGCGCTCAAACGCCTTTTTGGAGTGGCGGGCGCGCAATCCAGCTAAGCGCCCGCGCCTTCTTAGAGCTGTGCCACGCTTTGCACCGCTTCAACAACACGTGCGACGGCCTCTTCCATTGCGGATGCGTCTTCGCTTTCGGCCATAACCCGGATCAACGGCTCTGTCCCGGATTTGCGGATCAGCAAACGGCCATTTCCCTCAAGCTGCGCTTCTGATGCCGCGATGGCCGCTTTGACCTCCTCGGCATCCAGCGGGGCGCTGCCCTTTGCGTAGCGCACATTCCGCAGCAATTGGGGAACCGGTTCAAAGACATGCAAGACCTCAGAGGCGCGTCGCCCGGTTTTGACAAGCTCGGCCAGGAATTGCAGCCCGGCCATAAGGCCATCGCCGGTCGTTGCGAAATCGGTCATCACGATGTGGCCCGATTGCTCTCCGCCCAGATTGAAGCCGCCGGCGCGCATGCGCTCAACAACATAGCGGTCGCCCACCTTGGTCCGCTCAAGCCCGACACCACGCTCTGCCAAAAACCGCTCTAACCCCAGGTTGGACATCACCGTCGCAACCAGCGCACCACCGGCCAGCCGGTCTTCTTCGACCCATCGCGCCGCCATCAACCCCATGAATTGATCGCCATCACCAACCCGACCGGTCTCGTCGATCAAGATGACCCGGTCCGCATCTCCGTCGAGGCAAATGCCCACGTCCGCCCCGTGACGCTGCACCGCCTCTGCCGCAGCCTCCGGGTGGGTCGAGCCACAGCCCCTGTTGATGTTGTGCCCATCCGGGTCGGTGCCAACCTCGATCACAGTTGCACCCAGCTCCCACAAGGCTTCGGGCGCGACGCGATGCGCAGCGCCATTGGCGCAATCCACAACGACCTTTAGACCATCCAGCCGCATTTGGCGCGGAAAGCTGGATTTGACCCGCTCGATATAGCGAAAGCGGGCGTCGTCAATTCGCTTGGCCCGCCCGATCTGGGCCGCGGGCACAGGGTCGGCCCCTTGGGTGACAAGCGTTTCGATCTCGCGCTCGGCGGCATCCGACAGCTTAAAGCCATCGGGGCCGAAAAACTTGATGCCATTGTCTTCGGCGGGATTGTGGCTGGCCGAAATCATGACACCCAAATCCGCCCGCATGGATCGGGTCAAAAGACCCACAGCCGGTGTCGGCACCGGCCCCATCAGCAAGACATTCATACCCGTGCTGGTCAGCCCGGCAGTCAGGGCATTTTCGAACATGTATCCAGACAGCCGCGTATCTTTGCCGATCACGACGCGGTGCACACCTTCGCCTTCGCGCTTAAAGTACCGGCCCACCGCCGCGCCGATGCGCAGGGCGCTTTCGGCGGTCATCGGGGCGACGTTCGCGGTTCCGCGAACGCCATCTGTTCCAAACAAGTTACTCATACGCTGCTCCTGACACGAGTGCGCCCCAAAGCGCAATGGCCTGCGCCGTCTCGGCGACATCATGCACACGGACGATCTGGACGCCCTGCCCCAAGGCCATCTGCGCCACCGCGACCGAGCCAGACACCCGCGCATCCGCTTTCGCCACGCCGCCCAAAGTGCCGATAAAGCGCTTGCGCGACGCGCCCAAAAGGATCGGCACACCCAGCCCGTGAAACAGGCTGATGCGGCGCAAGAGGGTCAGGTTATGCGCCAGCGTCTTGCCAAACCCGATGCCCGGATCCGCGATGATGCGCGACCGCGCGATCCCTTGCGTTTCCAGTGCGGCAATGCGCCCGGCCAGAAAGTCATAAACGTCGAGCAGGACATCGTCATAGCGCGGATCATCCTGCATTGTCGCCGGATCGCCAAGCGCGTGCATCACGCATACCGGCGCTTGCGCCTTGGCCGCCAGCTGTGCAAGGTTTTGGTCAAAGGTGAACCCTGACACATCATTGATTAATCGCGCACCAGCAGCCAATGCCGCCTCTGCCACTGGCGCTTTGCGCGTATCAATCGAAATCGGCGCCTGCACCCCCGCGGCGACCACCGCCGAAATGACCGGCGCCGTCCGGGCAATCTCTGCCTCTGCCGGCACAAAAGCGGCCCCCGGGCGCGTGGATTCGCCGCCCACATCCAAAAGATCCGCCCCCGCCGCCGCCATGCCTTGCGCATGGGCCACCGCATCGTCCAGCGCGGCGTGCTGCCCTCCGTCTGAAAAGCTGTCGGGCGTGACGTTCAGAATGCCCATCATCACAGGCCGCTGCCAATCAAAGCCCAAAATCGGCTGGCGCGGCGCGTTCAGCGCAGCCAGCCATTCCTCTGGCACTGCATCAACCGGCGCCATCACCGGCTCTGCGCCACGCTCCAGGATTTCGACGTGATCGAACCAGGCCCAACTCCCGCCGATGCGATGCGCCCCCGGTGGCGCGGCCGCATCTGTCTGGGGAATAGGGCGAAAATAGCGCATTCTGCCTATGCAATCCGCTCGTCTGCAACTCCCATGCACCGCAGCGGGACCGAAGCCGCCTCGGGCGTCTCGGCACCGATCACCAGCATGTCCTGCGCGTGAAACGTTCCGGCAAACCACGCGGCCAGTTCAACGGCATCCGAGGCCGCAGCCGACGGACCATCCACCGCATCCAGCACGATTTTCGACGGCGCCCATACGCAGATTTGGCCATTGCGCATCGCCCAATCGATCTCGGTGCGGGTGCCCACGACCTTGCAGCGCGCATCTCGCGCCGCCAGCACCCAGGCGTTTTGTTCAATCGCCAACAGATCAATGCGGCGCTGCGCCAACGGATGACTGGCCGTGGGCGCGGGTGCATCATTGGCCCCAACGCAGATAATGAGCGGGTCGTCACTCTCGACCAATTGGTCGATCCAGTGGCTGAGGTGCGGCGCAGCGATCGCTGCGTTTGACAAAAACACCAGCTGAGGGCGCGGATCATCGCTGTCGGCCTCTTGCACCAGCGCGGGTTGCGACGCGCGCTTTTCGCGCACGATCTCAACACCCAAAGCCCCCGGCCCACGGTCCAGCTTTTCGATCCGCACGAACGCCCGCATCGCTTGCGGCTCGATCAATATCCGGTCGGCCACACGTTCGGCCAAGGTCTCAAGCAGGTTCAGCCGTTCTTCGGCCAGCTCAAAGGCGATGGCCTCGGTCACTTTGTCATAACTCAGGATGCGGTCGACATCGTCATCGATCGGACCGGTCAGCGGACGCACCTCGACAACGATGTTAAAGCAAATGCGCTGCGTCACGCCGCGCTCTGCCTGAAAGGCACCAATGTCGACCTCGACCACGTGATCGCGCACCGAGATGCGGTCCAGCGGCCCAGCCAAGGCTGTGGCCTCGGCCCGTTCAGATGGATGCGCAAAGGCCAGGTGGATTTCAGATGGCATGCCGCCCCCCGTCAAATGATGTGGTTGGGTTTTAGGGGCCTGGCCGTGTCAAAACCGCGCCAAAGACGCCACTGCACTGGCCGAAAGCGGCGCAGCAGCGCCCCGGTTCAATTCGAGGCCGTGCGGAAGGTGTGGCGATAAAAGACGTGCACGCCGATCCGAGCGGTGCGCGTATAGGTGCGTGCCCAGGCCGGGTTGACGGCCGTTGTGTGGTAATGCGTGGCCCCTTTGGTCAGAGGGGCGCCCGCACCATCCAGAACCGCCCGCGCGACCTTGGCCACACGCTCGAACGCCCGTGGCTCGTGGATGGTTTCGGCATTGCCGTCGCAGGTATAGGTGAACTGGCACTGATACCGTTTGCCCGTGCCCTGATTGATCACGCCACAGACCGTGTCAGGAAAGCGCGCGCTCTTGACCCGGTTCATGATGACCTCGGCCACCGCGAACTGGCCTTTGACCGTCTCGCCGCGGGCCTCAAAGTACAAAGCCTCGCTCAGACATTGCCAATGCTTGTCACCCCGCGCCGCCGGTTGGCTGTCGACCCAGGCGCGTGTGTACTGAATGCCTTTGTGCGTGCCCGCCGCCTCAAGGCTCGGGTCGCGCAGCATTTGCTTGAGCCGCGACGCCGAAACGCCACGCAGCCCGCGCAATTCCGCATCGCGCAATGCATCACCCGTCTTTTCAGACGCAACCACACCCACAGGCGTGACCAAAAGCAAAGATGTTAGAATGCCCCACAGCGCACGCATAATGCCCACCAGATAACCACTATCTGGCGGCATTTACTTGCAAAAATGCGAAAGGTCCAGCTTGGCCCCTGTGGCAAGCTGGCGCGTCCCGTTAACCATCGCGTAGCACATGCAGCCCCAGCCACAAGATACATTGTTAGAATTTTTACGATTCACGTGATCTTGTGTTCGATTGCCAGCCTGGCTGCTGCAAGACGCGCCACTGGGACCCGGAAGGGAGAGCAGCTGACATAGTCAAATCCGGCCTCTCGGCAGAACGCGATTGATTCGGGGTTGCCCCCATGTTCGCCGCAGATCGACAGCGTCACATCCGGCCGCGCCGCCCGCCCCCGTTCACTGCCCAATTTCAGCAATTCGCCCACGCCTTCTACATCCAGCGTATGAAATGGATCTTCGCGAAAGACCTCTTGGCTGACGTATTGCGACATAAACCGTCCCGCGTCATCGCGGCTGAGGCCATAGGCCATTTGCGTCAGGTCATTGGTGCCAAAGCTGAGGAACGCGCAGTGCTGCGCGATTTCTCCCGCGCGGAGCGCCGCCCGTGGGGTTTCAACCATCACCCCCAGACGATAGGCAAATTGGGCGCCTTGTTCGGTCCGCACAGCCGCGGCCACGCCGTCCACAGCGGTTTTTACCAGCTCGACCTCGCGGCGGGCCGAGACCAGCGGGATCATGATCTCTGGCTCGACCGGCTCGCCTTCTTGGCTGGCTTCGATCGTTGCCTCGAAAATCGCCCGGGCTTGCATCTCGTAAATCTCAGGCACGGTGACGCCCAAGCGCACGCCGCGCAGCCCCAGCATGGGGTTGTATTCCCGCATCGCCTCGATCCGCCGGGTCACATCGCTTAGGGGCAACCCAAGGGCTGCCGCCAGCTCTTTTTGGCCCACCCGGTCCGCCGGCAAAAACTCGTGCAGCGGCGGGTCAAAGAGACGGATGCAAACCGGCTTGCCTTGCATGATCCGAAAAAGCTCGGTGAAATCTGCCCGCTGCAACGGCAGCAACCGCGCCAGCACCGCCCGGCGATCCTCGGCCGTTTCGGCAAAAATCATCTCGCGCATCAAGGTCAAGCGCCCGGCCTCAAAGAACATATGTTCCGTCCGACACAGACCAATGCCTTGCGCGTCAAAATTACGGGCCGTCTGCGCGTCGGCAGGCGTGTCCGCATTGGCGCGAATGTCGATGTCGCGCGCATCATTGGCCCAGTCCATCAGGTCCTGGAACGCATCATCCAACGCTGCTTCTTGCATATCGGCCGCGCCCAAAAGCACTTCGCCGCGCGTGCCGTCAATGGTGACGATGTCGCCTTCCTTGATGACCCGCCCGTCGCGCGCAACCAATTGCCGCTTGTCCAAGCGGAATTTCATGTCACTGACGCCGACCACGCAAGGCAGGCCAATTCCGCGCCCGATGACGGCGGCATGGCTTGTGATGCCCCCACGTTCGGTCAAGACACCGGCGGCGGCATGCATGCCGCGAATGTCTTCCGGCGCTGTTTCGCGCCGCACCAGGATGCACGCCTCGCGCCGCGCCGCGCTCGCCTGGGCTTCGTTTGCGGTAAAGACAACCCGCCCCGTGGCCGCCCCCGGGCTTGCCGCGATGCCCGCGCCAACCCGATCCCGCCGCGCCCCCGGCGCGACCTGCCGGTGGAGCAATTCATTCAGCGCCCGCGGCTCGACCCGCATCAGGGCTTCTTCCTTTGGAATGATCCCGTCGCGCGCCAAATCAACGGCGATCCGCACCGCAGCCCGCGACGATCGCACCAGGCGCACACCGTCGAGGATATGCAAGGTGCCATTCTCAATCGTGAACTCGACCTGCATCTCTTCGCGCAGACGCGCCCGCATCAGTCGGGCATGCTCGACCAGCGTCCCGAAGGCCTCTGGCGCCAACTCTTCCAGCGAGGGACCGCGCGGGTCACGCGTCAGATAGAGGCTGCCGTCCTCTTTCAAAAGCGCCTCGCGCCCTTGCGACTGACGCATATACCGCCCCGTGATCTGCGGGAGACCGGTCTCGGAATTCACCAGCTGCAAGACACCCGCACCAGATTCGCCATGCCCAAGGCCAAAGGCCATCTGCTGCACCACAAGACCCAGCCCCGCATCCACCGGCGCCCCCTTGGCCTGCCGCAGCAACCGCGCCGACGTGCCATCCCACGCCCGCGCCATCGAGCGTAACACAGCCGCCAATTGCGTGGCCCGATCATCGGGAAAGGCTTCGTCCGTTTCATCCTCATAGGCGCGCAGCGTCTCGTGCAGCCCTTCCGGCCCTTCGCTGCTGACCTCGTCGAACATATCAGGGTCCAGACGGTCCACATGCACCGCGTAAGCCTCGACAAAACGTCGATAAAGCGCCGCCGCCGCCTCGACACCCAAGGTGCCACACAGCTCTTCATGGCGCGTATCGTTGATGCCAATGTTGAGGATCGCACCCGGACCACCCCAATCGGGGTCTTCCGAGGACGGGCGCACACACAACAACGCATCTTCTGGAAACTGCTCCAAGATGCGCGCGATGTCGGGCAATTGGCCTTGAGCGATCCGCTGAACCGCATCAAAGGACAAGGCCACCGTCGTCGGCACCGGCAAATCCAGCCGCGTCAACCGCTGCAAACACTTTGCCCGCCCGCCGTGCGTCTCGGTCGCAATCGGCGCAATCGGCGTCACCAGGGTCGTATGCGGATTATTCTGCACTGCGGCGTTTCTCCAATCTGGCGGCAGCATATGCAGAATGCGAACTGGATCAAGGGGATAGGTAAGTCGGGCGCCAAAGACGCTGTGTCTCAACCCCAGGTGTTCAACGCCAAGCGGGCATCAAGAACACCCGCCTGAAACCCACGGCTGAGGGCTGTGGATCAGCCTTCCACTTTGCGCAAATCCGCAACCGACAGACACAAGCTCCGAATGCGGCTGAGCAAGTTCAAGCGGTTGCGGCGCACGGTCTGATTGTCCGCATTGACCTGAACAGCCTCGAAAAATCCGTCAATCGGCCCCCGCAACTCTGCCATCGCTTCCATCGCGGCCTCAAAATCCTGCGCAGCCATCGCTGGTCCGATCTTGGCCTCGCCTGCATCAAGTGCCGCAAACAACGCCTTTTCGCTGGGGTCCTCCGCAAACTTGATGTCCGCGCCATAGGAATATTCGACGCCGTCGTTGTCCTCGGCCTGCGTGAGAATGTTGTTCGCCCGCTTGAACCCTTGCAAAAGATTTTCACCGTCTTCGGTTTTCAGAACAGCGTTCAACGCTGTCGCCCGCTTGGACAACAGCGCCAGGTCATCCGCACCCTCCATCGCGATGCATGCGTCAATGATGTCATGGCGCACGCCCTGATCGCGCAGGTAAACCTTTAGACGGTCATGGAAAAAGGCCAAAAGGTCCGCAGACCAATTCGCCGTGCCAAAGCTTTGGCCCAAGGGCAACGTGACACCGTTTTCCAACACCAGCCGGATCACGCCAAGCGCTGTACGGCGCAGCGCAAATGGGTCTTTGGAGCCTGTGGGCTTTTCGTCAATCGCCCAAAAGCCGGTCAGCTTGTCCAGCTTGTCCGCCAATGCGACAGCGACCGAAACCGGCGCGGTGGGCACAGCATCCGAAGGGCCCAAGGGCGAATAATGCTCTTCTGCGGCTGCGGCGACCTCGGCTGGCAAACCTGAGGCATTGGCATAATACCGCCCCATAAGCCCCTGTAATTCCGGGAATTCATAGACCATCTCAGAGGACAGATCCGCCTTTGCAACCTCGGCTGCGCTGCGCGCAATGGCCGGGTCTGCCCCAACCACGGGCGCCAGATCTTCTGCCAATGCGGCCACCCGTTCGATCCGCTCTTTTTCCGAGCCCAGCTTGTTGTGAAAGGTCACGTTTTCCAGCGCCGTCAACCACGGCGCCATCTTGTCTTGCTGGGCCACGCGCAGATCGTTTTCCCAGAAAAACTTGGCATCCGCCAAACGCGCGCTTAGCACCTTTTGGTTGCCGGCCAGGATCGTGGCCCCCTGATCAGCCGTTTCGCGGTTGGCAACGGTGATAAACCGCTCGATCCGGCCGGTCTTTGGATTTCGGACCGAAAAGAACTTTTGATGTTCCTTCATCGAGGTTTGCAGAACCTCTGGCGGCAGCTCCAGGAATTCGGCTCCAATCTCGCCCATCAACACGACCGGCCATTCCACGAGACCTGCAACTTCGGACAAGAGCCCCTTGTCCGCAACCACCTCAAGACCGCTCGCAAAGGCCATGTTCGTCGCATCGTTCCAGATCGCATCCGCCCGTTCAGTTGCATCCAAAACGACATGCGCGCGCTTTAACGCCGCCGCGTAATCATCGAAAGAGCTTACGGAAAATCGGCCCGGCGCCATAAAGCGGTGGCCTTCGGTCGCGTCTCCGAACGCGATACCATCAACGTCGCCCGGCACAATCGTGGCACCTGCTTCGTCGGTCAAAATGCACAGGATCGATTGCAGCGGGCGCACCCAACGCAAGCTGCCGCTGCCCCAACGCATCGACTTGGGCCAGGGAAAGGCGCGCACGGCTTTTTCCAGAACCTCTGCCACAATCTCGGCGGCTGGACGGCCAGGTTTTTCAATGACCGCAAACAGCACATTGCCTTTCGGCGTCTCGCGTTCTTCGACCTGATCCCGGCTTAGCCCGGCCCCCCGCAAAAACCCTTCAATCGCCTTTTCCGGCGCATCCGCGCGCGGGCCTTTGCGCTCTTCGCGCAGGGTGGGCGATTCCGCCAACAGCCCGTCGACGGACAGGGTCAAACGGCGCGGCGTCGAAAAGGCCCCCGCGCTGGCATAGGTCAACCCGGCCTCGACCAGACCGTCAGTCACCAGGCGCTTGAGATCCTCCGCCGCTTTTGCCTGCATGCGCGCGGGAATTTCCTCGGAAAAGAGTTCGATCAAAAGATCAGGCATCAGGTCTACTCCGCCCTCTCGGGGCATTCTTCACCGACGATCGAGCCGTCATAGGCTTTCTCGCCGCAATTGTTCAATTCGTGCCACACATAGCCGCGCCCGTCCGCGGTGATCGCAACCACCCGGTCGACGCCAAAGGCGATATTTTTCTGGCCCAAGAACGGCAGCGCTGTACCGGCTTTGAGCTCGTTTGCAATGGCTTCGGCGTCAAAGCACTCGAACCAGGGCGGCGCATTGCGCGGCACCGCATTGTCATAGCTGGCATACGTCTCGCTCAGCAGCGCCAGGCTCATATCCGTCTGAAAACACGCCCGATACCGGATGGGCGAGCTATCGGCATCGATGGCTTTGAAATCAGAGAACAGAACGCTCTCGGGCGCCTCGGACGACAGCAAAGTCAATTGCACATCTGCAACCGTCACCTCTTCGTAAAAGGCGTAGACCTGCAGATAATACATCGCAATCCCGGCGATCCCGGCGAGTATCAAAATGATGCCTCCAACGATCTTGCCCGACATGATACCTACGCCACCCGATCCACATCTTCGCCAAAACAGATGACGTTACCGCTTGGGTCAGCGACTTCCAGTTCGCGCATGCGGTATTCAGTCAGTCTTGGCCCTGTGACGTCCTGGCCGTCCAGCCGGGTTGCGATCTCGTCCAGATCGTCGGTATGGAAATAGGCCCGCCACCGGGGGTAAGCGGCCTCTGCGCCATCCCAGGCGATCAGAAAAACCTGCGCCTGATCGCGTTTGTAAATGCCGAACCCTGTGACGGGCTCTCCGGCCTCTTCCACGACCGAAAACCCCAGCACGTCGCGCCAAAACGCACGCGCGGCAGGGTAATCCGCGACGCGCAGCACCGGGACCGAGGACAAAAGGCTCACGCCGCATCCTCCGACCAGCCGCCGGCCCGCGTCTGCACAAAGGCATCCGCGCAAAGCTTGGCTAAGGCCCGGACCCGGCCGATATAGGCCTGCCGCTCGGTGACCGAGATCACGCCGCGCGCATCCAGCAAATTAAAGATATGGCTGGCCTTGATGCATTGGTCATAGGCCGGGTGCGCCATGATGATGCGCTTGCCCGTTTTCGGGTCATCTGCCGCCGCATCCAGAATGCGCTGACACTCGGCCTCGGCCTCTTCGAAATGCCGCAACAGCACCGACGTGTCGGCCACGTCAAAGTTCCACCGCGCGTATTCTTCCTCGGTCTGTTTGAAAACATCCCCATACGACAGCGCAATCGGCGTTTGCGGGTCGTTGAATGGCATATCCATCACGTGATCGATGCCCAGCACATACATCGCCAAACGCTCTAACCCATAGGTCAATTCGCCCGAGACCGGGTGGCAATCGTGCCCGCCGACCTGTTGGAAATAGGTAAACTGGCTGACTTCCATGCCATCGCACCAGACTTCCCAGCCCAAGCCCCAGGCGCCCAAGGTCGGGCTTTCCCAATCGTCCTCGACAAAGCGAATATCGTGCAGCGCCATATCCATCCCGATGGCCGCGAGAGAGCCGAGATACAAATCCTGCAGATCCGGCGGCGAGGGTTTGATCAGCACCTGGTACTGGTAGTAATGCTGCAAGCGGTTGGGGTTTTCGCCATAGCGCCCGTCTGTCGGGCGGCGCGAGGGCTGAACATAGGCTGCGGCCCAAGGCTGCGTGCCCAGCGACCGCAGCGTCGTTGCAGGGTGAAACGTCCCTGCCCCCACTTCCATGTCATAAGGCTGAAGAACCGCACAGCCTTTGGACGCCCAATAGCTCTGCAAGCGCAGGATAATCTCTTGAAAAGACCGTGGGGCCTCAAAGGTGGTCGACATGCGGAAAATCCCTGCAAATCATGTGCTGCGCCTTCCTATGGGCCTGCCCGCCGAGGGTCAATCACATCTCCTGCAAGATGCACCGCGACATCACATCGCCGCGCATAGGGGTTTTCCCCCATTTCACTTGCGCCAAATTCCTGATTTAACATCGGCTAAAATCCGCTGGAGACGGGATTAAATGACGATGGGATGGTGCAAGGCTGCCCGAGACGGCCTCTTGATGATGGTGATGCTGGTCTGGTCTGTGCTTGGTGCTCAGGCTCAACAGGCCGATGACGTGGTTTTTGTGCAAATCGAAGCACAGCCGAGCCTCTCGCTCGCGACACAAGCCGCACGCGAATATGCAGGGCGTCTGCCAGACGTTAACGGCTTTGCCCTGGGCGGTGGCTGGTACGGGGTGGCCCTGGGGCCTTACACGCGCGTCGACGCGACCCAGGTCCTGCGCGTCTATCGGGCCGAGCGCGAAATTCCGCGCGACAGCTATATCGCCTCGCCCTCGGACTTCCGCCAGCAATTCTGGCCGGTGGGCGCAAATGTGCTGTCCCAACAGCTTGCCCCGACACCCCCCGCGACCCAAGCCACCGAGAGCGCCGAGGCGGCTCCGGCCACGGACCAGACCCAAGCCGAGGTTGCAACGCAACCGGCACAACCCGATGAGACACGGGCCGAAGCACAGCGCAGCGAGGCGCGCCTGACGCGCGACGAAAAGAAAGACCTTCAGATCGCGCTGCAATGGGCCGGGTTCTATCGCGGCGCGATTGATGGCGCCTATGGGCGTGGCACGCGCGGATCCATGTCCGCCTGGCAAGAGGCAAATGGCTTTGAGGTCACTGGCGTTCTCACCACGCTGCAACGGGCGGCGTTGCTCAAGCAATACACCGCCGTTCTGGACGCGCTGAACCCACAGTTGGTCCAGGACGCCAAAGCCGGTGTCGACGTGATCATTCCTGCCGCACGGGTGGCCTTTGAAAAGTACGATTACCCCTTTGCGCATTACACCGGCGACGGTCTCGAACAGGTCCTGCTGATCAGCCAGCGGGGCGATCAAAACACGCTCTTCGGCCTCTACGACATCATGCAAACGCTCGACATTGTGCCCCTCGACGGCCCGCGCGACCGCAAAGAGCGCTCGTTCCGGCTCAAGGGGGAAAACGGCAAGATCGTTTCGGAAACGATTGCGCGGCTGGACAATGGCATGATCAAAGGCTTCACCCTGGTGTGGCCAGCCGGTGACGAAGAGGCCCGCACGCGGCTTTTGGCCGAGATGGAAAAGAGCTTTGCCACCACATCTGCGGCCCTCGAGCCCAGCGATTCCAGGTCCAGCGATCAATCCATTGATCTGGTTGCCGGTTTGACAATCCGCAGTCCGCTGCGGTCGCGGTCCGGGTTCTTTATCGACAGCCGCGGGACCGTGGTGACCGCAGCCGAGGTCATCGGCAGCTGCAGTCGCGTCACCATCGACCAGGACGCCGTCGCGGATGTCGTGGCCGTCGACAGCGCCGCCGGTGTGGCCGTGCTAAAGCCCCAAGCCGCACTTGCGCCTCTGGAAATCGCGCGCTTTAGCGATCAAAGCCCCCGGCTCGGCTCCGAAGTGGCTGTGGCAGGCTTCTCTTACGAAGGCGCCTTGGGTGCGCCCTCGATGACCTTTGGCAGCCTGAGCGACGTCAAAGGTCTGAACGGCGAAGACACACTCAAACGCCTCGCTCTGGCCAGCTTGCCCGGCGATGTGGGCGGACCTGTTTTGGATGCGGGCGGCGGTGTGCTTGGCATGCTCTTGCCGCGCGCAACAACAGGCCGGTCGCTTCCCGAAGACGTGCAATTCGCCATCAATCGCGATGCGATCCAAACCGTGCTGGAACAGGCCGGCATGGCCGGAGCAAGCACCAACAGCGCCACAGCACTCGACCCCGTCGACCTAAGTGCCGCGGCCCGAGACATGACGGTTTTGGTCAGCTGCTGGGAGTAAGCGCGCGGCGGATGGCCGTTAATCATTAATTTTTCGTTAATTCGCGCGCGGCATCCCCACGCCCATTTCGCGAATTCACGCTGCCCCCTACCCTCACCCCACCAAGCTGGGAGGGGTAGGCTCGTGTACAGATTCATCAAGAAAAGTGTTGTGGCCACAGGCCTCGCGGCCGGCATCTCCGCATGTACGACGATAGACGCCGTCAACTTGCCGGAATTCAAAAAGAACGAATTCTATTTTGCGTCCGATGTATTGCACACGTTCGAATGCGAGCTCAAAGACACCATCAAACATGCACATGAAAAGGGCGTCGATCTTTCAAACAAAGTCGCCGCGGTGACCCTCACCATGACGCTGACCGAGGTCACAAGTGTGGGCGGGAATGTTTCGCTTGTTGTCCCCGTGGGGCCATCCAAGTGGAGTATCGCGCCGGGCTATACACCGACCGCAACCGGTGTGCGCAGCATGGACATCAAAAGCGACTACGTGATCAAAGACTTCTCGAAATGCTCTGACACCCAAAATGACAACCAAAAGGCATCCAACGATGCCCCACGTCGATTGGACGGCGGTCTCGGGTTAAAGGAATGGATCGAAGAGCTCGGGCGGATCAGAAAATCCGTTGGGCACAACCCGCAGACGTCATCGTACAAAGTGTCCTTTCAAATCAAGGAATCAGGTGGCGGCGGACCAAAGATCGAGAACGCCGCCAAAACGGAAAGCGCGACGATCACCACGAGCGTAGATCGGACAATCAAGCATGAACTCGCCATTACGTTCAGCGAAGTGAAAAAACAAAGTGCTCCTCGAACAAAAGCGCAAACTGCAGTTGAAGAAGCCGTTCGCGACGCTTTCACGGCTCAGGACCGCTTTCTCAACCTGAACTCAATTGATTAACAAACCACCCCTAAACCACGTCCGGTGTTAGATAAATCAACGTCGGGCGGTCGGCGGCAAAGGCGGCGGCAACGGCGGGTTGGATGTCGTCCAGGGTTTGCGGCACGGCTGCGTGCGCGCCAAAGGCTTTGGCCAAGGCAGGAAAATCGGGGTTTTGCGCGACAACCGCGTTCGGGGCGATTTGGCTGCGCACCATGCTCTCTTCGATTTCCTTAAGCTTGCCGTTGTCCCACAGCACGATGGGCAGCGGCAGGCCCAGCTCTATGGCCACGCCAAGCTCGGGCAAGGTGTAGTGGAACCCGTAATCGCCGATCAACACCATCGTGCGCTGTGCCGCGCCCCGGGCGACTGCGCCGCCAATCCCGGCGGGCGTGGCATAGCCCAAAGTGCCAAAGCCTGTGGGGTGATGCCACAGGTTTGGCGCATCCATGTCCCAGACCTCTTTGCCCACATAGGCGATTTGGGTCATGTCCGAAAAAATGGCTGTCCCCGCGGGGACAGCGGCCCTCAGCGCATCAAGCACCGGCACAATGCCCGGGCGCTCGGCATCGATCTCTGCCCGCCAGCGGGCGCGGGTCTGCGCCAGGTCTTTGGCGACCCAGCCCGAGGTCTGATCGCTCAGCGCGGTATCAAGCGCCGTCAGAAACGCGCGCGCATCCGCACAAATCGGCAGATCGGCGGCGTGGACATCAGACAGGACCTCTGGATCCAGATCGACACGAATAAGCGTCCCCGCATGGCCAAGGGTTCTGCGCCACAAATCGACCTCGGCCAGCTCGGTTCCGACGGCCAGCACCACATCCGCCTCTTGCAGGATGTCGACGCTGCTGGGGCGCGCCAAAGAGGCGCCCAGAAAATTGTCTGTCCCCGCGGGGACAAGGCCGCGACCGGCATAGGTCGTAAAGCTCGCCGCTTGCAATTTGGCGATCACACTGCGTGCGGCGTCGCCTGCGTGTCGCGCGCCTCCGCCAAGGATCAACAGAGGTTTTTGCGCCGCCTCAAATGCTGCCAATGCGGCCTCAAGCCGTGGAACACCTGTTGCCCCCGCCAAAGCCGCGCGCGGCACAGGTGGCGGGGCGGCCACTGCTTCGAGCAGGTGAATAGGCACGGTGATATGCCGTGGACGACACGCGCCCGCCTGAAATTCGGCAAAGGCCCGATCGATCAAGGCATAGGCCGCCTCGGCGCTTCTGGCTTCTTCGGACCAGTCGCAAACTGTTTCGGCGGCTGCGCGTTGATCTTTCATCTGGTGCAGCTGTCCCCGCAGGGACACGGTTTCATCCAGGCAGGACGAAATCACCAGCATCGGAACGCGATCCGAATAGGCCTGCCCCATCGGCGTCATGATATTCGTCAGACCTGGCCCGGTGATGACATAGGCCACACCAGGGCGGCCCGTTGCGCGGGCATAGCCGTCGGCCATAAACCCGGCACCCTGTTCATGCCGTGCCAGCACATGCGTGATCCCGGCCTCTTCGATGCCGCGATACATTTCCTGATTGTGCACACCTGGGATACCAAAGATCACATCCACCCCACGCGCCTTAAGCATGTGAGAGATTTGCGCCCCCAAAGGTCGGTCCATTTTATCAAGCTCTCCAGAATTGCAGCGTGAGGATGGCGTAAACGGCCATAACCTCCAGACGTCCTACCAGCATTGCGATGGCAAGCAACCATTTCGCAGTGTCGTTCAACGGGGCAAAGTTGCCCGCAGGCCCGATGATATCGCCCAGTCCGGGGCCAATATTCGCCAGCGCTGCAGAAGCACCCGAGATGGACGTGGTGAAATCCAAGCCCGTCATCGCCAGGGCCACGGACAAAGCACCCAAGCTGACGATGAAGAAAACAAAGAACGACATCACCGAGTTCAAGACGTCATCGCCCACCGGCCGCCCGTTAAACCGTGGTGTGAAGACACCATGCGGCGAGCGGATTTTGCGCAGCTGAGCGCGCACGGACGAAAACAAGAGCTGGTAGCGGAAGATCTTGATGGAACAAGATGTAGAGCCCGCACAGCCTCCGATTAGGCCCGTGAAAAAGAGCAAAGCGACAGCAAAGCTGCCCCAGGCTGTGTAATCTGTGCTGGCATAGCCCGTCCCGGTCATCAGCGAAACCGAGTTGAAAAGCGCCTTGCGAAAGGCGACCTCGGTTACGTCGTCAGAGGCCCAAATCCGATAGAGCGCCAAAAGCGCCACGATCACAAAGGCGGTCAGGAAAAAGACGTGGATTTGCGTGTCACGCAGCAACGGCCGCGCCGTGCCTGCGGTCAATTGCACAAAGCGCACAAAGGGCAGTGCCGCCAGCAGCATAAAGACCGTCGCGACATATTCGGTGCTTGGCCCAAAGGCCGCAAAAGATGCGTCGTAATTTGCGAAACCACCGGTTGCGATGGTTGTCATCGCGTGGACGGCGGCATCGAACGGCTGCAGCCCGGTCATGATGTAGGCAAAGGCGCAAACCGCCGTCAGGGCCAGGTAGATGACCGAAATGCGACTGGCGATTTCGCGCGCGCGTGGCAGAATTTTTCCAAAGGTATCAAAGGCTTCGGTGCGGAAGATCTGCATGCCGCCGACGCGCAGTTCGGGCAGGAACACCATCGCCACAACAATAATCCCGATACCCCCAAGCCATTGGAGGATGCCGCGCCACAAGAGCAACCCACGGGGCAGGTCCTCTAACCCGGAAAACACGGTCGAGCCTGTTGTCGTGAGGCCCGACATGGCCTCGAAAAAGGCGTCGACATAGCGGGCTTCGGTCGCGCCAAAGACAAAGGGCAACGCGCCGAAGACGGGCAAGGCCAGCCATACGCCCGTGGTGATCAGAAAGGTCTGTTGGATGGACAAACGGCTGCCGACGCCATTGGCACAGCTTAGCGCCACGCCGCCGCCCAGCGCGGTGGTCAGAGCCGCGCTTGCCGCAAAAACCGACCAATGTGCGTTGCCATCCATGAGGTCAAAGACCAACGGCAGCAGCATGGCCACACCCAGTACGGCCACAAGCAAACCGATCACATATCCGACGGGGCGCAAGTCAATCATCGCCTCAAGGCTTGGCGGGCGGGAATTCCGCTGTCAAGCGCAGAGCGACGAGAGAGGTTCCGGTTTGCGAGGTGCGCTGTTAGAGACGGATGCATGTCAGACGAAAAGCCACAGCCAGATCGGATCGAAGGCGCGCCGCACCCGCGCGAGACGGTGGCTCTTTTGGGTCAGGCGTCCGCGGAGGCTGCGTTTCTAGAGGCGTTTGCGACACAGCGTTTGCACCATGCCTGGCTGATCACCGGGCCGCGTGGGGTCGGCAAGGCGACGCTGGCGTGGCGGATCGCGCGGTTTTTGCTGGCAACGCCAGATGTCGCCGAAGACGATATGTTCGGCGCGCCGCCGCCGCCCAACAGCTTGGACATCGGCGACGAACATCCCGTTGCACGGCGCATTGCGGCAGGCGCAGATCCGGGGCTGGTGTCGGTCGTGCGCAGCGTCAACGAAAAGACGGACCGGCTGCGCAATGAGATCGTTGTCGACGACATCCGGCGTTTGAACGGCTTTTTCCAGATGTCGGCGGCGGATGGCGGGCGGCGGGTCGTAATCGTGGACGCGGCCGACGAGATGAATGTCAGTGCGGCCAATGCCTTGCTGAAAACGCTTGAAGAGCCGCCCGAGCGCGCAACCTTGCTTTTGGTCTCGCATCAGCCTTCGCGCTTGCTGCCGACGATCCGATCGCGCTGTCGGACGTTGCGGTTGCATCCGTTGGCGCCAGACGATCTGAGCGCGGCACTTGCCCAAGCAGGGGTCGAGGTTGGCGCAGAGGCGCAAGCGTTGTCGGCTTTGGCGGGCGGCTCGGTCGGTGATGCGATCCGCCTCAAGCAATTGGGCGGGTTGGAGATCTACGCAGAAATCGTCGCTCTTTTGAACAGCTTGCCTCAGTTTGATCGCCAGCGCGGTCTGGCGCTGGCCGAAGCCGCAGCGCAGCGGGGCGCCGAAGACCGATTGGACCTGTTGTTCACGCTGTTCGAAGTGGCCTTTGCGCGCTTGGCGCGCACCGGGGCAACCGGCGCGGCCCCATCGCCCGAGGCGGCACCGGGTGAGGCGGCGGCCTTTTTGCGGCTGTGCTCAAATCCTGGGCAGGCGCGTGCTTGGGCCGAGACGGCGCAGGAAACTCTGGCCCGCGCGCGACATGGGCGCGCAGTCAACCTTGACCCTGCCGCGCTGGTCTTAGATACGCTCATTAAATTGCAGCAAACAGCGGCCTGATCATCGCATGAGCGAACGCCTTCCCGAAATAACCGACAGCCATTGCCATTTGGATTTCCCCGATTTCGAGGGTCAATTGGAAGACGTGGTGGCGCGCGCGGCAGCGGCGGGCGTGACGCGGATGGTCACGATCTGCACCAAACTGCGGCTTGAGCCACAGGTGCGCGCCATCGCCGAAGCGCATGACGCGGTCTATTACGCGGCTGGCACGCATCCGATGAGCGTCGCAAGCGAGCCGATGGCCCAGGTGGATGACCTTGTGGCGCTTGCTCAGCATCCCAAGTTCGTGGGTATTGGCGAAAGTGGTCTGGATTATCATTACACCTCGGACAGTGCCGAGGTTCAAAAGCAGAGCCTGCGGATCCACATAACGGCCGCGCGCGAAACGGGCTTGCCGCTCATCATTCATGCGCGCGCAGCGGATGACGACATGGCGCGCATTCTTGCCGATGAATATGCCAACGGTCCCTACAGCTGTGTGATGCATTGTTTTTCATCCGGGGCGGATTTGGCAAAGGCGGCTTTGGATTTGGGCTTTTATCTGTCGATGTCCGGGATCGCCGCGTTTCCGCGCAGCACCGAGCTGCGGGATATTTTTGCCTCTGCGCCGCTCGATCGTATCTTGCTGGAGACCGACAGCCCCTATCTCGCGCCGCCACCCCATCGGGGCAAGCGCAATGAACCGGCCTATACGGCGCATACCGCCAAAGTGGGCGCTGAGGTCTTTGGCGTTGACTATGCCCAGTTTGCAGCGGCCACGCAGGCAAACTTTGACCGCTTGTTCAGCAAAGTCGACAAGGCGGCGAAAGCAGCATGAGCATGATGCACTTTACCATCCTGGGCTGCGGCTCTTCCGGGGGTGTACCACGGCTGGGCGGCCATTGGGGCGCCTGCGATCCAGAGAATCCAAAGAACGTCCGGCGGCGGTGCTCGATGCTGGTGGAACGTGAGGGGTCAGAGGGCACGACGCGCGTTTTGATCGATACCTCGCCCGATTTGCGCCAACAGTTGTTGGATGCGGGCGTCGGGCGTTTGGATGGGGTGATCTATACCCATAACCACGCCGATCATGTCCACGGGATCGATGATTTGCGCATGATCGTGTTTAACATGCGCGCCCGGCTGCCGGTTTGGGCAGATGGCGACACGACCGACGCCTTGCTGAGCCGGTTTGGCTATGCCTTTGTGCAACCGCCCAATTCGCCCTACCCGCCGATCCTGGACATCCAGTCCATTGATGGGGCGGTCACGGTCGATGGGCCGGGCGGGCCAATCACCTTTTTGCCGTTCGAAGTGAACCATGGCTCGATTGATGCGTTGGGTTTTCGGGTGGGCGATGTCGCCTATCTGCCGGATGTGGCCAAGATACCCGATGCGTCTTGGGCCGCTTTGGAGGGGCTCGATTGTTGGATCGTGGATGCGCTGCGGCGTGACCCGCATCCGACGCATTCGCATTTGTCCCAGACGCTAGAGTGGATCGCGCAGGTCGCGCCAAAGCGTGCGGTGCTGACAAACATGCATATCGATCTGGATTACGAGACGGTGCTGAACGAAACGCCGGATCACGTCGAGCCCGCCTATGATGGCATGCGGCTCAGCTTTCCGGTGGCCGAGTGACAGGCGCACCACGGAGAGAGGCGTGAGATGATCCAAACGCTTCTTGATGTGATCGTTCCGGTTTTTCTGGTGATCGGCTTTGGCTATCTTGCGGTGTGGCGCGGGTGGTTTCCGGTCTCGGGCATCGATGGGATCATGCAGTTCGCCCAGAACTTTGCTGTGCCCTGTCTTCTCTTTACCGCGATTGCGCGTCTGGATCTGGGCGCGTCTTTTGACTGGCGACTGTTGCTGCCCTTTTACGGCGGTGCGGGCATTTGCTTTGCACTTGGGATCTTCGGGGCGCGGTGGTTTTTTCAGCGCGATTGGGAAGACGCAATTGTCATTGGCTTTTGCTGCTTGTTCTCGAACTCGGTTTTGCTGGGCCTGCCCATCATGGAACGCGCCTATGGGCCTGCGGCGATGGCGGGGAATTACGCGATCGTCGCGATCCATTCGCTGTTTTGCTATGGGCTTGGGATTACGGTGATGGAAATCGCCCGGGCGCATGGCGCGTCGGGTGTGACGCTGATCAAGACCGTGGGGCGGTCAATGTTTCGCAATGCGCTGGTGCTGGCGATTTTCGCAGGCTTTGCGGTCAATCTCACAGGTTTGCCCCTGCCGGGTGTTTTGTGGGACGGTTTGGACCTGGTTGTCCGCGCGGCCTTTCCTGTGGCGTTGTTCGCGCTAGGTGGCGTGTTGATCCAATATCGGCCCGAAGGCTCTATCCCCACAGTGGCAATGGTCTGCGCCATTGCGCTTTTGGTGCATCCCGCGTTGGTTTGGGTCTTTGGCACAATGGCCGGAACGCCCGACCACTTTTTCAAATCAGCGGTCCTGACGGCCTCGATGGCGCCAGGGTTCAACGCTTACATTTTCGCCAACATGTATGGGCGCGCCAAGCGCGTGGCTGCGACCTCGGTGTTGTTGGCGACAGGGACGTCGATCCTAAGCGTTTGGGGCTGGTTGACCCTGCTGGGGTAGTGGCCGCCGCTATTGGCGGTGCTGCCAGGCATTGAGCGCGCCGCCAATCAGGACGAGATAAGCTGAGATGTAGAGCCACATCAGCATCGCCATCACAGCGCCGATCGAGCCGTAAACGCGGTTGTAGGTGTTGAAATTCGTCAGATAGATGGAAAACCCGATAGAGGCGGCCATCCAAAACACCACCGCAAAGACAGCCCCCGGCGACATAACGCGGGGTCGCGCCGTGCTGATGTTGGGGCCAAAGCGGTAGATCAGCCCAAAGCCAAGCAGCAAGACCGCGAATGCCACACACCAGCGCGCCGTTTCGACACCAAGGTTCGCAAGCGGGCCCAAGGGGACAAAGGCCAA
>CAZYQC010000050.1:0-23889 GCA_964649815.1 uncultured Rhodobacterales bacterium | reverse complement strand
CGGCCTCGAATTCCATCGTGGCTTTATCGGTTTCAATTTCGGCCAGGAGGTCGCCGGAAGAGACGCTGTCACCTTCTTTGACCAGCCATTTGGCAAGCGTGCCTTCTTCCATCGTCGGAGAGAGGGCGGGCATCAGAATTTCGGTAGCCATGTCCAGGTCTCCTTATCGGTACGTCACGTGTTTGACGGCGGCGATGACCTCGTCGGTCGTCACCAGCGCCAGCTTTTCCAGGTTGGCGGCATAGGGCATGGGGACGTCTTTGCCGGTGCAATTGATCACGGGCGCGTCCAGATAGTCGAACGCCTCTTGCATCACGACCGAGCTGATGTAGCTGCCCACCGAGCCTTGCGGCCATCCTTCTTCGACTGTCACCAAACGGTTGGTTTTCATGACCGAGTTGATGATGGCCGGAGTGTCCATCGGACGCAGCGTGCGCAGATCGATGACTTCGGCGGAAATGCCCTCTTCGGCGAGTTTCTCTGCGGCTTCGAGCGCGTAGGTCATCCCAATGCCAAAGCTGACGATCGTCACATCTGTGCCTTCTCGCCAGATGCGCGCCTTGCCAAATGGGATGGCAAGATCGTCGACGTCCGGCACATCAAAGGATTTGCCGTACATGATCTCATTTTCCAAAAAGATCACCGGGTTGTCGTCGCGAATGGCTGTTTTCATCAGGCCTTTTGCGTCGGCGGCGGAATAGGGCATCACGACCTTGAGACCCGGAACCTGCATGTACCAGGCCGCGTAATCTTGTGAATGCTGGGCGCCAACGCGGGCGGCGGCGCCATTCGGGCCGCGGAAAACGATTGGGCAACCCATTTGTCCGCCGGACATATAGAGCGTTTTGGCCGCCGAGTTGATGATCTGGTCGATTGCCTGCATGGCGAAGTTGAACGTCATGAACTCGACAATCGGGCGCAACCCGCCAAAGGCCGCGCCGACACCGATGCCGGCAAAGCCGTGTTCGGTGATGGGCGTGTCGATCACGCGGCGCGATCCGAACTCGTCCAAAAGCCCTTGGGAGACTTTGTAAGCCCCTTGGTATTCGGCGACCTCTTCCCCCATCAGAAATACGGTGTCATCACGGCGCATTTCTTCGGCCATACCGTCGCGCAGGGCCTCTCTGACCGTTTGCGGTTTCATCGCGGCATCCGCAGGCCAATCCGGGCTGAGATCGACGGTTGGGGCTGCTGGCCCCGGCCCCGGCTCGGGGGCCGGGGCCGGCTCGGGGGCCGGGGCGGGTTCGGAGGCCGGGGCGGTTGTGGTGGGGACGTCTTCGCCGTCTTCGAGCAGAACCGCGATGGGCGTGTTCACTTTCACCCCTTCGGTGCCTTCGGCGATCAGGATCTTGCCGATGATGCCTTCGTCGACCGCCTCGAATTCCATCGTCGCTTTGTCGGTTTCAATTTCGGCGAGGATGTCGCCAGAGGAAACAGTGTCGCCTTCTTTCACCAGCCATTTGGCCAATGTGCCTTCTTCCATCGTTGGCGAAAGGGCGGGCATGAGAATGTCGGTTGCCATATCGTTTGGTCCTTACGCGTAGATGTCTGTCCAAAGCTCTTCGAGCGCGGGCTCGGGGCTTTCTTTGGCGAAATCGGCGGAGGCGTTGACCACCTCTTTGATGTCCTTGTCGATCGCTTTGAGATCCTCTTCGGTCGCGTGCTTGCCCGTCAGGAGCATCTGGCGCACGGATTCGATTGGATCACGCTCTTCGCGCATCTTTTGCACTTCTTCGCGTGTTCTGTATTTCGCCGGGTCGGACATCGAATGCCCGCGATAGCGATAGGTCTTGACCTCAAGGATGTAGGGACCTTTGCCAGCGCGACAGTGTGCGACGGCCTTTTCGCCGGCTTCTTTGACGGCCAGCACATCCATCCCGTCAACTTCTTCGCCCGGAATGCCATATGCCGCGCCCCGTTCCCAATAGGAGGGAGATTTGGTGGAGCGTTGCGTGGAAGTTCCCATTGCGTATTGGTTGTTTTCGATCACGAAAACCGCAGGCAGCATCCACAACTCGGCCATGTTGTAGGTCTCATAGACCTGGCCCTGGTTGGCGGCACCGTCTCCGAAATAGACAAAGGTGACGCGGTCGTTGCCCTTGTACATGTCCGAAAAGGCCAGGCCCGCCCCCAGCGGCACTTGCGCAGCGACGATGCCGTGGCCGCCGTAAAAGTGCTTTTCCTTCGAGAACATGTGCATCGAGCCGCCTTTGCCTTTGGAGTAGCCACCTTCGCGGCCCGTCAGCTCGGCCATGACGCCGTTTGGATCCATGCCACAGGCCAGCATATGCCCGTGATCGCGGTAAGAGGTGATGCGTTTGTCGCCTTCGCCTGCTGCGGCTTCTAGGCCGACAACGACGGCTTCTTGGCCGATGTAGAGATGGCAAAAGCCACCAATGAGCCCCATGCCATAAAGTTGGCCCGCTTTTTCTTCGAAACGGCGGATCAACAGCATATCTTTGTAATAGGCTTTGAGTTCGTCGGCGGACACGTTGGGCTTGGCCTGCGCCTTGCGGGCTGCCATATGGCACCTCCTTCAGACAAATAGTTTAGCGTTAAACTATCTCATACAGGATTCGGAGGCGTAGGGCGAGTGACTTTGTGCCGCAACCAAAAAACGCGCTGTTTCGAGGGTTTTACTGAACGACGATTTCGTTTGCACGTAGGAGGCCCAGCACGCTGCGGGCCTGTTCATCAAGCAAATCGAGATCAAGATAATCGTCGGACAAGCGCAGCGTCAGGTTTTCCATCCGGTCCACTTCGGCCTGAAGCTGAGCGAGCTGTTGGCGCAGCATGCGTTCTTCTGCTTCGACTTCGGCGCGACGGAACAGGCCGAAATTGCCCTGGACGGCAGCGAACATGAAATAGCTGGCCAAAAGAAAGGCCACGGTGAAGAAAACAAACGCGCCAAGCGCGGGTCTTGCGGTACGGGTCATTACACTGCCTATATCCACCTCTTAAGGGGTGGTGGCCGCACTATGACACAACCGAATCGCTGTGTGAATCCCCTAAAATCAAGAATTTACTTGCCCATCACCCTTGATGCGATGCGCGTTACTACCGATGCGGGCATTATGCGGGTCAAGACCGCGAACATCTTGTTCATCGCCCCTGGCACGATCACCCGCTGGCCGATGCGCGCTTGCAACCACCCCAGATCAACCACGTCGACGGACCTGGCGGGTTTCGCCAGTTTCAAAAGCTTGATGTCGTGCATATCGGCATCGTTGAAAAAGTTGGTTTGGGTCGGGCCGGGGCACAAGGCTGTGACGGTCACGTTTGTGCCGCGCAGTTCTTCGGCGATGGCTTGGCTGAATGAAAGAACATAGGCCTTGGTGGCGTGATACACGGCAAAGTTCGGCCCTGGCATAAAGCCTGCGACCGAGGCCACGTTGATGATGCGCCCTTTGCCTGCGGATTTCATATGCGGAACGGCCAGCTTGGCCAGCCGGGTCAAGGCGAACACATTTACATTGATAGAAGCGGCTTCGCGCGACCAAGCCTCGGCGGCATCAAAGGGGCCGCTATAGCCAAGGCCAGCGTTGTTGACCAAGACATCGATGTCTCTGCCATCTGTCGCCTCGGCCCAAAGGCGGTCGACTTCGGCTGGATCGTTCAAATCCGCCGGGATCACCACCACGTCAGGCACCTGCGATGTCAGCTCTTCTGCCAATGCAGCAAGCTTGTCGACGGACCGGGCCGTGAGGATCAAAGCGCGTCCTTCTTTGGCTGCGCGACGGGCGAAATCGGCGCCCAAACCTTCGGAAGCACCCGTGATCAAAGTATATGCGGTCAAACCAACAACTCCTGTGGCAAAACGTGGTGCCACAGAGGTAGCCAATCAATCTCGGATTGTAAGAGGTCAGCTGGACAAAGCTGCCACGCCAGGCAGGGTTTTGCCTTCCATCCACTCTAAAAAGGCGCCGCCTGCTGAAGAAATATACGTAAAGCTGTCGGAAACACCGGCCTGGTTGAGGGCCGCGACTGTGTCGCCGCCGCCTGCGACGGTGATCAAATGACCCGCCTGCGTCTGCGCCGCGGCGCTTTTGGCTGCGGCAATTGTGGCCGTGTCGAAAGGTGGAATTTCAAACGCGCCCAGCGGTCCGTTCCAGATCAGCGTTTTGAGGTCTGCAAAGGCGGCGTCGATCTCTTTGATGGTCTGATCACCAGCATCAAGGATCATCGCAGTGTCGCCCAAAGCCATGTCTGCCGATACGGGCACGAGGTCATAGGCGGCGCCTGCTTTGAATTCCTGGGCCACGCGCGCATCCACAGGCAACAGAACCTTGCAGCCCGCAGCCTCGGCCTTGACCAGGATATCGCGCGCCAGGTCGTGTAGGTCGGGCTCTTGCAGCGAGGCGCCGACCGAGGCGCCTTGGGCGGCGAGGAACGTGTTGGCCATGCCGCCTCCGATGACCAGCAGATCCAGCTTGGCCACCAGATTTTGCAAAAGGTCGATCTTGGTCGAAACCTTCGCCCCGCCCACCACAGCGCCGACAGGCTTGGTCGGGGTCGAGAGAGCTTGTTCCAAAGCGGTCAATTCGGCCTGCATCAACCGTCCGGCGCAATTGGGCAGCAAACGTGCCACGCCCTCGGTCGAGGCATGCGCCCGATGCGCGGCGGAAAAGGCGTCATTGCAATAGACATCCCCCAGACTGGCCAGAAACTGCGCCATCTGCGGGTCGTTCTTTTCTTCCATCGCGGTAAAGCGTGTGTTTTCCACGAGGATCACAGCGCCCTCTGGGGCGTCTTGCAGCGTGTCGCGGTCAGGGCGCTCGACGAAGGTGACGGCTTGGCCAAGGGCCTCTTGGAGCGTGGGGATTGTGATGCGCAAGCTCATCTCGGGTACGACCTGACCTTTGGGCCGCCCAAAGTGGCTGAGCAAGATCGGCTTGCCCCCTTTGGCTTGAATGTCCTTGACGGTGGGAACGATGCGATCGATGCGGGTGGTGTCGGTCACGGTGGTGCCATCAACGGGCACGTTCAAATCGACACGCACCAGCACGAGCTTTCCGGTCAGCTCCATATCATCCAGCGTTTTCCAAGCGGCCATCGTCGTCTTCCTTTCGTCACACGGTCGCGTGTTCTTTTGCTGCTATTGGCCCTTGGGTCAATGCCTCCCTTGTTCCTATCGGGCGGCTGCCCTAGGTAAGGCCGAACAGAAAATCGCAGGAGAGTCAGATGGCTGACATCAAAGACCCGGAAAACACCATTCTGATGGAGCTGAAAGGCGGCACAGTGGCAATCGAATTGCTGCCAGATGTGGCCCCAAAACATGTCGAGCGCATGAAAGAGCTGGCCCGCGCGGGCGAATATGACAACGTTGCCTTTCACCGGGTGATCGAAGGCTTTATGGCGCAAACCGGCGACGTCCAGCACGGCGATATGGAAGACGGCTTTAACATCCGCATGGCGGGAACGGGTGGTTCTGACAAACCTGATCTGCCGGCTGAATTTTCCAAGCTGCCGCATGCGCGCGGCACATTGGGCGCGGCGCGGTCTGCGAACCCAAACAGCGCCAACAGCCAGTTCTTTATCAACTTTAAAGACAATGACTTTTTGAACGGCCAGTACACGGTCTATGGCCGCGTGATCTCTGGCATGGAGCACGTGGACGCGATCACCCGCGGCGAGCCGCCAGCGACGCCAGATCGCATGATCAGCGTTAAGGTGGCTGCGGATGCGTAACGTTCTGGCAGCCGTGCTGGCCCTGGCGGCCGGTCCTGTTCTTGCGACGGGGCTGGAAATTGACGTCGCAGGCGAAGGCGCGAACGGCACAATCAAGATCGACTTGTTAGAAGACGTCGCCCCAGGTCACGTGGAGCGGATCACGAGCCTTGCCACATCTGGTCAGTATGACGGGGTGGTTTTTCACAGGGTCATCGATGGCTTTATGGCGCAAACCGGCGATGTTGAGTTCGGGCGCGCGGATGGCAATTTGCGTCGCGCGGGCATGGGCGGTTCGGATCAGCCGGACCTGGTTCAGGAATTCAGCGATATTCGATTTGAACGTGGTGTCGTTGGCATGGCGCGCGCGCAGAACCCCAACAGTGCCAACAGCCAGTTCTTTATCATGTTCCAGGACGGTGATTTCCTGAACGGGCAATATACTGTCGTTGGGCGTGTCACCGAAGGTCTTGATGTTCTGGACACCATCAAACGGGGGCACCCTCGGTCCGGCGCCATCGATGGCCAGCCGGACGTCATGCAAGCGGTGCGCGTGACCGAGTGATCGGGCGCAGCGTGTTTGGACGATGTTGGAAACCCCGGCCTTTTGGGCTGGGGTTTTTCTTTGGCGCTTCACCTTGGCGTGAGGCCGGGTGACGCGCGCCCTGCGGTCGCGTTAGTGTGGGCGCTATGCTGCGTTACCTCATCTGGCTTGTCTTTTTGCCCAGCTTGGCTTGGGCGTCGCCCGACTTTTGGCGCTATGAATGGCCAGAGACCGACTTTTCACGCACCAGCGTTTCGAACTGGGTCGAGATCTTGTCGGGTGGGCCGGGTAAGGACGGCATTCCGGCCATCGACGACCCGATCTTCAAACCAGCTGCGGACGAAGACCTGCCGGATCGCGAGCCTGTCGTGACGCTGGAGATCGCGGGTCAGGCCGCGCGGGCCTATCCGATCCGCTATTTGATGTGGCATGAAATTGTGAACGACACGGTCGGCGGGCAGGCGTTTGCGGTGACCTATTGCCCTTTGTGCAACTCGGCGCTTGTCTTCGACCGCCGTGTCGCACCTGACCATGTGCTCAGCTTTGGCGTGACGGGAAAACTGCGTAACTCGGACATGGTCATGTACGACCGCGAAACCCAAAGCTGGTGGCAGCAGGCCACAGGCCAGGGCATCGTGGGCGAGATGACGGGCCGGTCGCTGCAGGCGGTGCAGTCTTGGATGGAAAGCTGGGAGGCATTTCGCACGCGGCATCCTGATGGTTTGGTCATGGCCGAGCCAAAGTTTGCCCGGGCCTATGGGCGCAATCCTTATCAGGGATACGACAGCGCCCAACGTCCATTTTTGTATTCGGGCGATCCGCCACCGCACGGTATTCCGGCGCTCGAGAGGGTCGTGCGCGTGGGGTCACGGGCCTGGCCCTTGTCGCGCCTGGCTGCCTTGGAAGAGGTTCGCGAAGCGGGGGTGATCCTGTCCTGGCGCCCTGGCCAGGCGTCGGCCTTGGACACGCGGACGATCGGGCGTGGGCGCGATGTGGGCAACATCCGCGTGCGCGATGACCAGGGCAGGGACGTGGTGCACGATGTGCTTTTTGCCTTTGCCTTCCACGCTTTTTGGCCCGAGGGCGTCTGGATGATCGGCCGCTAGGGTCAGGACCCTAATCCTTGGATTGCCGTGTGAAGAGTGCTGCGATCAGGGCGCTTAGCAGACAAAGGCCCGCCGAGATGTAGCCCAGGGTTTGGAACGTGGCGGTCATGGCTTCGACGTGACCTGCGCTTTCACTAAAAGCGCCAAAGCTGTCGGTTCCGCCTGCGGCTGCATAGCCTCCGGCGACCACCCCGCCCATCGCCGCCACAAAGATCAGGCCGGACATGCGGGTGATTGCGTTGTTGATCCCCGAGGCGATCCCGGTTTCGGTATCCTCGACCGTGCCCATGATGGCTGTCGAAAGCGGGGCAATCACAGCCGCCATACCCAGCCCCACCAAGCACATGGCTGGCAACATATGCAGCCACAGGTTCTGATAAGGCGCCAGCGCCGCCATCGCCGCATAGCCCGCAGCCACGATCAAGCTGCCGATGGTCAGCAGGGGGGCTGGTCCGATGCGGTCTGCCAAGCTTCCTGCCCGGGCAGAGAGCAGCGAAATGAACACCGACATAGGCGCGAAAACCGCGCTGGCCTCGATCTCGGTCGCGCCCCAGCCGGCGACGAAGGTCATCGGCATAAAGAAGAACATGATGTTCAGCGCGCCATAGAGCGTAAAGCACATGACATTGGCCGCCGAAAACATCGGCGAGCGAAAGAGCCGCATAGGCACCATCGGGGCTGTGGCGCGCGTCTCCCACCAGATGAAGACAAGCAAAAGGACCGCGCCACCCAGGATCCAGGTCAAGGCGGGTCCGCCATGTTCGAGCGTTGTCAGCCCCCAGGCGAGCCCCAAGAGGGAAATGGTCGCAAGGATCGTGCCTGTCAGGTCAAGCTTGGCCGAGGTGTTCGATGCATCCGTGCTAATGGCGCGGTAAAGCAGCCAGATGGCGATGGCGCCGAACGGCAGATTGATCGCAAAGATCCAGCGCCACATTTCCTGGCCGCCAATCGACAAGGCGACGCCGCCAATGATCGGGCCTGCAGCGGTCGTGACCGCAGAGGCGGCGGCCCAGATGCCAATGGCGCGTCCACGGTCTTCGCGCGGGTAGGCGCGGGCGATGATTGCCAGCGATCCCGGCACCATAATCGCCGCACCCACACCCTGCACGGCGCGGGCGACAATCATGAAAAGCGCGTTGGGGGCCGCGGCACAAAAAAGAGAGGCCACAACAAAAAGGCCAATGCCAAAGCCAAAGACCCGGGCAAGCCCAAAGCGGTCCCCCGCAGCCCCGCCGATAAGGATCAGCGCAGAGAGGGTCAGCATATAGGCGTTGTGGATCCATTGCGCCTGCACCAGATCAGCGCCCAGCGAGGCCCGCATAGAGGGCAGGGCGATCGCGACGACGGTGCCGTCGATATAGCTTAGCGCCGAGGCAAGGATTGCAGCGGTCAGCACCAGCCGCCTTGCCTCGGGTCGGCAAAAGCCATCACGAAAAACGGGCGCCGCTGTGGTCTGCGACGCCCGTTCTGGATCAGGGATATCTTGGTCCTTAACCAGCGTCGGCCTTTGGCGCTGGTGCTGCGGCGGGCGCGGCTTTTGCACCGGCGTTCAGCGGATCGTCCTGGCGTTGAACCGAGCCTTCGAAATGCGCGCCGGATTCGATGGCGATGGTCTTGTGGATGATGTCGCCTTCGACCCGCGCAGTCGAGGTCAGGCGCACTTTCAAACCGCGCACGCGACCGACGATACGTCCGTTGATGACAACGTCATCGGCGGTGACTTCGCCTTTGATTGTCGCGCTCTCGCCGATTGTCAGCAGATGCGCACGAATGTCGCCTTCGACCGTGCCTTCAACCTGCACATCGCCCGTTGTCTTCATGTTGCCAGTCACATGCAGATCCGCAGAGAGAATCGATGCAGGTGGTTTGGCTTTTGGGGCGCTGGCTTTGAAGTCGCCTTGCTTTGGGGTCATGGATGCGGCCTCTGGCATAGCAGGAGTGGTCGGTTCAGCGGCCTTTGGTCCAGGTTCGTTGATTTTGCTTTTAGAAAACATCGTTGGCTGCCTTAATGTAAGTCATAGGGTTCACAGGTTTTCCGCCGACACGCACTTCGTAGTGCAAGTTAACGCCAGTGACCCGTCCAGAGGCCCCCATATCACCGATCCGCTGCCCACGCGAGACCCTTTGACCAACATTCACGCGAATACGTGAAAGATGCGCAAAGCGGGTCTCGATGCCGAACTGGTGTTGGATTTTGACAAGGCGTCCATAGCCGGATTGCCAGCCCGCATGGGTGACGACACCATCGGCTGTGGCATAAAGTGGAGTTCCGTTCGAGGCGGCGAAATCGACGCCGTTGTGCATCCTACGCCCCCCCGTCTTGGGATCGCGGCGATAGCCAAAGCCGCTGGTAAAGCGGAACGCATTTCGCACAGGCGTGGCAAACGGGGCTTGCTCGGCTGCGATACGCATCAGGTTCAGCTGATCCATCTGCTGCAACAGCCGGTTCGCCCGCAATGTGTCGGGCGAGGGTTCTTCACCGCTTGTCGAGAAAGACAGCGGCGTCAGCGGGCCGCCCTGGCCCGAATAGCCGCGACGCACCTGTTCGACGATGCGGTCCGTGGGCATCCCGGCGGCGCGGAACATCTTGTCCAGCGGTTCCATCGACACGGCCATCGCTTCTTCCAATTGGCGGAAAATCTGGTCGTTTTGATCTTTGAGCAAGGCCAGCTCAAGCTCCAGGTCTGCGGCGCGATCAAGCGCATCTTGCGCGTCGGCCACGACCTGATCGCGTTCTTTCGCGGTCCGTGCCAGCGCCTCGGCCACAAAATCCATTTGGGCAGAGCCCACGTTGGCCGCGCTTGCGGTTGCGGTGCCGGTTTCCAATTGGCTTTCCAGTTGGGCCAGCTTTTCGCGCGCGGCCTCGCGGTCGCCCATCGTGTCGCGCAGCGTGGATTGGATCACGTCGATGCCGGTCTCAAGCTCGCGCCGCCGTGTCTCGGATTCCAAAAGCTCACTTTGCATCACCGAGATCTGCTGCAAGGCCGTGTTAAAGCGGTTTTGTGCGGCCAAAGCCTCTTCTGCGCGGGTGTCGCGCTGTTCGGCCAATTCGTTCAGGCGTTCCTGATACACGCGCTGATCGCGTTTGGCTTGTTCGCGGAAGTTTCCTGCGCCGATGGAATCCATCAAAATGATCGCCGTGGCGATGATCGACCACGCCACAAGTGCTGTCGCGCCAGAGAAGGCGATCAGCTGCGTGCTGGGCCGCAGGCGAATGAATCTGGTGTCAGTGTCAGATTTAAGAAAGACCCGGCGTTCCGGGAATTGCGATTCCAACCACGCATGAATCTTGATTGCGAGCTGTGTTCTCACTCAATCGACCCTCTCGTGTCCCATCCCTTCGTGGCTGCCGGATACATTGCCCGTCAGCTCTACGCGATGTGTGTAAGGTCCTGTTTTGGGCGGGGCAAGCTTTATGCCGGGGGGTGGCACAAGCATGCAGGGAAAATGGAGCAATAAGCAAAATATTGCCGATAGTTAGACGCCAAAGCTCAGAAAAATTGAGCAGACTCAACCTCCCACGGCGAGTGGCCAGTAGAAATCGGGGGGAATGCCTGCGTCTGCGCGCTTTTCTTCGTTGAACGGCGGCTTGAGCCCGCCGTGGAAATACCTGCGCACCAAATCATGAAAAACGATCTTGGGGTCCAGGTTTTCGCGACCGCACAAAAAGTGGAACCACTTGGACCCATAGGCCACATGAGCGACCTCTTCGGAATAGATCACCTCAAGCGCGCCCACGGCTTTGGTTTCGCCCGCTTTTTTGAAAAGCGCGATCATGCCGGGTGTCACGTCAAGGCCGCGGGCTTCGAGAACCATTGGCACGACGGCAAGGCGGCCCATCAAGTCGTCTTTGGTGTCTTCGGCAGCGCGCCACATCCCGGCATGCGCCGGCAAGGCGCCGTAGTGGCTGCCCAGGGCCTCCAGACAATCGCACATCAACCCGAAATGTTTGGATTCCTCATCCGCCGCTTTGACCCAATCATCGTAAAAGCCCATCGGCATCTCGACGTTGGTAAAGCGCGCAATGATGTCCCAATGCAGATCGACGGCGTTCAACTCGATATGTGCCACCGCATGCAGCAGCGCGATCCGACCCGCAGGCGAGCCGGGTTTGCGTTTTGGAACGTCGCGCGGGTCAAGCAGCTCGGGCGCATCAGGGCGGGCCGGGTGCAAGGGCGGTGCGGCATGTCCAATCTCGGGCTGTTCACCTGCCGCGCGCGCCGCCTGCCATTGGGCCGCAAAATCCCGCGAGAGCGCAGTTTTCTCGCGCCCGTCATGCGTTCGCAGCACCGCCTCTGCCATTTGCGCCAGCGCCAGCATCCCTCAGAGCGCCTTGACCGCGTCCAGAACGGCCTCGGCATGGCCGGGAACTTTCACCTTGCGCCAAATCTGCGCGATGGTGCCGTCGGTGTTGATCAAATAGGTCGCCCGTTCGATCCCCATGCTTTTCTTGCCGTACATGTTTTTCTCGACCCAGACGCCATAGCTTTCGCAGACGCTGCCTTCGGCATCCGACAACAGAGGCACGGTCAGCGCGTGCTTGTTGGTGAATTTTTCGTGTTTGGCCACCGTGTCCTTAGAAATGCCAAAGACTTTTGCATTCTGATCGACAAAGGCCTGCAGATGTTCCGAGAAAGCAATAGCTTCTTTTGTGCATCCCGGCGTATCGTCGCGTGGGTAAAAGTATAGAACGACGATGCTGCCTTTGAGGTCAGACAGCGTCACCTCGGTCCCATCTGTTTGGGGCAGGGTGAAATCAGGAGCGGGTTGGGAAACATCGGGCATGATGTGGCCTTTCTGGGTGAAGTGTTGCGTTAGGTGGCATGATAGGTCTGGGGCGACAAGAAAAAAGGCCACACCAAGACAGAGCGTAAGAGGCAGCGAAATCGCCAATGGCTGAGCAAGAGCTCACAACTGACAAGCCAAAGCCGCAACGCCCCAGGCGCCGGTGGCGCGCCTTTTTGGTGTCCTTGGCCTTTTCGTTGGTTTTGGCGGCATGCGTTGGCGTGGTTCTGTTCTTTTTGGCGGGCCAATCCGTGCATGTGCCCGCCTGGGCGCAAGCCCGCATCGAAGATCGCGCCTCGGCGGCGGTGCCAGATGGCAACGTGCGGTTTTCCGATGCCGAGGTCTTTTTGCAAGACGGCTGGCTGCCCCGCGTGCGCCTGCGCGATCTGTTGATCGAAACGCAGGACGGGCGCGAGATCGTCCGGTTCTCCGAGGCGGCCGCCGGTGTGAGCCTGGAAAGCCTGTTGCAAGGTGCGCCGCAATTGCATGACGTGTCATTGACGGGCGTCTTCGCGACGTTGCGCCGGGGCGCCGATGGCAGCGTGGCGGTCACAGGCGGGCTGGACCAAAGCGCGCCCAGCCAAGAAGCCGCCAATTTCGCCGATCTGGCCAGCAGCATTGACCGCGTTTTGGATGCGCCGGTTCTGCGCGGGCTCAAGACCGCCGATATCCAGGCGGTGACGCTGCGCTATGAAGACGCCCGGTCGCGTCGCGCCTGGACGATCGATGGTGGGCGGGCGCAGCTGACGCGCGAAAACGATGCGCTGACGCTTTTGGTGGACCTGGCCTTGCTCAGCGGAGGGCAGGGCGTTGCCACACTGGCCGCCAATTACACCAGCCGGATCGGAGAGCCAGAAGCCGACTTTGGGATCACGATCACCGATGTGGATGCTGCAGATATCGCCGCCCAAGGACCAGCCTTTGCCTGGTTGGCGCCATTGCGTGCGGGCATTTCCGGTTCAATGCGCGGCGGCTTTACCAGCACGGGCGAAATCGCGCCTCTCAATGCGACGCTGACGATTGGGCAAGGCGTCTTGCAGCCCAACGACATCACGCGCCCGATCCCGTTCCAATCCGCCCGGACCTATTTTACCTTTGATCCGGGCGATCAGTCGCTCACCTTTACCGAAGTGTCCGTCGACAGCGATTGGGGAACGGCCCGCGCCGATGGGATCGCCGTTTTGGGCAAAACGGGCGAAGATCTGGTGGTGCAGTTCGACGTGGACGACATCACGCTGAACCCCGCCGGTCTGTATGACCAAGCCATTTCCATCGAAGGGGCCACCGCCGATTTCCGGGTGCGTTTTGATCCTTTTGTCTTTGATCTGGGCGAGATGCTTTTGCGGGACCAAGGGCAATCGCTTGTTGTGCGGGGAGATCTGACGGCGCAACCGGACGGTTGGGCGTTTGGCTTTGATGCGCAAATGGACAGCGTGCAACCCAGCAGATTGTTCGAGCTGTGGCCCGAGGGGTTCGGCACGCGCACGCGAACATGGCTGACCCAGAATGTCCTGGCGGGCACGTTGAAAAACGTCGATTTTGCCATTCGCGGCGCGCCGGTGGTGCGCCCCGATGTCTACGCCAGTTTTGACTATACAGGCGCGCATGTCCGCTTTGCCCGTACACTGCCGCCGGTCGAGAATGCCTCGGGCCATGCGGTCTTGGCGGACAACCGTTTGGTGATCGCTGTCGAGGACGGCTATCTCACAGCGCCCTCGGGCGGGCGCATATCCACGCAAGCGTCATCGTTCATCGTGCCAGATATCACCGTTCGAGGCGGCGCACCGGGGGTGGTGCGCCTGGGCCTTGATGGGGCGATTCAGTCGGTCCTTTCGGTTTTGGACCTGCCGCCTTTGAGGATCATGCAGCGGGCCAATTTGCCCGTCGATCTGGCAGAGGGGCGCGCCAGCGTGGTGGGCAGTTTGTCCATCCCGTTGCGCAAAGGGGTCCAGGCCGATGAGATCGAATGGGACGCCACCGGCACGCTAGAGAACGTGGTGTCAGAGGTTTTGATCGAAGACCGGGAACTAAGCGCGCGTCAGCTGTCGCTGACTGGCACCCAAGATCAAATCCGCATTGGTGGGCGCGGTGCGCTGGATGGGGTCCCCTTTGACGCGGCCTGGCGACAAGTGCTGGGGCAGTCTGCGCCGGGCATCATCGAGGGGCGTGTCACGCTTTCGCAAGACGCGGTCGAGACGTTCAATATTGGCCTGCCACCCGGCACCGTGCGCGGCAGCGGCCCAGGCCAATTGCGCATCGAACTGCCGCGCAACGAAGCGCCGCGTTTCGCCTTGTCGAGCCAGCTGGACGGGATCGGCCTGTCGATGCCGCCTCTTGGCTGGGATCTGGCACCTGGGACACCCGGCACGTTGGAAGTCTCCGGGCGCCTTGGCGCGGCGCCTCGGGTTGATCGCCTGTCCTTGCGGGGGAATGCGCTCAGCGTCGAGGGGGGCGTCACACTCAACCCCGGCGGCGGGTTGGACCAGGCGGCCTTTCGAACTGTCACCTTGTCAGATTGGCTGGCCGCGCCTGTGACGCTGGTTGGGCGGGGCGAAGGTCTGGCCCCCGAAGTGCGCGTGGATGGCGGGACCATCGATTTGCGCACCGCAAACTTTGGCGCTGGCGACACCAGCGGGCAAGAGCCGGGGCCGTTGTACGTTCGGCTCGATCGTTTGCAGATCACCGATACGATTGCTCTGACGGATTTTGCTGGCACGTTCGATCTGCGTCGCGGGCTTGATGGTCGCTTTGAGGCGCGCGTGAATGGCGGGCCGGAGGTTTCGGGCCGGGTGTTGCCATCGAACGGTCGCAGCGCGGTGCGCATCACATCCGCAGACGCCGGGGGCGTTGTTGCGGCGGCTGGGCTGCTGAAACAAGCGCGCGGCGGCACGATGGATTTGACCCTGATACCCGTGGGCGAGGGTGGTGCCTTTGATGGAACCGTGTCGATCCTTGACACGCGGGTCAAAGATGCCCCGGTCATGGCGGATTTGCTTTCGGCGGTTTCGATCATCGGATTGCTTGAGCAACTCAGCGGCAATGGCATCCTCTTTTCCGATGTCGAAGCCGATTTTCGCCTCACGCCAGACCGCGTTTTCCTGCGCCAAGCCAGCGCCGTCGGCCCATCGATGGGCATTTCGATGGACGGGACCTATACCACCGCCAGCAGAACACTGGATATGCAGGGGGTCGTCTCGCCTGTCTATGTGCTGAATGCCATCGGTTCGCTGTTGACGCGCAAGGGCGAAGGGTTGATCGGCTTTAGCTATCGCTTGGGCGGCAGTGCCGACAGCCCACGCATCGCGGTCAATCCGCTCTCTGCTTTGACGCCGGGCATGTTCCGCGAAATTTTCCGACGGCCACCGCCCGAGGTGCCGCAAATCCAGGACGACCGCAGATCGTTGATCCCCGAAGAGTTCATTCAGGATCAAAAGGTCGACCGTGCCGCAAGCCGGCCAGAGCGCAAAGAACCCGAAGTCGGCGAACGCTAGGGCTGGACCTTTTGGCATCCGCGCCATACCTGCGCGGCATGAAACTGAGTGATTTCGACTTTGACTTGCCCGAAGACCGCATCGCGCTGCGCCCCGCTGTGCCGCGGTCTTCTGCGCGGCTTTTGGTGGCCGATCCAACAGCGATCCATGACCAGCATGTCACGGATCTTGCCGATTGGTTGCGCCCCGGGGACCGGCTGGTTTTGAACGACACCAAAGTGATCCCGGCGCGTCTGACCGGCACGCGGTCGCGCCTGAGCGCCCAAGGACCGGTCGAGGCGAAAATCGAGGTGACTTTGCTGGCGCCAAATGCGGATCATACCTGGTCGGCTTTGGTCAAGCCTTTGCGAAAATGGCACCTGGGCGAGGTCGTCCGGTTCTCCGATCAACTGAGCGCAGAGCTGACCGGGGTTCACGATGGCCAGGCGCAGATCGCCTTTAACCTCAGCGGCGAGGATTTCGATGCCGCTTTGGCCGATGCGGGTGCCATGCCTTTGCCGCCCTACATCGCCGCAAAACGCGCGGCTGATGAGCAAGACAGCACCGATTACCAAACCGTCTGGGCGCAACATGCCGGTGCGGTGGCTGCGCCAACCGCATCGCTGCATTTCGACGCGCATGTTCTCAGCGCGCTGAAAACGCGCGGGGTGGAGTTTACCTATGTGACGCTGCACGTGGGTGCAGGGACGTTCTTGCCGGTCAAGGTCGATGATATCTCGGAACACAAGATGCATTCCGAATGGGGCCACGTATCCCAAGAGGCAGCCGCAGAGATTGCGGCGACCAAGCAACTGGGCGGGCGCGTGATCCCCGTTGGCACCACGGCCTTGCGCCTGATCGAAACCGCAGGCCGCGATGGCCGGATCAAGGCTTGGTCAGGCGACACCGATATCTTCATCACGCCCGGCTTTGAGCTGCAGGTCGCGGATGGTCTGATGACCAATTTTCACCTGCCCAAATCGACGCTGATGATGTTGGTCAGCGCGGTGATGACGCCCGAGCGCATCAAAGAGATCTATGCGCATGCGATCGCTGAAAAATACCGCTTTTTTTCCTATGGCGATGCCTCTTTGCTTTTTCCCCGTGGCGCGTGACGGAAAAATTCGACAAAGGCATGTCGTGAAAGGCGCCGACCCTGGTTGAGTCGGCGTGATACGGTTCAATTCTGATTTCGCCGGAGTCGCGTCATGATCCAGGTTCTCAAAAGCGCATGGGCCTTGTTGCTTGGCATGGGGTTGCTGATGATCGGCAACGGGATGCAGGGCACGCTCTTGGGTATTCGGGGCGAGATCGAGGGGTTTTCGACCCTCGAGATGTCGCTTGTCATGTCTGCCTATTTTGCTGGTTTTCTGGGCGGCAGCCGGATGGCGCCGGGGATGATCCGCCGCGTTGGACACGTGCGGGTCTTTGCGGCGCTGGCCTCGCTGATTTCGGCTGTGATTATCCTCTATCCCGCATTGACGAGCCCCTGGGTCTGGATTTTCGGCCGCGTGCTGATCGGCTATTGCTTTTCAGCGGTCTATGTCACCGCCGAAAGCTGGCTGAACAATGCCACCGACAACAGCCACCGTGGCCAGGCCCTGTCGCTTTATATGATCGTGCAAACGCTGGGTATTGTGGTCTCGCAGGCGCTGCTGGTGACAGCTGATCCGTCGGGCTATGTCCTCTTTGTGATCCCCTCGATCCTCGTCTCTTTGGCGGTGACACCGATCCTTTTGTCGATCTCACCAACGCCCGCGTTCGACACCACCAAGCCCATGACCTTGCGCCAGCTTTATGCGTTTTCGCCCTTGGGCTGTGTTGGCATGCTGATCCTTGGCGGTGTCTTTTCCGCCCAGTTCGGTATGGCCTCTGTTTACGGAACGATGGCTGGCCTGAACGTCGCGCAGATTTCATCGTTTGTCGCGGCGTTCTTTGTGGGGGCCGTTGTGATGCAATACCCAATCGGATGGATTTCAGACCGTGTCGACCGGCGCTTTTTGATTGTCGTCGTCGCGGCCATCGGCGGGGTAGGTGCCGTCGCGGGTATCATGGTTGGGAACACCTTCACACTGAACGTGGCGGCGGCCTTTGTCATTGGCGGTATGTCGAACCCGCTTTATTCGCTCTTGATTGCGCATACGAACGACTTTCTGGAAAACGACGATATGGCTGCGGCCTCGGGCGGGTTGGTCTTTATCAACGGGTTGGGCGCTATTGCAGGCCCGCTGATCGTGGGCGCCTTGATGGAGCGGATCGGCCCCTCGGGGTTTTATCTGGTGATCCTGGTCCTGTTTGTCGCTCTGTGTCTCTACGCACTCTACCGGATGACCCAGCGTGCAGCCGTGCCTGTGGACGAAACCGGAAGCTACGTTGCGATGTCCCCGGCGGCGACAACGCCTGTCGGTCTTGAGATTGCGCAAGAATTTGCAGCAGAAGTGGATCAAGAAGAGGCAAATGCACAACCTTCGCCCTAATATGTCGCTTATGTCGCATTTCGTGATTGGGCCAATGAGTTATCCACATGTAACGGTTCGGTAACAGCGCCTGAAAGGAGAGGATAAAGGCATGATTGGCCCAGAGCAGGTTCTGACCTATTGGTTGGACGAAAAAGGCCCCGATAAATGGTACGCGCAAGACGATGCGCTTGACGCGGAAATCAGCGAGACATTCGGTGAAGCATGGGAAAACGCCCGGGACGGCGCGTATTCTTTGTGGCTCACTTATCCCTCTGGCGCGCTGGCATATATCATCCTCACGGATCAATTCTCGCGCAATATGTTCCGCAACAGCGCCAAGGCGTTCTTGACCGACCGGCCCTCTTTGGCTGCGGCCAAATCTGCAATCTCACGCGGGTGGGATATGCGGATCGACGAACCGGCCCGCCAGTTCTTTTACCTGCCGCTGATGCATTCCGAGAACCTTAGCGACCAAGACCGCTGTGTGCGCTTGATGTGCGAACGGATGCCAGAGCTGGGTGCGAGCAACCTTTTGCATGCCCGTGCGCATCGCGAAGTCATTCGCCAGTTTGGCCGCTTTCCCCATCGCAACGCCGTGCTGGGACGCGCCACAAACGAACCCGAGGCCCGCTTTCTTGAGCAAGGCGGCTATGGCGCGATGGTCCGGTCTTTGCAGGCTGACGCCGCCGCATAGACCCCGCCGCATTTGCAAAATCGACCAAGCCCGGGCAAGTTTGCGCCGGGCTTTTTCATTGGGGCAATATTACGCAGGCACGCCGGTTGAGACGTGCTTCAAAATAGTTTAATGGTAAACTAAATCCATTTCCAGCCGATGAGGTGAAGCCCATGTCCGCGCAATCTTTTGATGTTGTTATCATCGGATCAGGTCCCGGCGGATATGTCGCCGCCATCCGCGCCGCGCAATTGGGTCTCAAGACGGCGGTTGTCGAACGCGAACACCTGGGCGGGATTTGCCTGAATTGGGGCTGTATCCCAACCAAGGCGATGCTGCGGTCGTCCGAAGTTTTCCACCTGATGCACCGCGCGAAAGAATTCGGCCTGAAAGCGGACAATATCGATTATGATCTCGACGCCGTGGTCAAACGGTCGCGCCAGGTGGCGGGGCAATTGTCCGCTGGCGTCAAAGGTTTGCTGAAAAAGAACAAAGTCACGGTTGTGATGGGCGAGGCGTCGCTTGCGGGCAAAGGCCAGGTGCGTGTCAAAACCGACAAAGGCTCCGAGACGCTGAGCGCCAAAAACATCATCCTTGCGACAGGCGCCCGTGCACGAGAGTTGCCGGGGCTTGAGGCGGATGGCGCGCGGGTCTGGACCTATAAGCACGCGCTGACGCCGCCGCACATGCCCAAGAAACTCTTGGTCATCGGCTCTGGCGCGATTGGGATCGAATTCGCGAGCTTTTACAACACGCTGGGCGCAGACACGACGGTCGTTGAAGTTATGGACCGCGTTCTGCCGGTTGAAGATGCCGACATCAGCGCGATGGCGAAAAAGAGCTTTGAAAAGCAGGGGATGAAGATCCTGCAAAAGGCGATGGTCAAAAAGCTCGACCGGACAAAAGACAAAGTGACCGCACATATCGAAATGGGCGGAAAGGTCGAAACACATGACTTTGACACCGTCATTTCCGCCGTCGGTATTGTCGGCAATGTCGAGGGCCTGGGCCTGGAACAAGCGGGCGTCAAAGTGGATCGCACGCATGTCGTGACAGATGCCTATTGCCGCACCGGTGTTGAGGGTGTGTTCGCCATTGGCGATATCGCTGGCGCCCCTTGGCTGGCGCACAAAGCCAGCCACGAAGGCGTCATGGTGGCCGAGTTGATTGCAGGCAAAAACAACGTGCATCCCATCAAGCCCGAAGCGATTGCAGGCTGCACCTATTGTCATCCTCAGGTCGCCTCGGTCGGCTTGACCGAAGCGCAAGCCAAAGACCAAGGCCACACGGTCAAGGTGGGCAAGTTCCCGTTCATCGGCAACGGCAAAGCCATCGCCTTGGGCGAGCCAGAAGGCATGATCAAAACGGTCTTTGACGCAAAAACGGGCGAGCTTTTGGGCGCGCATATGATCGGCGCCGAAGTAACCGAGCTGATCCAGGGCTATGTAGTGGGCCAGGCCCTTGAGACAACCGAAGAGGACCTGATGCACACGGTCTTCCCGCATCCCACGCTCAGCGAGATGATGCACGAAAGCGTTCTCGACGCCTATGACCGGGTGATCCATATCTAAGGGCGACGGCTCTGTGCGCTGACGCAGTGGACAGAGCCAGTCCCGACCGGTAGGCGTTGCATCAGCGACGCAGCTTTGCCCCATGCCGGACCGACCCCATGAAAACCCCGTTTGTGTTGATTTTCGTCCTTTGGGGCGCGGGGCTTGGGGCCGCGGCGCAATATGCCAAAATATCGGTCGTTTTCGACCAACTGCCCGCGCTTTACCCCGAGGCCGGCGCGGCTCTGGGCTTTATCGTGTCGCTTGTTGGCTTTGTCGGCATATTGCTGGGCGTTGTGGCCGGGTTGGTCGTGGCGCGCATTCGGTTTCGACGGGCCATCGTTTTGGCGCTGTTGGCCGGGGCGCTGGTCTCTTTCGTGCAGGCCGTGTTGCCACCGCTGCCTTGGTTGCTTGCCACGCGCGTTCTTGAGGGGATGTCCCACCTCGCGATTGTGGTGGCGGCGCCTACGCTCATCGCGCAGATGTCCGCCCCGCAACACCGCGGCTTTGCCTTGACCCTTTGGGGCACGTTCTTTGGCGTTGCGTTCACGCTCTTGGTTGTTTTGGGCCTGCCTTTGGTCGAAGCCCGCGGTGTTGGCGCGCTTTTTGTGGCGCATGGCCTATGGATGGGCGCGTTTGCGGGCCTTCTGAGTGTGATGCTGCCGCGCACCGAGGAGGCCGCCCCCAAAACAGAGCTGAGCTTGCCCCATATCCTACGCGACCACGCCCAGATCTACCGCTCTGCCTATATGGGCGCGCCTGCGATTGGATGGCTTTTCTACACGCTGTGTTTTCTGTCGATCCTGACGGTCCTGCCGCCCTTCATCCCCGAGACCGCGCGCGCCTGGACCCTTGGGGCGATGCCGCTTGCCTCGATTGTGTCGTCGCTGACCATCGGTGTGTTTCTGCTGCGCTACATCACCGCGATCCAGGTTGTTCAGCTTGGCTTTGCGGCGTGCATCCTTTGCCTGGGTTGGCTGTGGGTCGCGCCGGGTCTGCCGATGGCGTGCTTGGCGCTTTCTGCGGCACTTGGGCTGGTCCAGGGCGCCACCTTTGCGGCTGTTCCTCAGTTGAACAGCACGGCCCAAACGCAGGCCAAAGCCAATGGCGCGATGGCGCAAATGGGCAATTTGGGCAACACTTTGGGCACGCCTGGCGCGCTCTTGGTCCTCAGTCTTGCAGGCTATGCGGGCTTGATTGCGACGGTCATCGCGATCTTTGTCTGCGCAATTGCTGTGCACGCTGTCTTGGCGGGGCGGCGCTCTCGTGACAATTAATGTCACTAGAGCGAATGTTCACAACATGTTCTCATTTTTCGATTGGAGAATCCAATCCCCAGATTTATGTATTAGGGCCTAATGCCTTTGGGGGCGGGGGCCCTTATTGCGATATCGGGTGGGGCGGTTATGGCAGAGCTTAAATCAATTCAGGTCCGCGGCGCGCGGGAGCACAATCTGAAAAGCATCGATGTGGATATTCCACGCGACGAACTGGTTGTGATCACTGGTCTTTCCGGCTCGGGCAAAAGCTCGCTCGCGTTTGATACGATCTATGCAGAAGGCCAGCGGCGCTATGTGGAATCGCTGTCTGCTTATGCGCGGCAATTCCTTGATATGATGCAAAAGCCGGACGTCGATCACATCGCCGGTCTTTCTCCCGCGATCTCGATCGAGCAGAAAACCACGTCAAAGAACCCACGCTCTACCGTTGGCACGGTGACCGAGATCTATGATTATATGCGCCTTTTGTTTGCGCGGGTGGGCACCCCCTATAGCCCCGCCACCGGTTTGCCGATTGAGGCCCAGCAGGTGCAGGACATGGTCGACCGGATCATGGACATGGAAGAGGGGACGCGCGCCTATCTTTTGGCTCCGATCATTCGGGACCGGAAGGGCGAGTACCGCAAGGAATTCCTGGAGCTGCGCAAACAGGGCTTTCAGCGCGTCAAAGTTGACGGTGCCTTTTACGAATTGGATGAACCACCCACGCTGGACAAAAAGTTTCGCCACGATATCGACGTGGTGGTGGACCGGATTGTCGTGCGCGAGGGGCTGGAAACGCGACTGGCCGATTCCCTGCGCACCGCCCTCGATCTGGCCGATGGAATCGCGATCCTTGAAACGGCCCCGACCGAGGGCGACCCAGAGCGGATCACCTTTTCCGAGAACTTCGCCTGTCCGGTGTCGGGCTTTACGATACCCGAAATTGAGCCCAGGCTGTTTTCGTTCAACGCGCCCTTTGGCGCGTGCCCGTCCTGCGATGGCTTGGGGGTAGAGCTGTTCTTTGACGAACGGTTGGTCGTGCCGGACCAGAACCTCAAGGTCTCCGACGGGGCTTTGGCGCCCTGGCGAAAGGGCAAATCACCGTATTTTTTGCAAACGATCGAAGCGATTGCCCAGCATTACGAGTTTGATCAAAACACCAAATGGAAGGACCTGCCGGCGCATGTAAAACAGGTCTTTCTTTATGGATCAGGCGACGAGGAAATCCCGTTTCGATACGACGAAGGCGGCCGTGTGTACCAGGTGACGCGCGTTTTCGAAGGCGTCATTCCAAACATGGAACGCCGGTATCGTGAAACGGACAGCAACTGGATCCGGGAAGAGTTCGAACGCTACCAAAACAACCGCCCGTGCGGCGATTGCGGCGGCTACCGCCTGCGCCCCGAGGCGCTGGCCGTCAAGATCGCCGGTATTCACGTCGGCGAAGTCGTCCAGATGTCGATCCGCGAGGCCTATGATTGGTGCCAGTCTGTTCCGGCCCATCTGACAGCTCAGAAAAACGAGATCGCGACCGCGATCCTCAAGGAAATTCGCGAACGGCTTGGGTTCCTGAATAATGTTGGACTTGAGTACCTGACGCTCTCACGTTCAAGTGGCACGCTCAGCGGCGGCGAAAGCCAACGTATCCGCCTTGCATCCCAGATCGGCTCAGGCCTGACAGGTGTTCTCTATGTGTTGGACGAGCCGTCGATTGGTCTGCACCAGCGCGACAATGATCGCCTGCTGGGGACGCTGAAATCGCTGCGGGATCAGGGCAACACTGTCATCGTGGTCGAGCATGACGAAGAGGCGATCCGAGAGGCGGATTACGTCTTTGACATTGGCCCCGGTGCAGGCGTGCACGGTGGTCAGGTCGTCGCCCACGGCACACCGCAAGAGATCGCGACGCACAGCAACTCGATCACCGGTGATTACCTGTCGGGCAAGCGCGAGATCGCGGTGCCTGCGACCCGGCGCAAAGGCAAAGGCAAATCGCTCAAGGTCGTCAAGGCAACCGGGAACAACCTCAAAAACGTGACCGCGGATTTCCCTCTGGGCAAGTTTGTCTGCGTGACCGGCGTGTCCGGCGGCGGCAAGTCGACCCTGACGATTGAAACGCTGTTCAAAACGGCGTCGATGCGCCTGAACGGAGCGCGGCAAACGCCGGCGCCCTGCGAAACGATCAAGGGGCTCGAACATCTCGACAAGGTTATCGACATCGATCAGCGCCCTATTGGGCGCACGCCACGCTCTAACCCGGCGACCTATACTGGCGCCTTCACTCCGATCCGCGATTGGTTCGCTGGTCTGCCCGAGGCCAAAGCGCGCGGCTACAAACCTGGGCGCTTTTCGTTCAACGTCAAAGGCGGGCGG
>CAZYQC010000049.1:8632-26007 GCA_964649815.1 uncultured Rhodobacterales bacterium | reverse complement strand
TAGTTGAGCATCACATAAGGATGCACGTCCGTCACCGTCGGATGCGCAAAGGCGCCGGGCGCTTTGCCCGGTTTCACACCCGCGTCGATCCAGCCTTTTGAGAAAAACGGCGCTGCGATATCGGCCATCCGCGGATCAAAAGCCGAATAGGCGTCCATCACGGTTTTTTCAGCCTCGGCCCAATCTACGATGCGCGGATCTTCCATCGGCAAGGGCGCGTTGCGGTCCCAGACTTGCATCCGATCCAGGCCCAGCCATCCGCGCTTGAGCTCGTAATAGCGATGCGAAAGCTTGGGATATGCCGCCACAACCGCATTGCGCAACGCCTCGACCACCTCGGGCTCGACCTGATTGGACAAATGCCGCCCTGTCTGAGGCGTGGGCATGCCACGCCAGCGATCCAGGATCTCTTTTTCCTTGGCTTGCGTGTTATGAACGCGGGCAAAGGTTTTGATATTGCTTGAGAAAACATCAGCCAGCTCTTTGGCGGCGGCCTCTCTCTTGGTGCGGTCGGGGTCCGTGAGAAAGTTCAGCGTGCCTTCGATGTTATAGGTTTCCCCCTCCACATCGAACGTGAGCCCCGCAATCGTTTCATCAAAAAGCCGTTCCCAAGCATCGCCAACCACGCCGAGATCGTGCAGAAATTTCTCAAGCTCATCAGACAATTGGTGGGGCTTCATCGCCCGGATCTTGTCAAAGATCGGCTTGTAACGCGCCAGATCGGCATTTTGGGCCAAAAGACCGTCGAGATGCGCATCCTCGAGGCGGTTGAGCTCGAGCGTGAAGAAAACGAGCGGCGTGGTGTAATTGGTGATCTGCTCTTGGCAGTCGGACATGAATTTGGCGCGCTCTGCATCGGTGGTGAGCTGGTAATAGCGCAGCCCCGCATAAGACATGATCCGCCCGGCGATGCCGTTGATCTTTTCGTTGCGCAAAACACAGGCCAAGAGCCCGGCGGCATCCAAGGTGCCGAGCTTGCCTTCGTAATCAGCCGCAAAGGCCGCACATTCGCCTTCGAGCCAGTCCAAATCCCGCGCAAGCTCGGGCGCATCGGGGCTGGTGTAGAGGTCGGTCAAGTTCCACTCTGGCAAGTTCCCAAGACCATCAGCGCCAGCAGAGGCGTTTGCGTCGCGAAGGGGAAAGGGCAATTGGAACATCTGAGCCTCATCTGTTGGGAGTGATGGCATAGGTATGGCTTAAGCCCCCAGGCGGCAAGGTGTTTTGGACGTACCAGACGTCGCGCGGGTGATGGGCGCAGCGCAGTGGATATTTTTAGCCAAAAGAAAGACCTAAGGTGCGAACAATCGGCTGGGGTTCTCCACATGGATCAAGCGCTGTTCCTGAGGTGTGGCGACGCGGTGCAGCGCATCGAGCAAATCGGCGGGTTGGGGCGATTGGGCATCGGCGAGCATCAGGTAGGGCCAATCGCTGCCCCAGAGGCAGGCATCGGGATTGGCCGAAAGCAGGCGGCGCACCAGGGCGTCTGCGTCGGTATAAGGGGCAGCACAGAGGCGGTAGAGGGCGGAGAGTTTGACATAGGCGTGCCCCTCGGCCAAGAGCGCGCAGAGCGCGTCGAGGCCGGGTGCATCCGGGGCGAGCCCAGACGTTGGCCAGGCGCAATGGTCAAAGACGACGGGCACAGGCAGGGCGCGCACATCGTCGGCGAGCTGCGCCATATGTTGATCGGCATGGCAGAGCATTTGAATATGGAGCCCTGCATCGGCGAGCGCGGGCGCCATTGCTTTGGCGCCGTCCCAGGTTAGCACGCCGCCGTGGACGTAGTTGAGGCGCACCGCGCGCATGCCGTCTTGGGCAAACTGGGCGATCTGTTGGTGCGTGGCCCCGTCCGGCAAGAGGCCTACGCCGGCGTAATCCGGCCCCAAGGTTTTGAGCGCCTCTGTGGTGATCGTGTTGTCAGTGCCATAGAGGATTGAGTGGACGATCACGCCTTTGGAAAAGCCAAGGGTTTCAGAGTGTTGGCGGTAGAGGGCAATCCAATCCAGAAAGTCGGGGCCGGGTGCTGGGTCTTCGACGCGGCCGTCCCAAAGCGGGAAATCCTTTGGCCCGCCAATCATGTGGAAATGACAATCCCATGCCCCTTGGGGCGCTTTGGTTGCGGGTGCAAGGGCGGTTTGGGGCAGGGTGGCGTGGGGTTTATCCATAGGTCTTTAGCATGTCGTTGAGGTCGTCGAGGGTGTTGGCGTCTTGGATGGGCTTATCATGGCGCCAGCGCGACATGCGAGGAAATCGCAAAGCGACGCCGGATTTGTGCCGTGTCGAGGCCTGGATGCCTTCGAACGCGATTTCAAAGACATGTTCAGGGGTAACCTGGCGCACCGGGCCAAACCGTTGCAGCGTGTTTTTCTTGACCCAGGCGGTGATCGAGCGGAACTCGGCATCGGTCAGGCCGGAATAGGCTTTGGTGAAGGGGACCAGATCATTGCCATTCCAGACGGCGAAGGTGAAATCGGTGAAGAGGTTTGCGCGCCGACCGTGGCCGGATTGGGCATAGATCATGACCGCGTCGATGGTGAGCGGATCAAGCTTCCATTTCCACCAATCCCCCTTTTTGCGCCCCGAGAGATAGGGGCTTTGTTTGCGTTTCAGCATCAGGCCTTCGGCGTTTTCAGACCGCGCCGTGGCGCGGATGGCCGATAGGTCTGTCCAGGTTTCGAATGTCAGGGCGGGCGGGCGTTTCACCGGCGCCTCGGGCGGCAGGTTTGCACAAAGCGCGTCCAGGCGGCGGCGGCGATCCTCGTAGGGCAGATCACGCAGGTCCGTGCTGTTTTCCTCTAGCAAATCATAGGCATAGAGAATAACGGGGCTGTCGCTGAGGAGCTTTTTGGGCACCGTTTTGCGCCCGATGCGCTTTTGCAGGGCGTTAAAGCTTTGCGGGCCATCGGCGCCCCAGACCAACAGCTCTCCGTCGAGAACGCAGCCCATTGGCAGAAAGTCTTTGGCACGGGCCAGTTCGGGAAAGCGGTCTGTCATCAGCTCTTCGCCGCGCGACCAGACGAAATGCGCCCCGTCGCGCAGGATCAGCTGGCCGCGAATGCCATCCCATTTCCATTCCGCGTCCCAATCCTCGGGCGCGCCCAGGGCCTCTGGCTCGGTCTCGAGACCATAGGCCAGGTAGAAGGGGTAGGGGCGGGAGGCATCTGCGGTGGCGTCTTGCGAGACAATGAGGCTCTGCCAGCTGGTTGTGGCGGGGTCCCAATTGCCCATCAGGCGGTGGGCGAGTTCGGGTTCCTCTTTGCCGGTGGCTTTTGCCAGCGCGCGGGTCATGAGCTTTTGGCTCACCCCGATGCGAAAGCCGCCTGTGATCAGCTTGTTGAACAAAAAGCGTTCGGCTGGCGGCAATTGATCCCACGCATCAAGAATGGCCGCCTTGCGCGCGTCTTCGGGTTGGTCGGCCAAGGCGCGGATGGTTCCGATCCAATGGGTCAGGCTGTGATCGCTCGCGCGCGGAGGCGGCGGCAGGACCAAGGTGATGGTTTCGGCCAGGTCGCCCACGATTGGGTAGGCCTCTTCAAAAAGCCACAGCGGAATGCCCGCGCGTTCGGCCGCCCATTCCCGCAACCGCGTCGTGGTGACAGCGCGTTTGGGGCGGCGGCCGGAAAACATTGCGATTGTCCAGATCCGGTCAGGTTCGGGGGCCGATTGAAAATAGTCGGCCAAGGCGGCGACTTTGGGGCCGGTTTTGGTTGTTTGATCCAAGGTCTGAAACAGCGCGGCGAAATGTTTCATGCCGCCTCTTCGGTATCGAGGCTGTCGCCTTCGTATTCGGTCGCGACAATCGCAGCCGTATAGCCAATTTCGTTTAAGTAGCGCGTGAATATTTCGGTGTAACCATGCGTGACATAGATGTTTTCTGCCTGCGTTTCTTTGATCGCCGCCAAGAGGCCGGCCCAGTCTGCATGGTCGGAGATGACAAAGCCGCGATCCCCGGCGCGGCGTCTTCGGATGCCGCGCAAGGCCATCCAGCCCGAGGCAAAGCCGGTTTCTTGCGGGCCAAACTTGCGCGCCCATTGCGCGTTCAATGCCGATGGCGGCGCAAGGACGATCGCGCCTGGATGGCTGGTGGCGGTGATCTCGGCGGTGGCGTGTACGGTCTCGGGCAATCGCAGGCCCTGCGCCCGCAACACGGCGTTTGTGGTCTCGATCGCGCCGTGGGTGAGGATCGGGCCGATGTCGGGGTCCAGCATCGACAAGAGCCGCTGGGCCTTGCCCAGCGAATAGGCGCCCAACATCGCGGTTTTGCCCTGCTGGGCGCATGCGGCCCACCATGCGTTGATCTCTTGGGCGATCTGCGCTTGTGGGCGCCAGGAAAAGACCGGCAGGCCAAAGGTGCTTTCGGTAATGAAGTGATGGCATGTGACGGGCTCGAACGGGGTTGAAAGGCCATCGTCCTCGAGTTTGTAGTCGCCCGAGCAGACCCAGACCTCTCCGTCGACAGCGACGCGGATCTGTGCAGAGCCGGGAACATGACCTGCGGGATGGAACGACACCTGCGCGCCGCCGATGTCCGTTTGTTCTCCGTAGCAGAGCGTTTCGACCGAGATGTCGCCCAGCCGGTGCCGCAAAACTGGAGCGGCGAGGTCGGTGCACAAATACGACCCCATGCCCGACCGCGCATGATCGGCGTGGCCGTGGGTGATCAACGCACGCTCAACAGGGCGCCAGGGATCGATGTAGAAATCACCCGCGGGGCAATAGATGCCGCGATCCGTAAAGGTCAAAACTGCCATACGGCAAAATTAGCGGGTTTTGCGGGCTTAGCCAGCGGCCTTGAGAAAGCGCGCCGCGATTTTGTCGAAAACGTCGCGGCGGGTGTCCGGGCCTTCCATGAGCACTTCGTGCTCGCCCCCTTCGATCATGATCAACTCTCCGTCCGTCCAGCGTGACATGCGGCTGTGAATGCGGCTGGGGTCGACGATCCGTTCGTTGGTGCCCAGAAAGGCAATGCACGGCAGGTTGGGCGAGGGGCGACTGTCCAGGTGCTTGGTTTCTTCCAAGGCCTGATGCAGCCAATTGTAAGACGGCCCGCCAAGGGCCAGTTCGGGATGCGTGCGCAGGTGATCGCCCATCATCTGCCACATCTCGGGGTCGGTGGTGAGAGTGTTGTCTTCGAACGGATTGGCCACCACGTAGGGTTCGGGAACCGTGCTGGGGGCCAGTTTGTGACCCAATCCCAATGCAGGCATCAAGCGCCCCAAAACCCAGGCCACGGGCCGCAGCGGGGCGGACATCTGAATGCCCCACATGGGCCCTGTAAAGGCCACTGCGCGCACCGGCATGCCTTCCATGACCGAGCGTAGACCGATGCCCGCCCCCATCGAATGCGCCAAAAGGAAATAGGGACGTGGCAAGGACAACTCGCGCGCCGCGCGCAGCATGGCGGCCACATCCTTTTGATAGTCTGGAAAGGTCCCGACATGACCGGTGCGGTCGTCGTCCAACAGCCGGTCAGCCAGACCTTGACCCCGCCAATCTATCGCCAGCGATGCGAACCCGCGGCTGGCCAGTTCCTGTGCTGTGACGGCGTATTTCTCGATGTATTCGGTGCGGCCGGGAAAGACCATAACGGTGCCGTTTGGGCCGGTCTGGTTCCAGGCTCCGACGCGGATACGCGGCCCGTCCGAGGCATTCACCCAATGCGCAACACCACCCGGAGGGCCCGGATGGTGTTCTTCAAACAGCGGAGCAGGCTCCATGCTCATGACGCTGTTGTCCCTTGCTGATCAGCCCAGAACAGAGGCCAGCTTCATCGCCATGCCCATGTCGCCTTCGACCTTGAGCTTGCCTGTCATGAAGGCCGTTGTGGGGTTTTCGGATCCGTCCAGAATGCCTTTGAACGTGTCGGCGTCAGCAACCAGCGTGACATCTGCGGCGGCGTCTTCTGCGACGGCTTCTGCGCCTGCGCTGCTGATCATGACCGCGCCTTCGCCTTCGATCTGGAATTTGGCTGTGCCGTCAAATCCCGCAGATTGCACTTTGTCGTTCAGCTCGCTGACGGCCTGGCTCACGATATCACTCATCTTTGACACCCTTTTTGCGTTAGGTGGCTGAAGCCCGCTGGATTTGCTGGTCAGCCCTGTTACATTTGACCGTGTTATGGCGATACATCTTCGAAAACTCTACATTGCCCTTACGGCACTTGTCTTGCTTTTTGGTCAACCTCAGGGCGCGTTAGCGCAATCAGAGGATGAGCAGCTGGCGCAGTGGATGAAAGAGCTTGCTGTTGCGGAACCGGGCGATGCTGCGCGGCTCACGCGAGAGATCGAACGGCTGTGGTCCAAGTCTGGCTCGACAGCGCTCGATTCCCTGTTGCGCCGCGGGCGCGAGGCTTTGGGCGAGGACGATACCGAAGCGGCTATTGAGCATTTCTCGGCCCTGACGGATCACGCCCCGGATTTTGCCGAAGGCTTTCACGCGCGGGCCACGGCCTATTTTATGACCAAACGCTATGGTCCGGCCCTGCAAGACTTGCAGCGCACGCTGATTTTGAACCCTCAGCACTACAATGCGCTTTATGGTTTGGGCATCATGTTCCAGGAATTGGGCGATTATGTCCGGGCGGAACAGGCCTTTTTGATGGTGTTGGACTTGCATCCGCATCACGAGCGCGCCACAGAAGCCTTGGACGCTTTGAAGCGGGAGGGGATTGGGCGCACGCTCTGATCTCTGGTTGCACCGCACTTTAGGAGACGCCATGGCAGACGGGCGCGTGGTGGCCGTACTTGGCCCCACGAATACGGGCAAAACCACCTACGCAATTGAACGGATGTTGGGTCATCGCACGGGTGTGATCGGCCTGCCGCTGCGCCTTTTGGCGCGCGAGGTCTATGACCGGATCGTCGCTTTGCGCGGGCCGTCGGTGGTGGCCCTTGTCACCGGCGAAGAGCGAATCGTCCCACCGCGCACGCAATATTGGGTCTGCACCGTCGAGGCGATGCCCGAAGGCATGGGCGTTGATTTCCTTGCGGTCGATGAAATCCAGCTTTGCGCGGATCCCGAACGTGGGCATGTCTTCACTGACCGTCTGCTGCGCGCGCGCGGTCTGCACGAAACGCTGTTTCTGGGCGCGGACACGATGCGCGGCCCGATCGGGGCCTTGGTGGACCGTGTCAGCTTTATCCGGCGCGAGCGGATGTCAGAGCTTGCCTATGCCGGGCCAAAAAAGGTCAGCCGCATGCGCCCCCGCAGCGCGATTGTCGGCTTTTCGGTCGATAGCGTTTACGCGATGGCCGAATTGATCCGCCGCCAAAAAGGCGGGGCGGCCGTTGTGATGGGCGCGCTCTCTCCCCGGACGCGGAATGCGCAGGTCGATATGTATCAAAACGGTGAGGTCGATTACCTCGTCGCCACGGATGCAATCGGCATGGGGCTGAACCTCGATGTGGATCATGTCGCCTTTTCTGGCTTGGCCAAATTCGATGGACGGCGGATGCGCCCGTTGCAGCCCAATGAACTGGCTCAGATTGCAGGACGGGCCGGGCGCGGCCAGAAAAACGGAACGTTTGGTGTCACCGGAGACGCGCGGCCATTGGGCGATGAGGTGGTCCAGGCGATCACCTCTCACCGGTTCACGCCGCTGCGCAAACTGATCTGGCGTAACCCGGATTTGCAGTTCGGCTCGATCCCACGTCTGATCGAAAGCCTGGAGGCGGCGCCAAGCAGCGAGTGGCTGGCCCGCGCCCGCGAGGCCGATGACCTGATCGCGCTTAAGGCCCTCTCGGAAGAGGCCGAAGTCGTGGCACGGGCGTCGAACGGGCCTTCGGTGAAGTTGCTGTGGGATGTGTGTCGCGTGCCGGATTTTCGCGGCATCAGTCACCAGGAACATGCGAACCTTTTGGGCGTTCTGTTTAGCTATTTGCACGAACGCGGAACGGTCCCAAGCGACTGGCTGGGCCGCCAGATCCGCCGTATTGACAAGACCGATGGCGACATTGACGCGCTGTCGAAACGGTTGGCGTTTATCCGCACATGGACCTACGTGGCGCAGCGAAACGGCTGGGTGGATGACGAAAGTCATTGGCGGGATGAGACGCGGCATGTAGAAGACCGCCTGTCAGACGCGTTACACACAAAGCTGACACAACGATTTGTAGATCGGCGCACCTCTGTTTTGTTGCGCCGACTAGGCCAGAAGGAGGCCATAGTGGCCGAAGTAAACGACGCCGGTGAAGTGACGGTGGAAGGCGAATTTGTGGGCAAGCTGGAAGGCTTCCGCTTTTCGCAAGACAAAGGTGCGGGCGCTGCAGAGGCGAAAGCCATCAAATCGGCTGCGCTGCAGGCACTTGCCCCTCATTTTCATTTGCGGGCCGACAGGTTCTACAACGCCCCAGACACCGAGATCGACTATACCGAACAAGGTGGCTTGATGTGGGGCGAGGTCGCCGTTGGCAAACTCGTGCCGGGGCCCGAGCCGTTGAAACCCGGCGTTGACGTCTTTGTGGATGATGTCGCCGGACCGGATGTGGCCGAAAAGGTCAAACGCCGGTTGCAGCATTTCATTGATCGCAAGATTGCGGCCCTTTTTGAGCCGCTCTTGGGTCTCCAAAAGGACGAGGCCCTGACCGGTCTGGCCAAAGGGTTTGCGTTCCGCATGGTCGAAGGTCTGGGCGTTCTGCCCCGCGCCGATGTCGCCGAAGAGGTCAAGTCGCTGGATCAGGACGCCCGCGGTCTGCTGCGCAAGCATGGCATCCGATTTGGTCAGTTCACGATCTTTATGCCCGCGCTGCTCAAGCCGGCGCCGACCCGGTTGCGTCTGGTGGTCTGGAGCTTGGCACAAGGGCTGCAGGAATTCCCTGAATCGCCGCCGCCCGGCCTGGTGACTATCCCCGCGCTTGGCAACGCGCCTGCGGGCACCGATGCGATGTCGGGCTATCGCAATGCAGGCGAACGGGCGATCCGCATCGATATGCTTGAACGGCTCGCCGATATGCTGCGCGCCGAAGACACGCGCGGTGGCTTTGAGGCAAAGGCCGACATGCTCTCGATCACCGGCATGACGCTGGAACAATTTGCGGCCCTGATGGAGGGGCTGGGATACCGCGCAGAGCGTGGCGAACGCGAAAAGATCAAAGCGACCCCCGTTGCAGAGCCCGCCCCACAGCCAGATGCAGCCGACGCTGAAACCTCTGAGGCAAACGCAGCAGAGCAATCCGCCGAACCCGCTGCAGCGCCAACAGAGGCGGAAACAGCGAGTGCTGCTGAGGCAACGGATCAGGCGCCTGACGCATCTGCCGAGGATGCGCCCGCGCTTGATGCCCCCGAAACTGGATCCCCCGAAACTGAAACGCCCGAATCCGAAACGCCCCAGGCGGAGGCGACCGCAGCCGAAAAGGCCGAGCCCGAGATGGAGGTCTTTTTCACATTCACCTGGGGACGCCAACAAAGACCGGCTCAGCCGCGCAATGCCAAAGGTGGCAAAGGCAAGCCCAACCGCTCAAAAGGCGGTCCACGGCAAGGGCGCGGCAAGGGGGATGGCCCCAAAGGTGGGCGCAAGTTCGAGGCGCGTCCGCCCAAACAGGAAAAGAAGATCGATCCCGACAACCCCTTCGCCGCTGCCTTGATGGGCCTTAAGGACAATTCCTAAGTGACGGACGCGCCAGCGAAAGATCGGCTGGACAAATGGTTGTGGCACGCGCGCTTTTTCAAGACGCGCAGCCTGGCGGCAAGCATCGTTGCCGAGGGTGGCGTGCGTGTGAATGGCACGCGCGTGACGAAACGCGCCACCTCGGTCGCAGCGGGCGACGTTCTGACCTTTGCCCAAGGTCGCGTCGTGCGGGTCATTCAGATCGATCAATTGGCCCAACGCCGTGGCCCTGCCTCCGAGGCGCAAACGCTCTATTCGGACCTTTCTCCGCCCGAGCCGCGATCTGATGGAACGCAAAGCGTCGAAAACCCCGGCTACGAGGGAAAAGGGCGTCCAACCAAGAAGGCACGCAGGCAGGTTGATCTTTCCAAGCAACGCCATCTTGAATGATCGACGGGCGTGATTTAGCTAGGCCTTTGAAGAAGCGACGGATCATCCAATGACTTACATCGTCAACGACAATTGCATCGCCTGCAAATACACCGACTGCGTCGAAGTCTGTCCGGTGGACTGCTTTTACGAAGGCGAGAATATGCTGGTGATCCATCCTGATGAATGCATCGATTGCGGCGTGTGCGAACCTGAATGCCCCGCAGATGCGATCCGGCCTGACACAGAGCCGGATATGGAGAAATGGGTCGAGTTCAATCGCAAGTATTCCGAGATGTGGCCCGTCATCATCACCAAGAAAGACCCATTGCCGACCGCCGACGAAATGGACGGCAAACCCGGGAAAATGGAGCTCTTCTCCGAAGCCCCGGGCGAGGGCGGATAACGCCCCGAATCGCGGCTGACGTCGCGCCGCGCTGAAGAAACGCGGCTAACAGACTGTTTTTCTGTCGGAAAAGTTGATTTTCCTTAACGTAAACTTCCAAGTCGGCCGTTTTTGTGATATAAACGTCACGAAACTGACACATGGAAACCGTTCTGCCCGATCAAACTGACCTGATTGGACGTAGGTCCCACTGACAATTCGCACCTTCGTTGCGAAAGCAAAGCTTTCGTGCGTGGTGCTTTTGTTTGTGAAAATGCCGGGGCGGTGTGTTGGAGCGAGATTGTAGAGGATAAAGAATGTCAAAAGGCGCAAAACTGGATTTTCGTCCGAACGAATACGTTGTCTACCCGGCACATGGTGTGGGTCAGATCGTCTCGATCGAAGAACAAGAAGTCGCGGGTATCTCTTTGGAATTGTTCGTGATTTCCTTTGAAAAGGACAAGATGACGCTGCGGGTGCCAACGAACAAGGCCACGCATGTCGGCATGCGCGCCTTGTCGAGCCCGGATGTCATCAGCCAGGCGATGAAAACGCTTAAGGGCAAAGCCAAGGTCAAGCGGGCCATGTGGTCGCGCCGGGCGCAGGAATACGAGCAAAAGATCAACTCGGGTGATCTGATTGCCATCGCAGAGGTTGTCCGCGACCTGCATCGCAACGACGATCAGCGCGAGCAGAGCTATTCCGAACGCCAGCTCTATGAAGCGGCCTTGGAACGGCTGACGCGCGAAGTGGCCGCCGTCGCAGGCAGCGATGAATTGGACGCTGCTAAAGAAGTGACCGAAGTTTTGATGAGCCGCGCGGCATAATCATCTGATAAACATTGAAAAAAACGCGCCGGCCTGCTGGCGCGTTTTTTGTTTGTGGCAACCGCTTTCACCGCATAATCTGGCGCCAAGCGTGGCCCGCGCTTCCCGCCCTCGACATTGGGGTAGCATGTGACATGCGGGGCTTTGGACATTCGTGACCTGAACTGACAAACGGCCGTCACAGAAAGAGGGCATGTGCCACCGGCCTGCGATCAGGAGGGTTGAACATGAAGTTTTCTGTTCCGATTTTCACGCTCAAACGCCGTGCGCGCGCGATGGCGCGCCAAGACGCAATTCCGTTGCATCAAGCGCTGGACATCATCGCGCGACAAGAGGGCTTTGCCCGGTGGAGCCTGCTGGCGGCGCGATATCAAGCGACGCGCAGCGACACCGGGCTGGCCCATGCGCTTGAACCTGGGGATCTCGTCTTGGTTGCTGCGCGGCCTGGGCATGGCAAAACGCTTTTGGCGCTTGATGCTTTGGCGGCCCATGTCAAATCCGGCGGGTCGGGCGCGATTTTCTCTCTCGAAGAAACTGCGGCAGGTCTTGCGCGGTATCTGGCCCGTTTGGGCTATGATGCGGATGCACTTGCGCCTGGCCTGCAATGTTGTGTCGAAGATGACATAGACGCCGGGCGCATCATCGCCTGGATGCGTGCAGCCCCGCGTGGCAGCGTGGTCGTGATCGACTACCTGCAATTGCTGGATCAACGCCGCGCAACGCCACCGCTCAATCAGCAAGTCACAGCGCTAAAGGCTGCGGCGGCTGACTGCGGGTCGATTGTCCTGTGCATCAGCCAGGTGAACCGCGCCTTTGAGCTTGCGCCGCACAAGATGCCGGATTTGCCCGATGTCCGATTGCCTAACCCTTTGGATTTAAGTCTGTTTTCCAAACACGTCTTTCTAAGCGACGCCGAGGTTGAGATCAGGGCAGCCTGATCGCAATGCCGGGGGCTTAGGCCACAGCGGCGGCAAAGGCCAGCAACAGCGCGATTTCAGCGATTTGCTGGCTGGCGCCAAGAATGTCGCCAGTCTGACCACCGATTTTGTGCAGCGCGATGCGCGCCAGCAGGTAAACGGCCCCCGCCGCGATCACACAAGCCAAGAGCCCGGTCACAGAGAAGAGCACAAAGCAGACCAATGCGGCGATACCCAGTGCGGCGTTGGCCTGCGCGCGTGCAGGACGTCCGACGCTGTGGCTGAGGCCCGCGTCGCGGGCGTTGGGCATATGGGCCATCATAAGTCCCATCGCGCTGCGCGAGGCGGTGCAGGCGGCGATGATGGCCACTGGCCCTGCGGCGGCCATCGCCGACCAACGCAGCCCGATGCCCAGGATCAAAGCCAGCACGCCATAGGCGCCGATGCGGCTGTCTTTCATGATCTCCAGCCGGCGCTCTTTGGTAAACCCGCCCCACAAGCCGTCCGCCGTGTCGGCAAGGCCGTCTTCGTGCATCGCGCCCGTGGTGATGATCAGCGTGGCCAAAGCCAGACCTGCTGATGCCATCGCAGGCAGGCCAAACCAGCCAGCGAGCCAAAAAACCGCAGCAGCCGCACAGCCCAACCCAAAGCCAACCACAGGAAAGGCCCAGACACTGCGCGCCTGGTTGTCAAAGGCCTCTTTCGGTTGGGCGGGCAAGGGCAGGCGCGTCAGCAGAATCGCGGCGACAAGGATGTCTCTGAGCGGAAGGTCGGTTCTGGTCATAGGCGTGTCGCGAGGTTTGCTTGATGTCCGGCCCGCTTTGGGTAATGAGGCAGAACAGGCGAAGCAAGGGGAGCTGCAAGTGACATTTTCGACCTTGGATGAATTTCGGGCGGTTTTGGCGGGGATGCCTGGTGCCGATGACACCGCAATCGCTGCGGCATCAGAGCGGAACGGACAATTGACCAAACCCCCTGGCGCTTTGGGCCGGTTGGAAGACCTCGCCATCTGGATTGCGGGTTGGCAAGGGGTTGCTGCGCCCAAGATCGACGCGCCTCAGATCATCGTTTTTGCGGGCAACCACGGTGTTGCGGCGCAAGGGGTTTCTGCGTTCCCGGCCGAAGTCACCGTTCAGATGGTTGCCAATTTCCAGCATGGCGGGGCGGCGATCAATCAATTGGCCAACGCCTGCGGCGCGCGGCTGGACGTGCATGCCTTGGACCTCGACACGCCGACGGCTGATTTCACCACAGCACCTGCGATGACCGAAGACGAGGTTGTCGCCGCTCTGAAAACGGGATGGGATGCCGTGGATGGCGGTGCAGACCTTTTGGCTGTGGGCGAGATGGGCATCGGGAACACGACCGCCGCAGCGGCTTTGGCCCAAGCGCTCTTTGGTGGCGACGATTGGACCGGTCGCGGCACCGGTGTCGAAGGGGCCGCGCTTAGCAAAAAGCAAGAGGTCGTTGCCGCGGGCGTTGCGATGCACGGTGGCCAAGGCGACGGGGTCGAGACATTGCGCCGTCTGGGCGGGCGCGAAATTGCTGCAATGGCAGGGGCTATTGCCCGCGCCCGCGCGCTGCGCATCCCGGTTGTGCTGGACGGGTTCATCGCCTCGGCCGCCGCGGCCTGTCTGGCCGAGACTCAAGCTGAGGCGCTGGCGCATGTCGTGGCAGGGCATCTCAGCGCCGAAGGCGCGCACCAGCGCCTGTTGGACGCTCTGGGCAAAACGCCGCTTTTGTCCCTCGGCCTGCGTTTGGGCGAAGGGTCGGGCGCGGCTGTTGCGATCAACATCGTCAAATCGGCTGTCGCCTGCCATTCCGGCATGGCAACCTTTGCCGAGGCAGGCGTCTCGGAGGGGTAAGACATGGCAACTTTGGCAGACATGTTGGGGGGCGGTACGCTCGATACCTTTCTGGGTCTGCCAAAAGGCGAGGACGGTGACATTGTCCTCTTTGGCGCAGACAGCGCGACCCCTTATGCTTCCGTCGGCGCCTATTGCGCGGGCGGGGCAGAGGCAATCCGCGCGGGCAGTGCGGATTACGCCGGCGATCTGGGTCGACTGAACTTTGACCTTGGGGGGCCGATGATCCCGCAGGGCGTTCAGGTCGTTGACGCCGGAGATATCGCCTGGAGCGACGACAGCACCGAGATGCGCGCGCGCATCACTGCGCGCACCCAGGCGGTCTTGGCGTCTGGCGGGGTGCCTGTGGTCCTGGGGGGCGACGACTCGGTGCCTATTCCGATGTTGGGCGCCTACGACCGACCGATCCACATTCTGCAAATCGATGCACATATCGACTGGCGCGACACGGTGCAGGGCGAACGGCTTGGGCTTAGCTCGACCATGCGCCGCGCCTCTGAAATGCCGCATGTTGGACGGATCGTGCAGGTAGGCCAACGGGGCGTTGGCTCGGCTGGTCCTGACGCTTTGGAGGGGGCGGAGGCCTATGGCGCGCTGTTGATCCCGGCCCATGATCTGCCAAAGGGGCTGGATCAAGCCGTGGACGCACTGCCCGCCGGAGAGGACGTCGTCATCTGCCTGGATGTGGACGCGCTTGACCCCAGCATCATGCCCGCTGTCATCGCCCCAACGGCGGGCGGGTTGACCTACCGCGAGGTGCTGAGCTTGATCAAAGGCGCGGCCAGCAAATGCCGCGTCGCCGGATTTGCATTGGTCGAGTTCAAGACCGATGCAGATGTCGGCGGGGTCGGCGCGCGCTGCGCGGCACAGGTTTTGACATCGGCCTTGGGTCTGATTGCACGGCAGGTTGTTGCGCGGCAGGCTTGAACCCGGGACCTAGGGCGCTGTATGACGCGCTATGAACGGGGATGAGGCAAACCCCGAGAGTTTACGGAAAGGCGTGAGGCTATGCGCAGAGTTGTGGTGACAGGGCTGGGATTGGTGACACCTTTGGCAGATGGCGTCGATGCCAGCTGGCGGCGCATTCTGGACGGTGAGAGTGGCGCGGGTCCGATCACGACCTTTGACCCAGAAGGCCTGACAACGACCTACGCCTGCGAGGTTCCGCGCGAAGGCGACGACGCTTTTGTTGCCGACAGCTACATGGAGCCGAAAGAACAGCGCAAGGTCGATACGTTTATCATGTTTGGCCTGGCCGCGGCCCAACAGGCGGTCGAGGATTCCGGCTGGATGCCAGAAGACGCAGAAAGCCTTGAGCGCACGGGCGTTCTGATTGGATCAGGTATCGGCGGGCTGAACTCAATCGCCAACACCACAATCGTGATGGAAGAAAAAGGTCCACGCCGCGTGTCGCCCTTCTTTGTGCCCGGCGCCCTGATCAACCTGATCTCGGGGCAGGTCAGCATCAAATACGGCTTCAAAGGACCAAACCACTCGGTCGTGACGGCCTGTTCGACGGGCGCGCATGCCATTGGAGATGCGTCGCGTCTGATCCAGTTTGGCGACGCTGATGTGATGATCGCAGGCGGCGCAGAAGCGGCGATTTGCAAAATCGGCATCGCTGGGTTCAACGCTTGCAAGGCGCTGTCGACGAAACGGGCGGATGATCCGAAATCGGCCTCGCGCCCCTATGACGAAGACCGCGATGGCTTTGTCATGGGCGAAGGCGCAGGCGTCGTGGTTTTGGAAGAATACGAACACGCCAAAGCGCGCGGTGCCAAGATTTATGCCGAGGTCAAAGGCTATGGCCTCTCGGGTGACGCCTACCACATCACGGCGCCGTCCGAAGACGGCGAAGGGGGCGAACGTTCTATGAAAGCGGCGTTGCGCAACGCCGGGCTCGCGCCTGCGGACATCGACTATATCAACGCGCATGGCACATCGACGATGGCCGATACGATCGAGCTTGGCGCGGTCGAGCGGCTCTTGGGTGCGGCGGCGGGGAGCGTCACGATGTCCTCGACGAAATCGGCGACAGGTCACTTGCTGGGCGCGGCTGGCGCGATCGAAGCGATCTTTTGCATTCTGGCCATCCGCGATCAGGTCTGCCCGCCGACGATCAATTTGGACAATCCAGCCGTGGACACGCCGATTGATCTGGCGCCCAATGCCAAGGTCGAGCGGCCCGTTAATGTCGCGCTTTCGAATTCCTTTGGGTTCGGCGGAACAAATGCCAGCGTCATTTTCACAAAGGTAGAGTGATATGTGGCGAAGCGTGGCTTCGAACGGGCTGACGTTTCTGATTGTCGGGTTGTTCCTTGTCGGAGGGGTGATCCTGTGGGGGCGTGGGCAATATTCCGAGCCAGGCCCCTTGGCCCAGGCCATCTGCTTGCAGGTCGAGCGTGGCTCGAACATGCGTCGGGTGAGCGCGGATTTGGAGAATACCGGCGCCGTCACAAACGCATCGCTGTTTCGGATCGGGGCGGATTACGAAGAAAAGACAGACCAGCTCAAGGCAGGGTCCTTTCTTGTCCCGGCAGAGGCCTCGATGCAAGAGATCGTGGATATCGTGACCCGCGGCGGTGCCAGCACCTGCGGCACCGAGGTCATTTACCGCATCGGCGTCACGCGCGTTCTGGCCGAGGTGCGCGAGCTGGATCCAACGACAAATCGCTTTGAAGAAAAGGCCGAGTTCCAGCCAGGGGTCGACGCGCCGCCAGAAGACTACACGCGCGTCCGCGCCGCGCAGGACACGCGCTATCGCGTGGCTTTGGCCGAAGGCGTGACCTCTTGGCAGATTGTTTCAGCGTTGAACGCCATCGAGGTTCTGGAGGGGGAGGTCACCGAGGTGCCGCCCGAAGGCGCTTTGGCGCCCGATTCCTATGAGATCGTCGTCGGCGACAGCCGCGCCGATGTCTTGGAACGGATGCAATCCCAGCAAGCGCGCTGGGTGGCAGAAGCCTGGGCCGAACGCGCCCCGGATCTGCCGTTGGAAACGCCAGAAGACCTGCTGACGCTTGCATCCATCATCGAAAAAGAGACCGCCGTTGCCGAAGAGCGTCGCGTGGTGTCGAGCGTCTTTGTGAACCGCCTGAACCAGGGCATGCGTCTGCAAACCGACCCGACGGTCATTTATGGCATCACCAAGGGGCAGGGAACCTTGGGCCGGGGTTTGCGGCGCAGCGAATTGCGCGCCGAGACGCCTTGGAACACCTATGTCATCACCGGTTTGCCACCCACGCCCATCGCGAACCCCGGACGCGCGGCCTTGTTTGCCGCCGGACAGCCTGACGACACAGACTATATCTTCTTTGTGGCAGACGGCACCGGAGGCCATGCGTTCGCAGAGACCTTGGCCGAACACAACCGCAATGTCGCGCGCTGGCGCGAGATCGAGGCCGAGCGCGACGG
>CAZYQC010000049.1:0-8532 GCA_964649815.1 uncultured Rhodobacterales bacterium | reverse complement strand
GGGCGCGCCCAGGGCGCCTTGGTGCCCGTGACGCGTCAGCCCAAGAGCATTTCCTCGATAATCATGTTAAAGCGGTTCAGCGCGCCTTCGTACCGGCCAAACAGGTGGCTTGGGTTGCCGCGCGAGGCAAAGCCGGACTGAATTTCTTCTCCGATTTCAAAGTCTTCCATCAAGGCCGTGCGCGTGATCAGCTGGTTTTTGGCCCAATGCTCGTCCATTTCTGGCGAACGTTCTGCGCTGTTGGGGACAAGCGTCGTCATGCGGACCCGCGTGGTGTCTACGGCAAGCGGATCAAAGTGGAACCACATGATGTGATCTTGCTGCACCAACATTTGCAGGTTCGGCAAAAGGGTATAGAGCAGGTTGGCGTCGCGGCGGATTTGCCAGGTGTCTTCTGGAACGGTGGGCAGGTCGACCATCGTTTTGCGCGGCAGCACGCCGCGCATGTTTTGACCAAAGACCTGATAGGTCGAGAGGTTGTCCATGAAGTATGGCGCAATCGTTTCTTTATGTGCCACGCGGAAATGGTAAGCCTCAAGACCGCCTTCGATCAGCACTTTCCAGTTGGCCTTGATATCGATGCTTTCGGTCTCGGCGATGCGGTGATCAGAGAGGCCAAGCCAGTCCAGATCGGCGGCGAGTGCGCCGATCTGGGTTTTCACATCCGGCATTTGGGAGACTTCGGGGTCTGCGATGATCCAGATAAAGCCAAAGGCCTCTTGCGTGGGCAGGCGGCGCAGGCCGCGTTCAGAGCGGGGCAACTCAGGAAAGCCTTGGTCTTCGTGCGGAACAGCGCGCAGGGCGCCTTCGTTGGTCCATGACCAACCGTGGTAGGGGCAGGTGAAGACCCGTTTGCAGCCACCGTCCTCGCGTTCGAGGGTTGCGCCGCGGTGTCGGCAGACGTTGAGGTAGGCTTGCGCGGTGCCGTTGGCGTCCCGGACCAGCAAGACGGGCAGGTCGAGAAAGCGTTTGGTCAAAAAGGCATTGGGGCCATCGAGTTCCGAGCTTTGCGCAACCACGGTGGGGCGGCGGCGGAAGACCAACGACAATTCACGTTCAAACCGTTCGGGGCTGGAGTATCGCGTGATCGGCGAATGCGCGATTGTCGGGTCCAGATAGGCGGATTTCTGGGAGGCGAGCCCAATAACTTCTTTTATCAGGTCGATTTCTGTGGTGCGATCCATCTGATCTCTCCGTCTGCTGTGTGGGCGCTTACCGATTGGTAAGTTGACTTACCACTCGGTAAGTTGTCAATCGCCCGACCGGTGTGACGTTGGGAAACAAGGAAAGCGATTTATGAAAGTCGACCCGCGTGACAAGTATCTCGAAATCGCGACGCCGCGGTTTGCCGAGCAGGGGTTTCATGGCGTGAGCCTCTCGGCGCTTGCGCGGGATGCGGGCGTGAGCAAGCAGGCTTTTTTGCATTTCTTCAGCACCAAGGAAAAGCTCTATGCCGCCGTACTGGAGCGTTTGGCCGACCGTCTGTGCGAGGATGTGATGGCCTCTGATCTGAATGCAGAAGACCGGCTGGTGGCCCATTTCGAAGCGCTGGCGCAGCGCGAGAGATATGGCGAGGATGTTGCGCGCCTGGTGGTGCGGGCGCTTTTGGATGCGAAACCTGGCGCGAAGGTTTGGCCGTTGCAACGCTATTTGGATATGCTGTTGAGCCTGGCCCAAGAGACACCTGCGGGCGCGGTTTTGTCTGATGACATGCTGCGGGCACGGATGTTTCAGCTGTTGGGCGCGTTGCATTACTTTCAGGTGTCGCGCGTCGCACTGGACGGGATGTTCGGAGAAGACACGCGCCATGCTTTGTTTGCCGCATTAGAGGCGCGCGCGGCGCAAGAGATCCGGGATTTTGTGGCGGGTGGTTAACAAATTCCTAAGGCCGCAGATTAACTATTTGTTAATGATACCGTACGGTTACGATCCATAGCTCAACCGATTTTGCTTGACTTTGCGAACGGTCTTGGGTACACCTTGTGACAAGCTAGAAGAAGTGGGCAAGGCGACGACAGACACACTGTCCGTCGCCTTTTCTATGTCTGTCGAGCGGGGACCACACTTCAGTCAAGAGAGGTTCCAAAAACCACATGACACATCAAACCCCGGACAGATCCGGCCCTGAGGAGGGAGATCCCCTGGGCCGGCTCGCGTCGGTGATCACAGTGCTTACTGACATCCGAGTGCAGCTAGAGGCGCTCCGAAGGGAGCTATTGGCCGGGGGGGACGAAGCCGGTGATGGCATGGCCAAACGGCTTGAATCCATCCGATCGGCTTTGACGGTATGTCTCAAATTGGAGGTAGACGTTGAAAAACTCCGGGATGTACGGCGCGGTTATGTCGAAGGGCAACGCCCCCTCGACATGGGACGGGCCCGGGCTGAGATACGGGGCGCGCTGGATCGCCTCCGCACCTGAAGCGGACCAGCATGCGTTTCTAGAAAGCCTGGGGGAGGACGCCTTGCACGCCCTCCCTTTTCTTTTCGAATTCTGGGCCATGCCGCATCAGGTGCCGCCCGACGGCGACTGGCGGTCGTGGGTTATCATGGGCGGACGCGGCGCAGGCAAAACGCGCGCTGGTGCGGAATGGGTGCGGGGGCTGGTCGAAGGGGACGGCCCGCGCGATCCGGGCCGCGTGTCGCGCGTGGCTTTGGTCGGCGAGACCGTCGATCAAGTGCGCGAGGTCATGATCCACGGAGAAAGCGGGATTATCGCGTGTTGTCCGCCAGACCGGCGCCCGAGGTACAATGCGTCGCGCAAGCGGTTGGAATGGCCGAACGGTGCGATTGCGCATGTGCACACCGCCTTTAGCCCCGAAGGGCTGCGGGGGCCGCAATTTGATGCCGCCTGGGTGGATGAATTTGGCTGTGCTGCTTTGGATCGGGGGACCAATCAGCCCAACAAGTTCATCGATCCCAAATCCTCGGAATCGCGCCTGCCCAGATATTCTACCGGGGCGCGGGATGGGCTGATCCAAAAGCAGTATTACAAGGCCATGCTGTCCTATTGGGCCGATCCAGCACACAACCCGCAATCGGATGTCTATGCAGGGCCGATGCTGGATATGAGCCGGGCGTTTGCCTGGGCGTGGGACACACGACCTTACCCGTTTTTTCCCATCCGGGACGAGCTGTGGAGCGATGGCGCGAATTACGCGAAGGGGCATTGGTTAACGGGGCGAGTGTCCTCGCGCAGTCTTGCCTCGGTCGTGGCCGAGATCTGCAGGCGGGCAGGTGTGGCGGACTTTGATGTCAGCCGGCTGTGGGGATATGTGCGGGGCTATGTCATCGGCGATGTTGGCGAGGCGCGCGCGGCGTTGGAGCCTTTGATGTTGCGGTTTGGATTTGACGCGATCGAGCGCGACGGGTGCCTCGTTTTCAAGATGCGCGACGGCCTGTCGCCTATCCCGCTGGATGAAACCGCCGTGGCGCTGGACGCGGGGCAAGAAGGCACATTTGTCCGCACGCGCGAGGCCGAGGCGGAGCAGTCGGGGCGTATGAGGCTGCGCTTTGTCGAGGCGGACGGGGATTTCGACATTGTTGCGGAAGAGGCGATCATGCCGGATGACGCAACGCATGCGGTTGCCACAAGTGAGCTGTCGATGGCGCTGACCCGGGGCGAAGGGCGCGCCATCACAGAGCGGTGGCTGGCCGAAGCGCGGGTGGCGCGCGAGGCGATTTCCTTTGCCTTGCCGCCGTCTCGGTTGGACATTGGCGCAGGCGACGTGGTTGACGTGCCGGGCGAAGCTGGCGAGGGGCGGGCGCTTTTCCGAGTTGATCGGGTCGAACAAGGTCCACATCAGGTTCTGGAAGCCGTTCGGATTGCGCCGCGGATCTATCAGGAGACGGATCTCAAAGATCCGCCCGCCGCGCGGAAAGCCGTCAAGGGACCGGTCCCTGTGACACCGCTCTTTATGGATCTGCCGTTGATCACGGGGGTGGAGGATCCGTCGGTGCCGCATATTGCGGCGACCAGTGAACCTTGGCCGGGATCGGTGGCGGTGTATCAATCGTCAGGCGGGCAGGCCTTTCGGCTTAACAGCTTGGTCAACGGACGCTCGGTTGTGGGGGTCACGGAAACGGATCTGGAGCCGGGATGCGCGGGCCGATTTGATCGCGGCGACGGCGTGGTCGTGACCTTGCAAAGCGGAACGTTGGAGGCGGTGGATGAGGCCGCGCTGTTGGCGGGCGCGAATACCATCGCCATCGGGGATGGTGATCCTGACGCTTGGGAGCTGTTTCAGTTCCGCTCGGCCGCGTTGATTGGGCCGAAACGGTATCGACTGACCGGGCTTTTGCGTGGGCAAAGAGGCTCGGACCATTTGGCGGAAACGGTTTGGGCAAAAGGATCCTACGTGGTTTTGATGAACGGCCTGCCGCAGCAGCTGGACCGTGCATCGACGCCAAGATCAATCGCGCAGACCTATCGCGTGGGCCCAGCGGCGCAGCCCTATGACACGCCGTCCTTTGTGCAGCAGACGCATGCCTTTGCGGGCAACGGGTTGCGACCCTATTCGCCCGTTCACCTCAGGGCTGTCGCAGCCGCGGACGGCGGGTACGAGGTGTCCTGGGTGCGGCGCACGCGCATTGATGGGGACAATTGGGAGCTGGCGGATGTCCCGTTGGGAGAAGCGAGCGAACGCTACCACGTCGATGTTTTGCATGCCGGATCGGTTGTGCGCAGCACAACGGTGACGGCGCCCCAGTGGACCTATGGCGTCACGCAGCAACAGCAGGATGGCGTGACGGGGGCGGTTACGTTTCGGGTGGCACAGATTTCAGACCGTTTCGGGCCGGGTGTTGCGGCGACGATCGGCGTGGACATCTGATGCGCCCGGTGACGGTGCACGATGTGACGGTCGCTGCGGAGGCTGTGGGCCGAGCGCCCAAGGCCGAACGGGAGGCGGTTGCTGGGTCGCTGGTTGCGGCGGCGCGGTTGGCTGACCTTTACCGCAAGCGGCTGGGCAAAAAGCATCCGCAGTTCGGAAGTGGTACCTTGGCAGATGCAGCCTTGGCGCTTGGAGGGCCAGCGCCCTGGGGCGAGATGAACACGGCGGGGGTGATCGCGGTGCTGAGCGCGCTGGCGCGTCAACCCGAGGCGCAGCTGACGCATAAGGTTGCGGCAAGATCGAGCGCCAAGCGTTTGGGCGGGATCGCCTCGCCACAATCCAGGCAATAGCCGTATTCGCCCTGGTCGATGCGCGCCAAAGCGGCCAGAAGGCGGGTCTTTTCTTGCGCGCGGCGGGTTTGGCCAGCCTTGGCCATCGCCTGATTCAACAGAGCGTCCTGGCGGCTGAGGCGCCCGATGGCCTGTTGATCCAGCGTGACCGTTTTGGTGCCGGATTGACCTTGTTCCATAGTGTCGTCCAACTGGGCAATCGCGGTTTCGATCCGGCTTTTGAATGCAGACAAATCGGTATCATTCATTTTCGCGATCGCTCTTATCACAGGTTTGCATTTGCGATTTTGATCTTACGTAAGCTATCACGCAGGTGAAGGGAGAAGTGTGATGGCAGAACAAAGCACGAATATCTTACCCGTTGATCCCGTTTGGGAACAGATTACAGACGAGGCACGTCAGGCCGTTATCGATGAACCGCTGATTGGCGGATTTGTCCACGCCTGTGTGTTGCATCACAAATCCCTTGAAAAAGCATTGAGTTACAGGATCTCGGCCAAGCTGGCGTCGAACGAGATGTCGATGGTTGTTGTTCGGGAGATCGTTGACGAAGCCTATAAGTTGCAGCCCGATTTGGTGGCGCAGTCGCGCGCGGACCTGGTTGCCGTCTTTGAGCGTGACCCGGCCTGCCACCGCTTGTTGCAGCCGATTTTGTATTTCAAAGGCTATATCGCGGTGCAGGCGTACCGGATTGCGCATGCGCTCTTTCAGATGGGTCAGCGGGATTTGGCTTACTTTTTCCAGATGCGCACGAGCGAGATTTTCGGCGTGGATATTCATCCGGGTGCGAAAATTGGGCGGGGCATCATGATCGACCACGCGCATTCCATCGTGATCGGTGAGACGGCTGTGGTTGGTGACAATGTGTCGATGCTGCATTCTGTGACGTTGGGTGGTACGGGCAAAGAAGAAGAAGACCGTCATCCCAAGATCGGAGACGGTGTTCTCATCGGTGCTGGTGCCAAGGTTCTGGGCAACATCAAGGTTGGTGATTGCAGCCGGATTGCAGCCGGGTCCGTGGTGTTGGCAGAGGTGCCGCCCTGCAAAACGGTTGCCGGTATTCCCGCCAAGATCGTTGGCGAAGCCGGGTGCGATCAGCCTTCGATTTCCATGAATCACATGTTGGGCAAGGATCAGGAGTGATCCTGGGTTTGGTCTGGTTCTTAGATCGATAGTGTGATTGCCTGGAGCAAAGTTGTCTCGGGGAGGAGCATTAATGTCTATTCGTCGCACACACGGGCGCGGCAAACGCTACGCGTCCATTCTTGATACGGTTGGCGATACGCCGGTCGTCAGGATCAACCGGATCGCGCCGGAGCTTGTGACAGTCTATGTCAAATTCGAGGCGTTTAACCCGGCCGGGTCGGTCAAAGATCGCTTGGCCACGAACATTATCGAAGCCGCCGAACGCGATGGGCGTCTGAAGCCTGGGCAGACGGTGGTTGAGGCCACATCCGGCAACACCGGCATCGGCCTGGCGATGGTTTGCGCCGCCAAAGGCTATCCGCTGGTTGTCACGATGGCAGAGAGCTTTTCGGTCGAGCGGCGCCGGCTGATGCGGTTTTTGGGTGCAAAGGTCGTTCTGACCCCGAAAGCGGCCAAAGGGTTTGGCATGTATTCCAAGGCGAAAGAACTGGCCGAAGCGAACGGCTGGTTTTTGGCGAGCCAGTTTGAAACGGCGGACAATGCCGATATTCACGAAAACACAACCGGTCCCGAAATCTTGGCAGATTTCGAAGGCGAGCGGTTGGATTATGTCGTGACCGGTTATGGCACCGGCGGCACGGTGTCCGGTTTGGGGCGCGTCATGCGCGCAGAGCGGCCGGATACCAAGATCATTCTGACCGAGCCTGCGAATGCGCAGATTGTCGGGTCGGGCTACGTCAACACACGCAACGATGCCCATCAACCGACCGAAGGCCATCCCAACTTTGAGCCCCACCCGATCCAGGGATGGACGCCGGATTTCATTCCTTGGGTTCTGCAGGAAGCGATCGACAAGGAATATTATGACGAGATGATCCCCGTCGTGGGGGCTGATGGGATTGCCTGGTCCAAGCGGTTGGCCGCCGAAGAGGGGATCTTTACCGGTATCTCTGGCGGGTCCACATTCGCAGTGTCGATGGAGCTTGCCGCAAAAGCACCTGCGGGGTCTGTGATTTTGTGCATGTTGCCGGACACGGGCGAGCGGTATCTCTCGACACCCCTTTTTGAGGGTGTGGCCGAAGAGATGACCGAGGAAGAGATCGCACTGTCGCAGTCCACGCCAGGCTATCAGCTGTAGACGGTCCCAAGATTGCGGATCGTCAAAAGCGCCTCGGATACCGTCCGGGGCGCTTTTCTTTTGTTACGCCAACATTGCGATTGGGTTTTCGAGATTGTCGACAATAGCGGCCAACAATTCTGCACCCAAGGCGCCATCGATGACGCGGTGATCGACCGAGAGGGTCACGGACATCACTGTGGCGACTTCGATGTCGCCGTCAGCGTTTACCACCGGTTTTTTCGCGCCCGCGCCAACGGCGAGGATTGCGCCGTGGGGCGGGTTGATGACGGCGTCAAAATTGTCGATGCCGAACATGCCCAGGTTGGAAATGGCAAAGCTGCCGCCTTGGTATTCATGCGGGGCAAGCTTGCGGTCGCGCGCACGGCTTGCGAGGTCTTTCATCTCGGCCGAGAGGGTCGACAGCGTTTTCGTGTCGGCGTCTTGAAGGACGGGCGTGAAGAGCCCCCCTTCGATGGCCACTGCGACAGCCACGTCTGATGGTTTGAGCTGCAATATGCGATCACCGGCCCAAACGGCGTTGGCCGCAGGTACGGTTTGCAGCGCCAGCGCGCAGGCCTTGATGATAAAGTCGTTCACCGACAGCTTTACGCCGCGTGCCTCTAGCTGTTTGTTGAGCGTTCCGCGGAACGCCAGCAGGGCATCGAGTTTGATGTCGCGGCGCAGATAGAAATGCGGAACGGTTTGCTTGGCCTCGGTGAGGCGGGCGGCAATTGTCTTGCGCATGCCATCAAGCGACACTTCTTCGTAGGCCCGACCGTCGTACATTTTCATGATCGCGTCAGAGCTTGGTCCGCTTGGCAAAGCCGCCTGCGCTGGGGCCGCTGCGGCCGGTGCAGCAGCGGGGGCTGCGGTGGCTGTTGCGGCTGTTGCGGTTTCGACGTCGGCTTTTACGATCCGCCCGTGTGGGCCGGTGCCTTTGATCGCAGTCAGATCCAGACCCTTTTGTGCGGCAATCCGGCGGGCAAGCGGGGAGGCAAAGACGCGGGCGCCGTCTTTTGCGGGCGCGGCGGGTGCGCGTGGGTGTCGATTTTCCGATTTCTGCATTAGAAATCGCCCGTATGACAC
>CAZYQC010000048.1:19732-26035 GCA_964649815.1 uncultured Rhodobacterales bacterium | reverse complement strand
CGCTGATGCGCGTGGGGCTGGGCTATATCAAGGTCGGCCAACAGGCGACGACCCTTTCAGGCGGAGAGGCGCAGCGCGTCAAGCTGTCGAAAGAGCTGAGCAAAAGATCCACGGGCCGGACGCTCTATATCCTGGACGAGCCGACCACCGGATTGCACTTTGAAGATGTGCGTAAGCTGTTGGAAGTGCTGCATGAATTGGTGGATCAAGGCAACACGGTAATCGTGATTGAACACAATCTGGACGTTGTCAAAACGGCCGACCACATCATCGACATCGGCCCCGAAGGCGGGGATGGCGGTGGGCGCGTCGTGGCCACAGGCACGCCAGAACAGGTCGCCGACAATCCTGAGAGCCACACAGGCCGCTACCTCAAACCGTTGCTCGAAGCCAAAAAGCCAGTCGCTGCCGAATAGGCGCCTCAGCGCGAGAGGGCGGCCACCAGCGGTGCCGCCTCAAAGGCTTTGACCAATGGCCGCGCCGCGGGCCCATAGCTGGACATATCGATCGCCAGTTCCGGGAAGATGTCAAAAATCTCTTCTTGCACGGCTGCGTCAAAGGTCGGCAAGGTCATCTCGCCGGGGTAATAGCTTTCGCAGGCGACGCCATTGGCGATCACCACCTGATGCCGGTCAAACAGAAGGTGGCAATAGGTAATCTCGCGAAAGGATGCGTCAGCCCAAATCGTTTTGCTGTTAATAAGGTCTTTGGCCGCGACTAGCACCTCTTCGACCCCAAAGAGCAGCTGCGCCCAGGTGTTTGCGATGTTGATCCGATGTTGCGGCGACACAAGCAAATCCTGAACCGCGCCGAACGCGCCGGTTCGCAGGCGGACCGGGCAATGGCGACCCGTCGCCGGAACCCGCCGCGCACCGCTCCACCGGACAGGCTGTGGTCCGTCGTCCTGCGTGATGACCAAATCGCCCGCCTCGATCTCTTCGACCGGGCGGGGGCCTTGGGGCGTCTCGATGAGCGTGCCAGCCGCAAAACAGGGCACTTGCTCAACCTCGACCAGGCCGGTGTCGGTGTTCCCGTTGGTGTCCTCGACCGTGTAGGTGAAATACACCGTCTCTGCATCGGCGTCGCCCTGCACCTGAATGGTGCCGTCGGGCGCGACCGACAGAATCTGGCCGGTGGCCAGCGTAACCGTCGGAGTGACCGAGAGATCCACGCCATTGATATGCGTGATGGTCAGCGTCGGGCCAGCGGTGCTGCTGTCGTTGTCCAAAACATCGACAAAGCGCGTGTCATTGTGGCCCAAAGCGACCTCATCATCGCGGGCCACGATGGTCGATTGCACCGATCCGCCCGCGATCAAAAGATTGCTGTCGTAACTTGAATCGCCTGTATCGGCGATGCCGATTTTGATGATGTTCGACGTGTTCGGATTAACCGGCGCCACAAACGTGAGCGTGATGGTCATCCCGTCCATTTCGGTGTTGTACTGATCGCCGGTGTTGTCGAGATACAGGTTCTGCGTTTGCCCGCCGTTGATGTTCCCGATCGATGCCGTGCCGTTGCCGACAGACACCTGCGCTTCGACACCGTTCACCCAGACGCCCACAACGTCGTTGTAGATAGAGTTGATGAATTCCGGGTATTCCTCAGAGCTCAGGACAAAATCGATGGTGATCGTGTCGCCTTGCGGCGTGAAATCGACCACCAGGTATGAGGAATCGAACGTGCTGGCGCCCGCGATGGCGTTAAAGTCTGCGTCACCATCGGCGCCAGAGGTATTCGTTGTCGTGCTGCCCGAGACGTTGGTGTTTGTCGTGCCGCTGTTGTTGGTAAAGCTTTCCGCATTCCCGGTCGAAAATATCACGCCGGTGCCACCAGGCGTCGCAAAGGGGGACACGCTGTCGCCATCGGCATAGATGCCCGCTGAATTCGGGTCGCCGAAATAGGTGGCGCTGTTGACTGTGACGCCACTGCCAAAAATCTCTGCTGCCATCAGGTCAGCAGGCGTATCCGTCACCGTTGGGTCTGCCAATATCTCGGCGACCGTTTCGATGGGCAATTCCGTTGCGGTCGCCACACCAATATCCTTCAACTGCTCGTGCGCGTCTCGCGCTTATCGATGCAATTGATCAGCCCAATGGGGCGTTATGCGGACGAAATGAGATTAAAAATTCGTTAAATTCTTCGTGGCGGTGGTCGGTGGTTGGCTATAATCCGCTCTGGGAAGTATTTAGATAACAGTGTTTTGCGGATCGATGTTAATCTAGATCCGTTTGGGCCTGCCACATATCCGCCGCATTCGTTAACGGCGCGCCGTTAAGGCCTGCCGCGCTTTTCGAACCGGGGCAGCATTGCGGAAAAGTCTTTCCCAAGCCCGTCTTCGTGTTCCACAAAATGCTGATACAGCGCCAGCGCCAGTTGCCCCATCGGCGTATCCGCATCCGCGGCTTCGGCGGCCTGTTGGCTAAGCCCCAAGTCTTTGAGCATAAGCTCAGCGGCAAAACCGGGGGTATAGTCATTGTCCGCAGGCGAGGTCGGACCAACGCCAGGGGCAGGGCAGTAGGCGTTCATCGTCCAGCTATAGCCCGACGAGGTGCTGACCACATCGAACATCTTTTGGCGATCAAGGCCCAGCTTATCGGCCAAGGCAAAGGCCTCGCAGGTGCCAATCATCGTGACGCCCAGGATCATGTTGTTACAGATCTTTGCCGCCTGGCCCGCACCCGCGGCACCACAATGCACCGCCTTTTGGCCCATAATGTCAAAGAGGGGCGACGCCTTTTCAAAAGCGGCCTCCGACCCGCCGGCCATAAAGGTTAACGTGCCCGCTGCGGCTCCACCGATGCCGCCCGAGACAGGCGCATCGACGGACAGCAATCCGGCGCCTTCTGCCTGGCTCGCCACAGCGCGCGCGCTTTCGACGTCGACTGTAGAACAGTCAATGAAAACAGACCCTTGCGTCATATGTGGGATAATGCCCCGGGCCACGTCGCGCAAGATCGCACCATTGGGCAACATCGTGATCACCGCATCTGCACCTGTGACCGCCTCTTGCGCGCTTGCAGCGGTTGCCACGCCGTCCGCAGTGGTGCCAGCCACGTCAAACCCAATAACATCATGGCCCGCTTTGGCCAGGTTGGCGGCCATCGGCGCGCCCATGTTGCCCAATCCGATAAACCCTACCTTCATGATGCTAACCTCCTAAATCGAGCTTAAGGTCCGTAAGCGGCATCAGCATTTTCGTCACTGCGATCCCGGGCACCTTCATATCCGAATATTGCCATTTGGGTTGGCGGTCTTTGTCAATGATCTGGGCGCGGATACCCTCTAGAAAATCACCAAACTCCATCGCGCGTGCGGTAAAGCGGTATTCGTAGTCCAGGGCCTTTTCCAGCGTCAAAGACGGCCCGCGCAAACGGTGGACCATCTCGACCGTGCAGGCAATCGACAAGGGCGCTGCGCGCGACAGTTTCTTGAGCGCATCCGCCGCGAATGCGCTATCAGAGGTGCGCAGGCTCACCAAAATATCAGAGAGGCGCTCGCCCCCGAAATGTGTGTCAATCTCGCCCTGGGCCAGTTGGATTGGACCGGGCTCTGACGTCTCAACGGCGTCGTTCAAAGCCTCTGTGGTGCCTGTCTCGCACAGCTTGGCCTTGGCATCACCCCACTTTAACTCTGGTATGTAACTGTCAGCAAAACCGCAATAAATCGCGTCGGAGGGCCCCATTCGGGCACCTGTCATGCCAAGATATTCACCCAAACGCCCGGGCGCCAAAGCCAACATCAACGTGCCGCCCACGTCCGGCACCAAGCCGATGCCGCATTCCGGCATCGCGATTTGGCTGCTCTCGCCCACGATCCGGTGCGAGCCGTGGCACCCAATGCCGACCCCGCCACCCATCGTGAACCCCTGCAAAAAGCTCACCACCGGTTTGGGATAGTGGAAAATCTTGTGATTGAGCCGATACTCGTCCGCCCAAAACGTCTGGCCAAAGGAAAAATCACCCGCGCGCCCCGTGGCATAGAGGTCTGCGATATCGCCGCCGGAACAAAAGGCGCGATCGCCCTCGGCATCGAGAATGATCAACGCCACCGCCGGATCATCGCGCCAGGCATCGAACGCCGCCTCAATCGCCGTGCACATGTCATAGGTCATGGCGTTCAAGGCCTGCGGCCGCTGAAGGGTGATCCGACCCGCCAAACCTTCGATGCGGATCCAGATATCGCTCATCGGTTTTTCAACATGTCGCGCGCAACAATCATGCGCATGATTTCGTTTGTGCCTTCCAGGATTTGATGCACCCGAAGATCGCGCACCAGCTTTTCAATGCCGTAATCCGCAAGATAGCCGTATCCGCCATGCAATTGCAGACATTGATCAACGACCTTTGAGCCGGCTTCTGTGACGAACTTTTTGGCCATCGCACAAAACTTGGTTGCATCCGGGGCGTTTGTATCAAGCTTCCACGCCGCTTGCCGCAGAAACGTACGCGCGGCCTGCAATTCGATCTCCATATCCGCAAGCCGGAATTGCAGCGCCTGGAACTGGTCAATGCTTTTGCCAAAGGCCTTCCGCTCACCCATATAGGCGAGCGTTTGGGTCAATCCGGTTTGCGCCGCACCCAAGGAACAGGCCGCAATGTTCAGGCGCCCGCCATCGAGGCCTTTCATCGCATATGTGAAACCTGCACCCTCTTCGCCCACCAAATTTGCGCTGGAAATGTTGCAATTGTCAAATTGGACCTGGGCCGTTGGCTGCGATTTCCACCCCATTTTGTCTTCCAATCCGCCAAACGACAGGCCGGGTGTTCCGTCCTCGACGTATACGGTCGAAATGCCTTTGGGGCCGTCCTCGCCCGTGCGCACCATGCAGACATATGCGTCGGAATAGCCACCCCCAGAGATGAAGGCCTTGGTGCCATTCAGAACATAGCCTTCGTTCGTGCGGTCTGCGCGCGTCCGCAGCGCCGAGGCATCAGAGCCGGAGCCAGGTTCCGTCAGGCAGTAAGACAAAACGGTCTTCATCGCCAAGACATCCGGCAAGACCCGCGCCTTCAACTCTGCGCTGGCAAAGCTGTCGAGCATTTTGGCGCACATATTGTGGATCGATAAGAACGCGGCCACAGACGGGCAGGCCATGCTCAGCGCCTCAAACACCAATGTCGCATCCAACCGCGTGAGACCCGCACCACCCGCATCCTCGCTGACATAAAGCGCCCCCAGGCCCAATTCACCAATTTGCGGCCATAGCTCTTTTGGGATCGTGCCTGCGGCTTCCCAGTCGCGCGCAAAGGGCGCGATATGCTCCTGCCCAAAGCTGTGGGCCATATCGAAAATGGCCGTTTGCTCTTCTGTCAGTGCGAAATCCACCACGTCCTCCCCTCAGCCGTCATTAATGAACGGCTGTTTAATTCTCTACCGGGAAGACGTCAGCCCTGCAAGGTCACAGCAAGAGAACTTGCGTGCCAATCTGAACCTGCGCAAACAGATCTTCGACATGTTCGTTGTAAAGGCCGATGCACCCGCTGGACGAGCGGCGCCCAATCTTGCGCGTGTCATGTGTGCCGTGGATCAAATAAGCGGGCCAGGTCAGGTACATCGCGTGGCTGCCCAGCGGATTGCCAGGGCCTGCGGGCATGAATGCGGGCAGGCTCGGGTCCCGCTTGCGCATATTCGCGGTTGGCGTCCAGGTCGGGCCCACCTTTTTGCGCACCACTTCCGTATACCCACGCTTGGTTAACTCTTCGCTCAACGGGACAGAGGACGGAAACAGCCGATAGGTTGCATCATCCGGCCCCCAGTAATGCAGCGCACGCGAAGAGATGTCGCACAGGATGCAGCCTTTGCCGAGCTCATCAAAATAATCCTGCCAACGCTGCGTGACAAAGGAACTCGCATTGCGGCGCACGACCTCGGGCGCTTCGTCGCCGCTTTGATCGGTCAACGCCTGCGCACGCAGCACCGCGGGCGCACTCATCGCAGCCGCCGCCCCCAAAAGCGTCGCCCGACGGGTCATCTTCGCAAAAGCCATATTCCACCTCACACCCTGATGCCTTGCGCAAATATGCCGTCTCTCCCGCGCGTGCCAGTTCACAACCTTGCCAGTTTGGCCCGTCTCACGGCATTGTGAGGCGCAAGCCTTAACTCAACGGAAAAACCGATGCCGCAAACACTGACGTTCTGGTTCGAATTTGCCTCAACATATTCCTACCTGAGCGCGATGCGCATCGACACGGCCGCCAAAGCCGCTGGCGTCACGGTAAATTGGCAGCCCTTCATGCTCGGCCCGATCTTCGCCGCCCAAGGATGGACGGATTCGCCTTTCAACCTCTACCCGGCAAAAGG
>CAZYQC010000048.1:0-19632 GCA_964649815.1 uncultured Rhodobacterales bacterium | reverse complement strand
ACCCTCAAACACAGCGTCGACCAAGCCATCGCGCACGGCCTCTTCGGCGCCCCCAGCTTTACCATCGGGGCCGAGCTCTTTTGGGGGGACGACCAACTCGAAGACGCGCTCAGCTTTGCCAAACGCACCTAACCCTTTCTTTTGGCTGGAAATATCCCGGGGTGCGGGGCAGAGCCCCGCGTCTCGGATCGCGTCAGCGATCCGAAACAGCCTTACTCCATAACCGGGATCGAGAATTCGCCGCCTTCCTTGATGCCCGACGGCCAGCGCGCCGTAATCGTCTTTGTGCGCGTGTAAAACTTGAACGCATCCGGCCCGTGCTGGTTCAGATCCCCAAAGACGGATTTTTTCCACCCGCCAAAGGTGTGGTAGGCCAAGGGCACAGGGATCGGCACGTTCACACCAACCATGCCAATGTTGATCCGATTGGCAAAATCCCGCGCCGTGTCGCCGTCGCGCGTAAAGATTGCGGTGCCGTTGCCGTATTCATGGTCCATCGCCAGACCAATGGCCTCTTCATAGGTCTGCGCCCGAACCGTGGACAGCACCGGGCCAAAGATCTCGGTTTTGTAGATGTCCATGTCCTTGGTGACGTTGTCAAAAAGGTGCGGCCCGACGAAAAAACCGTCCTCATAGCCCTGCAGTTTAAAGTCTCGGCCATCGACAACCAGCGTCGCCCCCTGATCCACGCCGGATTGCACCAGGCGTTCGATATTCGCTTTCGCGGCGGCTGTCACAACAGGACCATAGTCCACATCGTCGCCGGCCGTGTAGGGGCCAACCTTCAGTTTTTCGATCCGCGGCACCAATTTCTCGATCAAGCGATCTGCGGCCTCGTCGGTCACCGGAACCGCCACCGAAATCGCCATACAGCGTTCGCCCGCCGCGCCAAATCCCGCACCGACAAGCGCGTCAGCGGCTTGGTCCATATCCGCGTCTGGCATGACGATCATGTGGTTTTTCGCACCGCCAAAGCACTGGACGCGTTTGCCTGCGGCACAGCCCTGGGCGTAGATATATTCGGCAATCGGTGTCGAGCCGACAAAACCGATCGATTGAACAACCGGATGCTGCAACAGCGCATCGACCGCTTCCTTGTCGCCATTGACGACCTGCAAAATACCTTTCGGCGCGCCGGCCTCTTCCATCAGCTCCGCCAGCATCAGCGGCACCGACGGATCCCGCTCGGACGGCTTGAGAACAAAGGCGTTGCCGCAGGCCAGGGCAGGCGCAAACATCCACATCGGGATCATCGCAGGAAAGTTGAACGGCGTGATGCCCGCCGTGACGCCAAGGGGTTGGCGCATGGAATACATATCAATGCCAGGGCCCGCGCTGTCGGTAAATTCACCCTTCAGCAATTGCGGTGCGCCGATGCAATATTCGACAACTTCCAAACCGCGTTGCACGTCGCCTTTGGCATCCGGGAACGTCTTGCCATGTTCGCGGCTGAGCGCTTCGGCCAGCTTGTCCATATCGCGGTTCAGCAGATGCACGAATTGCATCATCACACGGGCGCGGCGTTGTGGGTTCATGGCCGCCCAAGCGGGCTGCGCGGCGGCTGCGCGTTGCACGGCCAGATCGACCTCTGCCGCCGAGGCCAAAGGAACGCGCGCCTGTACTTCGCCTGTGGCCGGGTTCATCACATCGGCAAACCGGCCTGATGTGCCTTCGACATGCGCGCCGTCGATATAATGGGTACGGTCTTGCATGGGTTTCCTCCCTAAACACATGTCCCCGCGGGGACACAGCAATTGGCTGTCCCCGCGGGGACAGAGCATTTGGCGCGCAGCTTAGTCTTGCAAAAAGGTCTGGAAAAGGGCCAAACATCCAAAATCATTTTGCAAAAACGCAAAGCTTTTTCGATGCCCGCAAACTGGGATGACATTCGGCTGTTTCTTGCCGTGGCGCGGGCGCAAAGCCTGACCGCAGCGGGGCGTGCCCTGCGTCTTGATCCCGCGACCTTGTCGCGCCGCATTCAACGGCTGGAACGCGATCTGAGGGTCTCGCTCTTTGTAAAATCGCCGCAGGGCTATGCCTTGACCCAGGCGGGCCGCGATTTGCAGGACCGGGCCGTGGCCGCCGAAGACGCGCTGCGCGCAGCAGAGGCGGGCCTATCCATTCATACTGAGACGGCAACACCCGCCTTGGCTGGTCAAATCCGGTTGGGCGCACCGGACGGGTGCGCCAATTACCTGTTGCCACAGGTCTGCGCGCGGATCGTCCAGGCGCACCCGGATCTTGACATCCAGATCGTAGCCTTGCCGCGCGTCTTTAACCTGTCCCAACGCGAAGCGGATATGGCGATCACCGTCTCTGCCCCCAGTGCTGGCCGCCTCGTGGTGCAAAAGATCACCGATTACCACCTGCATCTGGCGGCAAGCGACCAATATCTGACTGAAGGACCCCCGATCGATGGGCTGGCAAGCCTGAAGAACCACCGCATCATCGGCTACATCCCTGATATGGTTTTCGACCGCGAGCTTGATTACCTGGCTGACATTGGCGTGGCGCGTGTGCCGCTTGCGTCCAACTCTGTCGCGGTTCAATTGAACATGTTGCGCCAACACGCAGGTATCGGCGTCGTGCATGATTTCGCCCTGCCGTTCGCACCTGAATTGCGGCGTGTTCTGACCGATGCCCTGTCTTTGCGGCGGTCCTTTTACCTGATCCGGCACGAGGCGGATCGCGCCAACCCCAGGCTCGCCCGCGTGGCGCAATTGCTGACAAGCGGATTGCGGCAAGAGGTCCTCGCCCTCGAAGCTGCGACTTGACAGACCCGTGAACGCTGGGTCACGCTACGTTACCTCAGCAGAAGGAGTTCCCGTTATGCAGGTACACCAAATCCTGAAATCCAAATCTGACGATGCTGTCGTGACTGTTCCCACGGGCACCACAATCGCAGACGCCGCGAAAACCCTGGCCGAGCGGCGCATCGGTACGGTGGTCGTTTCTGATGATGGCCAGACAGCTTTGGGCATTTTGTCAGAGCGGGACATCGTGCGCGAACTTTCACGAAAGGGCGGAGGCATTCTGCAGTCGCGCGTCGAGAGCTTGATGACCTCCAAGCTTGTGACCTGTGGCAGAAACGAAAATGTCGACACGGTTCTGCAACAGATGACAGACGGGCGGTTTCGCCACATGCCAGTGGTCGAGGACGGGCAACTTGTGGGGCTGATCACGCTTGGCGACGTTGTCAAAGCGCGCCTGACCGAGCTTGCGATGGAAAAAGATGCCCTGGAAGGCATGATAATGGGGCATTGACGGCGCGTTCCACCGCTTGCAATCGGCGAGACGAAATGTTTTGCCTAGGGCACGATTGACTTTGGTGGACCAGACCCATGCGTATTGGCCTTTACCCCGGCACTTTTGACCCCATCACCCTTGGCCATATTGATATCATCCGAAGGGCCAGCTTGATGGTTGATCGGTTGGTGATCGGCGTGGCGATCAACCGCGACAAGGGCCCGTTGTTTTCTTTGGAAGAACGGGTCGCGATGATCGAAGAGGAATGCGCAAAACTGACCAAAACCACCGGGACCGAGATTGTCCCGCATCCTTTTGAAAATCTGCTGATTGATTGCGCGCGTGATGTCGGGGCGCAATTCATCGTGCGCGGCCTGCGGGCGGTGGCGGATTTTGAGTATGAATTTCAGATGGTTGGCATGAACCGTGCGTTGGATGACGGTATTGAGACCGTCTTTTTGATGGCAGAGGCCCGCCACCAGGCGATTGCCTCAAAGCTGGTCAAAGAGATTGCGCGGTTGGGCGGTGACGTCAGCAAATTCGTCACGCCAGAGGTCAACGCCCAACTGAAAGCGCGTTTTGGGAAATGAGGCGGCGCGCCGTGGCGCCGCGTCTCAATACGTGCGGATCAACCCGACAAGGCGGCCTTGGACTTTGACCTGACCGGCGGGAAACACCCGTGTTTCATAGGCCGGATTGGCCGCTTCGAGGGCAATCATGTCGCCGGAACGTTTGTACGTCTTAAGCGTGGCTTCGTGATCTTCGACCAGGGCGACCACGATGTCTCCGTTGTCTGCGGCTGACGTTTCGCGGATCACGACCACGTCGCCATCGTTAATGCCCGCCTCAATCATCGAGTCGCCGCGCACTTCGAGCGCGTAATGCTTGCCTTGGCCCGCCAGCATTTGCCCCGGCACGGCCACCGTATGCGACACTTCGGAAATGGCCGAGATTGGCACACCGGCGGCGATCCGGCCCATGACCGGCAACTCGGTCGCGTGTGTCTCGACCGGCAGCGCCGCAGGGGGCGGGGGCGCGTCGGGGCGATCCCCCTCGATCACGCGGGGGGTAAAGCCCGCAGTTGGCGCGCCCCCCATGCTCTCGGGCAGTTTCACAACCTCAATCGCGCGCGCGCGATGGGCAAGCCGCCGGATAAAGCCGCGTAATTCCAATGCTGTGCTCAGACGGTGAATGCCCGATTTGGAACGCAGATCGAGCGCTTCTTTCATTTCATCAAAGCTGGGTGGGACGCCATCGCGTTGCACCCGCTTGTGGATAAAGTTCAGTAGATCCAGTTGCTTTTTCGTTAACATGCCCGGTCCTCATACCCGTTGGTTTGGGTTTGTTCTACGCATGTTCTCGTTTTGTGTCAATGTTTTCAGATATCGATCACGTTTACGGTTTCCCCGGCAGCAAGGGGCGGTGCGTGTGGTTCGCGCACAATCAGCACATCCGCCTCGGAGAGCACCATCAGCAGAGAGCTGTCTTGCGACGCAAACGCCGAGACGCCAGTATCCGAGCTTTTGGCGCGCATGTAATGCGCGCGCGGGCCATTGGCAGGCAGCGCCGCAGCCAGCCGGGCAGGGCGTGTGGCGCATGGGGCGGTGCCTTGGTTCAACATTTTGCGCAGGACGGGGCTGAGGAACACCGTGCCACAGACCAGCGCGGACACCGGATTGCCCGGTAGGCCGATCATCGGCGTGTTGCCCATGCGCCCCGCCATCAACGGCTTGCCCGGGCGCATGGCCACTTTGTAAAAGGCCTGTTCCATGCCCGATTGCTGTGCAACATCCGCCACGATATCATGATCGCCCACGGAAGCGCCGCCAATTGTGACAATCAAATCAACCCCTTGCGCGAGGGCGAATGCTTGGGAGAGCGAGGCAGGATTGTCGCGCGCAATCGGCAGGACGCGCACAGAGGCGCCTTGGTTTTCAAGCATCGCGGCCAAGCCAAACGTATTGGACGCGATGATTTGGTCCGGGCGCGGGGTCTCTCCGGGCATGACAAGCTCGTCCCCCGTCGAGATCAGCGCCACAACGGGTTGGCGCACAACGGGCACCTGCGCGATATTCATCGACGCCAAAACTGCGATGTCCGCGGGCGCCAAGCGTCGGGGTGCGGTCAAAACGTCGCCGGTTTTGAAATCGCCCCCAGCGGGGCGGATGTTGTCTTTGTCCGGCGCGCCCGTGATGGTGATCAGATCGCCTTTGCGGTCGACATCTTCCTGAATGACGACAAAGCTTGCACCCGCAGGGATCGGCGCGCCGGTAAAGATGCGCACGGCCTGACCTGGGCCAAGCGTGCCGTCCCAGGCGTGGCCCGCTGCCGCTTCGCCAATGACTTTGAACAGCGCGTCCTGTTCGACCTCTTCCGCTTTGACCGCGTAGCCGTCCATCGATGAGGCATCGAAGGGCGGCTGTGTGCGCAGCGCATGCACACCGCGCGCCAACACACGACCAGCGGCCTGACGCAGATCAACGGTTTCGGCGGCCAAGGGATCGACCAGATCGAACAGAGCGTCGAGGGCGTCTGCGACGGAGATCATTCCGCCTCGTACCTTCCGCTTTTGCCGCCGTCTTTCAGCGTCACATATGTGCCGCCGATCTCCATGCCTTTGTCGATGGCCTTGACCATGTCGTAAACGGTGAGCGCGGCGGTGCTTGCCGCTGTGAGCGCCTCCATCTCGACGCCTGTTTTGCCGGTGGTCTTGACGGTGGCCGTAATGCGAATGCCGGGCAGATCTGCGTCAGGTGTCAGATCAACGGTGACTTTGGTGATCGGCAAGGGGTGGCACAAGGGGATCAGGTCAGACGTGCGTTTGGCGCCCATGATCCCGGCAAGGCGGGCGACACCCAAAACATCCCCCTTTTTCGCAGAGCCTTCTTGAATAGTATCAAGGGTTTCAGGTTGCATCTTAATGTAAGACACAGCCGTGGCGATCCGGTCGGTATCGGCCTTTTCAGACACGTCAACCATATGCGCATGGCCGGATTTATCGAAATGCGTAAGGCTCATTACATCGCACTCGGCATCAACGGGTTGGCCAAAAGATCGCGTGTGGCGACCGCCACATCCGGTTGGCGCATCAGGCTTTCGCCGATGAGAAAACTTCGCGCGCCATGCATCGCCATGTCAGAGAGATCAGCGGGAACCGACAGGCCGGATTCCGAGACGATCATGCGATCGGCGGGAACGAACTTCGACAAGCTGCGGGTCGTGTCCAGGGTCGTTTCAAAGGTGTGCAAATTGCGATTGTTGATCCCGATCATCTCGCTTTTGAGCAGGGTCGCACGTTCGAGCTCTGGGGCATCGTGTACTTCGATCAAAACATCCATGCCCCAGTCGAACGCAGCCGCCTCAAGCTCTTGTGCCTGGCTGTCAGAGACAGAGGCCATGATGATCAAGATACAATCCGCCCCCAAAGCGCGCGCCTCGGCAACCTGATAGGTGTCGTACATGAAATCCTTGCGCAACGCGGGCAGGGTGCAGGCGGCGCGAGCCTCGGTCAAAAAGGACTTGGCGCCTTGGAAGCTGGGCGTGTCGGTCAGCACAGACAGACATGTCGCCCCGCCTGCGGCATAGGCCTCGGCCAGGGTGGCGGGATCGAAGTCTTCTCTGATTAAGCCTTTGGACGGGCTGGCCTTTTTGATTTCGGCAATCAGGCCATACCCATCGCGCGCCGCTTGGCGCAGCGCGGCGACGAACGGTCGGACCGGTGTCGCGGCACGCGCCTTTGCTTCGACATCTGCAAGCGGGGTCGACGCTTTGTCGGCTGCGATCTCTTCCAGCTTATAGGCTTTGATCCGTTCAAGAACTGTTGCGGTCATAATCCGTCCTGAGCAAATGGGCTGCGCTTTGGTCTGGAAAAGTGCATGCCACGTGGGTCGCGCGAATGCCAGAGCTTAACGGCGCGCAGGCATCGGGTCGCCCCAGGAAATTGGCCTGCGCCCTTCTTTGACAAGCCACGCATTCGCGCGGCTAAAGGGGCGGCTGCCGAAAAAGCCGCGGTAGGCGGCCAAAGGTGACGGGTGGGCGGTTTCGATCTTGAGATTGACCTCGGCAGAGACGTCTTTCGCCGCCTTTTGCGCAGGTTTGCCCCAAAGCATGTATACCCGCCCCGAGCCCGCCAAGCGCAACAGGATCTGATCGATGAGAGGCGCCCAGCCCAACGTCTCATGCGCTTTGGGGTGGCCTTGTGGCACCGTCAAAACGGTGTTGAGCAGCAAAACGCCCTGGCTTGCCCAATCATGCAGGTTCGTTTGTTGGCGATTTACGTGAAGATCGCTTTCCAGCTCTTTGAAAATATTGCCAAGACTGTCCAGTCGCCCGCCAAAATTTTGCGGAATGGAAAAGGCCAAACCGTCGGCCTTTCCGGCCGTGTGGTATGGGTCTTGACCCAGGATCACGACCTGAGTGGCGTCGGGCTGACAGAGCTCTAGCGCCGCGAACGTTGCGTCTGTGGGCGGAAACACGGGGTGTGTTTCGGCTGCAAGGCGCGCTTCGATTTCGGGCAGGTTTTCTGCGAAAAACGGCAGGTCAGACCAAGCCTTCAGGCGTGAAAGATCGAACCTCACGCAGCTGATGTCGCCAGAGCCAGAGCGTCAATTTTCGCCTGCGCCGCGCCGCTGTCGATGCTTTGCGCGGCAAGTGCGACGCCGTCTTTCAGCGTGCTGACACGATCTGCGACGACCAGCGCGGCGGCCGCGTTGAGCAATACGGCATCGCGGTAGGCCGACGCCTGACCCGCCAAAAGCGCGCGAAAGGCTTTGGCATTGTCCTCGGGCGTGCCGCCGACGATGTCTTCGAAGGGATGCACAGGCAGGCCTGCGTCTTCGGGATGCACTTCGATCTCGCTCACGCCGTCTGTGTCCAGCGCCGCCACCCAACTGACGCCGGTGATGGTCAATTCGTCGGTGCCATCCGACCCGTGGACCAGCCACGCCTTCTTCGAGCCAAGTTGACCCAGCGTGTCGGCCATCGGGCGGATGAGGTCTTTGGAAAAGGCGCCAGTGAGCTGTCTGGTCACGCCCGCCGGGTTGGTGAGTGGACCGAGGATGTTGAAAATCGTCCGCGTGCCCAATTCAGCGCGGGTTGGCATGACATGTGCGGTGGCGGGATGGTGCATGGGCGCCATCATAAAGGCGATGCCAACCTCGGCCAGCACGCGCGACACAACGTCGGCCCCGATCATCACGTTGACCCCCATTTGGGTCAACGCATCCGCAGCGCCGGATTTTGAGCTAAGGTTGCGGTTGCCGTGTTTCGCCACAGGCACGCCTGTGCCTGCCACAACAAAGGCCGTCGCGGTCGAGATGTTGAGCGTGCCTTTGCCATCTCCGCCGGTGCCGACGATGTCCATCGCACCCTCTGGGGCCACGACAGCGTTGCATTTGGCGCGCATCACCGAAGCGGCGGCGGCATATTCGTCTACCGTCTCGCCGCGGGTGCGCAAGGCCATCAAAAAGCCGCCGATCTGCGCGGGCGTGGCCTCGCCCTCGAACAGGATCGCAAAGGCCGCTTCGGCTTCGACGCGGGACAGGGGGCCGTTGGCTGCGGCGTCAATCAGTGGTTTTAGCGCGTCGCTCATGGCGGGCCTCGTTCTTGGCGGGAAAGGGCTGGTTACAGACCCGTCTAACCCTGTATAATCGGGCCATACATGTTCAGGGATGATCCCGCGCGTCAAGAGCGGGCGCTGAGCGATCGAGAGCAAGATGACAGAGGCCGGGTCAGACCGGCAAAGGGCAGGCAAATGCTGGGATTCCTAAGAGGCTTGATTTACGGCGGTTTGGTCTCCGCTATTGGGTTGGCGGCGGCCTCGATCGCGATGGGGCCGCCCAATCCACCACAAGCAGGCGTCGATGCGCCCGCCGCGACCGAGGCGCCATCGGTGGCCGATGCGCCAGATGCAGAGGCGGGCAGCGACGCAGATGTGGTGACCGAAGAAGCCGCGTCACAATCCGATGCGCCACGTGCCGATACCGTTGCGGCGGCGGAAAATGCCGGGCGCGATACCGCGCCATTGCCAGAGACGGGCAACGTCCTTGCCACGCCGTCGCAGGACGCTGTGGCCGAGATTGATGACACAACCGTTGGCGTGTCATCGGGCGATGCACCTGTCGCCCCGCAGCAAAAGGCGCCTTTGCCAAGTGTCGATGGCACGTCCGAGCCGCTGTCGATCTCGACCGAGCCAGCGCAGCCGGTGGCGCCCGCTGTCCCGCAAGAGGAAACGGCCTTTGCCCCACAATCCGCATCCGAAGACAGCGCGACGGATGACGCGGTCAACACGCAACCCGAGGCCGCGACCGAAGAAGAGGCTGTGACCGAGGCACCAGCGCAGACACAAGAAGAAGCCCCGACGACTGAAGAGGCATCCGTTCCTGAGGCAGAACAGCCTGAGACGGAAGAAGCAGAGACCGAAGACCCTGCACCCGCAGTTGTTGCGACAGACACGACGGACGAGACCGCCACACCTGGTCGGGTCAGCATCGGAACGCCCGCAACAACGCTGACAGACCGGGTGGACGAGGCCCCAGAAGAGCCCGCGTCACCTGTTCCACCGCTTGACGCCTTTGCGGTGCCGTTCGAAGACCCTGATGGGCGTCCGCTGATGTCGATTGTGCTGATCGATGATGGCTCGGACCTAAGCGGGGGTGCCGTTGGCCCTGCGGCTCTGAGCACATTTCCCTATCCGCTAAGCTTTGCCATTGATGCGACCTTGCCAGATGCGGCAGAGCGGATGGCGTCGTATCGCGCGCGCGGGTTCGAAGTGATGGCGATGATCGACTTGCCCGCAGGCGCAACCGCGCAGGATGCAGAGGCCAATGTGCTGGCCGCTGTTCAGGCCGTCCCCGAGGCCGTTGCCGTGTTGGAGGGGCCAACGACCGGCGTGCAGGCCGACCGGGACGCCGCCGATCAAGTGACCGCCGCGGTCAAGGGATCGGGGCACGGGCTGGTTTTGCAGGCCAAAGGCTTGAACACCGTCCAAAAGTTGGCCCGCAAGGAAGGCGTGCCGGCGGCCATCGTGTTTCGGGATTTTGACAGTGCTGGACAGACGCCAACTGTGATGCGCCGCTTTTTGGATCAGGCCGCGTTCCGCGCTGCTCAGGAAGAGGCGGGCGTGATCATGATGGGGCGCGTGCGCCCCGACACGATCTCGGCGCTCTTGCTGTGGGGATTGCAGGACCGCGCGTCGCGCGTGGCCCTTGCCCCGGTATCCGCAATTCTCAAGGCGCTGCCTGACAGCCCCTAAAGCCGACGATCGGCGCCGGTTAGGGGAAGTTCACGTTGACCGCGTCGATGGCCTGTTGCTCCAGGCGGATGCCTGCGCGGATGGTCGTGTCGGCGTTGTAGACACCAAAGAGCTCTAGCGCGAGCGTGCCGCTGACCTCTGCGGCCAGTTGGTCTTTGACCGTCGCGCTTTCTGGATCATCGCTAGCCGGGTTGATCGTATCAAGGCGCACGATGTGAACGCGGCCAAAGCCTGAAAGGATCCGAACCTCGTTTGGCTCCATCGCAAAAATCTCGGCAGAGAAATCTGGGGGCGTTCCGGGCAGGAATGTCGAGCGGCCGATGTCCTCTTCGATCACCGCGTCGACGCCCAGTTCGGCAAAGGCTGTGCCTGCGTTCAGCGCCGCGACCAACGCTTCGGCCTGGGTCATCAAACGTGTTTCGGTCTGTTCGGCTTCCCAATTGCCTTGCACGTTCTGCTGTGCATCCTCAAACGGGGCAGGGCGCGGTGGCAGGATTTCGTCGACGCGGGCCGCAAAGATACCGCCTTCGTCCAGTGTTTCAATCTGGGGGAAATCGCTTTCCGTCAGCTGCGCTGCAACACGTGCAAATCCCTGATAGGCGGCGATGTCTTCGCCAAGATCGGGATACCAGTCGATTTGACCGACACGCATGTCCGTTTCGGTGCCAAGATCCTCGATCGTCGCGCCACCCGCCAGCATGTCATCGTAATCTTGCGCCTGCGCCTCGACCAGGCGCCGGGCACGGTCTGACAGCAGAATGTTGCGCAGCTCGGGCGTGGCCTGTTCCAAGGTGACGTTGAGCGCGGGCAAAATGCCGTTCACCCGAAAGAGCGCCGGACCCAGATCAGACGCAAGCGGCCCGACCACATCGCCGACCTCGGCGTTAAAGACGTCCTCTCCGGCAGCATCGAGCGCCAGCCGCGTCACGTCGCCCAGATCAATGTCCGAAAGGCTCAGGCCGCGGCCTTCGACGAGGGCTTCGAATGTTGTGCCGCCAACTTCGAGCTGCGCCATCGCCTGCTCGGCCTCGGCCTCATCAAGATAGACGAGGCGTTCGACAAGACGGCGTTCGGGCTGATTATATTGTGCGCGGCGCGCGTCATATTCCGCCTGCAACGCCGCTGCGTCCAACTCGACGTCGCCAATCACATCCTGGGGCAACAAGACCGCATAGGTGATGCGCTTGGATTCGGGCAGTTCATAGTCGGACAGGTTGGCATTGTAATAGGCGCGCAGGGTCGCGTCATCAGGTGTGCCGAGCGGCGTTTCCAGATCCTGCCGGTCCAGAGTGACCCAGGTGAAATTGCGCGTCTCGCCGATGTAGTCGATCATCGTCTGGGCATAGGTGTCGGGCATGACCACGCCAGAGAGGATCGCCGCCTGAAGGATGCTCCGTGCGCTTTCCTCGCGCAATTGCTGTTCGAATTCCCCTTCACTCATGCCCGCGTTCTGAAGGGCAAAGCGATACCCTTCGCGGTCAAAGGAGCCATCCACACCGACAAACGACGGGTTAGAGCGGACTTGTTCCGCGAGGCGTGCGTCCCCAATCGACAGCCCCATAACTCCGGCCTCGTAATCGAGCGCGCGGGCGTTCAGAAGGCCACGAATAACCCTTTGATCCAGGCCAAAGGATTGTGCTTCGCGAAAAGGCACCGTTCGGCCTGCCTGTGCCGAGGCTGCGCGCAGCTCTTGCTGAAGGTTGCGGGCGTATTGATCAACGCTGATCGATTTGTCGCCGACCGAGCCGATGGTGCGGACGGTCCCAGACAGGTTCGTCGCGCCAAATCCCCCCAAAGCGAGGATCAGCAGACCCAGGAGAATCCAAACGGCGGTTTTGGACAATGATCCGGACGCTTTGGCCATAAGTGCTCTACCCTCATCACAAGATTGGTCGCGTTTGCATATAGGTGGGCGCGGGCCCGGGCAAGACTTGCCGGATCGCTATGGCGTCAGTTCTGCGAGACGCGCGAAAAGTTGACCGATGCCAGCCCGGTCGAGGTTGGCGAAGGCGATCCTGAGCTCTTTTGCGCCCGCCGGATCATCGCTGGGGCGGAACATCGTGCCCGGTAAGCACAGAACACCTGCGGTTTTGACCAGCTCTGGCGCGAGTTGCGCCGAGCTCGTCTCGAAGGGATGCTGTAGGTAGGCGAAATAGGCGCCTAACCCCAAAAGACGCCATCCTTTCGCCTGGAGCTGGGGCATGCCGTCTGAAATGGCTGCGCGCCGGTCAAGGATTTCGTCCCGTTCGCCCGCAACCCATTGCGACAGGTTCTCGATCCCCCACAAAGCCGCATGCTGGCCCAGTTGGCCGGGGCAAATCGCGACTGTGTCGAGGAACTTTTCCACCTCGGCCAATCGGTCAGGCGAGGTCGCCATCGCGCCAACACGGTGCCCGGTCAGGCGGTATGCTTTGGAGAAAGAATAGAGGTGCACAAAGTGGCTGTCCCAATTGGGCTCTTGGAACAGCGGATGGGGCGGGCCAGAGCGGCTGTCGAAATCCCGGTAGGTTTCGTCAACAATAAGAACAATGTCGTGGCGTTTGCACAGGTCATGAAAGGCGGCCACCAATTCGGAAGGGTATTCGACGCCGCCTGGGTTGTTTGGTGTCACCAAGGCAATCGCTTTGGTGCGGTCTGTGATCAAACTGGCCGCGATGTCGGGGGCGGGCAAAAGATCGCCCCCCGTGGGCAAGGCGACCGCAGACACACCAGACATGTCCAGCCACATTTTGTGGTTGAAATACCAAGGTGTTGGCAGGAGAACTTCATCCCCTTCGGAGGTCAGCGTGGCAATCGTGGCAGAAAACGCCTGATTGCAGCCTGAGGTGATCGCGACCTGATCAGCGGAGAGGTTTGTTGCGTGGTAATGCGCCGAGATTTGCTGCGCGAGGGCGGCGCGTAGGGCGGGCATGCCCAGGACGGGCCCGTAAAGGTGGCTTTCATCCGTGCCAAGTGCCGCATCCGCCATTGCCTGCCGTAGTGCCTGCGGAGGCGGATCGACCGGCGCGGCTTGGCTAACGTTGATCAGCGGGCGGTCGTCAGAAAACGAAACCCCATCAATCCAGCGGCGCGCCTCCATCACGGGCGGGGCAAAGGTGGTGGCGGTGCGGGGCAATGGCATCGTGGATGTCCCCCGGATCAGGTGCCCCGGTAGGGCTCTACATATTGCAGGGCCATATCCCACGGGAAAAAGATCCAAGTGTCCTGCGACACTTCGGTGATGAACGTATCGACCTGTGGGCGGCCCTTGGGTTTGGCGTAAACTGTCGCAAAATGCGCGTTGGGAAAGGACTTGCGGACCACTTCTAACGTTTTGCCACTGTCAACCAGATCGTCGATGATCAGGATGCCGGTGCCGTCTCCCATCAGCTCGGCATCGGGATGTTTGAGAACGACCGCGTCCGACTGGGACTGGTGATCGTATGACTTGATCGAGATCGTATCGACGGTCCGAATGTCCAATTCGCGGCTGACGATCATGGCTGGCGCCATGCCGCCCCGGGTGATCGCAACAACCGCCTTCCAGCTGCCGCCATCGGGACCTTGACCATCTAGCCGCCACGCCAAGGCGCGGCTGTCGCGGTGGATTTGGTCCCAGCTGATGTGGAAGCCTTTTTCGTGGGGCAAACGGTCGGTCATAGCAGCTTTTCTTTCTTGTGGCGTCTGGCGCTTGGGCTCACTTGCTCATGTCTGGCGCGTCAACGGCTTTCATGCCGACAACGTGATAGCCTGCATCGACGTGCAGGCATTCGCCGGTGACACCAGATCCGAGGTCGGACAACAGATAAAGCGCAGATTTGCCGACGTCGTCGATTGTCACATTGCGGCGCAGGGGCGAATTGTACTCGTTCCACTTCATGATGTAGCGGAAATCGCCAATCCCCGAGGCCGCCAACGTCTTGATCGGGCCCGCAGAGATTGCGTTCACGCGCACGCCGTCTTTGCCGAGGTCTTCGGCCAGGTATTGCACCGATGCCTCTAGTGCGGCCTTGGCGACACCCATCACGTTGTAATGGGGCATGACTTTTTCCGCGCCGTAATAGGTGAGCGTCAGCGCGCTTGCGCCCTCGCTCATCATTTTTTCGGCGCGCTGCATCACGGCGGTGAACGAATAGACCGAGATATCCATCGACATGGCGAAATTGGCGCGCGACGTGTCGACATACCGTCCGCGCAATTCGTTCTTGTCCGAAAAGCCGATGGCATGGACAAGGAAATCCAGACCGCCCCAGCGCTCTTTCAACTCGGCAAAAAGGGCGTCGATCGAGGCTTCGTCACCAACATCGCAAGGCAGCACGATGTCGCTGCCCAATTGCCCTGCCAGCGGCTCCACACGTTTTCTGAGCGCATCGCCCTGGTATGAGAACGCCATCTCTGCGCCCGCGCCAGCCAAGGCCTTTGCAATGCCCCAGGCAATCGATTTGTCGTTGGCAAGTCCCATAATCAGGCCGCGTTTGCCGGCCATCAAAGTTTCGGACATCGGCTGTCCCCCGCCGTTTGGTGTCATCCTGTCAAATTGCTTTAGGCCAAGTGCACATGGCCTTCAAGGCGCAGGCGCCTCAGACGCGGTGGCGCGGGCGTGGATTGGGCTTGCGCGTGGGGATGGGCGCGCGTAGGCACAAGTGCCTAGTTCATTGGTGGAGGCACCTCATGTCTGAACGGAGCGGCATCTTTGCCGGTGATGATCCATTCGAGATTGCGAAATCCTGGTTGGCGGAGGCCAGCACATCCGAGCCAGCCGATCCAAATGCCATCGCGCTGTCGACAGTTGATTCGAGCGGCTTACCCAACGTCCGCATGGTGTTGTTAAAAGAGATCGAGGCCGATGCCTTTGTGTTTTACACCAATTACGAGAGCCAAAAGGCCTCGGAATTGGATCACGCGGGCAAGGCTGCTTTCGTGCTCCATTGGAAAACGTTGAGCCGTCAAGTGCGTGTGCGCGGCATGGTAGAGAAAGAAGACGGCCCCCAGGCGGATGCCTATTACGCCAGCCGCTCTCTCAAAAGTCGGCTTGGCGCATGGGCCTCGGCGCAGAGCCGCCCGCTCGAAAGCCGCGCAGCCCTTATGGCAAAGGTGGCGCAGGTCACGGCCCAGCATGGACCATCGCCAAAGCGCCCGCCGTTTTGGGGCGGATATCGGATCCGACCGGTCGAAATGGAGTTCTGGGCGGACGGCGCATTTCGGTTGCACGATCGCTACCGCTGGGTGCGTGAAAATCCGTCGGATCCGTGGAAAATCACGCGTTTGAACCCGTAATTTCACGCCGCGTGAAATTTTTTGAGAAGTTTTCATGCCGGATTTCCCTTGAAAACAAGGTAAGTTTTCAGACAAGACTAGATAAAACACTTACCGATCTATCAACTCAGGTCACATGTCAGAAAATAAAGACAATCAAACGAGACATGTCGCAGGCACTGTCAAATGGTTCGATCCCGTCAAAGGGTTCGGCTTTGTTGTGGCGGATTCCGGGGGGCCGGATATCCTGTTGCACGTAAACGTTCTCAGAAACTTTGGACAAAGCTCGGTCGCTGATGGGACGCAGCTCGAGATCATGGTTCAGGACACGCCGCGCGGCGTACAAGCCATGTCGATCGAGTCCCTCGCGCCGCCGGACGCGCAGAACGGAACCGCGCTCGCGGATTTCGCCGACATTGACCCGAGCGTCGTTTCCTCGGCTCCGATCGAGCCCGCGCGGGTCAAATGGTTCGACAAGTCCAAAGGCTTTGGTTTTGCAAATGTTTTTGGCAGCGCAGAGGATGTGTTTTTGCACATCGAAGTCCTCAGACGCTCGGGTTTGGCGGATTTGCAGCCCGGAGAGGCGCTGACTGTTCGGGTGATCGACGGCAAGCGCGGCCGCATGGCGGCAGAGGTTTTGGCGTGGGAAGCCGCACTGAATCGCGAAGACGCTTGAAGCGTTTATTCCTGACAATTTTATGCGTCGTCGTTGGGGCAGAAGCCTATGCCTGCAGTGCAGCCAGCGTGGATATTCGCGGTGATTTTGGCCGCGCGCGTTTCAGTGTCGAGGTGGCAGACGATGCCGAAGAACGCGCCCGTGGGCTGATGTTCCGAGAAAGCTTGGCGACCTCATCGGGCATGCTGTTTGTCTATGAACGTCCGCAAGAGCTGTCGTTTTGGATGCGAAACACACTGATTCCCCTTGATATGATTTTCGTGGATTCGGCTGGAGTGGTGCAACATATCCACAGCAACGCCATCCCGCAGGACCTCACGCCGATCCGCGGCGGGCGTGGATTGGCTGTTTTGGAGATCAACGGCGGCCTGGCAGAGCGTCTGGGCCTGGAAATCGGGGACGAATTGCGCCACCCGGCCTTTAATCCTGCAATTGCTGCGTGGCCTTGTGATGAATAGGTCTTTTCAAATCAGATTGGCCGTTCTAAAGGGAGCGTCACGGTCGGGGCGTGGCGCAGTCTGGTAGCGCACCTGTTTTGGGTACAGGGGGTCGTAGGTTCGAATCCTGCCGCCCCGACCATTTCTCAGAAATCGGTGAATGTGATGTGACAGCCCACGCCGGGCCCTAGCGCGTTTCGCCGCCTGCGCTTTGCAACATCGAATCGACAAGGGCATCGAGGCGCGGTTGCTTGAAATAGATGCGGCGCGGCGCGCCTGATTTCTGCACAACTTCTGCAAAATAGGACATCTCGACCAAAAGCCCGTCACCTTCGGGTTTGGTGTCCTTTTGTATAATCAGCATCGGCACCTCGAGCGCGCCATCAAAGGTCAAAAGCAAGAATGCGGCCAGATCAGGTGTCGGCGGGATCCGGCATTGGACGACGCCATTGCCCAAGGTTGCGAATTCATCCCCAGGCGAGTCGCAGCCCGCGCGAAAGACTTCTGCGAGTTGCAACGGCTCTTCCGTGAAATAGGCGGCGCGCGCCGGGATCTCATCTTCAGAGGTGACGACATTCGCTACATATTGTGGTCCGCAAGCGGCCAGACATAGGGCAAGAAGGGGAGCAAAACAGCGCATATCTGTTCGTATCAGCCGATTGCACAAAACGGGATCACTTTTTCGCGCTTGCAGCGAATGACCCTCCCAAGAGCCCTGAGTGCCTGTGGATAACTTCATGCGTTACTTCACTGGCCCAAGGTAAAGTACGACAGTTTCGTGACAATTTCTGATCCAGGCGCGCAACGGCCCGTGTGAAGAACAAAGGGGATGAATCGGGCGCATGCGCAGAGGGATTACCGTGGGGTTAAGGTCAAGGAAAATTCTTTGACGTAATCGCAAAAAAGATCGTTGACGATCTATGGGTAGATACGTCAACTTGTGTGGGCCGCCGCATCTAACACAACATTTTGTGGCCAAGATAAGGCGAGGGGATGGCGGCGCGAGGGAAAACACAACGGCTTTGCCAAAAGAAGAATCTTTGGGGCGCGGGACCAACTGCTCTGCGCTGACAGGATCGCTGTGTGCCCCTTCAAGCAGCCGCCGCGCAAAAGCGGCGGACATTGTGGATAACGCTGAAAAGGTTAGAGGCAGCGATGAAAATTGAACGCACGTTTACGAAAGCGGGACAGGACGCTTACGCAGATATCGACTTCATTTCGACAACCTCAGAAATCCGAAACCCAGATGGGACCATCGTGTTCCATCTGTCTGACGTTGAGGTCCCCGCATCATGGAGCCAGGTCGCAAGCGACGTGATTGCGCAGAAATATTTCCGCAAGGCGGGCGTGCCGTCGAAGATGCGCAAGGTGCGCGAAAAGGATGTGCCAGAGTTTCTGTGGCGCTCGGTTCCTGACGGTGACGATGTCGAATTCTCGGGCGAGACATCTTCCAAGCAAGTGTTTGACCGTCTGGCGGGCGCTTGGGCCTATTGGGGCTGGAAGGGTGGCTATTTCTCCACCGAAGAAGATGCGCAGGCCTATTTCGACGAAATGCGCTATATGCTGGCCACACAGCGCGGCGCGCCGAATTCGCCACAATGGTTCAACACCGGTCTACATTGGGCCTATGGCATCGACGGCCCAAGCCAGGGCCATTATTACGTCGACTACAAATCCGGCAAGCTGACCAAGTCAAAGTCGTCTTACGAACATCCCCAGCCACATGCCTGCTTTATCCAGTCGGTCAAAGACGACCTGGTGAATGACGGCGGCATTATGGACCTTTGGGTGCGCGAGGCGCGCTTGTTCAAATACGGCTCTGGCACAGGCACCAATTTCTCCTCTCTGCGGGCGGCGAACGAGCCTTTGTCCGGCGGCGGCAAATCCTCTGGCCTGATGGGCTTTCTCAAGATTGGCGACCGTGCGGCGGGCGCGATCAAATCGGGCGGCACCACGCGGCGCGCGGCCAAGATGGTCATCGTTGACGCCGACCACCCGGATATCGAGGACTTTATCAACTGGAAGGTTCTAGAAGAACAAAAGGTCGCGAGCATCGTCGCCGGCTCCAAAATGCACGAGCAAAAGCTCAACGCGATTTTCAAGGCCATCAACACGTGGGATGGGGCGGCGGATGATGCCTATGACCCCAAGAAAAACCCAAGCCTGAAAGAGGCGGTCAAGGCCGCCAAATCGGTCGCGATCCCTGAGACCTATGTCAAACGCGTGTTGGATTATGCGCGCCAGGGTCACACCAGCATCGAATTCCCGACTTACGACACGGATTGGGACTCAGAGGCCTATAATTCGGTCTCCGGTCAGAACTCCAACAATTCTATCCGCGTCACAAACGCCTTTTTGACCGCCGTCGAAAAGGACGCGGATTGGGAGCTGAAAAGCCGGGTGAACGGCAAGGTCACAAAGACGATCAAGGCGCGTGACTTGTGGGAGCAGGTGGGCCATGCCGCATGGGCCTGTGCGGATCCGGGCATCCAGTACCACGACACGGTCAATGATTGGCACACTTGCCCAGAGGACGGCCAGATCCGCGGATCGAACCCGTGCTCGGAATATATGTTCCTGGATGACACCGCCTGTAACCTGGCGTCGATGAACTTGCTGACGTTCCTCAAGGACGGCGTGTTCCAGGTCGAAGACTATATGCACTGTGCCCGTCTGTGGACGGTCACGTTGGAAGTCTCGGTCATGATGGCGCAATTCCCATCGAAAGAGATTGCGCAGTTGTCTTACGATTTCCGAACGCTGGGTCTGGGCTATGCCAACATCTG
>CAZYQC010000047.1:0-26136 GCA_964649815.1 uncultured Rhodobacterales bacterium | reverse complement strand
GATCCTGCGGCTTAAGGGCGTCAAAAAGACGTTCCAGATGCGCGCTGGCAGCTGGAAAGAGGTGCGCGAGATTTATGCCTGTCGGGACGTCAATCTGACGTTGCCACGCGGCAAGACGCTGGCAGTTGTCGGCGAAAGCGGCTCGGGCAAGACGACCTGTGCCCGGATTGCTTTGGGGGCCGAAACGCCTGATCCAGGCAGCGAGATCTTTTTCAAGCCGAAGGCCGGTGCGGATGACGTGGCCATCCACGACATGACGCGCGGCGAAAAAATCGCCTTCCAAAAGCAGGCGCAAATGGTGTTTCAGGATCCGTATTCCTCGCTCAGCCCGCGGATGCGCATTCAAGAAGCACTGACCGAGCCATTGGAGATCCACAACATCGGCGACCGCACCGCACGGCGAGACAAAGCCGCAGAGATGCTGCGCTGGGTCGGGCTGAGCCCGGATATGCTCAAACGCTATCCACACGCCTTTTCCGGTGGTCAGCGCCAGCGTTTGTCCATCGCCCGCGCCCTCACGCTTGATCCGGTTCTGCTGGTCTGTGACGAGCCGACATCGGCGCTGGATGTGTCTGTCCAAGACCAGATCCTGACGCTGTTGGAGACGATCCGGGATGGCATGGGCCTGAGCTATTTGTTCATCAGCCACGACCTTGCTGTGGTTTCGCGTATCGCCGATGACGTCGCAGTGATGCGGCAAGGCATGGTCGTTGAACAAGCCCCGGCCGAGACGCTCTTTTACAATCCGCGGCATCCGTACACCAAAGCGTTGATCGCTGCGCAGCCGGAACCGGATTTGAACCGCCCGATTGATTTGACGCTGGTGTCAAAAGGTGCCGGATCGCCGGATTCCTGGCCCGAAGAATTCCGTTTTGACGGCGAAACGGCCCCTGATTTGATCGAACTGGACCCTGGCCATAAGGTGCGCGCCCATGTTTAAACGCTTTTCCGCAATCGCTTTGGCCGTTCTGTTGGCCGCCCCCTTGATGGCGGATGCGCCGACAGTAAAAGAAAGCGCCTTTTGGTCAGCCGAAGTCGAGAGAGGAGAGCTCCCCCCCGCGGCCGAGCGTGTCCCGACCGATCCCAAAATCATCGACCTGACCGCCAAAGGCCGCGACTTTGGCACGCAAGGCGGCGTGTTGCGCACGATGGTGTCGCGCTCCAAAGACATCCGCCAGATGGTTGTTTACGGCTATGCGCGTTTGGTGGGCTATGACGAGAACTACAACCTCGTCCCAGACCTGTTGGCGGACCTCGAGGTCATCGAAGGCCGCAAGTTCATCATGACCCTGCGCGAAGGGCACAAATGGTCAGACGGGGCGCCGTTCACCAGTGCGGATTTCGAATATTGGTGGAAGCACGTCGCCAACAACCCAGAACTCAGCCCCAATGGCCCACCGGATGTGATGCGCCTTGGTGGCGAGGTTGCGTCCGTCACCTTCCCCGACGCGCTGACCGTCGTGATCGAATGGTCCGGGCAAAACCCCAACTTCCTCAAGACGCTCGCCGGGGCGCGCCCGCCATTCATTTATCGGCCTGCGCATTACCTAAAGCAATTCCACGTCGAATTTGCAGATCCCGAGACGCTGGAAGAGGCGATTGACGACGCGCGTGTGCGGGGCTGGGCGCCGCTGCACAACAACGTCGACAATATGTACAAGTACGACAATCCCCAGCTGCCGACCCTGCAGCCCTGGATGCCTGCAAGTGCCACCGCCTCTTCGCGCCAGCTTTTTGTGCGCAACCCGTTTTACCACCGCATCGACGCACAAGGCACGCAGCTGCCGTATATCGACGTGGTTGAGATGACGATTGTCGGTGGCGGACTGGTCGCTGCAAAGACCAACGCGGGCGAAACCGATCTTCAGGCGCGTGGTCTCGATTTCCGCGACACGTCGATCCTCAAGAAGGGCGAGGTTGATGGCGCTGGATATGTGACGCATCTTTGGGCCAATGGCGCCGCGAGCCAGATTGCGATTTACCCAAACCTGAATTTTGCCGACCCCGTCTGGCGTGACGTCATCCGAGATGCGCGCTTTCGGAGGGCGTTGTCGATGGGCATCGACCGCCGCATGATCAACCGCGCGCTTTACTTTGGTCTGGCCAAAGAAGGCGGCATGACCGCTTTGGCGGCATCGCCATTTTTCGACAGCAAGAACCTGTCCAAATGGGCGCTTTATGACGTCGACACGGCGAACATGCTGTTGGATCAAATGGGCCTGGTCGACCGAACACCCGCGGGTATCCGGCTGTTGCCTGATGGGCGGCCGATGGAATTCATCGTCGAAACAGCAGGAGAGCGCCAAGAGGTTGAAAACGCGCTGGCGATCATCACCGACACGTGGCGCGACTTGGGCATCAAAATGATCATGCGCCCCCTCGATCGCGACATCCTGCGGAACCGCGTCTATGCGGGCATCTCGATGGCGTCGGTTTGGTTTGGCTGGGACAACGGTCTGCCACAGCCATACACGCCGCCCTCTTACCTCGCACCCACGCGACAAGAGTTTTTGGCCTGGCCGAAATGGGGGCAGTATTACCAGACCCGAGGCTCTGCAGGAGAGCCCATCGACCTGCCAGAGGCGCAACGTTTGATGGAGCTGTCAAAGGCGTGGCAGCGCACCTTTGACGTCGAAGAGCGCAGCGATATCTGGCGTGAAATGCTGGCCATCCACGCCGATCAGCAATTCGGCATCGGCGTTCTTGCCGAGGCGCCTCAGCCAGTTATCGTCAGCAAGCGCCTCAGAAACGTACCGGAATTCGCGACATGGGCCTGGGAACCCGGCGCCCATTTCGGCGTGCATCGCCCTGACGAGTTCTATTTTGTTGACGCTCAACAGATTGCGCAGGTCAGCGAATGATGTTCCTGCGCTATGCAGTTTATCGTCTGCTGACGATGATCGTGACGCTCTTTGTCGTCTCGATCCTGATTTTTATCATCATCAACCTGCCGCCGGGCGACTATCTGTCGAACCAGATCGCCGAGCTGCGCGCGACCGGTCAGGCAGAGGGTGTCGCCAAGGCCGAGTTCCTGCGCAAGGAATACGCGCTCGACCGACCGTTGTGGCAGCAATATATGATCTGGGCGGGCTTTGCGCCTGGACCGCAAGGCTTTTCCGGCTTGATCCAGGGCGACTTTGGCTGGTCCTTCGAATTTGACCGACCCGTTGCAGATATCGTGGGCGACGCCTTGTGGCTCACGGTTTTGGTCAACCTCGCCGCTGTTTTGTTTGTTTACATGGTGGCTTTGCCCTTGGGCGTCATCGCAGCGGCGCGATCCGAGACCTGGGTTGACTATACGGCCGCATTTGTCGGCTATCTGGGCCTGGCCACGCCGAACTTTCTGCTGGCGCTTATGCTGTTCTACTACGGCAACAAATACCTGGGCTTGCCGATCGGTGGCCTGATGTCCCCGGAATTCGAAGGCGAGCCGATGTCCTGGCCAAAGGTGCAATCCATTCTGGTGCACCTGATCGTGCCGACCTTTGTTATCGGCACATCCGGGGCGGCGGCGATGATGCAGCGGTTGCGCGCCAATATGCTGGACGAATTGTCCAAACCATATGTCGAGACGGCCCGCGCCAAAGGTCTCGCCCCCTCCAAGATGCTTACCAAGTATCCGCTGCGGATGGCGTTCAACCCCTTTGTGGCCGATATCGGGAACCTGTTGCCAGCGATGGTCTCTGGCTCGGTTCTGGTGTCGGTGGTTCTGGGACTGCAGACAATCGGGCCATCTTTGCTGACCGCGCTCAAGAGCCAGGACCAGTTCCTTGCCGCCTTCATCTTGATGTTTGTGGCATTGCTCACGCTGATTGGCACCATGATTTCAGACTTGCTGTTGGTTCTTCTGGATCCGCGCATCAGATACGGAGCGCGTGACGGATGACCCAATTGCCTGACGGACGCTATGTGGACGACGCGCCATTCGATCCAAATGTCGATCTTTCGGCGCTGGATCGGTCGGATATGGATGCGCCCTCGTGGGTGCTGGTCTGGCGGCGTTTTCGGAAACACAAGCTTGGCCTGATTTCTGGGCTGTTCCTGCTCTTTTCCTATCTGATGCTGCCGTTTGCGGGCTTTATCGCGCCCTACACCCCAAATGAGCGCAGCGCAGAGCATCTGTATCACCCGCCCCAAGCGATCAAGTTCTGGCACGAGGACACATACATCGGGCCGTTCGTCTATCCCACAGAGGCCATTGCCGATCTGGAAAGCTTCCGTTGGCGCTATGAGGTGGACGAAACACGCCCCATGCCGCTGCAGTTTTTCTGCGAAGGGCGGGAATACAATCTGGCCGGCTTTATCAAGACGGATACGCATTTGTTCTGCGCACCCGAGGGCGCGACTGTGTTCCTCTTTGGCTCAGACCGCCTGGGGCGCGATGTCTTTAGCCGGATCTTATACGGCGCGCAGCTGTCGTTGACCGTTGGCATTATTGGCATCACCGTTTCCTTCATCCTGGGCATCTTCTTTGGCTCGATCGCTGGGTATTTCGGCGGCAAGATCGACTGGACCATCAACCGCATGATCGAGATCTTGCGATCTTTGCCCGAATTGCCTTTGTGGCTGGCCCTGTCTGCGGCGGTTCCGTCGAATTGGTCGCCTGTGGCCGTGTTCTTTATCATCTCGATTATCTTGGGGATCCTCGATTGGCCCGGGCTGGCCAGAGCGGTGCGCAGTAAGTTCCTGTCGCTGCGCGAGGAAGAATATGTGCGCGCCGCCGAGATGATGGGCGCCAAGCCCGGCCGGGTGATCCGGCGGCACCTTTTGCCGAACTTCATGTCGCACCTGATTGCCTCGGCCACGTTGTCGATCCCGGCGATGATCCTAGGCGAGACGGCTCTGTCGTTCCTGGGCTTGGGCCTGAGGGCTCCGGCGGTGTCATGGGGCGTGATGTTGAACGATGCGCAAAACCTCGCCTCGATCGAGATCTACCCTTGGACGGCGATCCCAATGCTGCCGATCATCTTTGTGGTGCTCGCGTTCAACTTCCTGGGTGATGGCCTGCGGGACAGCTTGGACCCTTACAAAGACTGACGCGCCGCAGCAGACGCCGTTTTGGGCGATCTGCTGTGCAACGCCTTTTGGCCGCAACCATCCCCGAGGATGAGCGGCGCCAAGGCGTCAGTCACTGTTGTTCAGCGGTGTCGTATCAGAAGAAGCAGAAGAAGAAGCGGGCCCGCCTCGGGCCAAACAGTCTTATTCAGCGCAGGCCGCTTTCGCGTACCTGATCCTCGTCCGCGGGCTTTGTCGGAAACGGGTGGGGGCCGTTGCCATCTAAAACCATTTGTGAAGTGGCGGTGTCCCGCCACGTGCATGCGGGGCGAGGTATAGGGTTTCCCCCGTTAACAACTCAGAAAGGCAGCGCGCGGTCCTGATTGGTGCGTTACCGGTCGTCGCCGCCTTCGGCGGGGCCAGCCTCTAGCATGTCTTCATCAAAGGCGGCTTGGGCTGCAGCGGTGACGGCCTCTTTTTGATCTTCGGTCAGCTCGTCTGCTTTGCCACCCTCGGCAAGGCGCACAGTCACCTCGCGGTGGGCGAATTTGATGCCTTCGCGTTCAAAAAGCTCTCGGATCTCTTGATAGACCGTCTTGCGCACCAACCACTGATCGCCGGGTTTGGTCATGAATTTGACCCGGATGATCATCGCGCTGTCTTGCATCTCGATCACGCCTTGCGATTTCAAAGGCTGGATAAAGTTGTCACCAATGACCGGGTCAGACAGCAGCTCTTGCCCCAGCTTTTTGATCAGCTTGCGCACACGTTCAACATCCGTGTCATACGTCACGCGCAAAGGCAGCTTCATGATCACCCAGTCGCGGGAATAATTGGTCATGACCTGGATTTCGCCAAACGGCATGGTGTGCAGCGCGCCAAGGTGATGGCGCAGCTGGAACGAGCGGACCGAGATGCGTTCGACCGTGCCTTTGACCCCTCCTACATCCAGGTATTCGCCTTTGCGGAAGGCATCATCAAAAAGAAAGAACGCACCGGAAAAGATATCCCGAACCAGGCTTTGCGACCCAAAACCGACGGCCACACCCACAATGCCAGCGCCCGCAAAAAGCGGCCCGACACTCACGCCCAATTCCATGAGGCCAATCAGCAAAAAGGTGACAACGATGACGATCAGGATGAAGTTGCGAAAGAGCGGCAACAGCGTCGCAAGACGCGAGGCGCTGGACCCTCCGCCTTCGTCGCCCAGCTCGGCCTCGGGCGCGTCGCCCTGCTCTTGTTGGATCTTTTCGTCGATCCAAATCCGAAAGGCGTGATAGGCGACATAGCCCAGGAACAAAATCGCAACGAGGTCGATCAAACGATCAGAGAGCCTGTCAGAGACCATGCCCCCCGTTGGATTCCAAATCCACGCAAAGGCATAGAGCCCGGCGACAAAGGCCAAAATGCCGGCCACCCGGCGCGCCAGATCTTCGAAGCTGCGCATTTGCGGGCGCGGCTGCGCTATGGCGAGCGTCTCGTCGGCGGGCATATCGCCGTCTTCGGCGGTGCTTTCGTTAAGCTCGGCCATGACCCGGCGGCGGGCAAACCAGCGGTCGATGAAGTAATTGATCAAGCCATAAACAACCGTCACGACCGTCAGGATCAGGAAGGCCCCCGACAGCAAAGGCAATTCAAGATCGCTTTGAACGACCAAGCTGTAGGTCATGACGAACCAGGCTGCGATGCAGTACAAAATGACCACCGGGAACCAGACCGCCGCCAGGATGCGGCCAGGCCAGCCCACTTGGGCCAAGTGCCGGTCTTGATAGATCGTGTTGGTGATCGCCCCCCGGAACAGCGAAATCGTCCCAATGATCAAGGTGATGGTGAGCAAGGTCAAAAGCGATCCAAGAAAGCCCGCGACGCCTTCGTTCAAACCCAGCTCGGCGATCCAGGTCACAAAAAGACCAATGCAGATCGCGACAATGGCGATGGCGTGCAATGAGCGATAGAGCCCTTTGGCATCGCTGTCGGTCAGATAGGGAATGCGGTATTGAACGAGGAACGGCGACAAGATCATGCGCCAGACATCCGACAGGACCATGATGGCGAAATAGCCGACGTTCACCAGCGTGATGGTGAACTGAACAGCGGAATCGTCGAGGGTTTCGGCCATGAAGGGCCTCACAAAAATCGTCCCCAAGAGATAGGCGACCAAAAGCGCCGAAATCGTGCCGCCCACCCCCATGACAAAGCGGAACACCAGGAACGGCATCTTTTCTGCATAGCCCGAGGGGTTCTCTCGGATCCGGGCGACAACAAAGTTGCGCACCAGCCGCGGGCCATAGATGCGCACCTGGAAGAGACGCCCGATGGCCAGCAGGAACAACCCGATCAGCGCCACCTCGACAAAGGTCATAATCCGCCCGTCGGGACTGGTTGCGCGCAGAATATAGGCCACCTCGGCAAAGGCGTTGGGCAAATTGGCGAACTTTTGGATCAAAGCCTGACGAAACTCGACAGCACCAGATTGCGCGGCCATCAAGACCGCCCCGGTGTTGTCCATGCTTGCGCCGTCTTCGCCTGTCCCGCTGGTCGCGGTTGTATCGGCCAGGACGCCGCCCTGTGCATCGACGATGATCACGCTTGTGCCTGCCTCGCGCGCAAGACGCAGGATGTCTTCGATGCCCGGTGGCGTTTCTTCGGCCGCCGGCGCAGGCGCCGCGCCCAACAGATTGACAGGCGATTGCGCCAGCACCGGAGACATGGCCAAAAGGCTGATCAGAGTTGCGCAGATCATGCGCCAAACAAGCATAGGCAGTTGAGGTGTCATGCAATCCATCCGAACCGTTCCATTCAGGCTAAGTGAGCGGCCCAGCGATGGCAACGTAAGCAACGGCTTAGGCCCTTGATTTCAAGTTTTTCCCGGCGCGCGCCTGCCTGCTCCTGCGTCAAATCGAGGTTAATCACACCGCGATCTACAAAGTGTGAAGCGCACCGCTTGGGAAATACGTCACGCGTGGTATACCAACGCAAAGAATCTTAGGGGGCCGGCGGTTTTGCCCGTGCTCCCGTTGGGGTGAGACAGACTATGGGCCAAGCAAGACCTGCCCACGCGATGACAACCGAATTGCCCGTCGGCGGCAAGGTTGTGTTCTACAGCCACGACACATTCGGCCTGGGCCATCTGCGGCGATCACGGACGCTGGCCACGGCGTTGACAGGATCAGGCGTGGCGTCGTCGGCGATTATTCTCACCGGCAGCCCGGTGGCGGGCCGATTTACCTTCCCCGAAACCGTCGACCACGTGCGCCTGCCCGGCGTCAAAAAACTGGAAGACGGGTCCTATATCTCGCAGGCCGAATGGCGCGACATCGACCAAACGACCGAGCTGCGCGCCGGCCTTATTCGGTCCGCCGTACAACATTACGAGCCCGACATTCTGGTCGTGGACAAAGAGCCCTGCGGCTTTCGCGGCGAGTTGTTGGAAACGCTAGAGGCGTTGCGCAGATCGGGCAGTTGCAAAATCGTGCTTGGCCTGCGGGACGTTTTGGACGAACCAGACGTCTTGGCGGCGGAATGGGACCGCAAAAACGCGATCTGGGCGACCGAGCGTTTTTACGACGAGATTTGGATCTACGGACCCAAATCCGTCTATGACCCCACACGCGGCCTGCCCTTTTCGCAAGCGACGCGGGCGCGCATGCATTGGACGGGGTATCTTAGGCGCGATGACCTGGAAACGTCCGAAGTTCCCAGTGACGATCCTTATATTCTGATCACGCCGGGTGGCGGCGGTGATGGCCGCGCGATGGTTGATCTGGTCCTTTCCGCATATGAGCAAGACCCGAACCTTGGGCCAAAGGCGATGATGGTCTATGGGCCGTTTTTGTCAGGCGACGTGCGCGACGAATTCGAAGCGCGTGTCGAACGCCTGAATGGGCGCATCACAGCCGTTGGGTTCGAAAGCCGGATCGAAGACCTCTTTGCCGGTGCGCAGGGTGTCGTCTGCATGGGCGGCTACAACACCTTTTGCGAGGTCCTCTCGTTTGACAAACCTGCCGTCATAGTGCCGCGCACCAAACCAAGGCTGGAACAATGGATCCGCGCCAGCCGCGCCGAAGAATTGGGCCTCGTGCGGATGCTGGACGAATATCGGGACGGGCTGACGCCCGAGAGCATGATCAAGGCCATTCGCGATTTGCCAAACCAGCCTAAACCCTCGACCACTGGTGCGGACGGGCTGTTGGACGGGCTGGATCACGTCATCGACCGCGCCAGAATTTTGCTGAACCCACCGCTGAGATCGGTCGGAGAATGACACCGCGGCGCAGGGGTTTGGCGGTGCTGGTCAAAGGCTGGCCGCGCCTCTCAGAGACGTTCATCGCCCAGGAACTTGTGGCCCTGGAACAGGCGGGCCTGGACTTTGATCTGTGGTCCTTGCGGCATCCGACCGACACGAAAACGCATCCGCTGCATGATGCGCTGACGGCGCGTGTTTACTACCTTCCTGAATACCTGCGGGATGAACCCGGGCGCGTTTTGGCGGGCCTGATCAGAAGCCTGCTGCGCCCGGGCTTTTGGGCTGCTTTGGCGGTCTTTGCCAAAGACCTGAACCGGGACCGAACGCGCAACCGCCTGCGCCGTTTTGGCCAGGCCTGTGTGCTTGCGCGCGAGGCCGCGCCAGATGTCGTCGCCTATTACGCCCATTTTCTGCACACACCGTCGTCGGTTGCGCGATATGCGGCGATCATTGGCGGCAAGCGTTGGTCCTTTTCGGCCCATGCCAAAGACATCTGGACGTCCCCGGATTGGGAACTGTCGGAAAAGCTGGCTCTGTCTTCTTATGGGGCGGATTTTGGCGCGACATGCACGGCGCTGAATGCCTCTCACCTTGGGCAAATGGCGCGTGGGACGGACGTGTCGCTTGTGTATCACGGCTTGGACCTTGGCCGCTTTCCACCGCCGCCCGACCGCGAGATCCGAAGCCCAGGCGCGCCCATCCGATTTTTGTCGGTGGGGCGGTTGGTAGAGAAGAAAGGATTTGATCGATTGCTGGCGGCCTTTGCTTTGCTGCCAAAGACGCTTGATTGGCATTGGACGCATATCGGTGGCGGCGCGCTGAACACGGTGTTGCAGTCTCAGGCGCAGGGGCTGGGCATCACGGATCGGATCACGTGGCGCGGCGCCTGTGACCAGCCCGAGGTCATTCAGGCCATGCGCGACAATGATCTCTTTGTTCTGCCCAGCCGCATCGCCGAAGACGGCGATCGTGACGGTTTGCCGAATGTGTTGATGGAAGCGGCCAGCCAAAAGATGCCCATTCTATCGACCCCGGTGTCGGCCATTCCCGAGTTCGTCACCCACGGGACGCATGGATGGTTGTCGCAGGACGACCCCGAAAGCCTGGCCACAGCGTTGCAAGCCTTTGCCGATGATCCTGATATGGGGCACCGCATGGCCGACGCGGCCTTTGTGCGGCTGACCGCAGATTTCACCATGCAACCCGGCATCGCCGTTTTGGCGAAACGCCTGTCTCAATTGCTTGATGACAGTGGGGCCGCGTGAAGGTCGCGTTCTACGCTCCGCTCAAGCCGCCGGATCATCCCAACCCCTCCGGTGATCGCGAAATGGCGCGGGCGATTTGGGCCGCTCTTCGCTATGGGGGACATGAGGTGACGCTGGCCTCGGACTTTCGCAGCCGCGAGGGCCAAGGCGACGCCGCCCAACAAGAGCGCATCATCGCGGCGGCGGCAGAGGCCCGGGAAACTGCGCTGGCGCGCGCGGATATCCAGGACGCGGACATTTGGGTGACGTATCACAACTATTACAAAGCGCCCGATTTGCTGGGACCACAAGCCGCGCGCAGCTTGGGCATTCCGTATGTCCAACTGGAATCGACCCGTGCCCGAAAAAGACTGAATGGCCCTTGGGCCAATTTTGCGGCGCTGGCAGAGGCAGCGAGCGAGGCGGCTGCGGCGATTTTCTATTTCACCGATCACGATGGCGTCGCGCTGCAAAACTATGCACCCTTGGGGCAAAAGCTCGAACATCTGCGGCCGTTTCTGAACACGACCGAATTGCCCGCCTTGGGGCCACGCGACGGTAGCTTGATCGCCGTGGGCATGATGCGACCGGGCGACAAAGTGGCCTCTTACACCCTGATCAAGCAGGCCTTGGAGCGGCTGCCAACCTCTCTGGATTGGCATCTCACAGTGATTGGGGATGGCGAGGCACGGACCCAGGTTCAGGCCATGTTCACCCCATTCGGCAACCAGGTCACTTTCGTGGGGGCGTTGCCCAAGCCAGAGGTCGCGCGACACATGTCTGCGGCGCGCGCGCTCATTTGGCCGGGCGTGAACGAAGCCTTCGGCATGGTCTATCTTGAGGCGCAGGCAGTGGGATTGCCGATCATCGCGCAGGATCGCCCCGGCGTCAGAGACGTTGTGCACGGCGCGTTGGTTCCGGTAGAAGACGGCGCGCAGGGTTTGGCGGACAAGGTGGTGCATCTGTTCAGCAATGCAGACGCGGCCCGGAACGCTGGCGATGCGGCGCGCGCAGCCATCGGAAACAGACACCTTTTGCCCGCCGCTGCTCGGAGGTTAACAGACGTGATGGTCGGGCTTTTATGATCAGGTTGGCGCTTCTTCGACACGGGCATACAAGCTGGAACCGACAGGGCCGTCTGCAGGGGCGCACCAATATTCCTTTGGACGAAGACGCGCGCGCGCATCTAAGCGCCCTTTGCGTACCGCCGGCCTTTGGTGCCCATCAGGTCGTCAGCAGCCCGCTGCAACGGGCCGTCGAAACCGCAACGTTGGTTGCCCAACAGGCGCCTGACCCGGTGCCCGATCTCATCGAGATGAACTGGGGCGATTGGGAAGGGCAGCACGGCGCCGCATTGCGCGCCGACCCCAAGAGCGGCTATCGCGATATGGAGCATTGGGGTTGGGATTTTCGCCCGCCCAACGGTGAAGCCCTTGCCGAGGTGCGTGACCGTCTGGTGCCGTGGGTGAACGGATTACAGCAGGACACGCTGGCCGTTTGTCACATCGGGATCATGCGCGTGATCCTGGCGGTTGCGCATGGTTGGGATTTCCTTGGCCCTGCCCCCTTTGCGGTTAAACGGGATCGTCTGTTCGTGATCGACATCGCCGCGGACGCATGGCGCCCGCTGTCCGAGCCCATCCGGCTAGAGCGGAGACAGCCATGCGCGTGATGATTGTTGTCACTCATCTTTTGGGAACAGGCCATCTGGTGCGCGCCGCGACCTTGGCACGTGCCTTCGCAGCATCGGGGCACGAGACGCGTGTTCTGTCGGGCGGCATGCCTGTGCCGCATCTGAATTGCGATGGCTTCGCGCTGATCCAACTGCCGCCTCTGCGTTCGGACGGGGTGAACTTTACCCGCATGCTGGATGCGGATGGCAACGAAGCCTCCGAAAGCTATCTGTCGCGCCGCATGGATCAGATGGTGGCCGAGGTACAGGACTTTGCCCCCGATGTTCTGTTGACCGAGCTTTTTCCGTTTGGGCGCAGATCCCTCAGGTCAGAGTTTGACGCCGTGCTGCGTGCCGCACATGCCCTTGATCCGCGCCCAATAATTTGCGCCTCGATCCGGGATATCCTCGCGCCGCCGTCAAAGCCGTCCAAAGTGACCTTTGCGGAAGAGATGCTGGAAACGTATTACGACCGAGTGCTGGTCCATTCTGACGAGGCCGTTGTGCCACTTGGGACGTCATGGCCCGTGTCGCCTGCCCTGCAAGATAAGCTAAGCTACACCGGGTTTGTTGCCCCCGCTGCACCGCAACCCCATCCCGCCGCCTTGGGAGACGGCGAGATCTTGGTTAGCGCGGGTGGCGGTGACGTGGGGGATCGGATTTACGAATGCGTTCTGGACCTGGCCCAGACGTCGCCGCGGCGCTTTCGCTTGTTGGTCGGCGGACCAGACGCCCGCCGCGCGCGGTTTGCACAAAGCGCGCCCGCGACCGTCACCATCGAAGCCCCCCGCCCGGATTTCCGCAACATGCTGCTGCATGCCGCTGCCTCTGTGTCCATGTGCGGCTACAACACTGCGCTCGACCTGTTACAAACCGGGGTGCCAAGCGTCATTGTGCCCTTTGATGACGGATCAGAGGTTGAACAATCGCTGCGCGCCGAGGCGCTGGGGCGACTGCCGGGGTTCGACGTGCTGAAATCTGCGGACCTGACAGCGGACCACCTGATGAGGGCGATCGAACGTGTTCTGAACGGCCCCAAACGCCCGATCGTTTCCGACGGGATGGCAGGCGCGGTTGAAAGCGTTCGCAGTGTCGAGGCCTTCGCACGCGCACAAGGCAGGCCTGCGTGATGGGCGATTGGTCATCGCTGCGCGCCGCCGTTCGGAACGCGGCCAAACCGCCTTTGATTTGGTGGCGCGATGATGATGCCGTTGGCGAGACGCCCGAGCTGATCCGGTTGTTGGCGCTCTCGGAGGCGACGCAGGCTCCGGTACATATCGCGGTCATCCCGGCTTTGTTGGAGCCGTCTTTGCAGCCTGCCCTGGCGGGTGGCACCGCGCGTGTTCTGGTGCACGGTTGGCGGCACGAAAACCACGCCCCGCCCCACGAAAAAAAGGCCGAGTTCCGCGCGCACAACCAAAACGCCGTACAGCAGGCAGCCACCGGGTTGGCGCGCTTGCAAGCGGCCTTTGGCGCGCAATGCGACCCGGTGTTTGTTCCACCTTGGAACCGGTTCGAGCCAACCTTTTCGGCCCCGTTGCATGCGGCTGGCTATCGGGGGCTGTCCCTTTTTGGCAGCGACACAGCAGATGGGCCGTTGAAGGTCGTCAACACCATCGTCGATCCGATCTATTGGCGGGGGCATCGCGGATTGGCCGATCCAGGCACGCTTATCGAAGCGGCTGTACAGCACCTGACGCATATGCCAGATGAGCCTCTGGGTTTGCTGACGCATCACCTGGTGCAAGACGATGACACCTGGGCCTTTTCCAAGAGGTTCCTGTCAGAGCTTTTGGACGCGGGCGCGCAGCTTTGGGGATGGGAGACCGCAGCATGAGCCGATTGGAATCCATGCGCCGCCGTTTGACGGCACAAATCGATGGGCTAAACTGGGCCATCGCTGAAACGGCGCATCTGGATGGACCCATGCTGGAGCTTGGTCTTGGCAACGGACGCACCTATGACCACATGCGCGAATATGGCGACGGTCGACGTATTCTGGTGATCGATCGGCAGTTGAACTGCCATCCCACGTGCACGCCTCCGGCCGAAGATTACTTTGAAGGTGAAGCCGACGATATGTTGCGCGTGATGGCAGAGCGCGGCATCAAAGTGGCCTTGGCGCATTACGAACTGGGGATCGGCATTCGGGACCAAGACGAGGTCGAGGCCGAGCGGCTCTCGCCTCTGCTGGTTGACGTGATGATGCCCGGCGGCATTTTGGTGTCACAGCAACCGATTGTCGGCATCCCAAGGATCGCCGGACCAGACAGCGTCAAAAACGAGCGGTACCTCTTTTACCAAGCCCCCGCCTAAGTCTCGGGCGTGGCGCGAAAGTAACCATTCGACGGATCCTGACACTCGGCTGTTGCTGGAAAGGCGGGACGCGCACTATCGTCCGAGCAAAACACATCCAGGGGGTATCTGATGTTACGGACTTTATCCGCTTTGGCGGCAGTGATGGTGGCTGGCGCCGCGACAGCTGGAACAATTCAACTCACTCCGGCGGATCCACAGCCAAAAGGGCTGAGCGAGGGGCTCGCGGTGAAATACGCAACCGGCCATAGCTTTGGCTCGGTTGATGAGGCCGTTCGGGTGTTGAAATCCGCCAAGAAAGGCACGCCGCTGGCCGGATTCGACTATCGCGACACCAAGGAAGGTGACGAAACGCTGACGGCGGGCAAGGCCCACAAGGTTGTTGCAGACATCGCAGGCTATGTCCGGTTTGAAGAGGCCGGAACGTATTCGATGCATTTCATGGCAAACGACGGGTTGATCGTGGAAATCTCTGGCGAAGAGGTTGGATACATCGGCGGCAAAGGCGGCTGCCGCAAAAGCGATCCTGTGCAGGTCAATGTGCCATCCGCAGGCTGGTACGAATTCGAAGCCATCTATTTTCAGCACAAAGGCACCGCCTGCCTGCATATGAAAGCCGGGATCGGCAAAGAAAAATGGATGGAAAACGCGAGCTTTGGTTACTAAGCCGCGCCGCGCCCGCGCGTGATGAATGCGCGGGCATTTTGCAGGTGCAAATAGACAACGCTGCACATGCAACCGCGATATATTGTTGCTTTGTCGAATCCTGCGCGCTACATGAAACGCACAGGTGCAAAGAGACGCGGTTGCAAATTCCTGACGACGGGGCTTGGGGGCTGAAGACGCCCGGGCCCCGTTTCTCATTTTCAAGGCTGGAATAGAATAAGGCGTCAGGTGCTCAGACGCGGTCCGTGCATGGATCTTGCGACCCTCCTGACGCCTTACGGATCGATCAAACCCAAGGGCCCGACCTTTCCATTTTGCCCGGCCACCCTAAGGCACCGCGCCGCCGACGAAAGTCCGAAGACCCTCCCCGACATCCACGAAACGGCCTGAAGAACCATCCCGTGACCCGCTTTCACCCATTCAAGGCTGCTTGGTCAAAACGGCTTCGAAGAACCCGTTTTCAACCCCGCCCCCTTTCCTAAATCGTCCCCGCGCCAAACCAGTTTCCCGATCTGCCCCGCGTCCAACCCGGTGGGTTTCTGCGTCCCGCTCGGTTCCCGAAAGTCCCTTGCGATGTACGTAGGGTGCGAGCGAATGGGTGAGTCGTGCAACAGAAAAATGACAACTTTCACGATTTTCCTGGGGATAACCTGTTGGTTTCCTTGGGGAATTTCTGTGGGATGTTGAAAATTTCCGTTTCTTTCTATGCGCTTGCGTAAATTTGGCTGGAAATCCGGTTTTTCGGGTCTAGCGGACAGAATTCCGCAGTCACGCATGCCCCATCTGGCAAAATTCCGGTGGATCACAGTCAGAAAAACGGCGCCGCACGGGCCACAAACTTAGCCGGCGTCTTGCGCCAACGGGTCGGACCACAGGGGTTTTCTGTTGTCCCGAATGCGCTTCATCAAGCGTTTCTGGCGGCGCGTTTCGGGGACGTGTCGGGCAAAGGACCAGTCCACATTTTGCGCGACCACCTCGGGAAAGAGAGCAGCGAATTCCTGTCGCAACGCCTCGGGCAAGGCGCGCATTGCGATATCGCCTGGATAAAAGCTCTCACTCGGGGCGTTTTCGGCAAACACGATCTGATGCTTTTGAAAGACCAAATGGTGATAGGTCACGGGCCGCATGCTTTGGTCGAGCGCTATGCCGTTTAAGCCAACAAGACGGATCGCAGGAACCAGCACTTCGGTCTCGCCAAACATACGCTCGGCTATTTTCGAGCGCACAAGCATCCGATGTTGCCGCGACACCATCAGATCGCGGTCAGGCGCGCCGCCGCCCAAAGCCCCTTTGGGAATGATGACCGGGCGCAGGCCTTGTGCGTTTGCCAGACTGTCGGCTGTCACGTGGCTGGCCAGGTTCAGAACAAGCGGTTGCAGCCCATCGTCGGCGGTTTGGATCAAGTCCCCTGGGCGCAGGGTTTCGATGTGTCTGAGACCGTCGGCCGTTTCGATCATGGTCCCTGCGCAGAAACAGGTGACATTTGTGTTGTCGGTCGTCAGCCCCGCGCCCGTGACAGAGGCGCCGCTGCCGTCTTGCAGCGTCAGGTCAATGTCGCCGATTTCAGCGCTGTAATCGACACCGCCGATCACACCGTCCAGGGTGCCATCCGCAGCGTCGGCCCGCATCATGTTGAGGCTGTTGCCAAAGGTGCCGCCTGCGGCGTTTACATCGGCGAGCGTCGTGTCGTTGTAGAACCCGCTGAGATCGACAAAATCGTTGTTGCTTGGATCGCCGTCGTCCAATGCGCCGGTGTTGCCGACGTTAAAGTCGGTGATCGTGTCAGCGCCGTCACCAGCGGTGTAGATGAAATCGTCGTTCCCAGAGCCACCGGCGAGGACATCGTCACCGGCCCCACCGGTCAGCGTGTCATCGCCCGCATCGCCGGACAGGCTGTCGTCACCTTCTTCGCCAAAGAGCTGATCATCGCCGTCACCGCCCAAAAGCGTATCGTTGCCCGCCACCGAAGGAAGCGCGTTCAGCTCGGAATAAGAGGCAAGGTCTTGGGCAGAATTGCCCGTGTCCGGGCCAGAGATGGTGCCAGACAATGTGGCGGCGCCGTTGTTTTCGAAATACACGATCTCGATCGTGTGGGTGCCGGGGCCTAACGTGATGTCACCGGTGCGGGTTTGCGTGCCGTGCAGCCCGTCGTTGGTGACAGTCTCGACGCCATTGACAAAGAGTTTCGACCCATCATCCGAGCTGGTGGTGAATGTGTAGAGGCCACCAGTTGTCACCGTCATCTCGGACGAAAACTTGAGCGCAAAGTCGTCGCCTGTGTCGTAATCACCCGGCGTGATCGAGCTGGTCTGCCCCGTCTGGGTCGGGGCGAAGGCGTTGTCACGCCCACCGTTGAGCGAGAACCCTGCGTCGTCGAGGTTGCCATAAGATCCGGGCGTCAGATCATAATACTCAAAGCTCCAGGCATCGGCGGTGACTGTGCCACCAGCATCGTCGCCGTAGAGAACGTCATTCCCACCATCGCCGGTGATCGAGTCGTTTCCGCCGCCGCCTGCGATTGTGTCGTCACCCTCGGCGCCCAGCGGTACGCCAGTGACAGAGTAACTGGGCGGTGGTGGATCGCCCAGCATGCCGGTGGTCAACAGGTCTTCGGACACACCGCCAGTATCGGGGCCTTGCACCGTGGCCGACAGATTGTCTTGACCGCCGTTTTCCCAATACCGGATCTGGATCGTATAGGTCGTGTTGGGATCCAGTTCGACCGTGCCAGATCGCGTTGTGCTGGCCTGATGGAAGTCGTTGTTCATATAGGGCAGCTGGCCGCCCGTTTGGTTGTCAAACGTCAGAGGATCGCCGTTGTCGTCGAAGATCTGCAGCGTCGAGCCGTCATCCGAAGTCGTCGAAAACGTATAGGTGCCGCCCGACGTGACGTTGATGCTGCTGGTGTAGACGACACCAAAATCCTGGGGGTTGCCGCTGGTCCCTCTGATCGAGTTGGTCAGCGCGCTTTCGTCAAAGTCGGACACATATCCTGCGCCCGTCCGCGTCCCACTTTCGATATCGAAGGCCTGCCCGCTGGAGGAGCTGAAGTTGCGATCAAAGGTCTCGAAATGCCACGAGCCTGTAATGCCCTGATCACCGCTTAGGACGTCATCACCGTTGTTGCCGGTGATGCTATCATTCCCGTAGGCACCAGAAAGGCCATCATTCTGGCCGGTGCCAGAGATGGTATCATCGCCGTCCGTGGCTGGATTATTGCTCGTATTCTGCGCCATGACTTGCCTGTAGAATTGGCGTAATCCCTAAAACCGGCGCAATCCAGTTTGAATTTCGGTTTTTTCGAGACAATGGCATTGGTCCCACAGGTGGCCAGCTTGGTCCGAAAGGGCGCATTCAGGCGGCGGCGTCCTGTCAGGACCGGCGCCCGCGCCAGCCATTTTTGACGTAGGGGATTTGGGTGGCGAACATAAAGACCAAGGCAATCGTCAGGACGAGCGGTAATCGACCCCAAAGTGAAGCGGAAACGGTTGATGGGTTTGCAGTCCGTTTAAGCCTTCGACAAGCCCCTGGTGGATCGCAAGCCGCTTCAGTCCATATCGGCGAAGTGTTCTCGTCATACGCAACGCCTAATGCACCGACCCAGCGCAAGCCAGGTACGAAAAATTTGTGCAACAGTCCCGTTAAAACGAACCCGGTTCGTTTGAAGGAACGTTCCGAGTAACATGGAATGACAAGGTCAAGTCGGGACACCGAACACAAATCGTTGGACTGTCGGGTGGACCATCTAGCTACCCTTCCACACAAGCTTTTGATAAAAAAATATTTCAGGGAAAGAGTGGTGCCCAGAAGAGGACTCGAACCTCCACGTCCATACGGACACTAGCACCTGAAGCTAGCGCGTCTACCAATTCCGCCATCTGGGCACGGGTTGGTGAGGCGGGGATTTACGATGGGTGGGGGGAGGTGTCAAACGGATTCTCGCCCGGTTTTTGGTTTCAGAAGACATGCAAGTCGTGGACGCGTCGAAATGTGGTCTTGTCGGCTCATGAAGGCCTCTGTACACCATCGCTAACAGAGACTTTCGACAGAGGCTGAAAATGTCGCAACTGGTCACAATCTACGGCGGTTCCGGCTTTGTTGGACGATATATTGCGCGGCGCATGGCCAAAGCAGGCTGGCGTGTGCGCGTTGCGGTTCGCCGCCCGAACGAAGCGCTTTTCGTAAAAACCTACGGCGTTGTGGGCCAGGTGGAGCCGGTCTTGTGCAACATTCGCGATGATGCGTCTGTGGCGCAGGTCATGGCGGGCGCCGACGCGGTGGTGAATTGTGTGGGCATATTGGCCAACGAGGGTAAGAACACCTTTGACGCCGTACAGGCCGAGGGCGCGGCACGCATCGCGCGTGCGGCGGCGGCGGAAGGTGTGCGCCAGATGGTCCATATCTCGGCCATTGGTGCGGATCCGAACAGCCAGAGCGACTATTCCCGGACCAAAGCAGAAGGCGAAGCTGCGGTTTTGGAACACATGCCCGGCGCAACCATTCTGCGACCATCGATCATTTTCGGCCCCGAGGACTCGTTCTTTAACCGGTTCGCCAGCATGGCGCAGATCGCGCCTGCGATCCCTGTGGTTGGTGCAGAGACGCAGTTTCAGCCGGTCTATGTAGACGACATCGCTAAAGCGGCGGAAATGGCCTTGATGGGGCAGGTCCAGCCGGGTGTCTACGAACTGGGCGGACCTGACATCAGCACCTTCAAATCCTTGATGCAGCAGATGTTGGACACCATTCGGCGCCGCCGTCTTATTCTGAGCATCCCCTTTTGGGCGGGCGGCATTCTGGGCGGTGTGTCCGAGGTTGTCTCGGCGCTGACGCTGGGGATTGTGCCTGCGCAGATCACGCGGGATCAGGTGCGCAATCTGCGCAACGACAATATCGTGGGTGACGGCGCAAATGGGTTTGAAGCGTTTGGCATCACGCCTGTCTCGCTAGAGGCGGTGTTGCCCGAGTACCTCTGGCGGTTCCGCCCGTCGGGTCAGTACGACGCGATCAAGGAAAGCGCCAAAAACCTGCGGACCTAAGCGTAGGCCCAAACCAACAGGATGACGCCAAGCACCACGCGGTAGATGACGTATGGCGTGAAGCTGACGGCGCGCAATAGTCTGAACATCAAGGCAAGTGCCGCGATCGCGGCGAGAAAGGCAAAGACCGCCGCAATGCCGGCGTCTCTGGCCAATGCCCAATTGGCGTCTTGAACGACGTCGACGCTTAGGACAAGGCCCGAGGCCAGAATGACCGGAATGGACATCAGCATCGAGAGGGTTGCAGCACCTTCGCGGCCATAGCCCAACAGACGGCCTGCTGTGATCGTGATGCCCGCCCGGGATGTACCGGGGATCAGCGCGATGCATTGGGCGCATCCCATCCAAAGAGCATGCGTGATGGTCCAGTCTTGCATCGCGCGCTGGGTTCCGCCGCGCTGATCCGCCCAATAGAGCACCAGACCGAACACCAGCATCGTCCAGCCGATAACAGCGACCGAGCGCATGGCGGCGTCGAGCCCGGTCACTTTGATGACAATCCCGGCAAGAACGGCGGGTATGGTCGCAATGATAAGGCATAGCGCCAGATGCGCCCCATCCGCGTCAAGGCGACCCCGCAAGAGGTTTATCCCGCCTGCCACCGCTTGCTTGACGTGCGACCAAAAGAACATGACGACCGCAAACAACGTGCCTACATGAACGGCGACGTCGATGGCCAGCCCTTGATCCGGCCCGCCTGTAACCTGCGGCAGCAGGATCAAATGGCCGGATGAGCTGATCGGCAGAAACTCCGTCAGGCCTTGGATGATCGCAACAAGAAGCAGGTGAAAAAGCGGCATGTTGGCCCAAACAAAGGTTGTGGGTGACTTCCTACAAGCCTTTGATTCGTGTGGCAAACGGCAAATAAATATCCGATTCGGACCTAAATTTCCGCCAGATTCAGGCCACACTACCGTTGCGCGTGCTGATTTTCGCTATTTAGGTCAACATGTATGACTTTTATTCCCCGCCGGGCTTGTGTAAACGCGCCAGACCTTACCCTTGCTTTGCGGAGTTCATTATGGCCCGGCAACCGATGTTGAAATTCGTCTCGACCCCCAGAGACATGCCCGAGAAACGCGACGCAGACGCGCGGCGGCAGGACTTTAACGAAATCTACGCAGAATATGCGGACGCAAAGGCCAAAGAACAGGCGGCGCGCTGCAGCCAGTGTGGTGTGCCGTATTGCCAATCGCATTGCCCGTTGCACAACAACATTCCCGATTGGCTGCGGTTGACGGCAGAAGGGCGGCTGAGAGAAGCCTATGAAGTCAGTCAGGCCACCAACACCTTTCCCGAAATCTGCGGCCGCATTTGCCCACAGGATCGCCTGTGTGAAGGCAATTGCGTGATCGAGCAATCGGGCCACGGAACGGTCACGATTGGCTCGGTCGAGAAATACATCACCGACACCGCCTGGGAAGAAGGCTGGGTCATGCCTATCGCGCCGGCCAAGGAGCGCAGCGAGAGTGTGGGCATCATCGGTGCCGGCCCCGGCGGATTGGCAGCGGCAGACGTATTGCGCCGCGCCGGGTTGCAGGTGACGGTGTATGACCGGTACGACCGTGCGGGCGGGCTTTTGACCTATGGCATTCCCGGTTTCAAACTGGAAAAGGACGTTGTGATGCGCCGGAACGCCCAGCTCGAAGCGGGCGGCGTGACGTTTCGTTTGAACTGCAGCGTTGGCGAAGACATCTCGTTTGATGACATTCGCGCCGCGCATGATGCCGTGATCATCGCCACAGGCGTATACAAGTCGCGCGACTTGGAGCTTCACGGCTCTCAGGCTGATGGTGTCGTGCGCGCAATCGATTTCCTGACTGCATCGAACAGAAAGAGCTTTGGCGACAGCGTCGAGGCATTCGACAGCGGGGCTTTGAATGCAGAAGGCAAGCGCGTGGTCGTCATCGGTGGCGGCGACACGGCGATGGATTGTGTACGTACATCGATCCGCCAAGGTGCAACGAGCGTTAAGTGTCTGTATCGTCGTGACCGTGCGAACATGCCCGGCAGCCAAAGAGAAGTGCAAAACGCCGAAGAAGAAGGCGTGGTATTTGAATGGCTGAGTGCGCCCAAAGGCTTTGCCACAGATTTGCGCGTGACAGACGCGGATAATCCCGCAGCGCCAGCGGGGCGTGTGACGGGCGTGATGGTGCAGAAAATGCGCTTGGGCGCGCCTGATGTCACAGGGCGGCAAACGCCCGAAGTCATCGAAGGGGCAGATTACGTTGAAGATGCGGATCTTGTGATCAAGGCCCTTGGCTTTGAACCCGAAGACCTGCCCAAGCTTTGGGATCAACCGGGCCTGGAGGTCACCCGCTGGGGCACGATCAAGGCGGCCTTTACCACAGGCCGGACCGAGCTGCCTGGCGTTTACGCGGTGGGCGACATTGTGCGGGGCGCGTCCTTGGTGGTTTGGGCCATCCGTGACGGGCGCGACTGTGCCGAAGCCATCCTGGCCGATCTCAACGTCTCTTCCGCGATCGCGGCAGAGTAAGCGGGTCAGCTATGACGCAAGCGCCACACCAGAAATCGGGCCGATGCCTGTGCGGAGCCGTTACGGCCAAAGCGCTGGTTCAGGATCCCATCATGCGCGCATGTCATTGCGACATGTGCCGTCAGCACACCAGCGGAATGTTCATTTCGCTGGCCATTGTCGACGGCTCGCTTGAATTGGAGGGACCTGTGGGCACCTATCGGTCCTCGGACTGGGCGGAACGTGGCTTTTGCAAAACCTGTGGCTCGACGCTTTTTTATGGCGAGATCGAAACAGGCAACCGGCACCCGGCAGCGGGTCTTTTCCAAGACCTCGCGGGTGTAGAACTGAAACTCGAATTTTTTGCCGATATGTGCCCCCCCGGATATGCGCTGGCTGGCACGCATCGCAAAATGACGACCGAAGAAACCATCGCGCTGTTTCAGCCCGATTGAGGAGAACCGACATGACCAAGTATGATGAGAACTGGGTGCGCAGCGAAGAGGCCAAGCGCACGTGGCTTGCCGAAAACGGTCTGTATTCCGAAACGGAAGAGCATTCCTCTTGCGGGGTCGGGCTGGTTGTTAATGTGGATGGCAAACCAAGCCGGGCAGTCGTGGAAAACGGTATCAACGCGCTTAAGGCGGTGTGGCACCGGGGTGCGGTTGATGCAGATGGCAAGACCGGCGACGGCGCGGGCATTCACGTGCAAATCCCGGTTGCCTTTTTCTATGATCAGATCGAGCGCACAGGGCATATCCCGAACCGCGAAGAGATGATCGCGGTTGGTCAGGTGTTCCTGCCGCGCACGGATTTCGGCGCACAAGAGACCTGTCGGACAATCGTTGAATCCGAAGTCCTGCGGATGGGGTATCGGATTTACGGTTGGCGGCATGTCCCGGTGAACGTGGAGGTGTTGGGCGAAAAGGCCAACGCAACACGCCCGGAAATCGAGCAGATCCTGATTTCCAACACCAAGGACGTTGACGAAGAAACCTTTGAACGCGAGCTGTATGTGATCCGTCGCCGGATCGAAAAGGCGGCGGCTGCGGCGCAGGTGCCGTCGCTCTATATTGCGTCCTTGTCGTGTCGGTCGATCATCTACAAGGGCATGATGTTGGCCGAGCAGGTTGCTGAATTTTATCCAGACCTGTTGGACCCGCGTTTTGAATCCGCCTTTGCCATTTATCACCAGCGGTATTCGACAAACACCTTCCCACAATGGTGGTTGGCCCAACCGTTCCGCATGTTGGCGCATAACGGCGAAATCAACACGCTGAAGGGCAATTTGAACTGGATGAAGAGCCATGAAATCCGCATGGCCTCTGGCGCGTTTGGTGAAATGGCCGAAGATATCAAGCCAATCGTCGCGAATGGCTCATCTGACTCGGCCGCGTTGGACGCGGTTTTTGAGATGCTCGTGCGGTCAGGCCGGACGGCGCCGATGGCGAAAACGCTGCTTGTTCCAGAAAGCTGGTCCAAACAGGCCGTCGAGCTGCCGCAGGCGTGGCGTGACATGTATTCCTATTGCAACTCGGTGATGGAACCTTGGGACGGTCCGGCCGCTTTGGCGATGACGGACGGCCAATGGGTTTGCGCCGGGTTGGACCGCAACGGCCTGCGCCCGATGCGGTATGTCTTGACCCAAGACGGCATGGTCATTGCCGGGTCCGAGACGGGCATGGTCCCCCTGGACGAAAGCAACATCGTCGAAAAAGGCGCGTTGGGCCCCGGTCAATTGCTGGCCGTCGATATGAAAGGTGGGCGCCTCTATCACGACACCGAAATCAAGGATCAACTGGCTGGCTCGCAGCCGTTTGGCGAATGGGTTGAGCGGATCACCGACCTGGAACCGGCCCTGAGCGGTGTCACGGAAAAGGCGCTGTTTTCAGGCGACGATCTGCGCAAGCGCCAGATCGCGGCGGGCTATTCGGTTGAAGAGCTTGAGCAAATCCTCGCTCCGATGGCGGAGGACGGCAAGGAATCGCTGGCCTCGATGGGCGATGACACGCCCTCTGCGGTTCTGTCAAAGAAGTACCGCCCGCTCAGCCATTTCTTCCGCCAGAACTTTAGCCAGGTTACGAACCCACCCATCGACAGCTTGCGCGAATACCGCGTGATGAGCCTGAAGACACGGTTCGGAAACCTCAAGAACGTGCTGGATGAGTCGAGCGCGCAGACCGAGATCATCACGCTGGACAGCCCCTTTTTGGGCAACAGCCAGTTTGACGAAATGGTCGCGCATTTGGGCAGCGATGTTGCCACAATCGACTGTACCTTTGCGCCCGGCGACGGCGCGCTGCGGGCAAATCTGGCGCGCATCCGGGCCGAAGCGGAAGATGCCGTGCGGTCTGGCGCGGGACATCTTGTTCTGACAGATCAAATGAGCAACGCCGAAAAAGTGGCGATGCCCATGATCCTGGCGACCTCTGCCGTACATTCGCATCTGACGCGCCAAGGTTTGCGGACGTTCTGTTCGCTTAACGTGCGGTCGGCGGAATGCATCGACCCGCATTATTTTGCCGTCCTGATCGGTTGCGGAGCGACAGTCGTGAACGCCTATCTGGCCGAAGATTCGATTGCCGACCGGATTGAGCGTGGACTGATCGACGGCACATTGACCGAAGCGGTCGCACGCTACCGCAATGCCATCGACCAAGGGCTTTTGAAGATCATGGCCAAGATGGGGATCTCGGTCGTGTCGTCCTATCGCGGTGGTTTGAACTTTGAGGCGGTTGGCCTCAGCCGTGCCATGTGCGCTGAATTCTTCCCCGGCATGACAAGCCGCATTTCCGGGATAGGCATCACCGGCATCCAGGCCAAAGCCGAAGACGTGCATGCGCTTGGTTGGCAAGGCAGCGACGTGCTGCCGATTGGCGGGTTCTACAAGGCGCGGAATTCAGGCGAAACGCATGCCTGGGAAGCGACGTCGATGCATATGATGCAAATGGCGTGCAACCGTGCCTCGTATGAAATGTGGAAGCAGTTCAGCGCCAAGATGCGGTCCGTGCCGCCCATCCATCTCAGAGACCTGTTGGACATCAAGCCGTTGGGTGCGCCGGTGCCCATCGAAGAGGTCGAGAGCATCAGCTCGAGCCGCAAGCGTTTCGTGACGCCGGGCATGTCGCTGGGCGCGTTGTCGCCAGAGGCGCACAAGACCTTGAACGTCGCGATGAACCGGATCGGCGCCAAGTCGGACTCGGGCGAAGGGGGCGAGGATCCCGCGCATTTCCACCCAGAGCCAAATGGCGACAACCCATCTGCGAAGATCAAGCAGGTGGCCTCGGGTCGTTTTGGTGTGACGGCGGAATACCTCAACCAATGCGAAGAGTTGGAAATCAAGGTCGCGCCAGGGGCCAAGCCGGGCGAAGGCGGGCAGTTGCCAGGTATGAAGGTCACGGACCTGAGCGCGCGTTTGCGGCATTCTACCAAGGGCGTTACTCGTATCTCGCCGCCGCCTCATCATGACATCTATGCTATCG
>CAZYQC010000046.1:22479-26269 GCA_964649815.1 uncultured Rhodobacterales bacterium | reverse complement strand
AGGTGCATGCCGCCGGGGTAGTGATCGGCCACAAAACCCATCGGCGATCCGCAGGTTGCGCAGAAATGCCGCTTTACCCCTTGGGAGCTGGCAAAGGATTGCGGGGCAGCACCAGTCCAGCGGAAGGATTTCAGCGGCACGCCCAGCCAGCCGACGACAGGGGCTGCGCAATTTCGGCGGCAATCGTCGCAGTGACAATAGCAGGCCCACGTCGGATCGCCGTCAAACTCCCAGCTTGTCGCTTTGCACAAGCAATGTCCGCGTGTTGGCATTGGTGCCCCTCCCCCTGACCTTTTGGGCATGACCCTCGCAGGAGATGCCGCGCTTTGCGCCCCCGAAACAGACCGATCCTTTCATAAGGGCGACACGCGCTTGACGCTTGGAACCATTTGACATTCGCCGCCGCATTTCATCGACTGACAGAGGGGAACGAGGACGCCATTCACCCAGGGAGGCCATCATGAGCACTGACGTGAAACTCGAACGCATTCCAATGCCAGATAAGATGCCACTGATTGGCAACGTCTTGTCGGTGGACAAAGACGCGCCGTTGCAGGGGTTGATGCAGCTTAGTCGAGAGCTGGGGCCGATCTATCGCATGGATATGATGGGCACGCCGATGGTGATGGTGTCGGGGCACGAACTGGTGGCCGAATTGTGCGACGAGAGCCGCTTTGACAAGGCCGTGCGCGGGGCGCTGCGTCGGGTCCGGGCGATTGGGGGCAACGCGCTGTTCACCGGCGATACGCATGATCCAGAATGGGGCAAAGCGCATCGCATTTTGCTGCCGACCTTTGGGCGGCAGGCCATGAACAATTACATGCCGATGATGTTGGATGTGGCTGATCAGCTGATGCTGAAGTGGGAACGTCTGAACAGTGACGACGAAATCGACGTTGTGCACGACATGACGGGGGTGGCGCTCGATACGATTGGCATTTGTGGATTTAACTACCGCTTTAACTCTTTTTACCGCGAAGGGTTCCATCCGTTCATCGACGCGCTGTCGCACACGCTTGAGACATGCATGATGCAGCGTGGCCTGCCGTTTGAAAGTCAGATGCTGAAACGTCGTCTGGACCGGATGCAGACGGATGTGGAGTTCATGAACACGCTGGTCGACGACATCATCGCCGAGCGGCGGCAGGGCGGTGGCGGCAAAGCGGTCAACGACCTGTTGAATTTTATGCTCGAAGGGGTCGACAAGAAAACCGGTGAGGCGCTGCAGGATGAAAACATCCGGTTCCAGATCAACACCTTTCTGATCGCGGGTCACGAGACGACCTCGGGCCTGATGGCGTTCACGCTGTATTACCTGATGAACCATCCGGACGTGCTGGAAAGGGCCGTGGCCGAGGTCGACCGTGTCCTTGGGCGCGACATCGCGGTGTCGCCGACGCTGAAACAAGTGAACCAGTTGACCTATGTGCAACAGGTTCTGTTTGAGGCCTTGCGCCTCTGGCCCACAGCGCCGGCCTTTTCGCTTAGCCCCTACAATGACGAGATCATTGGCGGAAAGTACAAGATCAAGGCCGGAACATTTGTCACCGTGCTGGTGCCGATGTTGCACCGCGATGTGACCGCATGGGGCGAGAATGCCGAAGCCTTTGATCCCGAGAACTTTTCCAAAGAGGCTTTGGCCAAGCGGCCAGACAGCGCGTATAAGCCTTTTGGCAACGGGCAGCGCGCCTGCATCGGGCGTCAATTCGCCATCCAAGAGGCGACGTTGATCATCGGCATGATCCTGCAACGTTTTGAACTGATCGATCACACGAACTATGAGCTGAAGATCAAAGAGTCGCTGTCGATCAAGCCTGACAATCTGAAGATGCGCGTGCGGTTGCGGGACGATGTCGTTCGATCGCGCATGGTGTCAGCAGGGTTTTCCGAAGACAGCGATGCCGCCGAGGGCCTGTCGGCCGCAGCGCAAAAGCCAAGCCACGGCACGCCTGCGTTGGTGCTTTATGGCTCGAACCTGGGCAGCACCGAGGATTTCGCACGCGAGGCGGCGCGCGAGGCCGAACAAAATGGCTTTGACGTCACGCTGGCCCCTTTGGACGACTACGCCGGCAAATTGCCAAAATCCGGCGCTGTTCTGATTGCCTGTTCCTCTTACAACGGGTCTCCGCCCGACAACGCGGCGGCCTTTATGGATTGGCTGGGAACAGCAGAGGATGGCGCCTTGAACGGGGTGCAATACGCTGTCTTTGGATGCGGGCACAGCGACTGGGCCTCGACCTTCCAGGCGACACCGCGCCAATTGGATGAGGCGATGGAACGCCTTGGCGCAACCCGGATCAGCGGGCGCGGCGAAGGCGACGCAAAGGACGACATCGACGAGCAATTCACAGCCTGGACAACATCGCTCTGGCCGGATGTGGTCGAGGCATTGGGCCTCGACATTGATCTTGGTGCGGTCGCAATGGCGCCGCCACTTTATGACGTAGAGGTTCTGCCCGACCAGAACATTACACCGTTGATCGAAGAGAGCGGGGCCAAAGCGGCAACCGTTTTGGTGAACCGCGAATTGCAAACGCCGCCGCCGGATGGCCCGGCCCGGTCGACGCGCCATATCGAAGTACAGCTGCCCGAAGGTGTGCAATACCAGACCGGGGATCATTTGGCGGTGGTTCCCCGCAACGCCCTTGATCTGGTCGAACGGGTAGAGCGGCGCTTTGGCTTTGCGCCCGAGACGCAGATCAAACTGGCCTCGACCAGCCAAGAGCACAGCCAATTGCCAGTTGGCACGCCGGTTTCTGTGCGACACGTTCTGACAAACCTTGTCGAACTGCAGGATGTGGCAAGCCGCAAAGACGTGCAAACGCTGTCGCGGTACACTGAATGCCCCCATTCCGGCCCACAGCTCGAGGCGCTCGCCGGCGACGACTATAAAACGCAGGTTCTGCAAAAGCGCGTCAGCGTCCTGGACCTGCTCGAACAATTCCAAGCCTGCACCCTGCCCTTTGGCGCGTTTCTGGAATGCATGCCGATGCTGAACCAGCGGTATTACTCGATCTCTTCGGCACCGATGGCCTCAGACGGGGCCTGTTCGATCACCGTGGGCGTGGTCGATGAGCCTGCAATTTCAGGCAATGGTCAGTTCAAGGGCGTATGCTCTAACCACTTGGCCGCACAGCCCGAAGGCGCACAGATCTTTGTGAACGTGAAAGCAACCAAAGACGCTTTCCATATGCCCGAAGATCCGCGCACGCCCGTGATTATGATCGGCCCCGGCACCGGTATCGCCCCGTTCCGCGGATTTTTGCAGCAACGCGCGCATCTCAAAGCCGCAGGCACAGAGATCGGCCCTGCGATGCTGTTTTTCGGCTGCCGCCACCCGGATCAGGACTTTCTCTATCGCGCCGAGCTGGAAGGCTATGACGCGGAGGGTATCGCGACGCTCCGCACAGCGTTTTCGCGGCTGGAAAAGTCCAAGACATATGTGCAGGACGTGCTGCGCTCAGAGCGCGAGGCCGTGTGGGACATGCTGCAAGCCGGAGCGCATGTCTATGTCTGCGGCGATGGCGGCCGCATGGAACCAGACGTACGCCGCGCTCTGACCTTGCTGTATTCCGAGGAAATGGACGCAAGCGTCAGCGCGGCGGAAGCTTGGCTGGAAGAGATGATGTCTGAAGGCCGCTATGCTTTGGACGTCTGGGTGTCGAGCTGAGGGGCGAGGATTGCATCGCATGGGCTTCGAGGTCCCGGATCGGGTCCGGGACGGTGGGGCTGAGAGGTCGGGGATTTGGTGGCAAAGAGATCCCGGATCAAGTCCGGGACGCACCCCCAC
>CAZYQC010000046.1:0-22379 GCA_964649815.1 uncultured Rhodobacterales bacterium | reverse complement strand
CTTAATGTCGCGCGGAGCTTACGCAGCTTTTGCGTCGGTGCTCCAGATTTTGGAGGCTTCGTCGCGCATGTTGGTTGCGGCTTCGCTTACCATGTCGCGGGCGCCTTCAAAGGCGGTGCGCAGCTGGTCCACGTTGGCTTGAGTGCTTTCGCGCACAAAGTCAGCTTGGATCTGGGTCGCTTCAGAGAAAGAGCGCGCTTCGGCCAGTTTTGTCGCTGTATCGAGCGAGTGGTTCACGTTGCGGTACGCCATGTCCGCCATGCCGCTCAGGACGCTGACATAGCCGCCGGCAAGGCGTGTCAGAGTTGTCTCGAGGCCCGAGTTGAATTTGTTGGTTGTTTCATACGCAGATGCTGTCCGCTCTTTCGCGGTTTCAGCAGAGCGCTTCACAAAGTCACGTGCCGAGTTTGTGAGCGTGTTGTCGACGATTGCGTCTTCGACTTTTTTGGTTGTCTTTGCGGTTGTTTTCTTTGCTTCAGCCATTGTCTTGTCCATCCTTTATCTAAGCTATGGTCGATGTCCCGTATGCGTTCCATCCCGGAACGATGCCAATATGGGCAGGATTTGCTGCGATGCAACATTTTTCGATTTTTACGTTAGGTAAAAATTTCACAGCCATATCAAGCTGCTGTTTTTAATTAGTTTTATTTTTATCACTCTCGCTACACCGCAGCAATTTTTCGCGATATTCACGAATCTTAACCAAGAAATCCAAGCCCATTCAGTCAGAATTGCTGCATTGCAGCATGCTGCATTAACTTTGCGCCAGATGCTTGCCAGCGATACCCGCGCTCTCTAAGTCCACATCGAACCACCCTTTAGGCAGGGCAGCTAGTGCGCGACCTCGACACCCTTGAACGTCAAAAACTGGATCAGTTGCGGCGGGTAAAGATCTTTGCCACCGGTATGCTGCTGTTGTGCTTTTGCGTGATGGTCCTGACCAAAGTTCTGGAACATACATATCCCAGCCTCGCCATCGTGGTCGCCTTTACCGAGGCCGCCACAATCGGCGGTATCGCGGATTGGTATGCGGTGGTGGCGCTTTTCAAACATCCGCTGGGGCTGCGCCTGCCGCATACGGCCATCATCCCCGCCAATCAGCACCGCATCGGCGACAATCTGGGGCGGTTCATCGAGCGTAACTTTCTCGCCGACGCGCCCATCGAAGCGCGGCTGAAAACCATCGATTTCGCAGGCGAGATTTCCAAGTGGCTCGCGGACCCTCAGAAATCCGCAAGCCTCGCCCAATTCGCCACGCGCTTTGTGCCACAGCTTTTGGACGCCGTAGACGAAAAAGGCCTGATCCCCTTTGCGACGCAAAGCGTGACCAAACAGCTAAAGTCGACGGACATCTCGCCGATGGTCGGCGATGTAATCGACGCCCTGGCCACAGAGCGCACGCATAATCAATTGATGGATGAGCTTATCACCGCGCTGCACGGGTTCTTGGAGGACGAAGAGACGCTGGAGATGATCCGGGTCAAGGTGAACCACGAGCTGCCGACGCTCTTGAAATTCGTGCCCGCCGACACGCTGATCATGCGCCGCATTGTCGATGCGATGATCGAATTGACGACCGAGATCAAAGAAGACCGGGCGCATCCCCTGCGCAAAGAACTCGAAGCGTTCTTGATCGACTACGTCAAACGCCTCAAATCGTCCAAGACCTTTGTCGCCCGCGTCGATCAGCTCAAACACGCGATCCTCGACCGGCCAGAAGTGGACAATATGGCCGCCCAGATTTGGCGCAGCCTCAGCACCTATGTCCGCGATGATGTCGCACAGACCGACTCTCTCCTCGCCAAACGCCTCTCAGAGCTTTTCGTGGATATCGGAACCCGCCTCGAACACGAACACGATCTGCGCCGTGACATCAACACCGGTATGGTCTCTGTGCTTAAAGGCATTCTTGTCGAGAACCGCGGCGAGATCGCCGATTTCGTCTCTGCCCAGGTCAAAAGCTGGGATTTCGACCAACTTGCCCTGCTGATCGAGGCGAATGTGGGCCGCGACCTGCAATACATCCGCTTCAACGGAATGCTCATCGGCGGCCTCGTCGGAGTGCTTCTCTTTTTGGCCGAAAGTCTGATACGATAGCCAGGCCAGTCACAACCTGTCAGGCGCGCGCGCTTGGCCAACAGGAGTTACCAAAATGACCGACAACAAATCGTCGAACCCTTTCATGGACATGTTTCAACAGTTTGGCCAAAATCTGAAGTTGCCCACGCCTGAAATTTCTTCGGTAATGGAAGCCCATCAGAAAAACCTGCAGGCCCTTCAAGCTGCCGCACAGGCGCAATCTGCGGGCGCGCAAAACCTGATGGAAAAGCAACGCGAAGTGCTTGAAAAGACGCTCGAAGAAATCGCGACAATGGTGCAAGATACCTATGCCGACGCAGACCCGACAAAAGCCATGAACAACCAGATGGAATTTGCCCGCAAGTCGCTGGACATGACCATCCGTAACACAGCCGAAATGGGCGAAATCATCCGCGACGCAGGCGCCGAAACCTTCGAAGTCCTCAAAGCGCGCGTGGAAGAGAGCATCGCAGAGATGCAGGGCAAAGCAAACGACTAAGCCGCGGCATCTGATGCGTCGAATGGCCTTTGGCCATCCGATCAAAGCGAGGGGTTTCACCCCTCGCGCTCCCCGAGAGTATTTTTATCCAAAAGAAGAAAGGAGCGCGTCTCCCTTTTCTTTTGGCGGCAAATATCCTGGGGGTTTGGGGGCAAAGCCCCCATCCTGAGCTAGAAAGATTCGAGGCTTTACTTCGCGTATTGCGGCGTCGGGTAGACAAAGCCGCGCATGCCGGAGCGATCGAACTTTGACCAGTCGCCTTCCTTTTGCGCCAGACGGTCTGCGATGGCGTAGGCTGCGGCGGGGTGGTGGCCGAGGCCGCAGTGGCTGCCTTTGACTTCGATGTTTTCGGCGATGTCAGAGGCTTTTTCTATGCAATTTTGCCAAGCGCAGATGCCATCGGTTTTGCTGTAGATGGCAGTGGTTGGGACAGGCGGTGGAGAGGCGATTTCGCCGCCGAGGTGGGAATCTGTGTCGTCCGAGCTGCGGCCGGACGTGAATTCGTAGACGCGCCAAGCATTTGTGGCGCGGGGATGGCCTTGGAAGGGGCTGCCGAGGGTGACGACTTGGCGGACGAGGTCGGGACGCATCTTGGCCATTTGTCGGGCATAGAGACCGCCGAGGCTCCAGCCGACGATGCTGACTTTGCGGCCGTGCTCTTCGGCCAATTGTTCGAGGCGCAGCATGAGGCCGGTTTCAACGCCCGGGCGGGGGCCAAAGTTGGGGCCCATTTCCCAGCCGTAGGTCGGATAGCCGAGGCTTTTGAGGAAGCTGCGGAGCGCGACCGTTGCGCGGTCACTGGTTGCGAGGCCAGGGAGCACGAGAACAGGTTGCCCATCACCGCGTGGCGCGATCGCAGAGAGTGAGGCCGCGCTGGCGGCGAAACCGAAGAGCTCGGCAAAGGCGCGCCCTTCTAAAAAGAGCAGAGCGCGGCTGGGGGGACGCGAGGCCGATTCAATCATTTTTATTCTCCGTCATCTGCGCACCTGTAAATCTGTAGTGACAGAAGGTTGAGCGGAGAAAGGAGCTTGTCAACTGTTGCGTTAAGTAAAGCAGAAAAGAAATAAAGTTACCAAAACGCCGCCCCGCGGGCTCAAGCGCAGCAGGCGGCGTTCATAAACTGCTTATTTTTTCGCCGAAGCTGCTGTTTTCTTGGTGGTTTTCTCAGCATCTTCGACAAGGATAAGGTCGCGCAACTCTTCGAAAGATGACACGAAAAGGTCACACAGGTGGTCAGCGTCCGGCAGCGCTTTGTGATCGGCTGTGATGCCCACATGCATTTGGCCCATGTAGCTTTGCAGCGTGATATTCACGGCAACGCCATTTGCAGGGATGGAAACGGGGTAGAGGGCGGTCACTTTTGCCCCGGCGCAATAGAGTTGAACCGGTGGGCCGGGGACGTTTGAGATTGTGACATTTGCCACGTTGGGCAGCGTTTCGGCCAAGCGCGATGTTTGGTAGAGCTGGACAAGACCCGGCATCAGCAGGGGCGCGCCCATCATGGTGAAATCGCTGGGGGCTGCATCCTTGACGGAGCCAGCGAGGGCTTTGGATGTGCCAGAATCTCGGGCGACGATTTTGAGGCGTTTGAGCGGGTCGCCATAGTTGGTGCCCAGCGTGCAGGTCATGCCAAAGACCTGGTTGGTCTGGGACATATCACCCGCTTCGCGCAGTGAGATCGGAACAAAGGCCACGAGGGCGGCGTCTGGCAGATCCCGCTTTTCCAGGAAATACTGGCGCAGCGCACCGCCGCAGACGGCCATCACGACGTCATTGATTTTGGTGCCTGTGGCCTTTGCCATCTTGCTCATCTCAATTGTTGAGACCGTGCGCGCAGCATAGCTGCGTTTGGCTTCGATCGAGACATTGAAGGCGGTTTTTGGGGCGACGAGTTGCGGCAGGCCGAGGGCGCCGTTCAAGAGCGGAATGGCCAGGTTTGACATCTGGCTCATGACCTTTGGGACGGCTTCCATCAGAGCCAACTGCTGACGCACTGCATTGGCGGCCATGTCGTGCAGGTTCAGGACCGCGCGTTCGGGCATGGTTGGCTTGCGCTCGGGCTCTTTTGGCTCGGGCGGGGCGACCTCGCGCGGCTCGGGCGTGATGTCATATAGCGCTTTGGTGATCTCGACCCCGGCGCCACCGTCCACCGCAGCGTGGTGGACTTTGGAATACAGCGCGGCCGAGCCATCTTCGAGGCCTTCGATGATGGTGAACTGCCAGAGCGGCTTTTTGCGGTCGAGCAATTCGGTGTGCAGCTCGGCGATGGCCTCTTCCAACTGGGCAAAGGTGCCCGGTTTGGGCAGCTGCAGCGATTTCAGGTGATAGTCGAAATCCAAATCGCCTGCATCGACCCATCCGGGGTGGTCCATCTGCATGACCGTTTTGGCAAGCTTTTTGCCAAAGACCTGGATCAGATGCACGCGCCCTTCAAAGAAAGTGCGGAAATGATCGTAGAAAGACCCTTTGAGACCTTTGGGCACTTCGTAAAGGGTCAGCCCTGCCACATGCATGGGTGACTTTTCCGTTTCCATATAGAGAAACGACGCGTCAATTCCGGTTAGCTGCTTCATGGCTCTATGGCCTCCCCCCGTTGGATGGTGATAGGATAATCCAAAGTGACAAGCCTTGGATAGGCCCCATCCAGCAGCGTCAATACGGCACCGAAGGGGTGCAGATTGACGCAGCCCACAGAGCGCATGAAGGAATGATGGACATGTCAAAGCAAGAGAAGAAGCGATCCGAAAACGCCCAGGCGATTGCGGAGAACGCAGCGGAGAACACGCTGGCGCTGAACCCGTTGGTGGCCTTGCGGGGCGAGGATTTTCTGGCCGCAGGCACCAATTTGATGCGGGCGATGGCGGCGAACCCGACGCTTGTGGCGAACCAGTGGTTCTCTTTCATGGGTGAGATGGGGAATATCCTGACGGACAAATCCGATCTGGCACCAGACCGGAAAGACCGCCGGTTTGCGGATCCTGCCTGGCATCAGGATCGGATCAACAAGACCTTGATGCAGACTTATCTTGCCTGGGCAAACAACATGGAGACGCTCGTCGAAGAGCTTGATTTGCCTGACCGGGACGCGGCGCGCGCGCGGCTGGCGTCTTCGATCTATGTCGATGCGATGGCGCCTTCGAATGGTCTTTTGACAAACCCCACAGCGCGCAAAGCCTTTGTCGAGAGCAATGGTAAAAGCGCGGTCGACGGTTTTATGAACTTTATGGAAGACATCACCAAGAACGGGGGGTTGCCCTCTTCGGTGGACAAATCAAAGTTCAAAGTGGGTGAGAACCTGGCCATCACACCGGGCAATGTAGTGTTCAAAAATGATGTGATCGAGCTGGTTCACTACACGGCCAACACTGACGACGTATATCGCCGCCCGCTGTTGATCGTGCCGCCGCAGATCAACAAATATTATTCCGTCGACATGGCGCCCGGCAAAAGCATGATCGAGTTTCTGCTGGCCAATGGCATTCAGCCCTATTGCGTCAGCTGGCGTAATCCGACCGCTGAACAGCGCGACTGGTCGATGGAGACCTATATCGAGGCGTTGGACGAGGCCTGTGATGCGACGCTTGAGATCACGGGCACCGATTCGGTGAACATCATGGGCTCTTGCTCGGGCGGTATTACGCTGGCGACCTATGCTGGCTGGCTGGCCACGCAGAAGAAAAGCAAAAAGATAAACTCGGTCATCTTGGCGGTTTGCGTTCTGGACACAATGGCGCAGACCGACAGCGATATGGCAGCACTTGTCACGCCCGCCACGATCGAGGCAGCAAAGCAGATCTCGCAGGTTCAGGGCGTTCTGGACGGAGACGAGATGGCCAAGATGTTTGCTTGGATGCGGCCGAACGATCTGATCTGGAATTACTGGGTAAACAACTACTTGCTGGGCAACGAACCGCCTGCATTCGACGTTCTGTACTGGAACGCGGATACGACGCGCCTGCCGGCGGGGCTGCACCGGGATTTCCTCGATTTGACCTATTCCAACCCGTTTATGGCGGGCGAGGAAACCAAAGTTGGCGATGTGACAATCGATATGAGCAAGGTCAAATACGATACCTATGTGATTGCCGGAACCACCGATCACATCACGCCTTGGCCCGCGGTTTACGAAACGGCACGTCTTTTCGGGAGCAAAACGACGTTTATTCTGTCGAACTCAGGACATTTGCAAAGTCTGCTGAACCCCCCAGGCAATCCGAAAGCCTGGTACATGAAGGCTCCGGCGAACAAGAAGACACCGGATGACTGGGCAGATGCCGCAAAGAAACACGAAGGAAGCTGGTGGCTCGATTGGGCAGACATGCTGCAAAAGAAATCTGGAGAACAGATCCCTGCGCCGAAAAAACCGGGCAGCAAGAAACATCCAGCATTGGGACCGGCCCCCGGCACATATGTGTTCGAGCCGTAAGCCCGTAACCAACAGGTAAGGACCCGAATGGCAACCAAAGCAAAGAAACGCCCGCTCACCGCCGAAGATATCGGCGTGACGATCCAAATGATCAACGTGGGCGGCCAAGTGCTGCGCGTTGCCACCAAGCCAGGCAAAGCAGGTCGCATTCCGATGCTGATGTTCAATGGCATCGGGGCGAACCTGGAATTGGCCTTTCCCTACCTTGCTGCGGCCAAGGACACGCCTGCGATCATTTTCGATGTGCCGGGTGTTGGCGGATCCCCTTTGCCAACGATCCCTTACCGCCCTTGGACGCTGGCGCGATGGGCCAGAAACCTGCTGGATGAGCTGGGGCATGATCAGGTCGATGTGTCTGGCGTGTCTTGGGGTGGCGGGATCGCACAGCAATTCGCCCGCCAATATTCCAGTCGGGTGCGCAAACTGGTGCTGATCGCGACCTCTTCGGGCTGGACGATGATCCCAGGCAAACCGGCTGTGCTGACCAAAATGGCCAGCTTTCGGCGCTATACGGACAAGTCTTACATGCGCGAAATCGCGGGCGACATTTACGGCGGCGATTTCCGCAACGGAGATGGGGCCATCAACATCCATGCCGAAGGCGTTCGCGCGGCCTCGAGCACCGGTTACATGTTGCAACTGCTTGCCATGACGGGCTGGACCAGCATTCCCTTTCTGTGGACGTTGCGCCAACCCACGCTGATCCTGGCGGGCGACGATGACCCGTTGATACCGCTGCCGAACGCCAAGCTTCTTGCTGCGCTTATCCCCAAGGCGCGGCTGGAGGTGATCAACAGTGGCCACCTCTTTGTGGTCACGCGGCCCGACGAGACGGCAGAATTGGTCGAAGAGTTTCTGCTGGAAGATCACTGACACCCGCGCAGCCCCTTGGGCTTGCCTCGATCAAGCCAAGTGCTGCGGGCGCTTTTTCTGCGGTTTTGCGAAGGGCGTTAACCTGTTTTTGTGATTGGATTTTGTAATCCATTTGCGTCAGTTTGACGCCAAGAGCACAAGATCGAGCCCGCCCAATGTCCATTGCCCCTGCCCTTATCTGGATCATCCAAGCTTGGGGGGTCATTGGGGCGGGTGTTGCCTTGGTTTTTCTGACCTGGGGGATTGAGCGGATCGATGAAGACGCGCGCGGCACCTACCTATTCCGCGTTCTCATAATCCCTGGCGTGTTGCTGTTGTGGCCGCTTGTTCTGTGGCGCTGGTGGGTGCTGGAAAGCGAAAGTGCGGCCTGGATCAGCCGTTACAAACCTGTCCGCGGCGCGCATGGTGCGGCGGTTTTGACGATGACAGGGGTCATCGCCGCAACGATCGTCCTGGGCGTAAACGCGCGTCAGGATTGGCCATCCGACATCGCGCCCGTTCTGCTGGAGGCGCCGGAATGAGCGTCAAATACATCCCCGTCCAGTGGAACCCAAACAAATGGGCCTACAACGCGATTATGCTGGCCTCGGTCGCCGCTTTTTTGTGGGTCTTCCTTTATGTGACGCCCGACGTTTTGGCACATGAGCGTGCGATTAACCCACAAATTCACAACGCGCGGGCGTTTGGGGCATGCGCCTTTATGATGCTGACGGTGATTTTGTGTATCGGCCCTTTGGCGCGGCTTGATACGCGGTTTTTGCCGCTGCTTTACAACCGCCGGCATTTTGGCGTCATGACGGCCTTTGTGGCGTTGACCCATGCCGGCTACGTCTTGGATTGGTACTTTGCCTTTTCGTCGCGCCCGAAACTGCAAGGGTTGTTAGAGGCCAATACAAGCTATGGCCAAATCGCGGGCTTTCCCTTTGAAATGCTTGGCGCTTTTGCGCTGGTCTGTTTGGGCATCCTTGCCGCGACCAGCCATGATTTCTGGCTCAAGTTCCTGACACCCCCCATTTGGAAGCGCCTGCATTACTTGATCTATGCGGCATATGCGGCGGTCGTTGGGCATGTTGTCTTGGGCGTCTTGCAAGACGACCGTGGCTTTGGGGTAAACCTGATGTTTCTGGGCGGCGCCGCGCTGGTTTGTGCGCTGCACCTTTGGGCCTGGCGGGTCGAGGCGCGCGACGCAAGGGCAAAAACCGCAGACGCCTGGATCGACGTGGCCGCCACGGATGCCTTTCGCGAAGGCTTTGCCAAGATCAGTCACTTGCCATCCGGGGATCGTGTGGCCGTCTTTTTGCACGAGGGTCAGCTCTCGGCCATCGCAAACGCCTGCGCGCATCAGAACGGTCCGCTGGGCGAGGGGCAAATAGTCGATTGCCTGGTGACTTGTCCGTGGCACGGGTTTCAATATGACGTCCGCTCGGGCGCCTCACCGGCACCGTTTACCGAAAAAGTGCCCACCTATCGCGTCCGGGTATCGGCTGGCATGGTGCAGGTCCATCGCGACGCCAGTCCACCCGGCACATATCAAGAGCCCGTCACTCTGCCGCGCATCGAACCGCAAGAGGCGCCCGCATGAGTGACAAACCCTTTTTCATCGGTTTTTTTCCCGTGCCCTCGGCCCTTCGCGGTTTTCTGATTGGCGCAGCGGTCCTCTTGATCGCTGGCATGGCCGCGGCGGGATTTGCCCTAGGCACCGCGCAAGACGATCCCGGCGATGGTGCCTTGCGCTTTGACTACGGGCGTCAGACGGTCAAAGGCGTGGTCGAGCTTGTGCCCTACCCCCTGATCCACGTCACCGAAGGCAATGCGCGCATTCAGGCGGGCGAAACCTTTATGATGAGTGCGGGTGGAAAATCCGGCGTCGGCGACCGCGCCGCCCCGTTCGAAGGGCAAGTGGTGCAGGTCTCGGGTGTGATGCTGGAACGTGGCGATCTATGGATGCTGCAGCTGCGCGGCGGCCGCGCCGGTCTGCAAAAAACCGAAGGACAAGGCCAAGCGCCCGCCCCCGAAGACTTGGGGCGATGGCGCCTGGCGGGTGAGATTTGCGATGGCAAATGCCTCGCAGGGGCGATGCGGCCCGGACGCGGCCTGGCCCACAAAGCCTGCGCAAATCTGTGCCTTTTGGGCGATGTCCCGCCTGTTTTCGTCAGCACGCAGCCGGTGGAAGGCTCTGAATTCTTGTTGATCACGGGGCCCGATGGCGGCAAGCTGCCCCAGCGTGCTTATGATTTTGTCGCACAATTCGTCTCGGTCGAAGGTCAGATCAGGCGGCATGGTGACCTGCTGGTCTTTGCGATGGATCCAGCGACGTTAGAGGTGACGCGATGAAATGGCTGGCTGTCATCGCGACCGCGTTCCTCGCGCTGGGATTGCTTTACCTGTCACGGTTTTGGATTTTCGATCTCTGGGGGCGCCCGGGTCTTTTCGGCTGGGACGTCCTGCGCCCACAAGGCGGGCTGTTGGGGCAATGGCTGCGCGGCACGGCGCTGCGCCCGTTTGAATTGCTGATTTGGGCCATCGGTGTTTTTGCACTGCTCAGCGCTTTGCAACGCCTGGTCGACGCGATGCGCAACGGCGGCGACTGAAACCCGCTTTGGTTTTTATGCAATCGGTCGGCATCCGCAGTAGCTTGGAGCCAAGCAAGCGCCTATAGTGATCCGCAAAAGCAAATTGCAGGCACAAAATGGCGAAACGCACAAAAGCGCGGGCCCCGTCGACGCAGACAGACTACAATATTGCCATCGTCGGCCAAGCCGGTCGCCTGGGGTACGAGGCTTTGGCATTTGCCGCCTCTTTACGCGCTCAAAGCCCGTCGTTCAAAGGGCGTCTGTTGGTCGCGGAACCTGTGGAAGGGGGCAAATGGCCCGGCGATCCCAGCATCGCACCAGGTGAATTGCGGGACGCTTTGACAGACCTCGGCGCCGAGATCATTCCGTTCGAAGCCAAGCATTTCGGGCAGAGTTACCCTTATGGCAACAAGATCGAAATGCTCAGCGCACTTCCCAAAGGTGAGCCATTTGTCTTTTTCGACACCGATACGCTGATCCTTGATGACCTCGCGCAGGTTCCTTTTGATTTCAACGTCCCCTCGGCGTCGTTGCGACGCGAAGGCACCTGGCCTCAGATCGAGCTTTATGGCCCCGGCTACAGCGACATCTGGAAAGCGCTCTATGACCGCTTTGGCCTCGATTTCGAAAGCTCGCTCGACCCGCAGTGGCCAGATGAATATTGGCGGCGCTATCTCTATTTCAACGCGGGATTTTTCTACTACAAATGCCCGCATGCCTTCGGACAGCGTTTCCTCGACTACGCACTCAGCGTGCGTGACGACAGACCAACCGAGCTTGTGTGCCAATCGATTGATCCTTGGCTGGACCAGATTGTGCTCCCGCTTGTCATTCACAGCCTTGGTGGCCGGCGTGACGCGTTGCCGACGGGCCTGATCGATGGCTCTGTGACCTGCCACTATCGTGTGCTGCCGCTTTTGTACGCGCGCGAAGCGGATGCGGTCGTCGACGTTCTTGAACAGGTCACCGCGCCGAACAAGATCAAAAAAGTTCTCAAAGGCTATGATCCGTTCAAGCGTATGGTCTTCCAGGCGCGCGGCGCCAAAGTGCGCGCGATGTTTGATCGCGAGAACCTGCCGCGCAAAGAGCAAGCTTTGCGCAACAAGATCAAAACAGCCGGTTTCTGGATGCGCTGAGCCTCAGCCGCGCCATCCACCGCCTTTGCCCAAGCGCTTGCCCTTGCCGCGGCTTAAGCATAACCATCGCGCACCCTATTCTCAGTGGAGGACATTCCGATGAATGATGGCCCAACATACGGCTTTGACACATTGCAAATCCACGCAGGCGCCCGGCCTGACCCAGCCACAGGCGCGCGGCAAACGCCAATCTACCAGTCCACGGCCTTTGTCTTCCGCGACGCAGAACACGCCGCGGCCTTGTTCAATCTACAAGAGGTTGGCTACATCTATTCGCGTTTGACCAATCCCACGGTCGCCGTTTTGCAAGAGCGCGTGGCAACGCTTGAGGGTGGGGTCGGCGCTGTATGTTGCTCGTCCGGGCACGCCGCACAGATCATGGCGCTCTTTCCGTTGATGGAGCCGGGTCGCAACGTGGTTGTGTCCACGCGGCTCTATGGTGGCACGGTGACGCAATTCAGTCAGACCATCAAGCGGTTCGGCTGGGAGGCGACCTTTGTCGACTTTGACGATCTTGATGCGGTCAAGGCGGCGATCAACGAAGACACGCGCGCCGTGTTCTGCGAGGCGATTGCCAACCCCGGCGGCTATATCACGGACCTTGATGCAATTTCGGCCATTGCGGATGCGGCCGAAATTCCGTTGATCGTGGATAATACATCAGCGACGCCGTACCTCTGCCGCCCGATCGAGCATGGCGCGACGTTGGTTGTGCATTCCACCACCAAGTATCTGACCGGCAACGGTACAGTCACCGGCGGTGTGGTTGTTGATTCCGGCACGTTCGATTGGTCAGCGAATGACAAGTTCCCGTCGCTCAGCCAACCCGAGCCTGCGTATCACGGCCTGAAATTCCACGAGACCTTCGGCCCCCTTGCCTTTACCTTCCACGGCATCGCAATCGGCCTGCGCGACTTGGGCATGACGATGAACCCACAGGCGGCGCATTACACGTTGATGGGGATCGAAACCTTGTCGCTGCGCATGGATCGGCATGTCGAGAACGCCCAAAAGCTCGCCACTTGGTTGGAAGGCGACGACCGCGTTGAATATGTCACCTATGCTGGCCTCAAAAGCTCGCCCTATTACGACCGGGTTGCCAAGATTTGCCCGCGTGGTGCAGGCGCCTTGTTCACCTTTGCGGTCAAAGGCGGATATGAGGCCTGCGTCAAGCTGGTGAACGCGCTGGAAATTTTCAGCCACGTGGCGAACCTGGGCGACGCGCGGTCGTTGATCATCCATTCTGCCTCGACGACGCACCGGCAGCTGACAGCGGATCAACAGCGTGCAGCAGGGGCTGCGCCCGAGGTTGTGCGCGTCTCGATCGGGATCGAAGATGCAGACGACCTGATTGCAGACCTCGACCAGGCGCTGTCCAAAGCCGTCAGCTAAGCGCGTCAGATGCGGCGGGCCGCCATTGGCCCGCCAGCCAAGGCTTAGGGCAAGATGTCGAATTCTATCGCGACGCTTGCCGTCACACCAACCTCGCCGGCGGCGATCGGAACGTCCGCCCGTCGCAGCGATGCCATCTCCATCATAACCGGCGCGCCCTGCCCGCCCTGCTCGGTGATCTTGCGGATGGGCCCAAGCGTTACGCCCGCCGCATTCGCCAGTTGGGTCGCGCGGTCAATCGCGTCTGCCACCGCGGCCGCACGCGCGGCATCGCGCTGCGGCTTCGGGTCTTGCAGGGTAAAGCGCAGGCCGGAAAAATCGTTCGCGCCATCCGCAATCACCGCGTCCAGAATGCCCCCCAAAGCAGGCAAATCACGCACCCGGACAGAGACCCCATTGGAGGCAACAAATCCAACGATTTTGCGGGTTTGCTGGCCAATGTTGCTGCGTTGATCCCAGACGGGCCGCAATGAAAAACGGTCTGTCTGTATGTCGCGTGTTTCGATCCCAAGAGACGCCAAGCGGTCCAACATCGTGGCCATGTCATCAGACACGTCGTCCATCGCGTCTTTGGCCTCGCGCGATTGATGGGTGATCGCAAGCGAGATCACGGCCATATCCGGCGCGGCCTGCACATTCCCCGTTCCAGTCACGTAAATCGTGCGCTCAGTCTCTTGCGCCGTTGCCAGGGCGGTTGACGTCAAAAGCGTGACAATAATTACCCAAAAAATCCGCATAATCTGCTCATTCCTTCCATGTCGTGCTGTCAACATCGGGGCGCATGCAAGAAACAACAAGATGAAGGCCCACCAAAGCTTTGCATAGGCAAAGACCTGCTCTATCCTATACGACGGAGGAGCCGGGATGCGGACGTCAAGTTCGCGTGGTAAGAAACCGATTATGAAGCCAGATTTTGCGCTGTCGCTGTCTTTTGAAGGGATCCGGCTGCTGCATCGTGCAGCAGGGGGCTGGCGGCTTGTTGGCGAAGTCGATGTGGCAGATCCCGACCTTGGCACCGCGTTGGAACATTTTCGCAAGACGGCGACTGCGCTTGCTCCGGGGCGGCTTCATACAAAGCTGATCATCCCGGACGATCAGATCAAATACATTCAGGTCGAAACGGGCGAGAAATCCGAGGTTGATCGCCGTATTGCAGCGCGTTTGGCACTTGATGGCGCAACGCCCTACCCTGTTGAGGATCTGGCTTTTGACATTGCGGCAGACGGCGACATCACTCATGTGGCCGCAGTCGCCAAAGAGACATTGGCCGAGGCCGAGGCCTTTGCCGATCAACACAAGTTTAGCCCCGTCAGCTTTGTCGCAGCACCTTTGGGCGAGAGCTTTGCGGGCGAGCCGTTTTTTGGCCTGACTTCTGTTGCCGCTCAGATCATTGCGCCCGAAGAACGTCTTGAGCGTGACCTTGAGCCGGTTGTCGAGATCGGCGCGATTGACATACCCGACGGCCCGGTTGCCGCCCCCGAGCCAGAGCCAGAGCCCGTCGCTGATGTTTCAGTGGCGGTGAATGCGGAACCTGCGCCCGCGCCAGAGGCACCTGAGCCGCCCGCCAAAGTGCCAGAGCCTGAGTCTGCAACAGAACCAGAGGCCGAGCCCGACACCGGGCCGGTCATCGGTTTTTCCAGTCGGAGAGGTTCTGGAACCGGTGCCCCGACGCTTGGCGGTGTTCAGCGCACCGCAGATGTGCCTGCGGCACCTCCGCCCGACGATACTGAGATTGCTGAACCGGCCTTCGTCGCGCCTGTGGCAACACCGGCTTTGGACATCCCCGAGGATGTCGCGCCGCGCCCGCCTGCGCCTGTCGCTGTTCCAGAGGCTCCGGCTGCGACGCGCCCGGTCGATATCGACGATTACGAGGTGCCGCCGCTTGTGGCGCGCGCGCCGCTGCGCGACGAACCGCGCCCGGAAAAATCCCGCTTGGTCGGTTTTCTCAGCCGACGCAAACGCCGGCCCGAGCCGGTCGCCGCCGCCGCGACAGCAGCCGCCGCAGTAACCGCGACGCCAGACGAAGCCAACCGCATGACGATCTTTGGGGCGCGCAAACCCGTGCCCCCCACAGAACAGCGTGTGGGCGGCAAACCGCGCTATCTGGGTCTTGTTCTAACCGCCATCCTGATTGTCTTTTTGGCGGGCGTTGCGGCCTGGGCCTCTATCTTTGTGGACGACGGATTTGCGCGCATCTTCAGCCCACGGACCACGACCACGGTTTCGACACTGCCAGAGACCGCTCTGCCGCGTGCGCCAGAGGTGGAAACCGACACGGTCATCATCACGCCCGAGCCTGTTCAGCCACAAATCGCCTCGCTTGGATTGTCGCCCGCGCAGGGCTTAAGTGCCGAGGACGAGGCCGTTCTCGACGCGCTGCGCGACCGGGAGCCTGAGCCAGAGACCACCGAGGCGCCGCCGCTGACCCAAGAGGAATTGGAAGCGCGCTATGCGGTGACCGGCGTATGGCCCAAAGCGCCGCTGGAAACCGTTTCGCCAAGTCTTATTCCACTCGACAATCTGTATCTGACGTCGATTGACCCCGAAACGCAGCCGCAGGATGCGGTTGCCCTGCCGGGGTTGGAGGCGCTCAACACCGATATTGCGCTCCTGAGCCCCACGTCGCCTGCAGCACCCGGCACGGCCTTTGCCTTGGACGAGCGTGGTCTTGTGAAACCCACGCCCCAGGGCGCACTAACCCCGGACGGGGTATTGGTGTATCTGGGCCCGCCTCCGCTCAAGCCGTCCCGCTATCCTGAGCGGATTGACCAGCCCGACGTGCCAGCCCTGTCACAAGACGCGCTGGCCGCGCTGCGGCCCAAGTCGCGCCCGGGCGATCTGGCGGAGACAACAGAACGGGCGAGCCTGGGCGGTTTGACCCGCTCAGAGCTTGCCGATTACCGGCCCGCACTGCGCCCGCAGACAGAAAAGCAAGAGCTTGAGGCCGAAGAGGCGCAGGAACCGCCGACCGAAAACGCGGTCCTTGTGTCGATACGACCTGATGGCCGCCCAAGCGGGTTTGCAGACATCGTTGCCCGTGCACAACCACGGCAATCTGCGCCAGAGGCGGATGACACCGACCGTGGCGAAATTCGGACGGCTGCGATTGCGCCCCGCACGATCACGCCCAGCATTCCCAGCAGCGCATCGGTCGCGCGCGAGGCGACGGTGCGGAACGCGATCAACCTTAATCGCGTCAACCTGATCGGTGTCTACGGCACACCATCATCACGCCGCGCCTTGGTCCGTTTGGCCAATGGACGCTACAAAAAGGTCAAGGTCGGTGACCGGATTGATGGGGGGCGCGTTTCGGCCATCGGAGACAGCGAGTTGCGGTATACCAAAGGCAACCGCAACCTGGTCTTGAAGATGCCAAAAGGCTGACGCGCGCACCGCACGCCGTCAGGCTTGAACCACAGCCTTATTCCGCTGCGATTTCGCCGTTATTGATCTGCTCTTGTTCGATCGATTCAAAGAGCGCCTTAAAGTTGCCTTCGCCAAAGCCGTCATCGCCCTTGCGCTGGATAAACTCAAAAAAGATCGGTCCGATCACCGTTTTGGAGAAAATCTGCAGCAGGATTTTGGTCTCGCCACCGTCAACAACGCCTTCGCCGTCGATCAAGATACCGTGGCGCTTCATCCGGTCCAGCGGCTCTTCGTGGCCGACAACGCGATCATGGCTGAGCGCGTAGTAGGCTTCAGGCGGCGCCGGCATGAATTTGAGACCATTGTCAGCAATCGCATCCGTCGCGTCATAGATATCCCGCGCACCGACGGCGATGTGTTGAATGCCTTCGCCATTGTACTTTTTCAGGTAAGACACGATCTGGCCCGTCTCGCCTCGGTCTTCGTTGATCGGAATACGGATACGCCCACAAGGCGAGGTCAGCGCCCGCGAGAAGAGCCCGGTGAACTTGCCCTCAATGTCGAAAAAGCGGATTTCCTTGAAATTGAAGAGATCACCGTAAAATCCGAACCACTTGTCCATGTTGCCTTTGAACACGTTGTGGGTCAGGTGATCGAGGTAGTAGAACCCGACGCCCCGCGGCTTGGATTGCGTCAGCCAGTCATATTCGTCGTTGTAAGGCGACGTGTCGTAGTACTGATCGACAAAATACAAAAGCGAGCCGCCGATCCCGTAGATTGCTGGCACATCCAGAACCTTGCCGTCGCCTTCGTAAGGGAACGCGCCCAGCGAAACAGCGCGTTCAAAGGCGTGCTGAGCGTCAACAACCCGCCATCCCATCGATGGCGCACACGGCCCGTGTTCCGAAACAAAGTTCGCTCCAAAGCTATCTGGCTCGGCGTTCAGGACATAGGTGATGTCGCCTTGTTGCCAAAGTTCGATATTCTTGGATTTGTGCTTGGCCACTTTTGCGTAGCCCATTGTCGAAAAGAGATCGCGCAGCGCTTGTGGGTCTTCATGCGCAAATTCGACAAATTCAAACCCGTCGGTCCCAGCAGGGTTTTCTGCTGTGATTTGGGATTTCGGGGCGTCGTGCGGAAAAGGTCCCATGCGTGCATCTCCTGTGTATCTTTTGGGGCATGGTGGTAATTTAGGCGCAAGCACATGCGGAAACTTCGCAAAATAACGCATACTTATCGACTTTTGCGCGCGCCTTTCGCATATTTCCACCAGTTCATGCAATTCTGACGCACCATGCTGGATACAATCGACCTCAAACTGCTGACCGCGTTGCAACAAGACGCGCATCTGACCGCCCAAGAGCTCTCGGAACGTTTGAACCTGTCGGCCAGTCAGGTGGGGCGGCGCCGGCAACGGTTGGAGGCAGAGGGCTATATCGATGGCTATATCGCCCGATTGGATCCGCGGCGCCTGGGGCTGAGTGTCCAGGCCTTTGTCCAGGTCCACCTCAGCCAACACGGACCCGAATTTGCAAAAGGCTTTGCGCGTTTGGTGCATTCTCAGCCCGAAATCACGAGTGTCTGGACCATGACGGGCGATGCGGACTATCTTTTACGTGTCTATTGCACCGACTTACCTGCATTGAACGTCTTGCTGCATGACGTTTTGCTGCCTCATCCGGCAGTCGCGCGGGTTCACAGCCAAATTGTGATGGATCAACTCAAGCGCGATGGCCCCTTGCCCACCTAAGCGGTAGGTTAGAGCCATCACGGCAAGGCAGAGGAATCGATTGTGGAAGGTTTTCTTTATCAGGCGTCAATTTATCTGACCGCCGCTGTGATTGCGGTGCCGATTGCTGCGCGCCTGGGGCTTGGATCGGTTCTGGGATATCTGGCGGCAGGCATTTTGATCGGCCCCATCCTTGGCCTTGTCGGCTCCGAAACAGCGGACCTTCAGCATTTCGCTGAATTTGGCGTTGTCATGATGCTCTTTCTGATCGGGCTAGAGCTTGATCCGCGCGCCTTGTGGGACATGCGGCACAAATTGTTGGGCTTGGGGGGATTACAGGTGATCCTGTCGACCCTGGCCCTGATGGGGCTCGCTTTGGCCTATAATCAGCCGTTTGGCGTCGCATTGGCGATCGGCTTGACCCTTGCGCTGAGTTCCACAGCGATTGTTCTACAGACCCTGGCCGAGAAAGGGTTGATGCAAACCGGCGGGGGACGGTCGACGTTTTCCGTTCTTTTGACCCAAGATATCGCGGTTATTCCGATCCTGGCCTTCTTGCCGCTTTTGGTTGTGACCTTGCCCACGCAAATCGTTGCAAACCCGGATGGGTCGTTGTCGCGAACCGGCGGAGAACATGACGATCACAGCGGGCATGGTGGCAGCCACGGGGATCACGGCGGTGGTCATCACGATGTTGCGCTGAGCTTGGTTGACGGGTTGCCGCCCTGGGGCGTGACGCTGGTCACCATCGCGGCGATCGCGGCCGTCATTCTGGCCGGTATCTTCCTGACCCGCCCTCTCTTTCGCTATATCCATTCCGCCAATCTCAGAGAGATGTACACCGCGCTGGCGCTGATGATCGTCGTGGGTATTTCCTTCCTTATGATGCTGGTCGGGCTGTCGCCTGCATTGGGTGCGTTTCTGGCGGGTGTGGTGCTGGCGAATTCAGAATTCAGGCACGAGCTGGAAACCGACCTGGAGCCCTTTAAGGGGCTGCTCTTGGGGCTCTTTTTCATCACGGTCGGGGCTGGGATCAACTTTACGCTGCTCTTTTCGAATGCGCTGAATATCGTTGGCATCGCGATCATGATCATCGCGATCAAGTTCGCGATCCTCTGGATTCTGGGCACCGCGTTCAAGCTGCGCGGACGGGACCGGTGGCTCTTTGCCTTGGGGCTTGCCCAGGCGGGCGAATTTGGATTTGTGCTGCTGTCATTTTCAGTGGGCCAAGGCGTTATTCCGAACGATGTGGCCGAGACGCTGTTGTTGGTGATTGCGCTCTCGATGCTGATCACGCCGCTTTTGTTCATTATGTACGACGTGATCTCAAGCGGCATGGATGGCGGCGGCGCCGAGGCGCATGAACCCGATGAGATCGACGAGGATGGCCCCGTCATCATCGCGGGCATCGGCCGTTTTGGGCAAATCGTGAACCGTCTCGTGCAGGCCTCGGGCTTTAAGACGGTGGTTCTGGATCACGACATGGAAACCATCGCGCTGATGCGCCGATTTGGCTATAAGGGCTTTCTGGGCGATCCCAGCCGCCCCGACATCTTGCGCGCCGCGGGCATTGCGGATGCGCGCATCCTGGTTGTCGCGCTTGACGACAAAGAAGCAGCGGTTCGGTTGGTTTCTTACGCGCGCAAGCTGCGCCCGGATTTGCACATCATCGCGCGCGCCTATGATCGGGTCAGCGTCTATCGGCTGTATCAAGCGGGCGCGGACGATATTGTGCGCGAGATGTTCGACAGCTCGTTGCGGGCCGGTCGCTATGCGTTAGAGCGCCTGGGTCTGAGCGAATGGGAAGCCGCTGAGGCCGAACGGGTGTTTTACCAGCATGACCGCGTCGCCGTGCGGGAACTTGCGCAATTGTGGGACCCCAACATACCGCCCAGCGAGAACCAGGCCTATGTCGCCAAGGCGAAGTCGCTGGAAAAAGAGCTGGAGTTCCAGCTCTCTAACCGCGAGGACGATCTCAAGCGGGCGTGAATATGGGTCAGGTTTGCGCGGCTGGGGGGAGCCCCTTATTGGCCGCGTTGGACTGGGGGCGCCGCCCCCAGACCCCCGGGAGTATTTTGATCCAAAAGAAGCCAGGCAGGGTGGTTAGATGAAGTCTGCCACCGGTTCAGGGTTGGGCTGTGCAATCGACAGCGCCTCTTCGAGGCCGAGGGTCTTGGAAAAGAGCGCGCGGCCCAAGAGGGCGCCGTCTACATGAGGGACATATTTCAGGCGCGCCACGTCATCGGCGCTGCGCAATACGCCGGAGGCGATGACCGGCGGGCGGGCGATTTCGGCCAGGCCTGAGATCACGCCGAGCTGGGCTTCGGTGTCGTCGACGTCGCTGTCGATATCGGTGATGAGCATGGCGGCAAGCGGTTCGGCATTGAACGCCTCGATCAGGGCCTGCGGCTGCAGGGCGGAGCCGTGGCGCCATCCGTCGCGCATCACCTCGCCGCGCCAGACGTCGACGGCCAGCACGATTTGATCGGGATACCGTTTGGCCAAGGCTTTGACATCATCGGGGCGCAAGGTCGCCAAGGTGCCGATCACGATGCGGCCTGCGCCTTTGTCGATCCAATATTCCGCCGATTCAATCGTCCGAATGCCGCCGCCCAATTGGATTGGCAGGCCCACCTCGCGCAGGAGGCGTTCGACGAGGTCTGCGTTGGTGTCGCGCCCTTCGATGGCGTCGAAATCGGTGACGTGCAGCCAGGACGCGCCTGCTGCCGCCCAAGAGCGGGCCGTTTCGACTGGATCGACGTGAAAGCGGCTGGGGTTATCGATATCGCCACGCTGGAGCGACACCGGCCCGCCGTCGAGCAGTTCGAGCGTTGGATAAATCTGCATATCTGATCCCCCGTCAATGAGGCCGTGCTGTGTGCACGGGCCTAGGCCGTATCATACACGGCATGGTCGATTTTCTCAACAAAGCGGGGGCGCGCGACTAGTCGAGAGGCGGCGATTTTCGGATCATCAGCGTCACATCGCCCACCCTGCGCATCGGCACATAGCCCAAACGATGGGCCAGGCGCATAGAGGGATCATTGTCAGGCACGATTTGCGCGACAAGTGGTCCGGTGATGACGCGATCGAACCAATCATGCGCGGCGGCGACGGCCTCCCATCCGTAGCCAAACCCGTGCGCTTCGGGCGCGAGGACCCAGCCTGCTTCGGGGTGGGCGTCGAAATCGGGGCCGTGTTCGCGCATGGATTGGAAGAACCCCGCCTGACCGATCAGACCGGGGGCTTTGTGGCTTTCGATGCCCCATTGGCCAAGGCCAGTCATGTGCCAATAGCCTGCGTTGCGCAAAAAAGAGGACCAGGCCTCTGGCCGGGTCATGGGCGTGCCGGTGATGTAGCGTACCACGCCGTGGTCGGCCCAGATCTCGGCATAGCGGTCAAAATCGTCGGGCCTCATGGCGCGCAAGGTGAGGCGCGCGGTGTTGATCGTGGGGATGGTGCGCGACAAAGGGGGCGGGCCTGTTCGATATGCTCTGGGTCTGGGGCATTTTCTGCCCTCTTGTTGCACTGTGCCGCAGCGGCCCGGCTGGCTGCAAGCAAATGTTGAGCGCCCAAAGAAAAACGGCACCTTTTGGATCAAAGGTGCCGTTCACTCTGACAAATGTCAGAAAAACTTAGCTTGCGTCAGAGATGAATTTGACCGCGTCGCCAAAGGATTGGATGGTCTCTGCTGCGTCATCCGGGATTTCGATGCCGAACTCTTCTTCGAACGCCATGACCAGCTCAACCGTGTCCAGGCTGTCTGCGCCCAGATCGTCGATGAAGGACGCGCCTTCGACGACCTTTTCTTCTTCCACGCCAAGGTGCTCTACAACAATTTTCTTCACGCGGTCGGCGATATCGCTCATGTCCTCGTCCTTTGTCCTGCGGGCCTTGCGTTAGCCCTGAAGTGTTTCTCACCCTCAGTGTTGGGTAAGCTTATAAGTGCCCAAAGGGGCGGTGATTGCGGCAACGGACGCACCCGCCCCGCTGGAAATCTGCGCGCCTCTTAGCACATCTTTGCAAGATGGCAAGCGTCGCGATGCGTGTTTAGAACATGGCCATGCCGCCGTTGACGTGCAAGGTCGACCCGGTCACGTAAGCGGCCTCTGGGCTGGCCAAATAGAGAACCGCAGACGCGATTTCGGCGGGATCTCCCATCCGGCCCGCTGGCACTTGGCCCAGGATGCCGCTTTTCTGGTCATCGGTCAGCTTGTCGGTCATGGCGGTCGCAATAAAGCCGGGTGCGACGACGTTGACGGTAATCCCGCGCGAGGCCACCGCGTAGGCGATGGATTTTGACATG
>CAZYQC010000045.1:18844-27448 GCA_964649815.1 uncultured Rhodobacterales bacterium | reverse complement strand
ACCGAGTGATCAAACCCAAAACGGCCGCGCTAACCCACGGCCAGGGTGAATGAAATTGAATGAACGCGGCCCATTTGGGCCGCGTTTTTCGTTTCCGCATCGGGAATGCCGCAGCGGTTGGCAAAAACAGAGTGTCCTGCGTCCGAGCTTTGGCGATGGCGCCGCCGTTATTGAACGAAAAACGATTGTGTAATACGCTTCTCGCAAAAGAAAAACAGCGTCCTGAGCGAGCATATCATGACCAATCCATACGATGACCAAGAGGCTAAGGCCTTTTGGAAAACCGCTGTGGCCGAGGCCGGCCCATTTGGGTTGTCAGGGCTTTGGCAGCCAAAGTTTCGGATCAAGCCAGAGCATCGTATTGTCACGTTCGGTTCCTGTTTTGCGCAGCATTTTGGCAAAGCTTTGGGTGCCCGTGGGTACAATTGGACGGATTGCGAACCCCCACCGCCTTTTCTGCATGACACGGTTGGTCGCGATTATGGATATGGCGTGTTCTCGGCGCGAACGGGCAACATCTACACGCCGGCCATGTTGTTGCAATGGTTACAGCTTGCCTTCGACGAAAACCCCGAGATCGGAGAGATTTGGGAGCAAGACGGACGGTTCTATGATCCTTTGCGCCCAGCGATCGAACCGGGTGGCTTTGCCTCAGAGCGTGAGGTCACAGACGCGCGGCTGCGCACCTACGCGGCTCTGCGCAAAGCCGTGACCGAGGCAAATGTCTTTGTTTTTACATTGGGTTTGACAGAAAGTTGGCGCAACGCGGAAACGGATCTGGAATACGCTATGTGCCCCGGTACGGCGGCGGGCAGGTTTGACCCAGAGAAACACGTTTTCGCCAACCACAGCCAGCGCATGACCTATCGCTATCTCGATAACGCTGTAAAGTTCATACGCCGCCGGAATCGCCAGGTCCGCATTCTTTTGACAGTTTCGCCGGTACCTCTGACAGCCACCGCGTCGAACGAACATGTTTTGGTGGCGACCCAGTATTCCAAGTCTGTTTTGCGCGCGTCGGCGGGTTTGGTTGCGCAAGACTACGCGATGGTCGATTACTTTCCGTCCTTTGAAATCATAACGCATCCGGTGTTTCGGGGGATGTTCTTTGCGCCCAACATGCGCTCGGTTGTGCCAGAGGGCGTGAACACGGTCATGGGGCATTTCTTTGCGGATCAGGAACGTGTCTTTGGCAAAGCGCAACGGTCGGGTCGTGTGAAAAAAGCTGTGGCTGAACGCGAGGAGCCTATGGCCGAGGCTGATCTGCGCTGCGAAGAGGAATTGTTAAATGCCTTCGCAAAGTAAATCCAAGCGTGTTTGCGTCATCGGCGACAGCCAGATGGGCAGCTTGCGCGTCGCAGACACCAATGGTCTCTTTGAATGGCCAGAGGAGTATGAGGTCGAATATTGGGGCGCAAACGGCCCTAACTTTCGTCAATTGAAATGGTCCGACGGCGCCCTGCACGCAACCGGCGAAGCACTTGATTCCATTCGCCTTATTAATGTCGCCAAGCGCGAGCGTATCGCGGTAGAAGATTTTGACATCCTGGTTTTCTACGGCTGCCGCCTGCGCATGTCGAGCTTGTTTGCGGCAATGCTCCATTGGAGATACGCGCAGGGCAGTTGGCCCAGTTGGGCCGTGTTGACGGAGGCAGTTCAAGCGCATGCAAATGCGTGCACCGCGTATCGCACCGCGCGTGAGTTTGCCAAGGCGGGGGTCGAGGTCGTTTTCATTCCCTCACCTCTCTTGACCGAAGGGGTCGTGGACCCGCATGGCCGCAAAGGCGCATTGCACGACCACCCAGAGGCGGAACACGCCACACCTGAGGATCGCGCGCATCTGTGGTTCGCGCAGGAAGAGGTGGCCACCCGCGACGGCATTCATTTCGTTCGCCAACCCGAAGACACTATTGCCTCAGCGATCTTTACGAAAAGTGAATTTGCCTGTGATGGGGCCTATGAAACTGGCGACAACGGTCACAAGAGCCCAGAGTTTGCTGCACGCGTGATAAATGACGGCTTGAGCGCGCTGAAAGGCGAAACTGCGCCATCTTCTGTTGCGTTGCCCACTTGATCATTTCGAAATAGCAGCGTAACTCACGTCTCGCATAGGGGTATAGCTCAGCTGGTAGAGCGACGGTCTCCAAAACCGTAGGTCGCGGGTTCGAACCCTGCTGCCCCTGCCACTCTCTAAAAAGTATATTTGCTTGCGTCGATCCGTCGTGATCCAGGCGTCGTCCCCAAAAACATCGACAATTCTACGAAAACCGGGATTGCATTTACGGTTTTTTACACGTTTTGGCTGAGGTTCCGCCGCACTTGAAACAGGCTGCTGGCGGGAAAATGAGTTCGGTCAATAGATACGCTTGGATAGATGCGCTTCGTTTGGCGGCCGGACTGTCTATGGTCGGGTTGCACGCGACCGCGGACCCCAACGGCCAACCGTGGAGCGATTATGCCCAAGCGGAACGGATCGCTCCGATCGTGCTTCGCGCGTTTCTCTATGTCGCACGGACCGAGTTGTTCATCATCATTTCCGTGTTTTTGCTTGTGATGGCGCTTGACCGCAGACCGCGCAGCAATGGCGCCGTCCTGGCAGAACAATCGCGCCGTTTGCTTGTTCCATTTGGATTTTGGAATCTGTTTTTCGCCGGGTATGGCCTCGTCAAAGCCACTGCATTTGGGTACGAGGCCGCGGCGCTGGCACAGCTGTCGAACCCGGTCGAATGGGTGGGTTTCGCTCTTTTGGGCGACGTAAAATACCACATGCATTTCATTCCAACGTTGTTTGGTGTGCTGTTGTTTTTCTCCCTCTACCGCCTTGCGGTTGACCATCCCTGGCTTGGGTTTGGCGTGGTCGTCGGTTTGCTCGCCAAGCAGGCGTTGGACGGCTTTTTGTTTTCGACATTTTGGGGAACGGATGCGCTGCCTTACTTGGTTAGAGGCGCCAAAATCCTGACCTATGTCGGCTATGGTCTATTTGCCGGTGCGGCCTATGGGTTGCTCAAGCGAACCCCTCAAGCGCAACTGGTCAAATGGCTGCCTTTGGTTCTGTTTTCTGGGGTTTTGCTGGCGCTTTTCAAAGCAATTGGCGCGTACAAAACGATTGAAAGCGGCGCTTATCCCTTCACCTACACGGCTGGCTATTGGGCGGATTTTCTGATGCCACCGCTTCTGTTTCTGGGGTGCCTGCTGTTGGCACACCGGGCCTGGCCCGTGATCCTGACACCGCTGGCGGCATATTCTTTTGGCATCTACCTATGCCATCCGATTTTCCTTGATTTGGCCGAGATCGTCCTGCGCGACACGTCGCTGACACCGATGATGCAGGTGTCTATCAAAATCGCGATAGTTCTGCCGCTGACAGCGCTCTTTGTTTATTCGCTCAGCAAACTGCGCCCCTTGGCTTGGACCATTGGCCTGGGTCCGATCCCGGTCCCCATTTTCTCAACATTCCACAGAAAGGAGCGGTCCAAAGATGCTATTTGATATCGAACACAAGAGCGCATCGTTCGCGCGGCTTAAACTCGCCGGACGCCTCACGAAAACAACCGCTCTTGAGCCTTTGCGAAACCTTCTCAGCAGCGCTCCGCTGCAAAACTTGGCGGGCATAGGGTTAAATTGTACGGGTGTCACGCGGGTTAATCATGCCGGTTTGGTTAGCTTGATCGAGTTACTCTTGGAGCAAGACCCGCAGTGGCGCGGGGCATACGGTCTAACCGATGCAATGACCGATCCATTGCAGGCCTGCGGCATGCTCCCCAATTTGCCCGTATTCCCCAACATTGAAGACATGGAACAAAACCCGGATTTTCTCGCTTGCCAGTTGCCATTTACGCCCGCGGTTTTGTTGTGTTCTAGCGGTGATATCGGCCTTGGCCCAATGCCAGACGCGGGGCCAACGGCGCTTTTGGACATTTTGGGCCGCCCGCTCGCGCAGCGCACGCTAGATCACTTCAAATCCTTTGGCATCCAAACGGTTTTCGTGAACGCGGACAAGACAAACCGCGCAGTCAGCGACTTTGTGCGCGACACTCAAACCCTGGGTCAAAGCGTTATTTTCAATGGCGAAACGCTCAGCCCCTTGGCCTTGATAAAACGGCTGATCACGCACCAGGGGCTTGGGGCGGACAGTATCATCCTGCACAGCGGTCACGCGGTCGGCGACCTGAACCTGGCAAAAATGGTACAGGCACATAATGAGAGGAATGCCGATCTGACACTCTTGCGATCTGGGCGCCGGGAAGCGACGGCAAAGGTCGTGCGTTGTTCGGCAAATTTGCCAGCGAACGGTCAACGACCACTTTTCGAAGGCGTGGCCATTTTGCGAGTTTCGGCGGCGGATGCCTTGGCAGACCGGGGGCTTGATTTGGCCCAAACAGTAGTGGCCTCCGGCGGGCGCGTATTCTCATACGATCCCAGCAACCCCACGATCGAGGTAACTTCTGCCAAACGCTATGTGTCCGTGTTGCGGCATGCGCTTGCGGGGCAGATCAAACATCTCGCGCCCGAGGGTTCAGAACACAGCTCGGGCCTGTGGGTCCATCACACAGCGCGCCTCGGACGCCGTCCTGATTTAACAGGGCGCGCTTACGTTGCCGCGCACGCTTCCGTCGCGCGTGGTGCAGCCTTGCGAGGGTTCGTGGTAGTGGGCCAAGGCGCCAGCATCGGCAGAAAAACGGTTGTACGCGATAGCATCATTTTGCCGGGGGTTGAGGTCGAAGATGGTGCAATCATCGAAAATCAAATCGTAGCCCCCCATTGGTCCCTCAATCACAGTTTCGTTCAAAATCGGCCAGAGACGACCGCTGCCTTGGATTTTGTACGCGGTACTGACCGCACTGAAGCCTTGATCAACCTGACGGCTTAAGGCGCACCGCACGTGAGTTCCGATATCACCAAACCTTACTTTCAGGCCTTCGAGGCCCGCAAAGCGCCGGATTTCCCCCCGATGTCACAGCGCCGGACGTTGCTCTGGCAATTCTCCGCGGGAATGGCGATCGCATTTGGATTTTGGTATCTACATTGGCGTTGGACACAGTCGTTGAACCCCGAAGCGCTCTATTTTTCGGTGGCCGTGGTCGGTGCAGAAACCCTCGCATTTCTTAGCACATGCTTGTTTTTCTTCGACATCTGGTCCGAGGGCGACACGCGTCGCCGGTCGCCCCCAGAAAAAAGATCGGACGTCGGTCTGCCCGGAGAGGGTGCCGTATCAGTCGACGTTATGATCACCACTTACGACGAAGGATGCGCGGTCGTCCGCCCGTCCGTGGAAGACGCCTTGCGGCTAGAGATACCTGACGGCGTTCAAGTCAAAATTCACGTTCTCGACGATGGACGTCAGCCCGGTATACAAGATTTGTGTGAAAATCTTGGTGTCGAATACCACGTCCGAGATACCAATATCGGCTTCAAGGCGGGCAATATCCGTGAAGCGGTCTTACGCACCGAGGGCGATTTCCTGGTGATCTGTGATGCAGATACGCGGGTTTTCCCATCGTTTTTGACGCACACTTTGGGTTACTTCCGCGACCCCAAAGTTGCCTGGGTTCAAACGCCACATTGGTTTTACGACATCCCATCCGGTCGAATGCTAGAGAGTGTGCTAGGGCAGAAAAATAGAGTCATCGCCGCCGCTGCTCCCACCTTGTTTTGGCTTGTAACTGGGCGAAAAAAGATCGGTGTTGACCCCTATATGGCGGACTCCGCGCTTTTCTTTGATGTCATTCAGCGTCGCCGCAATCGGCATGGCGCTTCGTTCTGTTGTGGGGCGGGCTCCATCCACCGCCGCGAAGCAGTTTTGGAGGATGCACTGCACCGACGTTCAGAGCAGGCACTGGGGTGGCAGAGCGGAGGCCACGCGCAAGTCCTTTCAGCTTTGCCTTTGCAGCCTTATTGTTTTCACGTCTCCGAGGACATTCTTACGTCGATACACCTGCATTCTCGCGGATGGACATCCGTTTACCATCCTCAAGCTGAGGCGCGAATGCTCTCGCCATGGTCAATGGAGGCCTGGGCGACCCAACAGCTCAAATATGCCGGCGGCACGTTCGACATCATGTTGCGGCACAATCCACTGTTGAACGCAGACATGCCTTGGCGAATGAAGCTGCATTACGGCGCCACATTCGCCTCGTACCTTGCAGTCCTTTGGATGCCAATTTTGATGCTCGCGCCCATTGTCGCTTTGTTTCTGGGAACGGCACCGGTTGCAGCCTATTCGTTGACGTTCTTTGCGCATTTGCTTCCCTTTTTGCTGGCCAATGAATGGGCCAGTTTCGTTGGATGCAAAGGACACGACACTTATTCAGGGCGATTGAGAAACTTGACCACTATCCCAATTGTTTCGCGGGCCGCCTGGGCCGTTTTGCAAGGACGTCGACCGCGTTTCCCTCCCACGCCCAAAACCCCTGGCCGAGCGAGAGACTGGTCGCGCGCGCGAGTCGCATTTGGCTTTTTGACCTTAAGTGTGGCGGCTGGGGTTTGGGGCGCGGTTTCGTATGTCCGGGGGACGCCAGGGTATTCCCTATCGCTTGTGATCGCCAACGCCTTTTGGCTCGCTTGGAATGGCTACGCCTTTTTTGCAACGATCCGGATGTGCGCCTGGTTACCTCCGATCGATGATCAAAATACCAGCAACAAAGCGCTAGACGGAGAGCCCAATGTCGCAATCTGAAGGGACGCAGACTTGGCGGGCGCCGCTGGTATTTTGCCTCGGTCTGATCGCAGCCGCAATCGCTGTCGTTGGCCTGGATGCGTCTGCCCGCAAGTTTGCGTTGGCCCATCCTATTGAGAGGTTTCTTTTGGACAAAGATACGCCAATCCCATTGATGCCGCCACGCCCGTTGAGTGCGCAAGATCGTGCTGCGGCCGAAACAGCTTGGGGCTATATCGAGGCAAACACGCAAAGCGACACCGGGCTGGTCAATTCCGTGAACGGCTACACGGCGACAACACTTTGGGATCAAGGCTCTTATCTGTTCGGTCTGGTTTCTGCACGCCGTTTGAAACTCATCGAGGATGGGGAGTATCACGAGCGGGTCAGCGCGTTTCTCAATTCACTAGGCCAATTGCCGCTCTTTGATGGCCAATTGCCCAACAAAGCTTACAACACCGTGAGCTTGGAAATGGTGGATTATGCCAATGCGCCGTCGCCGCGTGGCATAGGTTGGAGCTCGATTGACATCGGTCGCATCCTCATGGCGCTGCGCGTCCTGGAATATGCTTCGCCATCCTACGGCCCCACGATACGGGGCATCTTGGCCAAATGGCAGCTCGAAGAAATGGCCTCGTTTGGTGATATGATCGGGACCGAGGTGCAAAGTGGTGAGACCATCGCGCGTCAAGAAGGGCGCATTGGGTACGAACAATACGCCGCGCGCGCCGCTGCACTTTGGGGTGCAGATGTTCAACTGGCCATGTCCGTCAGCGGGCGGATGGATTGGTCACAGGTCGATGGTATTCGCGTCCCCGTTGATGTCCGAGATCATCGCACGTTTGAGGCAATTACGCCGACGCTGAGCGAGCCTTACATTCTGATGGCTTTGGAACTCGGCCTCAATAACGAAAGCCACGTTCTCGCCAGTCAAGTCTATCGCGCGCAGGAGGCGCGTTACCGAAAGGAAGGCGAGTTGACGATGGTGTCCGAGGACCACGTCAGCCAGTCACCCTACTTTCTGTACGCCAGCGTCTTTGGGAATGGTGCTGAGTGGGCAGTGCTCAGCGAAGATGGAAAACGGCATGACGATTTGCGAACGGTCAGCTTAAAGGCCGCATTTGCCTGGGATGCTATGTTTGACACACAATATACGAACATGGTTGTCGAGGAGCTGCAACCTTTGGCGTCTGACACTTTGGGCTGGGCTGCAGGGCGGTACGAGCGCGACGGAAGTACCAACGCTGTCTATACACTCAACACCAACGCCGTTGTTTTGGAGGCGCTCCATTTCAAAGCATTAGGACCAATGTGGGCGCCACTATTGGGCGCCATTGATGCCGAAAACAGTGTCGAGCCGCTTAACAAAAGTGAGTAACCAGCCGACAGGTGCAAGTTTCTTGTGTCATTTAAGGCGGCAATCAACGTTCGGTGGGAATTCCCTCCTTGGCGAAATAGGTTTCTGCTCCTTGGGCGCGTATCGCAAATTCAGTTTGCGGCTTTTGCACAGGCACCCGCCAAGACGGCGCGGTTTCGTGGGCGCGCTGCAAAGCGGCGTGGCGATCGCCAGGGGCGTCTTGGGTCAAGGCGGATAGGGTGTCTTTTTGCATATGCCACGCTCGGGCGTCTTGCGTGGCGTGCGCGTTTTCGCTGGACAGCCAGCTTAGGTAGCGCGCGATCGCATAGACCGGAGGAGCCGCAACGCGTGTTACTGTCTTGGTTTCAGCCCATGTCACAAGCTCTGCATTTCGGTGGCGCAAGGCAATCAACGACCGATCATCCAAAGGCGCCGCCCAAGGGTTCGGCACGTCAACGATTTCGTTGGCGTGTTGAATGGCGAGGCCCGCGGCCGCCGGGTCGCGCAACGAGACATAGAACGCATCATCACGCCCTTTCCAAAACACGAGTTCCGAATGCATGGCGAGGCAATTTTGCATCGGCGTCTGGCA
>CAZYQC010000045.1:0-18744 GCA_964649815.1 uncultured Rhodobacterales bacterium | reverse complement strand
AGCGATGGCGAAAGTGTGACCTTTCGCAAAAGCTCGATACGACTTTGACGAAAGCCTTCGCGAAAACAGCCCCGTTACGAGACCGGCGAACCCCAGCCCCCGCCCGAGGGTGTTTGCATCACGAAAACATCCCCCACGCCTACGTCATTTTGGTCGTTGCCAGCGTGTGATACCTGCGTTCCGTCGACACGCTCAATCCACTCGCGGCCAACTTCGCCGGGGGATCCGCCGTCGACCCCGAAAGGTTTGACCCGGCGATGAGAGCAAAGTGTCGTAACCGTCATCGGTTCCAAAAACCGCATCTTGCGGGTGATGCCGTCGCCGCCATTGTACACGCCATCGCCACCCGAGCCGCGTCTGATCGACCATTCTTCTAAGCGGACGGGAAACCGAAACTCCAGCACTTCGGGGTCGGTGCCGCGCGTGTTGGTCATATGCGTTTGCACAGCCGAGCAGCCGTCGAACCCGGGTCCAGCGCCCGTTCCGCCGCAGATCGTTTCGTAATTCTGAATGCGTGCGTTGCCCCAAACGTAGTTGTTCATCGTGGCCTGACTGCCTGCCAATGAGCCCAAAGCCGCCATCATCGCGTTGCAGGTCAATTGGCTGACCTCTGTGTTCCCCGCAATCACCGCGGCGGGATACTGGGCGTTCACCATCGTGCCTTCGGGCGCAATAATCTTTAGAGGTTTGAAACATCCCTCGTTGAGCGGGATCGGCGCGCCGACCAAAGTACGAAACACGTAGAGAACAACCGCGTGGCACACGGCCAAAGGGGCATTGTAGTTGAACGGGTGTCGTTCGGCGGTGCCGGTAAAGTCGATCTCTGCGCTACGGTTGTCGTGGTCGACGCGGATGGCGACCTTGATGAACGCGCCGTTGTCGAGCTCGTAGGCATATTCGCCATCTTGTAGCGCGGAAATCACCCGGCGCACGCATTCCTCGGCATTGTCCTGCACGTGTTGCATATACGCGTGCACGGTCGGCAGCCCAAATTGCGCAATCATCTTTTGCACTTCGCGGACGCCCGTTTCATTTGCGGCAACTTGTGCCGCCAGATCCGCCAGGTTCTCGTCGATGTTGCGGCAAGGATAAGGGCCTGAGGCAAGCAGGGCGCGGGTTTCTTCTTCGCGGAAAACGCCTTGGTCGACCATCTTGAAATTGTCGATCAACACGCCCTCTTCCTCGATCACGCGCGAATCCGGCGGAGCAGAGCCTGGTGTTTTGCCACCAATATCCGCGTGATGCCCGCGCGATGCGACGTAGAACAGAACGTCTGTGCCGGATTGGTCGAACACCGGCGTGATGACGGTGACATCTGGCAAGTGTGTGCCGCCGTTGAACGGGGCGTTCAGGACGAAAACGTCGCCCGCTTTCATGTCAGGGTTTAACCGAATGATCGTCCGAATGGATTCGGACATTGACCCCAGATGAACCGGCACATGCGGCGCGTTGGCCACGAGGCCGCCCTCGGGGTCAAACAAGGCGCAGGAAAAATCGAGACGCTCTTTGATGTTGACCGAATAGGCGGTGTTGGCAAGCGTTGCACCCATTTGCTCGGCAATAGACATAAACAGGTTGTTGAACACTTCGAGCATGACCGGATCGGCGTCCGCCCCAATCGTCTCGGCGCGTTCCAGAGGCGCGATGCGTGTCAGGATCAGGTGTCCATAGGCGTTCAACTCGGCGCGCCAGCCGGGCTCGATGACATTTGTGCCGGTCGGCTCTTTCAGGATCGCAGGCCCGTCTATGACCTGGCCAGGTGTCATGCTGTCACGATCGTAAAGCGGCGTTGAAAGATGTGCGCCGTTCATCACGGACGTAATTGTGTCGACGGGTTCTGGGCTGCCTGAGCCAAGTGCCGAGGCGGTGTCGGCCACGTCCGAAGCGCCCCCGATGGCTTCGGCGGTCAACGCTTCGAAGACGAGTTCGCGGTCGCCACCCACAAAGCCGTATCGCGCCTTGTGAGCCGCATCAAAGCGTGCGCGCAGCTCTTCTGCAGAGCCAAACGCGACCTCTAACGCTTGGTGAGAGCCTGCATAGCGCAGGTGCGCGCGATTTTCGATGCGAATATCATCCGCAGTAACCCCCTGTTTGACCACCTCAGTCCGGGCGTCCGAGGCCAATGCGGCCAAAGCGCGTTGGGCTTCTGCCATTGTGCTGATGGGGTTCTCAAACTGACGTTCGCGCATGGCGCGGATTTCAGCGAGGCCCATGCCATAGGCGGATAGGACACCGGCGAAGGGATGGACCATCACCTTTTCCATGCCCAACGCATCCGCAACCAGACACGCGTGCTGACCACCGGCGCCGCCAAAGCATTGCAGCGTGTAATGCGTCACGTCATAGCCGCGTTGCACCGAGATTTTCTTGATTGCATTGGCCATATTCTCGACCGCGATGCGCAAAAAACCTTCGGCCAACTCTTCGGGCGAGGCCGGGGCGCCGCCGGTTTCCTGTGCGATATCCGCTGCCAGTTCGGCAAATTTTGCACGGACGATATCAACGTCGAGCGGCTCGTTCGCATTTGGTCCGAAGACGGCGGGAAAGTGGCGCGGCTGCAGTTTTCCCAACATCACGTTGCAATCCGTCACAGTCAGCGGACCGCCGCGCCGATAGCAAGCGGGGCCGGGATTGGCGCCTGCGCTTTCAGGGCCCACTTGGAAACGGCCATCGCGATAGAACAGGATCGAACCGCCACCCGCTGCAACCGTGTGGATATTCATCATCGGCGCCCGCATCCGCACGCCTGCGACCTCGGTTTCAAAGCTGCGCTCATAGGTGCCGGCGTAATGGCAGACGTCCGTCGACGTACCGCCCATGTCGAACCCAATCAGCTTGTCGTACCCGGCCAGGGCGCCCGTTTTGACCATGCCCACAACGCCGCCTGCCGGCCCTGACAAGATCGCATCCTTGCCTTGAAACAGCCGTGCATCGGTCAGCCCGCCGTTGGATTGCATAAACATCAAGCGCCCGCCGTCCTCTGTGCCAAGTTCGTCAGACACTTGATCGACGTAGCGGCGCAGAATGGGCGAGAGATAGGCGTCGACAACCGTTGTGTCGCCGCGGCTGACCAGTTTCATCAGGGGCGAGACTTGGTGGGACACGCTGATTTGATCAAAGCCCACCTCGGCCGCAATCGCTGCCATGCGGGCCTCGTGCTCAGGCTTGAGATACCCGTGCATGAACGCAATCGCGACGGATCGAATACCATCGGCAAATGCGGCCTCTAGCGCGGCCCGAGCGCCGATCTCGTCCAACGGGCGCACGATGTCGCCTTGCGCATCCAAACGCTCATCGACCTCTGCGACACGTTCATAGAGAAGCTCGGGCAGGCGAATGTGGAGATCAAAGAGAGCAGGGCGCGCCTGATATCCGATCCGCAGCAAGTCGCCGAAACCTTTGGTGATCAGCAACAACGTCCGATCGCCTTTCCGCTCAAGCAGGGCGTTCGTGGCGACGGTTGTCCCCATCTTGACGGCGTCGATCGCGCCGGATGGAATCGGATCCCCCTTTGCGAGCCCCAATTCGTCTCGGATGCCTTGAACGGCGGCGTCGCGGTATTGCTCTGGGTTTTCAGACAGCAATTTGCGGGTGCTTAGACTGCCGTCAGGCCGCCGGCAAACCACGTCCGTGAAGGTGCCGCCTCGGTCGATCCAGAATTGATGCATGTCACCCTCGCGCCAGACTATTTCTGGCTCTCTAGATTTCTCATTTCTGGCTGGGACGCCAGAGGGGCGCTGACATTTTCATCTCTCACGCCTCGTTGTGGTGCCAAGCACGTGATCGGCTTGCGTGACATCGCTTGCGTAAAATTCTGCTCTTTCCCCTGTTCTCAGCCCCCGCTAGAACCCGCAGAGACTGGAGGGATGATGGGACAGCTAAAACCGCAACCGGGCATTATGGATGTCAAACTGTACCAAGGCGGGAAATCCGCTTTGAGTGGTGTGACCAATGTGATCAAGCTCAGCTCGAACGAAAACCCGTTGGGGCCAAGCCCTAAGGCGATCGAGGCTTATGCGGGTGCTGCACGTCATTTGCATCTATATCCTTCGTCGGACCACTCAGCCTTGCGCACAGCAATTGGAGAAGTGCGTGGGCTAGACCCGGATCGTATCATTTGTGGTGTCGGATCTGACGAGGTGCTGTGCTTTCTGTGTCAGTCCTATGCCGGTCCCGGCACCGAGGTCATCTACACAGAGCATGGGTTTGCGATTTACCGGATCAATGCGCTGGCCGCAGGGGCCACGCCCATCGAAGTCTCTGAACGCGACCGCGTCGTTGACGTTGACGCCATCCTTGCGGCGGTGACCGAGCGGACGCGGCTTGTCTTCATCGCCAATCCGGCCAACCCCACGGCCACCATGCTGAGCAATGGCGAGTTGGAGCGTCTTGCCGATGGCTTGCCCGAATATGCGCTGCTGGTTTTGGATGGCGCTTACGCAGAGTTCGCCGAAGGCTATGACGGTGGCGTTGCCTTGGTTAACGCCCGGCCCAACGTCTTTATGACGCGCACCTTTTCCAAAGTGTACGGTCTGGGCGGTTTGCGCGTCGGCTGGGGCTATGGCGCGAGGGAGGTCATCGACGTTTTGAACCGCGTTCGCGGGCCATTCAACCTAAGCCAAGGCGCGCTGGACGCAGCAGAGGCCGCGATCCGAGACGAAGACTACACCGCGTATTGTTTGGCCGAGAATGCCAAATGGAGAGCTTGGCTGGCTGATAAACTCGCGGCTCTCGGCGTCCCGTCCGACACGAGCACGACGAACTTCATTTTGGCCCGTTTCCCAACGCCAGAGGATGCAGAGGCCTGCAATTCCGTTTTGCAGAATCACGGCATCCTTGTGCGGCCAGTAGCTAGCTACAACCTGCCATCATGTTTGCGCATAACTGTGGGCGATCCAGAGGGCTGCGAGCGTGTCGTGGCCGCAGTCAGCGCATACGTGAAGGGCAAAACATGATTTACGAGCGCGTCGCCCTGATTGGCCTCGGCCTGATCGCCTCCTCGATGTTTTGGGGCATCAAGCGGTCTGGATTGGCGGGCGAAGTGACAGGGTACGCGAGATCAGCGGAAACCCGGAAAACTGCCCGCCGCATCGGCCTGTGCGATCGCGTTTGCGACACCGCCGCAGAGGCCGTCAAAGGGGCCGACTTGATCGTGCTTGCTGTTCCTGTAGGGGCGATGGGGGCGGTGGCTGCGGAAATCGCGCCGCACGTGAAACCTGGCGCGACGATCACGGATGTGGGTTCGGTCAAGCGCGATGTTATTGAAAACGTCGGCCCTCATTTGCCCGAGGGCGTGCATTTCGTCCCAGCGCACCCTTTGGCAGGAACAGAGCATTCCGGGCCCGAGTCTGGCTTTGCCGAACTATTCGACAACCGGTGGTGTCTGATCGTTCCAGTCCCAGGTAGCTATCCCGCCGCGGTCGCCAAGGTGCGCGCGCTGTGGGAGGGCTTGGGCTCCAACGTGGATGAGATGGGGCCAGATCATCACGATCTCGTCCTCGCGGTGACCAGTCACACGCCGCACTTGATCGCCTATACGATGGTCGGCGTGGCCGACGATCTGCGCCGCGTCACCGATACCGAAGTCATCAAGTTCTCGGCTGCGGGCTTCCGTGACTTTACGCGGATCGCTGCGAGCGATCCGACAATGTGGCGCGATGTTTTCCTGACGAACAAGGACGCAACGCTCGAAATCTTGGGCCGCTTTACCGAAGAGCTTTTCGCCCTGCAGCGGGCGATCAGGACGGGCGATGGTGAACAGCTCTTTGATTACTTTACCCGGACGCGCGATATCCGGCGTGGCATTATCGAAGCGGGTCAAGACACAGACGCCCCGAACTTTGGGCGGGGCACCCAAAAATGATCTGGCGCGCGTTGCTGATCCTTGTCGTGACAAGCGTATCGGCATTGGCATCCGCGCCCCCTGTTTCCGAACGCCCGGTTGCGCGGGCAAGTGTTGATGTGACACCGGTGGCACTGGTGCCGGATGCCCCGGTTCTGCGCCCTCTCTTAAGGCCGCGTGGAACTGCGGTGGCTGAGCCGCGTGTCAAACGGAAAGCCGTCTTGCGGCCCATTCTGCGCCCAGGCGCGCCCCAGCCTCCGATCGTTGCGGCCGACCCCGCCCCGACCCTGGCATCCGCGACCTCGGTGCAATTGCCTGAGGCGTTCGCCGTTTTGCGCCCTAAGACGCGCCCGCGTGCTATCGTCAGGCGCGGGGTTGCTCGCGACAAAGAGCTTGCGGCAGGGCGCATCTGCGGAAGCCGCGATATCCAAGGCGAGGTCATCGGGCGCGTTCCAGGTCGTTTGCCAGGCTGCGGGGTTGCCCAAGCTGTGCGCGTAAGATCCGTTTCGGGCGTCGCGCTAAGCACGCCCGCCACAATGGATTGCAATACCGCGCAGGCGGTCAACGCACTTGTCGACGGGTCAATGAAACCTGCATTCCGCCGCACAGGGGGCGGCTTGCGCCAAATTCGCGTGGCCGCGCATTATGCCTGCCGGACCCGTAACAATCAGCCCGGCGCTCGCATCTCAGAGCATGGCAAAGGCAAAGCGATCGACATTTCGGGCTTTACCATGCGCGATGGCTCGACAATCACGGTTCTTGAAGGGTGGAACCACCGTCGCCACGGCAAGAGCCTGCGCTCCATTCACAAAAAGGCCTGCGGCCCCTTTGGCACAGTTTTGGGGCCAGATTCCAATCGGTTTCATCGGGATCACTTCCACTTTGACACGGCCAGCTATCGCAGCGGACCATACTGCCGCTAGCGCAGCACCAGCCGTGGCGCTGGACCGATCGGGAAGATGCCCACAGCCATCAGGCCACCTGCAAAGTTGATCTGAACGTCCAGCGTATTGGGATTACCATTGAGTTGCGCAAGTGAGGTAAGACCACGTTCCGCTTGCACCTTTAACGCAGGCGGCAGGACGCCTGTGCGTTCGGCAAGATCTAACATCAATGGCCAATTTCGCGCTTGCACATTCAATCGCCCTTCGGGGATGCCAGCGTCGTCAACCGTCAAGTCAGCAGCAAGGTTCAGACGCAACTCGGCCCACGACGCCTCAGCGAGCTTTAGCTTGATCACGCGGGGTTGTGGGCGGGCGTCTTCGATAGCTGTGCGATCCCAGGGCTGGTCAAAGGTCACATCCGCCGACACGGCGAATTGATCAAAGGTCAAAGGCCAGTCTGCGGGAATGCGCAGCGCATCTCGGATGGCCTGCCCCGGTGCGGCCTCAGGTGCATTGACCGTGACTGCGTATGTCGCGGGATCATCCTCGCTTTGTTCCATCGACAGGACAAGACCGCCGGCGTCCAGAACGTCGCCTCTGGCGTTGGCGATGGTCCATGCATCTGCAGTCCAGGCCAGGCGATCAAGCTGAAGTTCGGTCCCGGGGTGCAGATCCAAGGCGACCAAGCCGTTCTCGAATGTGACAGCCGATTTGTCACCGGGCACGGCCAGCTCGATTGGCGTCTGTGGCAAACGTACGCGGGCAAAACCGGGCCAATGGGTCGCGGTGGACAGCGATATTTGGTCCATGCGGATCGCAACGCCCGTCTCTGGATCGGCCAGCGCCAGATTGTTGAGACGTTTGTTGATGTCCCAGGGAAAACCGCTGGTTTCGATGCCCGAGACATCGGCCTGCCACCCTTCGGTGCGGCGTTCGTCCAACCACGCTGTCACGGCTGTCGTCAGACCATAGCTTGCAAGCGCCCACCAGCCGCTCCAAAGGAGACCCGCAACAAGGCATAGGCCAATCAGAAATCGCATGATCTTTCCTCTTTCGGGGGCTTTTACTTTGGCGCTTCTTGAGGTTTATCGGCTTCGGAGTTTGGGGGCCAGTTTAGATGACAATGTGGGTTTTCGGATATGGGTCACTTTTGTGGAACCCGGGCTTTGACGTCGCAGAGAGCGTCATTGGCCGTCTGCCGAACTATGCACGGTCTTTTTGCATGCGGTCGATCCACCATCGCGGCACCGAAGCTGATCCTGGGCTGGTTCTTGCCCTCGACGCGCAGACGGGCGCGCAATGTCAAGGTCTTGCCCTTCGAGTGGCGCCCGGTACCGAAGAGTCGACACTGGCCTATCTGCGCGAACGCGAGTTGATTTCCTCGGCCTATTTAGAGCGAATGCTGCGTGTCGATTTGCACGACGGCCGCAGCATAGACGCCGTGACATATGTGATCGACGCCGATCACGTTCAGTATTGCGGTGGCCTCCCGCTGGAAGAGCAAGCACAGATCATCGCAACAGCCCACGGTGGCCGCGGCCCAAACAGCGAATATTTGTTCAACACGACCGACCATTTGCACGAGATTGGCATCGCAGATGAGGATCTAGACTGGCTTGCGCGGCGCGTAAAAGCCTTACTTGCATAAAAACTTTCAGTTTGTCGAAAAAGCAGCGTATGCTGCGGCGCAACGAGAAAGCAGGCGGTAGGGCCAGGAGCCCCTAGATGGTTCAAACCGATTTTGAGGCGCGGCCTCAGTTTTCACAACCTTTTCGGCAGATCGCCTTGATGCTGCTGGTCCTTGGGTTGACAGGATTTGGTGCGTTTGTTGCGCTGCCGCGTGTGCTGCCTGTGTTTCAGGCAAACCCGTATTTGAACGGCTTTATCATCTTTGTGTTCGCCATCGGCGTGCTCGCCTGTTTTTGGCAAGTGCGCATGCTGGTCGTCTCCGTGCGCTGGATCGAGGGCTTCGCAGGCGAACTGCCGGGACCACAGGTCAAAGCGCCGCAACTACTTGCCTCGCTGGCGTCTTTGCTGCGTTCCAGAGGCGCGCGGATGCAATTGTCGGCCACATCGACACGCTCGATCCTGGATTCTGTAGCGACGCGGATCGACGAGGCGCGCGAGATCACGCGCTACATCGTCAATATGCTGATTTTCCTCGGCCTTTTGGGGACGTTCTATGGCCTTGCGACCACCGTTCCCGCCGTTGTCGACACCATTCGCAGCCTCGCGCCGCAAGAGGGCGAAGGCGGGGTTGAGGTCTTTAATCGACTGATGACCGGGCTTGAGGCGCAGCTGGGCGGCATGGGCGTCGCCTTTGCATCGTCGCTTTTAGGGCTGGCTGGCTCTTTGGTGGTTGGCCTGCTCGAACTCTTTGCCAGTCATGGCCAGAACCGGTTTTACCGCGAATTGGAAGAATGGCTCAGCTCGATCACGCGGGTTGGGTTTGCGACCGAAGGCGAGGCCGGAGGTGAGCAGAACGTGATGGCGGGTGTCATCGATCATTTGGCCGAACAGATGGAAAGCTTGCAGCAAATGTTCACCCAATCTGACATCAGCCGGTCGATGGTGGACGAAAAGCTGGGCAAGCTTGCCGACGCAATGGAACGTATGACACAAAACGAGGCCGCCATCGGTGGATCGTCAGCAGCATTGGAACGTGTGGCTGACGGCCAAGAACGCCTGATTGCCCTGATCGAAGCGCAGGGTACAGGCGATGGGATCGACGCTGAAAGCCGGATGCGCCTGCGGTCTATCGATGTCCAGATGCTGCGTATCCTTGAAGAAATCAGCGCCGGTCGCCAGGAAACGATGGCCGAGCTTAGAACAGACATATCCGCTTTGGCCCAAGCCATGTCTCAGACGCGCCCCAGCGCACCTGCAAAACGGGTGGTTCGGGTTAAACAAACTCCGAACGAAGGCAGTTAAGCATGGCGCTGTCGCGACGCACGGGGCAACGGTTTCAAGCGTCCATTTGGCCGGGCTTTGTGGACGCGATGACAGGCCTTTTGTTGGTCCTGATGTTTGTCCTGACGATCTTTATGGTCGTTCAATTCGTGTTGCGCGAAACCATTTCCGGCCAAGAGAGCGAGCTTGACGCATTGGCAAGCGAGGTGGCGGCGCTTGCCGCTGCGCTGGGGCTAGAGGAACAAAGATCCAGCCGTTTGGACGCGCGTCTGAGTGCATTGAACGCGACGTTGACGGACGCCCAATCGCAGGTCGAAGCCCAAGAGGCGTTGATCGCCACCCAATTGGCGCAAATCACGGCGCTCACCGCGGACCGCGACGCACGGCTGGCTGAACTGAGCGCCGCAGAAACGCGCATCACATCGTTTGAGGCGCAAGTTGCGGCTTTGATCGCCGAACGGGACGGCGCCTTCGGTCAAATCGCAGATCTTGAAGCGACCCAGGCTGAGCTGTTGTCCGAACAAGAAGCGTTGAACTTGGCGCTTGCGCAGGCGCGTACCGAAATTGATGCCCAGCTCGAAGAGGCCCGTTTGGCGGCGGCTCGGCGCGAGGCTTTGGATGCGCTCGTCGCTGATCTGCGCGCACAAAACGCAGATCAAGACGCGCAGATCCTCGGCCTGCAATCCGATCTTTCGGAAACGGCCCAGGCGTTGACGGAAGAGGAGGCCGCGCGACTTGCTGAAGCAGCGGCGGCTGAGGCGCTTCGCAAACGGCTCGAAGAGGCCGACACAGAGTTAACCGCAATGACACTGGCGCTCGAGGCGCAACGCAAAGCGGCCGAGGATACGCTGACGCTGCTTGCTGCGGCACGCGCGGCCGAGGCCGACCTTGATGCAGCCCTTGCCTCAGCCTTGCTGCGGCTGGAGGCGAATGAGCAATCGGCGGCTGAAGCCAACCGCCAAGCGGACGCAAAAATCACCCAGTTGGAGGCCGATCTCCAAGCGGCTTTGGCGCTTGCCCAAAGTCTGCAAGCCTCGTCCGAAGCGGGTGCCGCCGCCGCGCGCGATCGAATTAGCGGGTTAGAGGCAGAGCTGGCCGCAGCAATCGCCGCCGCAGAAGCGCTGCGCACGACCGCCGCCGCGACAGAGGCCGAGACTGCAGAGCGGTTGTCGGGGCTAGAAGCACAGCTGGCCGCGGCCCTTGCGATGGCAGATGCCCTGCGCGCCGAGGCCGACACCGATAGCGCGCAAGCGGCAGAGCGCATTGCGGGATTGGAGGCGGAACTCGCCGCATCGCTGGCCTTGGCCGACGCGCTTCGATCTTCGGCAAGCGCCGAGAGTGCCGCCGCCGCAGATCAGATCGCGGATCTTGAGGGGCAATTGCGCACTGCTTTGTCGGAACTGTCCACAGCGCGCGATCAGATGACCCAACAAGACCAGGTCACCGCCGATCTTGAAACCCAGTTGGCGCAGGTTTTGGCGCAACTCGAAGCTGCGGCGAACGCGCAAGAAACCAGCGCGACCACGATATCTGAACTGCGCCTTCAACTTTCCGAGACGCAAACGGCACTTGCCAATGCCGAAGGCACCGCCGCTGATGACGCAGCGGCTTCTCAGTCGTTGCGCGCTGAATTGGCGGCGGCTTTGGCCGCGCAACGCGCTGCCGAAGTCGAGCAGGCCAGTCAAACAACCGAGCTTTTGTCTCTGAGAGACGAACTTGTCGCAGCGGTTGCCGCGCGCTTGGCTGCGGAACGCACCGCCGCAGAACGCGAAGACGCGCTGAGCCGGTTGCAGGAAGAGCTGGCCAGAGAAGTTGCTGCAAAGGTCGCCGCGCAAACGGCTCTGGACGAAACGGGCGAAAACAACCAAGCGATGCAGCAGCGATTGGCCGCCGCCATCGCCGCACGGATCGCCGCCGAGCAAGCGCAGCAACAAGGCGAAACCGACGCAGCCGAAGTGCGCCGCCAGCTTCAGGCGGCCCTTGTCGCGAAACTGCAAGCCGAAGAAAATCTGACCGACGAAGCAGATCGGGCGAGCCGCAACGAAACCTTACTTGCCGCCGCGCAACAGGCGCTCGACGCGGAAACCCGCGCGTCATCCGAAGCGCAGCGACGCACCGAATTGTTGAACCAACAGGTCGCGGCCCTGCGCAGCCAGTTGGGGCAGTTGCAAGCCTTGCTGGACGACGCCAAAGCCCGCGACGAGGCCAAGGAAGTGCAGTTGCAATCGCTGGGCACAGAGTTGAATACCGCCCTTGCACGTGTTGCCGCCGAGGAACGTCGCCGGAGAGAGTTGGAAGAAGCCGAACGCCAGCGACTTGAAGAAGAACGCCAGCGGCTGGAAGAGGAAAGCCGCCGCCTCGCAAGCGAAGCGCAAGATTTGGAACGCTACCGTTCGGAATTTTTTGGACGGCTTCGCGATGTTCTGGGCGGTCAAGAGGGTGTTCGCATCGTCGGAGACCGATTTGTGTTTTCGTCAGAGGTCTTGTTTGAGTCGGCCCGCGCGGACTTGTCGACAGCGGGCCAGGGAGAGATAGCGAAAGTGGCTCAAATCCTGCAATCCGTCGTGGATGAAATTCCGCCTGAGATCGACTGGGTGATCCAGGTTGACGGCCACACCGACGATCAACCTCTGTCCGGCTTTGGTGAGTTTCGCGACAATTGGGAGCTAAGCCAGGCGCGCGCTCTGTCGGTTGTGCGCTTCATGATCTCGAACCTGCGCATACCGCCAAATCGTCTGTCCGCCAACGGATTCGGGCAGTTCCAGCCGCTCAACCCATTGGACACGCCAGAGGCCCGCGCGCAAAACCGCCGGATCGAGTTGAAGTTTACCGAAAAGTAGGCAGCTGGGCGCGACGCTATTTGACGTTGACGCTGCCGGACATTTCGTCAATGACCTCGCCCGCGCGGGTCAAGCTGACAGTCGTGTGGTAGGACCCCACCGCCCAATCACGCCCGCGCGACCGTTTGCCAATGGCGCGAAACAGCTGTGCCTGGGTCCGCTCAAGCAGGATATCCTGTTGCGCAAATGATCCATTTGGCCCTTCGATCTCGATCCTCATAACATCGCCTGCACGGCCGCCAAAGACAAAGCCAAAGGCCACCAAGGCTGGTGCAGATTTGGACACAAAGGCCGCCGCGGCAGTGCCAGCTTTGACGTCCATGTACTCGGGCAGTTGATCCGCAAATCCGACATCCAGCACGCCACCCATTTGAACGAGCGGTTCCGTGGTCCAAAGCGTTTCGCTGGGTGGCGTTTCGCAGGAATGAACGCCGTTGGGGGCAAAGGGATCAACAACCGCACCGTCTTTGCGCACACTCAAATGGACATGCGGAAATTGCGTGCGTCCCGACAGCCCAACCCGGCCCAGAATAGCGCCTGCTTGCACAATTTGGTTCTTTGACACCTGAACGCTGCCCTTTTCGAGGTGGCAATATTGGGTTTGCCACCCGTCGCCGTGGTCAAGAACCACGCCGTTGCCGCATTCGCGCCCGGCGATCCCATTGGCATCCTCTGGGTCAAACAGCGCGTCATTCATGCCGTCGCGCAAGCCTATGACGCGTCCATCTGCAGAGGCGATGACATCGACGCCCGGCTCCAGATCGCGCAGTGTTGGCACGGCAAAGTCGGTGCCTTTGTGTCCGTCATAAGAGAGTGGTCCGCAAAAGGGGTCTTTTGCTCCGGCGGTGGGGTCGTGGTCGACGTATTGCTGGATGTAGCAATCTTGTCCAAGCCTGCAATCGATGGGCAGGTCCAGCCGAAAGTCTTGCGCCGCCGCCGATCCGGCAGCGGCGCATATCAAGCCCGCAACAATGCGCAGGCGCATAGCTTACTCGGCGGTCAAAAGAGGTGGTTTTTTGCCAGAGATTTTCGGGTTCTCCGGGCCTTCCAAACGGAGGTCCAACTCACCATTTTTCACGCCAACCTTGACCAAGCCACCCTTCATGAGTTTGCCAAACAGCAATTCCTCGGCGAGCGGCTTTTTGATATGCTCCTGGATCACACGTCCCAAAGGCCGCGCACCCATCTTGTCGTCATATCCTTTGTCCGCCAGCCATTCTGCCGCTGGTTTGGTCAATTCAATCGACACGTTGCGATCCAAAAGCTGCGCCTCAAGCTGAAGCACGAACTTTTCAACGACCTGCAAAATAACCTCTTTCGGCAGCGGCGCGAAGGAAATAACCGCATCCAAACGGTTCCGGAATTCAGGTGTGAATGTCCGTTCTATCGCTGCGGTGTCCTCGCCTTCTCGGCGGTCGCGACCAAAGCCAATCGCGGCTTTGGCCTGCTCTGCCGCACCGGCATTCGATGTCATGATCAAGATCACATTGCGGAAATCAACGGTTCTGCCGTTGTGATCGGTCAGTTTGCCGTGATCCATGACCTGCAGCAGGATATTGTAAACATCCGGGTGTGCTTTTTCGATCTCGTCCAAAAGCAACACGCAATGCGGATGCTGGTCCACGCCATCTGTCAACATGCCACCCTGGTCAAAACCGACATAGCCGGGAGGTGCACCAATCAGGCGAGAAACGGCGTGCTTTTCCATGTATTCCGACATGTCAAAGCGCAGCATCTCGACTCCAAGCGTGTCGGCCAATTGCTTGGCGACTTCGGTCTTGCCGACACCGGTGGGGCCCGCAAAGAGGTAATTGCCAATCGGTTTTTCAGGCTCGCGCAGGCCAGCCCGGGCGAGTTTGATCGCAGACGACAAGGCTTCGATTGCGTTGTCCTGGCCAAACACGACGCGCTTGAGTGACGTTTCCAGATCCTTGAGCGTCTCGGCATCGTCTTTGGAGACATTCTTGGGGGGGATGCGCGCGATCTTTGCGACGACGTTCTCGATCTCTTTCGTGCCAATTGTCTTGCGGCGCTTTCCGGCGGCGACAAGATGCTGGGCCGCGCCCGCTTCGTCGATCACGTCAATCGCGCTGTCAGGCAGTTTGCGATCGTTGATGTAACGCGATGCCAGGTCCACAGCCGTGCGCACCGCATCGGACGTGTATTTGACCGAGTGATGATCTTCGAAATATGGCTTCAGCCCGCGCAAAATCTTGACCGCGTCATCCACAGACGGCTCGTTCACGTCAATCTTTTGGAACCGGCGGCTCAGCGCGCGGTCTTTTTCAAAGTGCTGACGGAACTCTTTATATGTGGTGGAGCCCATCGTTCGAAGCTTTCCACCCTGCAGCGCAGGTTTCAGAAGGTTGGACGCATCCATCGCCCCACCTGATGTGGCGCCAGCACCGATAACGGTGTGAATTTCATCGATGAACAGAACCGCGTCGGGATGTTCTTCCAACTCAGAGACGACTGATTTCAGACGCTCTTCAAAGTCACCGCGATACCGCGTGCCCGCCAACAGCGCACCCATGTCGAGCGAGTAGATGGTCGTGTTTTCCAAAACCTCAGGCGTCTCGCCTGCGACGATCTTGCGTGCCAGACCTTCTGCGATGGCCGTTTTGCCGACACCGGGGTCGCCGACCAACAGCGGGTTGTTCTTGCGGCGACGGCACAGGACCTGGATGCACCGTTCCACCTCTGAGTCGCGGCCGATCAAGGGATCGATGTCGCCTTCGCGGGATTTCGCATTAAGATCCACGCAATACTTCGCCAGCGCGGATTCTTTCTTTTCGCCTTCGGTCACGCCTTGGGCCTCTTCCTCCATTTCGGAGGCGCCTTGGACCGGGCGGGCTTCGCCAAATGCGGGATCCTTGGCAACGCCATGCGCGATGAAGTTCACCGCGTCGTAGCGCGTCATGTCCTGCTCCTGCAGGAAATAGGCGGCGTTTGATTCACGCTCTGCGAAAATGGCCACCAGCACGTTTGCGCCGGTCACTTCCGTTCGACCGGAAGATTGCACATGGATCGCCGCGCGCTGGATCACGCGCTGAAACGCAGCTGTCGGGACCGCCTCGGACCCTTCAATGTCAGTGACGAGGTTCGACAGATCCTCGTCCACGAATTCTTCCAGCGTGGTGCGCAACTCGTCTACATCCACGCTGCATGCCTGCATCACACGTTTTGCGTCCGGCTCATCGATCAACGCCAGCAACAGATGTTCCAGCGTCGCGAATTCATGCCGGCGTTCGTTGGCCAGCGCCAAAGCGTGATGAATCGCTTTTTCCAGTGTCGTCGAGAATGAAGGCACGGCAAGTGCTCCTTCTGATCTGGGTCGGAGGGGGGCAGCGAAGGATGTCGAGGCCCCGATCCAACCATGGCCTCATAGTGTTAGAGTTTGGTTGAACCGCGGAAAGCTTCAAGGGCTTTTTGCGACTTTGACCTCACATTTGCTGTCAATGACGTGCGGTTGGCACGGAATTGATCATGATTTCGACGCATCGGAACACTTAAAAGTTGTCCTTTCGCGTACGAATTTCGGTAAAGACATCGACTGCGCTGGCGCCTGACATGCCCAAATGCGCCTGAATGCCAGGATCATCGGGCCGCAAATAGGGGTTGGTGGCCAATTCTTCGGCCATCGTTGACGGGACTGTCGGTTTCCCTTCGGCGCGTGCGCGCGCGATGCCTTCCATGCGGGATATAAGTGCGGAGTTCTCTGGATCAACGGTCAGGGCAAAACGCCCGTTGGCTTCTGTATATTCATGGCCCGAGGCCACAATTGTCTCGGGTGGCAACGACAGGAACTTTTGCATGCTCTCCCACATCTGAGGCTTTGTGCCTTCAAAGACCCGTCCACACCCCAAAGCCATGAGGCTATCGGCGGTAAAGACGACGCCGCCGTCAGGAAAGTAGTAGGCCACATGGTTGATCGTATGGCCCGACACATCCATCACCGTCCCTTGGACCGAGCCGATGGCCACCGTGTCGCCTTCGCTGACCATGCTGTCCAAGGGCGGCAGCCGTCCATAGTCGGCCTTGGCGCCGATCACTTTTGCTTTGTGAACAGACAGCACTTCGTTCAGCCCACCGACATGATCCCAGTGGTGATGGGTGATGTAAATCTGATCGAGGCTCCAACCCTTGTCGGCAAGTGCCGCCAGAATCGGCCCAGCCTCGGGAATGTCAAAAAGTGCGGTTGTGCCGGTTTCGGGATCATGCGCCAAAAAGGCGTAATTGTCGGACAGGCAAGGGATGGTGATCAGCTCAAGAGGCATGGTGTTTCCGTAGTCGGTTGATAGGATGCTGTGACAAAGGTGGCGCGCCAACGCGGCCTGGGCAAGAGGCGACAATGCATCTCGACGTGCAAGACTTGCGCAATTTCTATTACCGCAGCGCGCTTGGCCGCGCAGCGCAGCTGTCTTTGCGGCGGCGCCTGCAAGAGTTGTGGCCAGAAGCGCAGGGGCAAACGGTGGTCGGCTATGGCTTTGCGACACCGTTGCTGCGCCCTTATTTGAAAGACGCCCGACGGGTGATCGCTTTGATGCCGGGTCCGCAAGGTGTCATGCCTTGGCCGCCCGAGTTGCAGAATGTCTCGGTTTTGACCGAAGAGACCTTTTGGCCGCTTGAGACCGGACATGTCGACAAGCTGATCGTTATGCACGGGCTTGAGACATCCGAGCGAGCCTTCGATCTTTTGGAAGAGGCCTGGCGCGTTCTGGGTCCCGGCGGAAAGGTGATCTTTATTGTTCCCAACCGCGCCGGCATGTGGGCCAGACGGGATCGCACGCCCTTTGGATACGGTCGCCCCTATACGGCCAGCCAGTTGGAAACGCAGTTGCGCAAACATCAGTTTCTGCCCGAGCGCCATGTCGGAGCACTCTATCAAGTGCCCTCTACCAAACGCCTTTGGATGAAATCCGCCTCGGTCTTTGAGAATTTTGGACGGCGTATGCCCGGTGTCATGGCGGGTGGCGCGTTTATGGTTGAGGCGTCCAAACGTGTCTGGCCTCCGAAAGGCACCGCCGTGCGCGAGCGCCAACCAATCAGCGTCTTGGAAGGTTTGACCAAACCGGTCGCCGGGCGATTGAACGAACCATCCCTTCGGTCCTGACGCGACCGTCGCCAGAGGTGCCGACAGAGATTCTGTGAGTAAAAGCGCAGAATCCACGAAATTCATGCCAAATTGCGCAATTCGCAGGCAGGGATTCAGTGCCGTGGCGGCAAAAACGGTGACAGTTTTCTGACAATTCTTATGGTGCAAACCGTCGCACTTTGCATAAGTATTTGAAAAGGCTCAAAAAGGCATAAATCCAGCGGGCAATAAGTGTTATTGCGGGGTGAGAAACCCTCTGCTACATCCCCCCTGATTTTGCGGTCCGGCGTTCTGCTGGATCATCAACACATGCTCTGAGCCTGCTTCACCTGCGCGCCTCGGGCAAACTATCGAAAGGGTGGACGTGTCCGAACCAGCTTCGATTTCAACGGGAATTGCTGGACGATATGCCAGCGCCGTTTATGACCTCGCCGCAGAAGACAAAAGTCTTGCCGCCATCGAAAGCGATCTGTCTGCATTGACAGAAGCGATGGCAGAAAGTGCCGATCTCAACGCGCTTTTCAACTCGCCAATCTATTCGCGCGACGAACAGCACGCGGCGGTATCGGCAATCGCCCAGAAAATGGGTCTGAGCGCCATCATGACAAACACGCTTGCGCTGATGGCATCCAAACGCCGTCTGTTCGTTGTGCCGCAGCTCGTTCAGGCGCTGCGCGAGCGCATCGCCGAAGAAAAGAACGAAACAACTGCAGAAGTCATCAGCGCCAAGGCGTTGACACAGACACAGTCCAAGAAATTGGCCGCCACGTTGAAAGAGCGTGTCGGCAAAGACGTGACAATTCACGCAACCGTTGATGAAAGCCTCATTGGCGGTTTGATCGTTAAGGTGGGCTCAAAGATGATCGACACGTCGATCCGCTCCAAGCTCGCCTCCCTCCAGAATGCAATGAAAGAGGTCGGATAAATGGGTATCCAAGCAGCAGAGATTTCTGCGATCCTTAAGGACCAGATCAAGAACTTTGGTCAGGAAGCCGAAGTGGCCGAAGTTGGCCGCGTGCTGTCAGTTGGTGACGGTATCGCGCGTGTATACGGCCTCGATAACGTGCAAGCTGGTGAAATGGTCGAATTCCCAGGTGGCATCATGGGCATGGCGATGAACCTGGAAAATGACAGCGTCGGCGTTGTTATCTTCGGTTCTGACTGGGACATTAA
>CAZYQC010000044.1:0-28225 GCA_964649815.1 uncultured Rhodobacterales bacterium | reverse complement strand
CACCTTCGATCATCGACGCATGGTTCAAAGCGTCAGAATAAATGATCAGCCCCGGAAACAGCTTTGGCAGCGTGCTGAGTGTCGCGTCATTCGCAATATAGGCCGAGGTGAACAAAAGCGCCGCCTCTTTGCCATGCAAATCGGCCAGCTCCGCCTCCAGCCGCTTGTGATAAACCGTCGTCCCCGAGATGTTGCGCGTCCCGCCCGACCCTGCACCCGTTGCATCAATTGCTTCGTGCATCGCGTTCAAAACAATCGGGTTTTGCCCCATGCCCAGATAGTCATTACCACACCAAACGGTGATCGGCTTTTGCGTCCCGTCCGGCCGCGTCCAGAGAGCATGCGGGAACTGGCCATTGTGCCGTTCGATGTCGATAAAGGTGCGATACCGCCCCTCTTCGTGCAATCGATCCAAAGCCACGTCCAGTTTTGCGTCATATGTCATGGGCTGCGTCAAAATCGGCTCCATCCCCTTAGGCGTTTCAGTGTCGCCCGGCGCATCTCGTTTTAGAACGAATATAGATTGCGCGCGGCCTCTTCAATGCACCTAACCTGCGCACCATGTCGCAGCCTTGATCTGGATCAATCTAAATGACGCCGATAGGCTACGCGCATATGCCAAAAGGAGACACCATGAGCCTCGACGCCGTTCTTTCCCGGATCGACCAAGACCTTCCCGCCGCCATCGACCGATTGATGGAATTGCTGCGCATCCCGTCGATTTCCACCGACCCGGATTTCGCGCCCCATTGCCAAACCGCAGCAGAATGGCTTGTGGCCGATCTTCAAAGCCTCGGCATCGCTGCTTCAACACGGGAAACGCCCGGGCATCCGATGGTCGTCGGCCATGTCGAAGGCGAAGGCCCCCACCTGCTCTTTTACGGTCATTACGATGTCCAACCCGTTGACCCGCTCGAACTATGGGATCGCGACCCCTTCGACCCCGAGGTCCAGGACACCCCCAAAGGCAAAGTGATCCGCGGCCGCGGCACATCCGACGACAAAGGCCAGTTGATGACCTTCATCGAGGCTTGCCGCGCCTGGAAAGACGTCCACGGCACCATGCCCTGCCGCCTGACCTTCTTTCTCGAAGGCGAAGAAGAAAGCGGCTCACCCTCGCTTGTTCCCTTCATGCAAGCCCACGCCCAAGAGCTTGAGGCCGATCTCGCCCTGATTTGCGACACCGGCCTCTTCGAATCGCGCGTCCCTGCCATTGTCACCATGCTGCGCGGATTGATGGGCGAAGAGGTCTGCATCAAAGCCGCCGACAAAGACCTGCATTCCGGCATGTATGGCGGCATTGCCATGAACCCGATCCGCGTCCTGTCGGGCATCCTCTCTGACCTGCATGATGAGACCGGCCGCATCACCCTGCCCGGCTTTTACGACGATGTGCCCGAACTCCCCGACGAGATCCGCGCACAATGGCAAGGCCTCGCCTTCGACCACCAGGCCTTTCTGGGCGATGTCGACCTCTCCGAACCTGCCGGCGAACAAGACCGCACCCCGATCGAGATGATCTGGTCGCGCCCCACCTGCGACGTCAACGGCATCTGGGGCGGCTACACCGGCAACGGCTTCAAAACGGTCTTGCCATCCCAGGCCCATGCCAAAGTGTCGTTCCGCCTGGTCGGCCAACAAGACCCCCACAAAATCCGCGCCGCCTTCCGTGACTTCGTCCAAAGCCGCTTGCCCGCGGATGTCGAAGCCATCTTCACCGAACACGGCAGCGGCGCCGCCAGCGTCACCGAAACCGCAGACCCCAAATTCGAGGCCGCCCGCCAGGCGCTCTCTGACGAATGGGGCATCCCTGCGGCCTATGTCGGCTGCGGCGGCTCCATCCCGATTGCTGGCCATTTCCAGGATATCCTCGGCATGACACCCATGCTCATCGGCTTTGGCAAAGACGATGACCAATTGCACAGCCCGAACGAAAAATACGACGTGGAAAGCTTCCACAAAGGCATCCGCTCCTGGGCCCGCATCCTTGACGCCCTCGCAGGCTGATGCCTTTCTTTTGGATGCAAATACTCTGGGGTCTGGGGCAACGCCCCAGGGCCCGCGCGGCCCCGCGCGCAAAATATCACGTGCGGCGCAGCCGCACCTTCTAACCACCGCCCCTGCACACAAGAGGGTTCCATGCCTGTCCTGCCCGGTTTCACCGATCACATCGCCCCCTTGCCTGATGGCGACATTGCCTATTCACGGGCGGGCGACGGGCCGCCTCTTTTGCTGCTGCACGGCTTTCCACAGACCCGCAAGATGTGGCATGGCATCGCGCCCGCGCTTGCCAAGACACATACCGTCATCGCCGCCGACCTGCGCGGCTATGGGGCAAGTTTCAAGCCAGAGGGCGCTGCGGCGATGACCTTTCGCCTGATGGCCCGCGATCAGCACCGCCTCATGGCCTCTCTGGGTTTTGAGGCCTTTCATCTCATCGGCCACGACCGCGGTGGGCGCACGGCACATCGCCTGGCGCTGGATGCGCCCCAGGCGGTTCTCTCTTTGACCGTGATGGACATCATCCCCACGCACACGCTGCTGACCCAGCTCAGCCAACCTGTTGCCACGGCCTATTACCACTGGTTCTTTCTGGCCCAGCCTGCACCTTTGCCCGAGCGTATGATCGCCAGCGATCCTGACAGCTATTTCGAATCTGCATTCGGAGCCTGGGGCAAAGGCGCGCTTGAGGATTTTGATCCCGAGGCGTTGGCCGCCTATCGGGCCAGTTGGCGCCAACAGGAAACGATCCACACGATGTGCAATGATTACCGGGCCGGTCTGCTCTTTGATGTCAACGACGACGCGGCCGATCTGGAAAAACGTGTCACCTGCCCCACGCTTGTGGCCTATGGCGCAGACGGCGCGATGGCGCGGTTTTATGACGTTCCAGCCACCTGGGCCCCCAAGACGGACCACATGCAATCGGTCGCCCTGCCCGGCGGGCATTTCTTTCCCGACACCCATCCAAACGAGACGCGCGCAGCGCTGCAGGCGTTCCTGCAGAGCGTCTGACAATCATGTCGTGAAAAGTGGCGCGGTTGACGGGGCTCGAACCCGCGACCCCCGGCGTGACAGGCCGGTACTCTAACCAACTGAGCTACAACCGCGCAGGGTGCCGAAATCGGCGTTTTCGCAGTGGCGCGGTTGACGGGGCTCGAACCCGCGACCCCCGGCGTGACAGGCCGGTACTCTAACCAACTGAGCTACAACCGCCCGCTGCGTCGTTGGGTCATATGCGGGTGCGCCAAGGGCGTCAAGCGGGCTTTTCTACCCGGCGCATAAAATCGCGACCCTGGTTGCGCTTTTCTGTCTGGCCTACGCCGCATCACACGAGTGAGCGCGCCTGCCGCGCCGGAGGCCAGGCCACGCCGGCGCGCAAATCCTGCGCGGCTTTCTCCATATCATAACACAGCATGATCAAACGCGAGATCCGGTTGGGGTCATCCACCTGGGCCAGCTCATAGGCCGCAAATTCCAGGAACTCCGCAGCCACATCCAGCGCCGTGACCACACGGCGTTCCACATCCATCTCCGAGAGCTCGGCCTGGACCTCGGCCAGGGATGTTTCGATTGTTTTTGTTATCGTTTTGTCAGTCATAATCGCGCCTGAATGATAGGAGCGGCTGCACTGGACCACAATTGTGGCCAAAATAGTTTCGCTTCGTGAAACCGGCATGTTCATGCCGATTTTCTCAGAAAAAGCGGGAAGTTGCCGGCCAACCGGGATGTCAGAGACGCTCAGATCACCGCGCGTTCTACGATCGGTTGTGATCGGGCCACGCGCTCGTATCCAAAGGGTGTCAGATCCAGGGTTTGAAACGCGCCATAGGTGATCAACTCTGCTGCGCCGCGCCCCATCGCGGGCGATTGCTGAAGGCCATGCCCGGAAAACCCATTGAGAAAGATAAAGTTGCTCACCTCGGTATGCGGCCCGAGAATCGCGTTGTGATCCAGCGTATTATAGGCGTAATGCCCCGCCCATTCATGCGTGACCTTGATGGCTTCGAATTGAGGTATGCGTTGCGCAAGGACCGGCCAAATATGCGTCTCCCACAGGCTGTGATCCATGTGGAAATCGTCAAAATCGACGGCCGGATCAACCTCGGAATGCCCGCCCGCCAGATAGGTGCCGCCCCCATTTTCGCGCACATGCACACCCGACGGGTCGATGGTCAGCGGCAAATCCTGATCCAAAGGGCGCTCGGCTGAGAAAATCCAGGTGAAACGTTTGCGCGGCTCGACCGGGATCTCCAACCCGGCCAAAGCCGCCGTGCGCGCCCCGCGCGGCCCGGTGGCATTGACCACCTGCCCGCAGGCGATGACCTCGCCCGTGGCAAGGGTCACGCTGTCCACCTTGGATCCATCCGGGCTGCGGGTGATCGCCACCACTTCGTTTTCGATATATTCCACCCCGCGGGCCCGCGCTTGGCGTCGAAAACTGTCGAAAACGGCAGAGCCTTCCCAATAGCCTTCGTCGCGCCGGTTGATCGAGCCCAAGAGGATGTCGTCAACCGCGCAGAACGGATAACGCGCTTTGATCTCACTGGCGCTGAGCAATTCGGTTTCTGCCCCTGCGGCGCGCTGCACCTGTTGATTGTCGCGCAGCACCTCGGCAAAGGCCGCATCCTGGGCGAGATAGAGATAGCCAAAGTTCTGAATGCGCAGCTCGGGCACCCAATCCTCGCCAGCCATGTAGTCTTTCAGATTGTGAATGAAATCTGCGGCGAATTGAGAGATACGGACATTCAGCTCGTTCGAGAACTGCTGGCGAATGCAAGAATTCGTATGCGCCGTCGAACAGAATTCATAGTTGCTGTCTTTTTCGACAACCAGAACTTTTCCCCCAAAGTCCTTGTTATCGCTCAGAAACCAGGCCGTTGACGACCCCATGATGGCGCCACCGATGATGACAACATCATAGGTGGAAGAAAGCGGGCGTTTGTCCATACCGAACCTCGTGCATCACCGTGTTGCCCGCCAGTTTGGACCTTGTGGCGGCGCGCGCAAGGGCCAACGGAGGCGAAACCGGCTCTTTTATTTGTCTCAGACAGGCCCAAAGATGCCGTGAGGCTGGCCTAAGCGTGTCTGGGCCCTCACAGCGTGAGGCGGTAGACGTTGTTGAGATAGGCCTGATCTTGCAAGCGGAAATGCGTCTCGCCCACGTGGTCGAACCCCTGCGCCAGATAAAACCCGATTGCCGGGTCGTTTTCCGCATTTGTGGCCAGCCAGACCGAGCCCGCCTGCATGTCACGGGCATGCGCACATGCGGCATTTAAAAGCCGCTTGCCAATGCCCGCACCGTGGTGGCGTGGCTGCACGTAAAAGGTCGAAATCTCCGTGTCCGAACATCCCGCCACCGGCGCAGGGCTGTCGGCTGTCACGCGGATAAAGCCATCGAGGCCTTCCTCCCGTTCGGACACAACGATGACCTGCTTTGGATCAGCGATCAGGCGTTCGGTCTTTTCAACCGTGAACTCTCTCAAGGCGTAATCCGCAAAAAAGCCGCTCACCCCCCGCTTGAGGTAGGTGCCGATCCAAACCTCGATCGAGATGGCGGCGATGCTGGAGGCATCCGATATCTGGGCCAAACGAAGCGTCATACGCGCCTCTATGCCAGCTTGCGCGGCAGGCACAACCAGCTTTCGGCTGATGACTGTGACTCAGCCGCCAACACTGCCAATGGGTCAATCCTGAAGGAGGAAGCGGTGGTGGGTGATGAGAGACTCGAACTCCCGACGTGTAAGGTGGATACGGTTGGTACGCTCTTTCACATTTAATGACGCTGAAGACATCCAGGAAGAAATGTACGGCAAAAGCCTCGTTTTTCCTCTGGCAAAATCATGTTTGGCCCAACAAACAGATTGTAGTAGATGCTAGCGCCCAAGGTTGCCCAATGCGCAGAACCTTTACCGTCTCGCACCTTAGCGCTTTGATACTCAAAAATGCCTTCCGAGGTAATTTTTCCCTGCGCTAACATGGACCTTTCGGGCAGCAAATCGAATAAGCCTAAAGGAATTTCCCCATTAACAGCGTTGGCGTTTGTGAATGCAAAAACCACTACTCGGTGGTCTGAGGCCGCGATCTCGTTCGTTGCTTGATAGTGAAGAGCCATACCAACCTTAGCCCCAAACCGAAAAATAGCATCGCTGGCTAAAGGTCCATCGACAAACATGGCACCAAATTCCGACCCGGATTTGTCGACCAGAGTCTTCCCATCGCTGGTGGTCGCTGTTCTGAAATTCAATTCGTCGAGCAAGAGAGGATTGTTGTTTTGCAATCCTTTGAATTTCTTCAGAAAGTGTTTTGCCTGTGCGTCAGAAAGTTCATTTTGACTAAACGCGCTGACGAGAAATGCTGCGAAATCGTCTAAACGAGAGGACTTTCGATTGCAGTCGGGACAACTAGCAAATTCCAAGCCTTTGGGCCTTTGCGACCCCACAAACATGCCTTTAGGAGGCATATGTTCGACCTCCGCCGCTTCAGCATTCCCGGCACAATAAATGCATCTTGGGCAACGCCTTAGGACCTCGTATCTTAGCTTTCTGTTTCTACCCATGTTCTTCCAAAACCGATGTACCACTGCATTTTGCTGAGGTTGCTTGCACAGCCAGACGGGTTTCTTGGGCTCGGATGCTCCAATTTCTCCTAAAAGAATGGATCAAGACCCGCGTTCGCGCCAGGGTAGTCGAGGAGAGAAGCCATTTCACCAGTCCGTTTGGGCTGTTCGGTCTTTGCGAACAGGCACCGTGCTCAAGGTTTTGATTGAAAAAAGATTCTCGAAAAATCGGAGCTCGGATGGAGACTGTACCTTCAAGAATTGGGAACCGCGATCCAATGTCGACGCACGGCAGCGCAATTTTACCAAGAAGGTTCAGTGTTTTATGGTGGGTGATGAGAGACTCGAACTCCCGACATCTTCGGTGTAAACGAAGCGCTCTACCAACTGAGCTAATCACCCGCCGTGACGCACCTCTTACGCAAAGCCGAAGGGGGCTGCAAGGGGTTAGCGGTGCAGGATTTGTTTCCCTAACGACACTTCGTAAATGATCCCCTGCCCGCCGCCCACCTGGTCGAGCGCTTCCCAAGGCAGATCGGTCGCGATGCAGCGCAAAACGCGGGATGTGATGCCGTGGGTGACGATCACTGCGGGGCGATCCAGCGACGTGAGAAATTCGGTTACACGCGCGGCCAGCGCGGCCAGCCCCTCGCCGCCCGGGGCGTGATCGTACCAGGCCAAGCCGTCGGCCTCAAAGAGAGTGGGATTCGATTGTGCGATGGCGCGGCGATCCTTGCCTGTCCAATCGCCGACCTCGATCTCGCGCAACCGCGTATCAAGGTCGGATGGATCAGGCGGCGTGCCGCGCACAATCGTTGCGGTTTCGATCGCGCGCCCCTGAGGAGACACGCGCCACTGGGCCTCTGCACAACCAAGCCGCGCCAGAACGCGGGCTTGCGCGCGGGCCTGATCAACGCCCCTGGGCGTCAGCGGGCTGTCCATTGCGCCTTGCAGGCGCCCGGCCACGTTCCACTCGGTTTCGCCGTGTCGCATGACGTAGAGCGGAGGCAAGGGCGTCATCTGGGTCGTCTCGCGGCAAAAGCACCCTCAGCGGCGCTGTTGAAAGGAGGATGGTCAGGCGTCGAACGCCTGACATCGCTGGCGTTCGACCGGTGTACGTGGCGGATAGTGCCGCCGCGCCTATTCGGCGGCTTTGATCATCGCGGGTTTGTCGCCCGTGTCGTCGCGGTCTTTCAGTCGAACTTTGGTGGTCAAAACAGACCCGCCCTGCAGTTTCTTGGACCGGCGCACCATGATTTTGCCAAGCGGCTGAACATTCAGCTCCCGCCCATCGCGCAGCGCATCACCCAGGACATCCAGCATGGTTTCGACAATCGGCTTAACATCGCGCTTTTTCATACCTGATTTGGCCACGACGGCGTCAATCAGTTCTTTTTTGCGCATCACCGGGCCAGTGACGACCGGCTCTGCGGCTGTGACAACGGTTGGTTTCGCTTTTGGAGCGGTGGTTTTACGGGCGCGCGGTGTGGCGGTCGTTGTCTTTTTTGGCGCCGCTTTTTTGGTGGTGCTTGCGGCCTTTGTCGTGCGTCGCGTGGTTGTCGACGATGTGCGGGCCGTTGTTGTTTTGCGAGTTGTAGCCATTTTTTTACCTGCTTCTGCTGGACTGCTCGCGCGCAGATTATGCGATTTAACCTTACAAACCCACTAAATTTTGGGCGCGGCACATGATTTAGGTTTTTTGTACCCGTGCCGACGCGCCTTGACCCCGACCGCGGGCATCAAAAAACGCCCACCGGCAAAACCGATGGGCGTTCTGTCAGGTCATCCGCGCGGCGGGTTTAATGCGCGATGGCTGCACCAGATGAGCCTTGCGCAGCAACGGCTGCGGCGGCTGCGGCGGCTTCTTCTGCGGCTTCATCCCATTCGATCGCTTCTGGCACATCGACCAGCGCGTGTTTCAGGACTTCGCTGACGTGAGACACAGGAATGATTTCCAGCCCCTCTTTCACGTTGTCAGGGATTTCCGGAAGATCCTTTTCATTCTCTTCCGGGATCAAAACGGTTTTGATCCCCCCGCGCAGCGCAGCCAGCAGTTTTTCCTTGAGACCACCAATCGCCAGCGCGTTGCCGCGCAATGTGACCTCGCCCGTCATCGCGATATCCTTGCGCACGGCAATGCCGGTCAAGACAGACACGATAGACGTCACCATCGCCAAGCCAGCAGACGGGCCATCCTTTGGCGTCGCCCCTTCGGGCACGTGCACGTGAATGTCCCATTTCTCGAACTGAGGCGGCTTTACGCCCAGTTGCGGCGAGACCGAGCGCACATAGCTTGATGCGGCATCGATGGATTCCTTCATCACATCGCCAAGCTTACCGGTCGTTTTCATCCGACCCTTGCCCGGCAACCGCAGCGCCTCGATACTCAAAAGCTCACCGCCCACCGATGTGTAGGCCAAGCCGGTGACAACACCCACCTGGTCCTCTTTCTCAGCCAGGCCATAGCGGAACTTTGGCACGCCCAGAAAATCATCCAGGTTATCCGCCGTCACCGTGACATCCGACGTCTCTTTCTTGACGATCTTGGTCAGCGACTTGCGTGCGACCTTGGCGATTTCGCGTTCCAGGTTCCGCACACCCGCTTCGCGCGTGTAATGCCGGATGATGCCGGTCAGGGCTTCGTCGGTCAGCTCGAACTCTTTTTCACGCAAACCGTGGTTCTTGACCTGCTTGGTGATCAAGTGCTGTTTGGCGATTTCGCGCTTTTCGTCTTCGGTGTAGCCGGCGAGTGGAATGATCTCCATCCGGTCCAGCAAAGGCCCTGGCATGTTGTACGAATTGGACGTCGTCAGGAACATCACGTTCGACAGGTCATATTCGACCTCAAGGTAGTGATCGACAAAGGTCGAGTTCTGTTCGGGGTCCAATACCTCCAACATCGCCGAGGCGGGATCGCCGCGGAAATCCTGGCCCATCTTGTCAATTTCATCGAGCAAGATCAGCGGGTTGGTCGTTTTCGCCTTTTTGAGCGCTTGGATGATCTTGCCGGGCATAGAGCCGATATAGGTGCGGCGGTGTCCGCGGATTTCGCTTTCGTCGCGCACCCCACCCAGCGAGATACGGATAAATTCACGCCCTGTGGCCTTGGCGACCGATTTGCCCAACGACGTCTTACCCACGCCGGGCGGGCCGACGAGGCACATGATCGGGCCTTTCATCTTTTTAGAGCGCTGCTGAACCGCGAGATATTCGACGATGCGTTCTTTGACCTTTTCCAGGCCATAGTGATCGTCATCCAGGATTTGCTGCGCCCGGCCCAGATCTTTTTTGACGCGCGATTTCACACCCCACGGGATCGACAGCATCCAGTCGAGATAGTTGCGCACCACCGTCGCCTCGGCCGACATCGGAGACATCGACTTGAGCTTTTTCATTTCGGCTTCGGCTTTTTCCTTGGCCTCTTTGGAGAGCTTGGTGTTGGCCACGCGCTCTTCCAGCTCGGCCAATTCGTTCTTGCCGTCTTCGCCATCGCCCAGCTCTTGCTGGATCGCTTTCATTTGTTCGTTGAGGTAATATTCGCGCTGCGTCCGCTCCATCTGGGACTTCACGCGCGTTTTGATCTTTTTCTCAACTTGCAGGACGGACATTTCGCCCTGCATCAGGCCATAGACCTTTTCCAACCGCTCAGAGACGGTCAGCGTCTCAAGCAGATCTTGTTTCTGTTCAACCTCGATGCCGAGATGCCCAGCCACCAGATCAACAAGCTTGGCCGGTTCGTTCGCCTCGCTCACCGCGGCGAGCGCCTCTTCGGGAACGTTCTTTTTGACCTTTGCGTAACGCTCGAACTCTTCTGCGACCGAACGCAGCAACGCTTCGATCGCTTTTTCGTCGCCCATGCTCTCTTCCAAGAGCTCTGCGCGGGCTTCGAAGTAATCGTCGTTGTCGAGGAAATCCGTGATCGTGACACGCGACTGGCCTTCCACCAGCACTTTGACCGTGCCGTCGGGCAGTTTCAGCAGCTGCAGCACGTTGGCGAGAACGCCGGTGCGGAAGATACCGTCTGTGTCGGGGTCGTCATCGGATGGGTCAATCTGGCTCGACAGCAAGATCTGCTTGTCGTCCGACATGACCTCTTCCAAGGCCCGTACGGATTTGTCGCGCCCTACGAAAAGCGGCACGATCATATGGGGGAAAACCACGATGTCGCGCAGGGGCAGCACGGGGTAAGAGGTGTTGAGAGGCTCGTTCATGCTCAATTCCTTGTCTCAGGCAAGATGGCGCGACCCCGCTTTGCGGCAATCATGGGCCATCTCCTTGGTTCGGACTGCTTAACGTGTTGCTGCAATCGCTGTTGTTCAAGGGCTAGAATGACCTGACGCTGCAAGAGGTGCAATCCCGCGAAGGAATTGGTCCACAGGTATTTACAATAAATGTCATTTTTTCGAGGGAATCTGCGGAAAATATGGCAGGTGGGTGCCTGGTTTCACGCAAAAGAAAAACGGCGCGAATGGTGCGTCGCGCCGTTCACTTGTTTGGTTTTCGCCCGTTCCCGGGTGGAGCCCCGTTCCGGGCAGAGTGTTGAATGTTGGTCATATGCGTTGATCAGACGAACGCCGCCACTGCCAATACGGCAAAGCCCGTTGCGATCATCCAACCAAAAGTTACCAGTCCAGCTTGCATCACGTTGTTCTCCTTTGCGATGCACATAAGATAGGAAACTCGGAACAAAAGGGGGATGGAGGGAATCCTTACCTTTGGTCAATTTGTTTTTCCAAGCGCATTTGAGCGGTATTTGACAGGTATTTGGCCTAAATCAGAAGGACGCAGGCAGATCAGAGGGGGTCGATGTCGCCATTGGCGCGGCCAGCGTGAAAGTCTGCTTCCCATTGCGCAAAGGTTCCCGCGGCAATTGCATCGCGCATCCCTGCCATGATGTCCTGAAAATACTGCAAGTTATGCCAGGTCAGCAGCATGCCCGAGATCATCTCTTGGGATTTGAAGACATGGTGCAGATAGGCGCGCGAATAATTGCGGCAGGCCGGGCAGCTGCAGTTTTCATCGAGCGGGCGCGGGTCGTCCTGGTGGCGCGCGTTCTTAATATTGACGACGCCGTTGCGGGTGAAGGCTTGGCCGGTGCGACCAGAACGGGACGGCAAGACGCAATCCATCATGTCGATGCCGCGCTTCACGGCGCCAACGATGTCGTCAGGCTTGCCCACCCCCATCAGATAGCGCGGCTTGTCTTTGGGCAGTTGCTCCGGCGCGAAATCAAGACAGCCAAACATTGCCTCTTGCCCCTCGCCCACGGCCAAGCCGCCGACCGCGTAGCCATCAAAGCCGATCTCTTTCAGCGCCTCTGCGCTTTCGGCGCGAAAGTCTTCTTCGAGCCCGCCTTGCTGAATCCCAAAAAGCGCATGCCCAGGGCGATCGCCAAAGGCGTCCCGCGATCTGGCCGCCCAGCGCATCGACAGGCGCATGCTGTCGGCGATCCGCGTGCGGTCTGCGGGCAAGGCAGGGCATTCGTCGAAACACATCACAATGTCAGAGCCCAAGAGCTTTTGGATCTCCATCGATCGTTCCGGCGTCAAAGCGTGTTTAGAGCCGTCGATGTGGCTTTTGAAAGTCACGCCCTCTTCGGTCAGCTTGCGCAGCCCTGCGAGGCTCATGACCTGAAAGCCCCCCGAATCCGTGAGGATCGGGCGATCCCAATTCATGAACTTGTGCAAACCACCCAGCCGGTCGATCCGCTCGGCCGTTGGGCGCAGCATAAGGTGATAGGTGTTTCCCAAGAGAATATCAGCGCCGGTTGCCCGCACGCTTTCCGGCATCATCGCCTTGACGGTCGCGGCGGTGCCAACGGGCATAAACGCAGGCGTGCGAATCTCGCCCCGAGGGGTTTCGATAAGGCCTTGGCGCGCGCGCCCATCCGTGGCTTGCAGCGAAAAGGAAAACCGCTTGGTCATGCGACGCTCCTGCGTTGTGATTGGCCTCCATTACTGAGGTTCTTTGCCATTGGCTATGGCCCTTGGGCGCGCGATTTGGTTTTCGGTTGCAAGTCAGCGCCGCCGTCGCGCAATCTGTGACGTGGGAGGAGCCTGCCATGAACCGACCCTCAAACACCCCTCTTTTGGGCGTTGAGACCGCGCAAGGCGTGCATACGATCACCTTGGGCGCGGCCCCGGCACATGCCCTGTCGCTGGCCATGATCGATGCGCTGCAAGAGGCGTTCGAGGCGGCCGGGTCTGACCCGGATGTGCGGGTCATCGTGATTGACGGCCCAGGGCGCATTTTCTGCGCCGGTCACGATATGAAAGAGATGTCGCGCCACCGGCACGACGCCGATGCGGGTGCTGCGTTCATGGACACCTTGTTCAGCCGCTGCTCGGACATGATGCTGACGCTGGCGCACCTCAGAAAACCGACCATCGCGATAGTTGACGGCATCGCGACCGCCGCGGGGCTGCAGCTGAGCGCGTCATGCGACATGGTCTTTGCCTCTCCCACGGCCGAATTTTGCCTGCCCGGCGTGACCAACGGCGGCTTTTGCACCACCCCTGCTGTTGCGGTATCGCGCGTGATCGGCAAACGCGCGTTGATGGAGATGATGCTGTCGGGCGAGACGATGGACAGCGACTGGGCGCTCAGACATGGCTTGATCACGCGCATCATCCCCTCCGAGCGCCTGAGCCGCGAGGCGCATAGCTTTGCCAAAACGCTGGCTGCGCGAAACCCCACCCCCATCCAGGACGGAAAAGCCGCCCTGCTCGCCCATCAAACCTTGTCGTTGGAAGACGCCTACAAGATCGCCACCCCTGTCATGGTGGCGCATTTGATGGACGAAGGCCGGCAGGCCAAGGACAAAGCCAGCAAGTTCTATCAGAGCAAATCGTGATCGCGGTTCACCAGCTTCGGCAGGACGCCGCCGATTGTCACGAATAGGTGAGTGTTTTCCTGCGCTTACCGGAATTCCAGCATTGACCGGCTTTTCGCACCTCTCTTAACGTCCCGACAAAATTTACCTTTTGTTGACGGGATCACGATGACACTCACCATTGAAACAGTTGAAGCCAATCTCGCCGCGGTTTTCCTATCTGACCTGGTGGTTACGACGAACCTGGACCGCACGTTTGTCGGAACATTGGACGGCCAGCAAAGCACATTCCCAAGCGCCTCTGCCCCGACAATCGGTTTGGACACGACGACCATCCGCTCTGACATTTACCGCATCCAGGTCGAGCCCGACAGCACATTGGCCGTTGAAATCGCGGCGAATGGCAACTTTGGCGGCACGTTGAACCAATTCGCGTTCACCATCGCAGGCGACAATGGCACGACGGTCAACGGGGGGGCGCTCAACAACTCGGGCTGGTCGGTACTGGAGACGTCGAACGGCAGCACTGGGACGTTGTTTCAAAACACATACCAGTCCGGCCCGCATGACTTTTTCTACATCATCGTGTCAGCCGACAGCAACGACACCGGCACCTATAGCCTGAGCACCGCAGAAACTATAGCGGCACTTGGCAACGATTCCGTTCTGGGTGGCGCGAATGACGACACGCTTCAGGGGTTTCGCGGTGACGATCTGATCGATGGGTTCGATGGGCGCGATACGGTTGTTTACCAACAAAACGACGATGTGTTTACACTGCAGCTGGGTGCAGAGATCAGCATCTCGGACCGGACCGGCAACGAAGGCACCGACATGCTGGCCAATGTCGAGGTTCTGGATTTTCTGGACGACGACTTTAACCTGTCGCGCTTTTCCGATGTCGCGTCGCTCACCCAGAGCGAGTTTTCGTCCTTTACCGAAATGTACATCGCCTATTTCAACCGGGCGCCGGATGCGGCGGGGTTGATGTTTTGGGCAAATGCCTTTGCGACAGGGACCTCTTTGGAAGAGATCGCGCGCCTCTTTTCGACGTCCAGCGAAGCGCAGGCGCTTTATCCGCCGGATGCGGGCGCATCCGCTTTTGTTGAGGCGATATACACGAATGTTCTGGGCCGGGCCTCTGATCCAGACGGGGCGACCTTTTGGACGAATATCCTGGAAAGAGGAGACGTTACGCGCGACGAGTTCGTGTTGGAGGTCTTGCGCGGGGCGCGGGCGGATGCGCCGCCGAACGCGACCCAGGACTTTATCATCCAACAGCGCGCCGACGTGGAGTATCTCAACAACAAGATTGATGTGGGCATCTATTTCTCTGCCATTTTGGGCATGAGCGATGTGCCGAACGCCACCTCTGTGATGGCGCTATACGACGGCACGCAGCCCAGCATTGACGCAGCCAAAGCGGCCGCCGACGAAGATTTTCAGGGCGCGATGGCAACCGATGGCACGGGAGAATTCTTGATCCAGCTTGTTGGCGTCATCGATGATCCTTTCGCGATTGCGTAAATGACGCTTTGCCCGACCTTTACCGTCAGACATAGGTTCCCTATATAAACGGTCAGTTAAAGGGAAAGCGCATCCGAATGACCCAACAAGATGAGATGCTGGAAGGCGTGCCATTGATCAAACCTTCGACAACGGATCATCCGTTGTACGAGGCCATCGTCGATGCCTGCCGCACCGTCTACGACCCTGAAATCCCGGTGAATATCTATGAGCTGGGGTTGATCTACACGATCGACATCAACAGCGAAAACGAGGTTGGCATCGTCATGACATTGACGGCACCGGGCTGTCCGGTTGCGGGCGAAATGCCGGGCTGGGTTGCTGACGCGGTCGAGCCCTTGCCGGGGGTCAAGCAGGTGGACGTGCATCTCACATGGGAGCCGCCCTGGGGCATGGACATGATGTCTGATGAGGCGCGTCTGGAATTGGGCTTTATGTAAGCTTGGCGTCCAGCGCGTCTGACAAGACCGCGCGCACGACATCCTTTGGAACATCGCTGGTGACAAAGGCCTGGCCGATACCGCGCGCCAGGATGAACCTGAGCTTGCCGTCCACGACCTTTTTGTCCTGGCCCATCAAATCCAGCAGCGCATCTGCGTCCGGCAGATCGCCGTCGATATCGGCGATGTCGGTCTTCATCCCCATTGCGCGTAAATGCGCGCGGACGCGGCTTGGGTCTTCCTGAGAACACAGCCCCAAGCGAGCGGAAAGCTCGAACGCGAGCGCGCAGCCGACGGCGACCCCTTCGCCGTGCAACAGCCGATCTGAATAGCCTGTCGCGGCCTCGAGCGCGTGACAAAATGTGTGGCCCAGGTTCAAAAGCGCGCGGTCGCCCTGTTCGGTCTCATCGCGCATCACGATCTCGGCCTTCATCTCGACAGACCGGCGCACAGCAGCCACCCGCAGCGCCACGTCACCGCCCGAAATCGCTGGGCCATTGGTTTCAAGCCAATCAAAGAACGCTGCATCACCCAAAAGGCCGTATTTGACCACCTCGCCATAGCCTGCGAGGAAATCTCGCGGCGTCAGCGTCGACAAAAGGGAAATATCCGCCAGAACGCGGCTGGGTTGGTGAAACGCACCAACAAGGTTCTTGCCATGCGCTGTGTTGATCCCGGTTTTGCCGCCGACCGAGCTGTCGACTTGCGCAAGAAGGCTGGTCGGGATTTGGACAAACCGGATGCCCCGGCGCAGAATGGCTGCGGCAAAGCCCACAAGATCGCCGATCACGCCACCGCCAAAGGCGATGACAACATCGCGCCGCTCAATCCGTTCGCTCAGCATCCACGACACGACCCTTTCCAACTCGGCCCAGCATTTGCTCGCCTCGCCGGGCGGAACCGTGAGCGTCGCCGTCTCAAGATCGCCCAAGCCCGCAGACAATGTCGCGGCATGTGCGGCGGCAACCGTCTCGTCCGCGACGATCCAGACCTTTGGGCGGGGCAACAGGCCACGTATTTCCGCCCCGGCCTGCGACAGAAGATCGGGACCGATGCGCACATCATAAGCGCGGCCCGGCAAATCCACGTGAACGGTTTCAACCATGCGTAAGCTCCAAAACATCGGGCCGGGTGAGCAATGCCTCGACAACGCGCTCGGCGGTGTCGGCAATCGAATAGGCCGCATTCGCCTTCACGTTCAGGTCCGCAAGCGCATAAAGCGGCACCCGGTCCGCGTAGATATCTGAAAGCGTTTGAAACGGGTCATCGGTGCGCAAAAGCGGGCGCGTGTCTTTGGATTTGACCCGCGCCCACAGCAGATCAAGATCGGCGTCCAACCACACGGAAACACCAGCCTCTGCAATGGCTTGGCGGTTGATCTCGCTGAGAAACGCGCCGCCTCCGGTTGACAGAATTCCCGGCGTGCCCTGCAACAGACGCTGGATCACCTGCGTTTCCTTTTGCCGAAAGAATGCCTCTCCGTCGCGTTCAAAAATCTCAGCAATAGTGCGATCTGCGGCGATTTCCAGCTCGGCGTCGCTGTCGAGAAACGCGACCCCCAACCGCGCGGCCAATGCGCGCCCCACAGCCGTTTTCCCGGCCCCCATCATGCCCACCATGACGACCGTTTTCTTTAGCTGGACATCCAAGGCGTCCGCGACCGAAGACTGCTGATTTTCGCTCATCTTGATGTCAATGACGTGATTTTCAAAAAAAGGCCATATATGCTTCGTGTAAAACAGAAAGATCGCCAAAGGCAGGGCAGACTTTTATGGGGCGCATCCTCAAATTTCTTTTCACGTTGGTGGTGCTGGGGGCCATCGGCCTTATCGGCTATGCATATATCGGGCCTTATTTTGGGGCCGATTTCTCTGCACCGCAGACAGAAATCAGACAGCAGATCGAGCTTGATGGGACTTAGGACACCTCTGATGTTTTGCGTGGTGCTGGCCGCTGGCGCGGCGAGCGCGACAGAGAATCGCCCCCTCTCCGTCATCGATTGGCTCAATGACCTTGAAATCACGGCCGCTGTGCCGCGCGACAGCAGCGATGTGACCGACGGTGTCGAGACGCCCCAAGTCACGGTCACACCCCTTGAGGGCGAGACACCGCGGCAAATCGGTTTGGCCCCGGCCTCGGTGACGGGCCTGCCGGGCAACGTGTGGTCCGACACGCCCGGCGCGGATTTGGCCGCCGCCATTGCCACCCTACCCGATCCTCAGCTTCCTGCGGCGCAGGCCCTGACGTACACGGTGCTTTTGGCCGAATCGGACCCGCCAACCGAGGATGAAACAGCCTTTCATCTTGCGCGGATCGACGGTTTGATCCGCTACGGCGCGCTCGACCCTGCATTGGCGATGCTTGAACAAATCGGCCCCGAACGCTCAGGCGACTATTTTCAACGCTACCTCGACATCTCGCTTTTGAACGGCACGCCGGATCGCGCCTGTGGCATTCTCGCGGCAGAGCCAGCGCTCGCGCCGTCAGAGACAGAGCGGATTTACTGTCTGGCGCGCCAGGGCGAATGGGATACGGCGGCTTTGGTTCTGGGGTCCGCTGATGCGATTGGGGTGATGGACCCGCTGATGGCCGAGGCGCTGGCACGGTTTCTTGATCCTGACCTTTTTGAAGGCTCCGCCCCGATGGAGCCGCCGCAACAGATCACGCCGCTGCTGTTTCGCCTTTTTGAAACGGCAGGGCAGCGATTGCCGACGGTCAAGTTGCCCAGAGCCTTTGCGCATACCGATTTAGACGGCTCTGCCGGTTGGAAAGCGCAAATCCAATCTGCCGAGAGGCTGAGCCGGTCAGGCGCCATGCCCGCAAACCGGTTGATCGGGATATACAGCGACGGTCGTCCTGCGGCCTCGGGCGGCGTCTGGGACCGGGTGCGCGCCATCCAGCTGTTTGACACCGCCCTGTCGACGAACAGCGCCGATGCTGTGGCCAAAACGCTGCCGGGTGCATGGGCACAGATGCGCGCCGCAGGTCTTACTGTTCCGTTTGCCCAATTCTACGCAGACCAAATCCCCTATCGCGCGTTGGATGGTGCGGCGGCTGACATTGCTTATCGCGTCTTGCTGCTGAGCCCAGATTACGAGACCGCGGCGACCACCCTGCCCGATCGGGCGCGGGCGCGTCCGTTTTTGCAACAGATCGCCTCGGGCGCGCCGTCGGACCTGGCAAACCTGTCCTCGCTCGAGCAAGCAATCGCTGATGCCTTTGCGCCAGACGCAGCGCCAGATGCAACACTGGTGGCCCAATCGCGCAACGATGCGCTGGGTCTGAGCATCCTGCAAAGCCTTCCGATGCTGGAAGACGGTGCCGCTGGCGATGCAGCGCGGCTGGAGCGTACCTTGGCGACCTTGCGCGCCTGGGGTCTGGAAGACACCGCCCGCAGCGCGGCCTTGCAGATATTGATCACGCGGACGGTTCGATGACGGCCATGACAGACGCGCACCGCTGGATATCAACCTTTCTTGATGCACAAGCCGCTGAACTGGGGGCCGCGCATAACACGCTTTTGGCCTATGGGCGCGACCTGAAGGACTTTGCCGGGTGGTTGGCGGGCCAGGCGCTTGACTTTGAAGGCGCACAAAAAAGCGATGTCGAGGCCTATCTCATTCATTGCGATGCCCAAGGATTTGCAGCCTCGACCCGCGCGCGGCGCTTAAGTGCCATCAAACAGATTTATCGCTTTGCCTTCGAGGAAGGATGGCGGGCTGACAATCCTGCGATCCAGATCAGTGGCCCTGGTCAGGCCAAACGCCTGCCCAAGACGCTCAGCCCCGAAGAGGTGGACCGCCTGTTGGAGGCGGCGCGCGCGCATGGGCGCACGCCTGTGGACCGCCTGCGGCACGCCTGTCTGCTTGAGCTTTTGTACGCCACTGGCATGCGCGTCAGCGAGTTGATGACACTGCCTGTGTCCTCGGCCCGGGGCGATCCACAGATGCTGCTTGTGCTGGGCAAAGGCGGGAAAGAGCGCCTTGTCCCCCTGTCCCCCCCCGCCCGCACGGCGCTGGCGGTTTGGCTAACCGAACGCGACGCCGCGGACGCGGCGCGCGTAGCCAAAGGTGCTGTGCCGTCGCGCTATTTGTTTCCCTCGCGCGGCAAAGACGGGCATCTCACGCGGCATTGGTTTTACGGCTTGATCAAAGATCTTGCGGTTGCCGCGGGTGTTGATCCGTCCAAAGTCACGCCTCATACGCTGCGCCATGCTTTTGCGACACATCTTCTTGCCGGAGGGGCGGATTTAAGGGCGATCCAGACGATGCTGGGCCATGCCGATGTGGCCACCACCGAGATTTACACGCATGTCGTGGAAGAGCGTTTGAACGCGCTTGTTCTGGATCATCACCCGCTGGCCAAGGATGATCGGCGCCGTTCGGGCGGCAAGACATCTTCGGACGGCCAATAACCGGTCTTGAGCGCGGTATCATAGCCTTGGGTCAACCCCGCCTGCCGCATCGCCGCCTGCGCCTGTGGCCAGTCGTATGTCAAAGACATGATCGTCGCGCGCCCTGCGCGCAAGTTGACATAGCGCGTCTGCGGGGCGCCATCGTGGGGTGGCATGCCGATCACGCCTGCGTTGATCCAATCGCCCTGATCCAGTGTCCGCACAAACGGCAGGCCGGAATGGCCGCAAACGATGGCGTCCAACGGGCCCACATGCTGTTCTGCTGCGGCCCATTCCCGATCCAGAACAGCAGTGGGCGTTTCAGGCCAGATAAAGCGCGCAATGTCGGTGACACCGCCGTGGATAACCCCATACCGGCGGCCTGCATGGGAAAAGGTCACGATGTCTGGCAACCGAGCCATCCAGGCGCGGTCCGCCTGCCCCACCTGCGCATTGGCATGCGAAAACCAGCCCACGGACAGCAGATCACAGGCGCTGCCTTCTTCAAAGCCACAGCCGCAATCCGCCGCGCCAGCCGCCAATTGCTTTTCGCAATTTCCAGCCACCACAACCGCGCCGCTTGCCCGAACAGCCGCAATCGTCGCCGAGGCGTCGGCGGCATAGGCGACCACGTCTCCGGTGCATATCAGCGTCTCTGCGTTGGCGACATCTTTGGTCGACAAAAGGGCCTCGGTGGCCTGAAGATTGGAATAAGGTCCCCCGAAAAGCACAATCGGGCCCTCACATGGGCCAAGATCAAGCTGCCGCATGGTCCATCCCTTGAATGCATCGCATTCCCTACCCATAACCGTTGGGAACGGAAAGGACAGACTTTTTCAAATGGACGACGTGTCAACTGCATTGGATGCAGCGTTTTGGGCCACCTCTGGGGTGATCCTTTTTCTCTTGGTACTATCCGGCTTTTTTTCAGGATCAGAGACAGCGCTGACCGCGGCATCACGCGGCAAGCTGCGCGCGCAAGCTGACAAGGGCTCGCGCGGGGCGCAGCGGGCGCTCAACATCACCGAGGACAACGAACGCCTGATCGGCTCGGTTCTTTTGGGCAACAACCTTGTGAACATTCTTGCGGCCTCTCTGGCCACGACTATTTTCACCCGTGTCTTTGGCGAAAGCGGCGTTGCGATTGCGACTTTGGTGATGACGTTGCTGGTTCTGATTTTCGCTGAGGTTCTGCCGAAAACCTATGCGATTACCAATTCAGAAACCGCCGCCGCGATGGTGGCGCGCCCGATTTCTTTGGTCGTGCGGATTTTTGCGCCGGTGGTTGCGATGGTGCGCATGCTTGTGCGGGGCATCTTGCGTCTGTTTGGCGTGCAGACGGACCCGGACAGTCACATCATGGCGGTACGCGAGGAAATCGCTGGTGCGCTGCAACTGGGCCATTCCGAAGGCGTTGTCGAAAAAGAAGACCGCGACCGCATTCTGGGCGCGCTTGATCTGAGCGACCGATTTGTCGAAGAGATCATGTTGCATCGCTCGGGCATCGAGATGATCGACATCGAAGACGCGCCCGAGGACATTCTTCAGCAATGTCTGCAATCCAACCACACGCGCCTGCCTGTGTTCGACGGAGAGCCGGAAAACATCATCGGTGTCATCCACGCAAAAGACCTGTTGCGGGCGATGTATCAGATCATTGGGGGACCATCCGGTGACGCGGCCAAGCTGCGCGAATTTGACGTGCGCCAAGTTGCGATGCCGCCTTATTTTGTGCCCGAGACAACCACCCTGGACGAGCAGATGCGCCAATTCCTGCGGATGCGGACGCATTTTGCACTGGTCGTTGATGAATACGGCTCGCTTCAGGGGCTGATCACGCTGGAAGACATCCTCGAAGAGATCGTTGGCGAAATCACTGATGAGTTTGACCCGGACGCCGAGCAAACGGTTGAACGCGCCGAGGATGGTCAATTCCTGATCGAAGGGGCCATGACGATCCGCGACCTGAACCGCGCAACCGAATGGAGCTTGCCCGACGAAGAGGCAAACACGGTCGCCGGTCTGGTCATCCACGAAGCGCAAATGATCCCCGAGGTCGGCCAGGTGTTTTCCTTCCACGGCTTCCGCTTTGAAGTGACCGCCCGCGAAGGCAACCGCATCACCGAGCTGAAGATCAGACCGCTGGGTCTGGTGTGACGACGCTCAGCAACCGCTGAGCGCGATCAAGGCTGCGGCGCGCGGAGGCGCGTTTTGAACCCTGTTTCGGAGCGCGCTTGCGCTCGCTTAGAGGCGCGCGCGAGGATTATGCGCGCAAGCGTGCGCCCTCTGGGTCAAACGGCGGCTCGTGCAAGATCGTCGCCCCATGCGGTTGACCCAGGACCATAACCTCGACCCGGTCGCCCGGTTTCGCGTCTTTGACAAAGCCAAGGGCCAGGCTTTTGCCGACCGTATAGCCGTAGGCCCCGCTGGTAACGCGGCCGATGCCAGCGCCATCCTTAAAGATCGGCTCGCCCCCTGTCGCATCTGCGTTCGAGGCCGTGACATCCGCTTCGTCCAGATGCAGCAGCACGAGGTGCTCTCTAGCCTGGGCCTGCAACCGGTCGGCCACGGCAGATTTGTTCAGGAAATCTTTGTCCATTTTGCACAAGCGGTCGAGATGCACCTCTTGCGGCCAGTATTCCGGCGAATACTCGCGGCTCCACGAGCCATAGCCCTTTTCGATGCGCAAACTCATCAAGGCGCGGCTGCCCACCGGACCTGCGCCAAACGCGCGCCCAGCCTCGATCAGAGCATCATATAGCCGCAGCTGATCTTCCTGCGCGCAATGCAATTCCCACCCGAGGTCTCCGGTGAAAGACACCCGCAGCGCAAGACATTCCACACCCGCCAGATCTATCATCGCAGAGCGCATGAACGGAAAGTCTTCGGTCGCAAGGGATGTGTTGGTCAGCCGCTGCAACAGCGCGCGGCTGTCCGGCCCCGCCACGTTGAACCCGCAATAGCGCTCGGTCAAGCTTTCAAAGGTCGTCCCCTCCGGCAGCGGAACCTGCTTGAAAAAGCGGTGGTGATACCGCTCTGCCATACCAGAGCCGATGATCCAAAACGCATCTTCGGACAGGCGCGTCACGGTAAAGTCGCCTGCAATGCCGCCGCGCTTTCCAATCAGCGGCGTCAAACAAGAGCGTCCCACAGACTTGGGCATCTTGTTGGCAAAAAGCGCGTTTAGCCAGGCCTCGGCACCAGGGCCAGAGACGCGATATTTGGCGAAGTTCGAGATATCGATAATGCCTGCCGCATCACGCAGCATTTTGCATTCCTGGCCAACAGGTCCCCACCAGTTCTGGCGCGTAAATCCGTCGGTGTCTTGGGCGCCAGGTTCATCGGCAAACCACAGCGGATGTTCCCAGCCATAGTTCAGCCCCATCACAGCGCCCATTTCCTTTTGACGTTCAAACGCGGGCCGTGTTCTGACCGGGCGGCCAGCCGCGCGTTCTTCGTTTGGAAAATGGATCTTGAAGCGATGCGCATAGACGTCGCGCACCCGTTCTTTGGTGAACGCTTTGGATGCCCAAGTGCCATAGCGCGCCATGTCCCAAGGGAACATGTCGTATTCCATCTCGCCCTCGATGATCCACTGCGCGACCATCAAGCCCATGCCGGCAGATTGCGAAAAGCCCGGAATGATGCCGTTGCAGCAGAAATATCCGTCAAGCTCGGGCACTGGGCCCAGCAGAACGTTGCTGTCTGGCGACCAGATCATCGGGCCATTGATCACCCGTTTGATACCCGCGCTGCCCGCAACCGGCACACGGTCAATCGCGCGCAGAACGTTTTCCTCGATCCGATCAAGATCATCGGCAAAGAGGTCATGTGCAAAATCAAGCGGCGTGCCGTCCTCTGCCCAGAAACGCATGTCTTTTTCATAGGCCCCAATCAAAAGACCTTTGCCCTCTTGGCGCATGTAATATTCGCCGTCGCGATCCGCGACCGAGGGCAACCGGCGTCCGATATCAGCGATCTCGGCAATGGTTTCGGTGACGAAATACTGATGCTCGGTCGGCTGCAACGGCAGCTCGATCCCCGCAAGTGCCGCAACCTCGCGCCCCCAAAGGCCCGCCGCATTGATCACCCAATCGGTCTGAATATTGCCTTTTGGCGTCTCAACAATCCACGTGCCATCGGGCTGCGCAACCGTCGCTGTCACAGGGGTGAATCGGTGAATCTCGGCCCCTTTCTGGCGCGCGCCGAGCGCATAGGCATTGGTGACGCCCGATGGGTCAACATTGCCGCCGCTTGGCTCCCACATGATGCATTTGATGCCATCGAAATTGACCAGCGGATGCAGACGCTCGGCCTCGTCCCGGCTGATTTCGTGGAACTCCATATCATAAAGCCGCGCTTTGGCCGCTTGCAGCTGCAACTGATGCACACGCTCGTCCGTCTGCGCCAAATAGAGCGAACCGGGCTGGAACACGCCACAAGACTGACCCGTCTCCTCTTCGAGGCTGTTATAGAGATTCATCGTATAGTGCTGGATGCGGCTGATATTGGCACTGTCGTGCAGGCCATGAATGCCTGCTGCCGCGTGCCAGGTGGATCCTGACGTCAGCTCATCACGCTCAAGCAGCACGACATCGTGCCACCCCAGCTTGGTGAGATGATAGAGGATCGAGCATCCGATGACTCCGCCGCCAATAACGACGGCCTGGGCGTGCGTGCGCATAAGCTGGCCTAACTTGCTGGTCGTTTGCCCAAACCTGCGCCGCTGCGCGCGGGCATGATGGTCCGTTGGCGACGTCTTCTGTCGCAAAAAGTCTGTCACAAATTCCTCTGACAAGGCTATTGCTGTGAATATCGATTTCAGCAGGAGGCGCGCCATGAAAACCACCACCAGAGTTGCCATTATCGGCGGCGGCGTCGTTGGGTGTTCAGTGCTGTACCATCTCACCAAGCTGGGATGGTCTGATGTGATGCTGCTTGAGCGGTCAGAGCTCACCTCAGGCTCGACCTGGCACGCCGCCGGCGGCTTTCACACGCTCAACGGCGACACCAACATGGCCGCGCTGCAAGGGTACACGATCCGGCTCTATAAAGAGCTCGAAGAGATCACCGGCATGTCCTGCGGCCTGCATCACGTGGGTGGTGTGACACTGGCGGACAACCAAGACCGGTTTGACATGCTGTTGGCCGAGCGCGCCAAGCACCGCTTTATGGGTTTGGAAACCGAAATCGTCGGCCCTGAAGAGATCAAAAAGATCGCACCCGTGACCAATGTCGACGGCATTCTCGGCGCGCTATATGACCCGCTTGACGGCCACCTGGATCCGTCGGGCACCACGCACGCCTATGCCAAGGCCGCGCGCATGGGCGGGGCCGAGATTGAAACGCATTGCATGGTCAAGGAAACCAACCAACGCCCAGATGGCACCTGGGACGTGGTGACCGACAAAGGCACCATCCACGCCGAACATGTCGTCAACGCCGGCGGCCTTTGGGCGCGCGAAGTGGGTGCAATGGCAGGCGTCTATTTCCCGCTACACCCGATGGAGCATCAATACCTCGTCACAGAAGACGTCCCGCTCATCCTTGAGATGATGGCCGACGGCAAAGAGCATCCGCATGTGATGGACCCGGCAGGCGAAAGCTATCTGCGCCAAGAGGGCCGCGGCCTCTGCATCGGGTTTTATGAACAGCCCTGCCGCCCCTGGGCGGTTGACGGCACATCCTGGGACTTTGGCCAGGATCTCTTGCCAAACGATTTCGACAAAATCGAAGATTCCATTGCCTTTGCCTACAACCGCTTTCCTGATCTGGAACGTGCGGGCGTCAAAAACGTCATTCACGGCCCGTTCACCTTTGCGCCCGATGGCAACCCGCTGGTTGGCCCCGTGCCCGGCATGCGCAACTACTGGTCCGCTTGCGGTGTTATGGCGGGCTTTAGCCAAGGCGGCGGTGTTGGCTTGATGTTGGCGCAATGGATGATCGAAGGCGAAACCGAACGCGACACGATGGCAATGGATGTGGCCCGCTTTGGCGATTGGATCACCCCAGGCTACACATTGCCCAAGGTGATCGAAAACTACCAAAAGCGCTTTTCCGTCGCCTACCCCAACGAAGAGCTTCCCGCCGCGCGCCCACACCGCACAACCCCCATGTATGACACCTTCTCCAACATGGGCGCGGTCTGGGGTCACCAATATGGCCTGGAGGTCGTCAACTACTTTGCCCAAGGCGATGAGCCCGACTTCGAAACACCCTCCTTCCGCCGCTCAGACGCCTTCGCCGCCACAGGCCGCGAAGTGCGCGGCGTGCGCGGCGGCGTCGGCATCAACGAGGTTCATAACTTCGGCAAATACGTCGTGACAGGCCCCAATGCCCGCGCCTGGCTTGACCGGATCATGGCTGGCCGCATCCCTGCGCCCGGGCGCGTGTCACTGACACCGATGCTCTCGCCCAAAGGCAAGCTGATCGGCGATTTCACGGTCAGCTGCATTGCCGAAGGTCTCTTTGCCGTGACCGCCTCCTACGGCAGCCAAGCCTATCATATGCGCTGGTTCCAACAAAACGCGATGGAGGGCGCGCAGGTCCAAAACGTCTCCGACGAACGCAACGGCTTTCAGATCGCAGGCCCCAAAGCAACCGAAGTCCTGCGCGCCTGCACCCGCGATGCGGTCGATCTGGCCTTCATGGACGTGCGCATCATGACCATCGGTCAGGTCAATTGCGTCGTGCAACGCCTCAGCTACACCGGCGATCTGGGCTATGAAATCTACTGCTACCCGTCAGACCAGCGCCAGCTTTGGTCGACGCTTTGGGCAGCAGGCCAGGCGCATGGCATGGTCCCCTTTGGCATGCGCGCCATGATGTCCCTGCGCCTCGACAAGTTCTTCGGCAGCTGGCTTGCAGAATTCTCGCCCGACTACACCGCCGCTGAAACGGGCCTGGACCGCTTCATCTCCTTCAAAAAGAACGCGGATTTCATCGGGCGCGCCGCAGCCGAAGCTGACCGTGCCTCTGGCCCGACCCGCCGCCTGGTGGCCTTCGAGGTCGACGCCGATGACACAGATGTCAACGCCTACGAACCGATCTGGCTCGATGGTCAGGTCGTAGGCTTCTGCACTTCGGGCGGTTATTCTCACCACGCGGAAAAATCCATCGCCCAAGGCTTCCTGCCAACCGAGCGCGCAGCCGACGGGCTCGAGGTTGAGATCGAGATCCTGGGCCAGATGCGCAAAGCCACGGTCATCTCCACCCCCTTGTTTGACGCCGACGGCGCGCGCATGCGGGGCTAAGGCTTCTTTCTTTTGGCCCAAAATATCCCGGGGGCGCGGGGGCAGCGCCCCCGCTCTTCGGCGCAGCCGAAAAATCAAAGAAGCGGCGCAGCCGAAAAACCAAAACAATCGGCGCAGCCGTCACTGCCAAAAACGGGCCGCCTCCACCCCGCCGGTCAATCCAAATACGCATCCGCACGTAGACCGGCGCGTTCGATATGGACCGGCAGCACACGGCCATAAAGCTGCTTGGCGCGCTCGGGCGTGGCCACCATTCCGGGCTCTTCGACATAAGAGATAATCGCGACATAGCGCGGACGCGGCCCTTTCAGCGGGGCCACCCGATGCAGGCTATAGCGCCCGCGAAAAAGCTGGAGATCGCCTGGCTGCAATTCCAACCGTGTGACTTTGTCGGATGTGCCGTCCAAGACTTTGGCCACTTCGTCAAAATTCTCATCGCCCGCGCGGATGTTTGGCGCGTATTCGAACGCGCCGCCGGCGTTTGCGTTTTGAATGGCCAGTGTCACGGTAAAGTTGTTCGTGTCAAAATGCCAAGGAAAGCCGGCGCCTTCTTCAGCCAGGTTGACGATGACATCGGCAAGCGGGTCGGCATAGCGGTGAAAGGCCGTTTCCTGGAGACAGGTTTGGATGAACGCATCAAAGCCCGGGGCGTTGTAAATGCTGCGCAGCGGGCCGTCCTCGGCAAAGGTGTCGGCCGGAACAAAGGCGTTTGATCGGTCGAAAAAGCGGCGCTTGGGGTGATCCTTGGGCAGGCTGGGGTCATCTTCGGTGAAATAGGCGTTTGTCCGGTTGAAGGACCGGTGGGCCGAGGCTGCGGATGCGTCGGCCTCTTTGACCATCGCCGCAACTCCGGCCGGTGTCAGAAAATCGCGCAGCACCGCACAGCCATCCTGTTCAAGGGCTGCGCGCGCCGCGGTGATCTGCGCGTCAAGCGCGGCGCCTCCTGTATCAATCGGATAGGCCTCTAGGTTGATCAGCTCTGAATACCGCATGCTCTACGCCCTTTTAGTCAATCGATCCCAGTTTGCGCCCGGCGGCGCACTGGCCCAAAGTGCGCCCCGCGGCGCACATGCGTCTAGCGTGGGCGCGACATCGGGGCCGTCGCTTTGAGAGGCACGCGGGCGGTGAGAAAAGCCAAGGGTCAGGACCCATAAATTTACAACGCTCAGTTCGTCAGATTTTGCGTCAGGCAAGGCATATGCGCGCAGGAATAGTGGTTCT
>CAZYQC010000043.1:4202-28412 GCA_964649815.1 uncultured Rhodobacterales bacterium | reverse complement strand
GTAAAGACCGTGTGGACGATGCTCTGAACGCGACACGCGCTGCTGTTCAGGAAGGCGTTGTTGTCGGTGGTGGTGTTGCTCTGGTTCAGGGCGGCAAAGCACTGGAAGGCGTTGAAGGCATCAACTCTGACCAGAACGCAGGTATCGCGATCGTTAAGCGTGCGATCGAAGCGCCGCTGCGCCAGATCGCAGAAAACGCAGGCGTCGACGGCGCAGTGGTTGCCGGCAAAGTCCGCGAAAGCACAGACACCGCGTTTGGCTTTAACGCTCAGACAGAAGAGTACGGCGATCTGTTCTCCTTCGGCGTGATCGACCCAGCCAAAGTTGTCCGCACAGCTCTGGAAGACGCAGCCTCCATCGCGGGTCTGCTGATCACCACAGAAGCAATGGTTGCCGACAAGCCAGCCAAAGAAGGCGCCGGCGGCATGCCAGGCGGCGGCATGCCCGACATGGGCGGCATGGGCGGCATGATGTAAGCCACGCTCAACGCGTAAATCCAAGGGCCGCCCGCACCAGGGCGGCCCTTTTTCGTTGTCCCATGCCTTCTGAGACGCCGCTTGTGCGGTTTCAGCGCAGGGCGTAGGCTCCTTTCCACAGCAAGGAGAGGAAGATGTCATTCACGCAAAGTGATCTGGACGCCTTGGCACAGCGCTATACGGATGCTTGGAATTCAAAAATTCCCGAGAACGTGGCCGCGTTCCACACGGCCACCAGCAGCATCATTATCAATCGCGGCCAGCCGTCCAAAGGCCATGCCGGCCTCACCGAGATGGCCGCAGGCTTTCATGCAGATGTGCCCGACCTGCACCTCACCTGCAATGGCATCCGCGGCGCGGGCGGGCATGTGGTGTATCTATGGACCTTCACGGGCCACCATGCTGAAACCGGCAATCCGTTGAACGTTCAAGGCTGGGAAGAATGGGAACTGGATGACGACATGAAGGTCACCGCAGCCCTCGGCTGGTTCGACGGCGAAGACTACGACCGGCAGGTCGCTGGCACATAGCGTTTCCTGCAATTGACCGTTGGTGCCGCCAAACCCACGGGCAGGGCGCAGGCCTATCTATGGCAAAACGACCCTAGCCCGCGCTGCTGGAATGCTGACCTTCATAGACGTAGTCACTGTCGCTCAAATCCCCTTGCCAGATGTAGATCGACATAAATCCTCGGGGTCCTGAGCGATTGGCATGCGGCATCATCGTTGGATGAAACGACCGCTCGCCGGGCCCCAAAGCCTCAAAGGCCTCCGTGCCACGCGCCCAATCGCATGTTCCGGCCAGCATGACATAGACTTCCTCTGCCGGGTGCCTGCGCATGCCGTATTCTGCATTCGGCAACATGCCATAAAGCCCAAGCCGGATTGCGTCAGATTTGACCAAACCACCGGGGCCTAACAGCTCCACATGAGCTTTGGCCGCGCTGACGCGCACATATTCCGGGTCGCTGCTGGTGCGCGGTGGAGCCCAGGAAAACGGCAGGCGGGCAATTTCGGCACAGACGGGCAAGGCGCCAAGTTCTTGCATCACAGCCAAAATAGGGGCCGGTAAAGGTGCATTCGATGCGGGCAGAGCGACATCGCCGTCCGCAGACAGCAAAACCTCTTTCGCGCGCCGTTCAATGGCAAGCTCTGGCGACAAGATGTCCGCCAATTGCGCAAACAAGTCTGACAAAGCCATAGGATCCTCCCAAAACCCAAAGCTAGGCCCATTCCAGCGCTGATTTCGCGTGCGATCTATTGAAAATGCGACATTCACGTCGCCTTTGAGGGCAGCACCGATCAGAGCCGTGCCGACAGTGACCGGTTTGTGCTAGGATATCCCTGCATCCAAAAAGGCCCTGCGCATGTCGTCAACTGACACCGTCGTCAAACCGAAAGCCAAACCCAAAACCGAGCGCCCCAAGCTCTATAAGGTGATATTGCTCAACGATGACTTCACGCCGCGTGACTTTGTGGTCAAAGTGCTCAAGTCGGTCTTTCGGATGTCCGAAGGCGAGGCATATGGCGTGATGATGACCGCGCACCAATTGGGTGCCTGCGTGGTTGCCGTCTTCACCAAGGAAGTGGCGGAAACAAAATCCGAGCAGGCAAATCACATGGCGCGCGATGCGGGCTTTCCATTGGCCTTCACGACCGAGCGCGAGGAATAGCGCCGCCTAAACCGTGTTCGATTTAACCTGTAACCCAGAGTATCACATAACACGTTGAAATCTTTGATTTCAGGCCGCGTTATGTAATTCAGGTGTGTCGAAAACTGCTTTAGCGCACGTCCCGCGCCACTTGGGTCCACCGACCAGATGGAACACGCTGTGCGCCGGACACATCCCACGTATAAAGATACGACCGCGCGCCCAACTCGCTGCCGTCCTCCATGCGGACGGTCACGCGGCGCAACATGAATTCATGCGGTTCCGGCCATTTGTCAGAACAGGCTTCGTAGTCGTCAAAGGCGGGCAGGACGGTTGATGGGTTATCCAGGTGATAGACATCCCCCCAAACGCGATCCTGCGGTGTTGCTGCGGGTAGCGCGCCGGGGTAGGAGTTTTCGCCCGGCGCATCGGGGTCATCAATGATGTACAGACGCGCCTGGATCGATCCCGATCCGACAAATCGACTATGGGCGCGCAGCAAAGCCCCCATCGCGTGATCCGCGACCGTCAACAACGTGCCATAGACAAACAGGTTCAAACTGGCGTCCCCCAACCCAAGGATGCGCGCGATGAATGCCAATTTTGTGTCCTGCGCAAGCAGAATTGACATTGTTCGGGCCATCCATTGCCGCGTATTCAAACAAACATGCGACTTGCGCTGCTGACACTCCTGACGTTGATCGCTTTTGCGTCCAACTCTCTGCTCAATCGGGCGGCTGTGGATGCAGGCCATATTGACCCCTCAAGCTTTGCCTTGATGCGCGTTGTCGCGGGCGCCCTTGTGCTGGGCATGATCCTCACAGTGCGCAAATCGCCCGCGCGCCTAACGTTGTGGAGCAAAAAGCGTGTGCCAGGCGTGCTGGGCCTGTCTGTCTACATGATCGGGTTTTCCTTGGCCTACGTTAGCCTTGATGCCGGTCTTGGCGCGTTGATCCTCTTTGGCACCGTCCAGGTGACCATGTTCGCCTTCACGGCGTTGCGCGGGGATCGTCCCGCGCCGCTGCAATTGATGGGGGCGGTGATCGCATTCTTTGGCCTCACCATCGCCCTGTGGCCGGGCGAAGGAAGCTTGGGCACACCGATCGCAGGCGCATTTGCGATGGTCCTGGCCGGGGTCGGCTGGGCGGCTTACACGCTTGTCGGGCGTGGCGCGACGGATGCGTTGGCGGAAACGGCCGCCAACTTCATCGTCTCGGCACCGCTATTGTCGATCCTTCTGCTGACACCAAACATGCATGCCTCGTGGGAGGGCATCTTGCTGGCCATTCTATGTGGCGGTCTGACCTCTGGTGTTGGATACGCCATGTGGTACGCCGTTCTGCCTATGATGCGCGCCCAGACCGCCGCTGTCTTGCAGCTGAGCGTTCCGCTTATCGCGTTGGGCGGCGGAGCGCTTTTGTTGGGCGAAGTCCTGAATGCGCGCGTCTTGTTGGCGACCGTGTTGGTGATCAGTGGGATTTTGGTGACGGTGGCGGCAACCAGATCGGTTCCAGCGGGTCGTACGTAAGCCCCGCCCTGTCTCCAAAAGCAATATCGCCCAAGGATGACGGCTTGTGCGGAACATTTGCAAGCTCTGCCTGATTGACCCATCGGCGCCGCGTCACGATCCGCTCTGGGTCTGTCCACGTGCCGGGCGGTGTGTTGCCTGCGCGCAGGCTGGCCCGAAAAAAGACCTCGACCTGGTGGAAAGTGCCGTCGGGGTCATGGAACTCGTTGATCAGGCAAGGTGCACCAACCTCGATCTCCAGACCTGTTTCTTCAAAAACCTCGCGCTTAAGGTTTTCGGTCAGGCTGCTGCCGCGTTCCACACCGCCACCCGGTGCACACATCAGCGCCACGCGCGCATCTGCAAAGGCGTTGACCAACAAGAGCTTGCCGTCTTCAACGATCACGGCCCGGGCGGCCAGCCGAGGGGGAGGGGGCGCCATGTCACATCCTTTTTCCAAAGCAGCGGTTTCGTCATCTTGCTGCAATGGTTATCTCTCCGGCCATGAGACTTCTACAGGCCGCTCTGTTTTGGATCGCATGCGCAGTGCCTGCGCAGGCAAACTGCGTGGTTTTGTTGCACGGTCTGGCCCGTACTGAAGCCTCCTTTACGGTGATGGAACAAGCGCTTCGGTCTCAGGACTATGACGTTGTGCGCCCAGGATATCCCTCGACCTCGGCCACGCTGGGGGATTTGGCGGCCGCAACCGTACCGCAGGCCGTCGCGGCCTGTGGCGATGCGGACCAGATCCACTTTGTCACGCATTCGATGGGCGGCATTTTGGTACGGCACTGGTTGGCCTCGCACAGCATTGAGCGGCTGGGCCGTGTCGTGATGCTGGCCCCGCCGAACAAAGGCTCTGAGGTGATCGATTACTTCACCTCGTACGACGCCTTCGTCGCCATCAACGGCCCAGCCAGCGTGCAAATGGGCACAGGCCCCGAAAGCGTGCCGCGCGCCTTGCCGCCCTTGGCGTTCGAAGCAGGCATCATCGCGGGCGACCAATCGTTGAATCCTTTCTTTTCGGCGATTATCCCCGGTGCGGATGACGGCAAAGTGTCCGTCGCATCGACCCGCGTCGAAGGAATGAAAGACCACATCGTTATGCCAGTCACGCATACGTTCATTATGAACAATCCCCGCGTCATCGCCGAGACACTCACGTTTCTTGAACATGGTGCGTTCGACGGCGCCCTGACCTGGGCGGACGGATTGCTTCAGGCGATTGGCTGTGCCGAAGGTGATTGCCTCCGCCGAGACACCGAATGACTCTCGACCTTACTCTGACAGGCGCACGTGTCCTGATGCCAGATGGGCTGCAGGAGGTCAGCCTTTCGATAGCCGATGGTATCATTCAAACCGATGCCCGGCCGCGGCAGGTTGATCTGTCAGGCTACCTTGTCTTGCCTGGCATCATCGATGTCCACGGCGACGCGCATGAACGGCATGTCGCACCGCGCCGCGGCGCTATGAAAGACATCGCCGAAGGCCTCCGCGCCGCCGAGGCAGAGCTCGCCGCTCAAGGTGTGACAACCGCAACCATCGCCCAGTTTTCGTCGTGGGAAGGTGGCGTACGCGGTCCTGAATTTGCCGATCAGATCTTTGGCGCGCTTCGGGATCTGCGGGGTGATCTGGTCACGGATATGCGTGGGCAATTGCGCTTTGAAACCTGCATGACAGAGCATTACGCCGACCTTCCAGCCAAGCTGGCGGACTGGGGCGTGGGCTATGTCGTTTTTAACGACCACTTGCCGCACGACCGGTTGGCCGAAGGTCGTAAACCTCCACGGCTTACCGGCAAAGCCCTTGGCGCTGGGCGCAACCCCGACGATTACTTCGCCTACCTGCTCGAATTGCATGCCAGAGGCCCTGAGGTGCGAAAAATGCTGCCCGAGCTCTGCAAAACCCTTTGCTCTGCGGGTATCCAATTGGGCAGCCATGACGACGCGACAGAGGCAGATCGGCAAAGCTGGCACGCTTTAGGCGTCGGCGTCACAGAATTCCCCGAAACTGCGCAAGCGGCTGAAACCGCAAAATCCCAAGGATCGCCCATCGTTCTGGGCGCGCCAAACGTCGTGCGCGGTGGATCGCACAAAGGCAACGCCAGCGCGCTTGATCTGATAGCGATGGGCCTTTGTGATGCCCTGGCATCGGATTACCATTATCCCAGCATGCGCCGCGCCGCTTGGCTTGTCGCTGACGCCGGCGTTCTGGACTTGGCCAAAGCCTGGGGGCTTTTGTCATCCGGTCCTGCGCGCGTCCTGGGCTTAGAAGATCGCGGCGCTTTGCTGCCGGGGCTGCGCGCCGATCTTGTCGTTATGGGGCCCAAGACACGGCGTATCGGCGCGACACTCTCAGGCGGGCGGGTGAGCTTTCTGCATGGCGACGTGGCCGAGCGGTTCGTGCGCGCAACCTGACGCGATACCGCACGCCAAACTGGCACCTTACCCCACGACCCGGTTCACATGGCCCATTTTTCGGCCCGCTTTGACCTCGGCCTTTCCGTATAGGTGGATCTGCGTCGCGGCGGTCTTGGCCAACTCGGGCACCCGCTCCATATCGTCACCAATCAGGTTCTCCATAACAACATCCGCATGGCGCTTGCCATCGCCCAATGGCCAGCCCGCGATGGCGCGAATGTGCTGCTCAAACTGATCCACAGCACAGCCGGTCTGTGTCCAGTGACCCGAATTATGAACCCGCGGCGCGATCTCGTTGACGATCAAGCCGCCCGCAGTCGCAAACAACTCCACGCCCATCACGCCCACGTAATCGAGCGCATTCAAAATCTTGGCCGCCAGCAAAACGCCGTCCATCCTTTGACCGGCACTGATCTGTGCAGGCACGGTCGTTGTCCTCAGGATGCCCTCGGCATGAACGTTTTCACCTGGATCAAAGGCCGCGACCTCTCCGTCGAGGCCTCGGGCCGCGATCACCGAGATCTCGCGCTGAAACTCTACAAAGCCTTCCAAAACCGCTGGCGCACCTGCCAGCGCGTCAAGTGCTTGCGACAGGTCCGAGCCTTCGGACAAACGCACCTGACCTTTGCCGTCATAGCCAAAACGTCGTGTCTTCAGGATGCCCGGCAACCCAACCTCCTGGGCTGCCGCTTGCAGCGAGGCGAGATCGGATACATCCGCATAAGGCGCCGTGGTCAGCCCAAGCTTGGTCAAAAAGTCCTTTTCGATCAAGCGATCCTGGCTGATCCGCAGCGCTTCGCGGCCTGGGCGTATGGGAACAATTGCCTCGATCAGGTCCAACGCCTCGGTCGGGACGTTCTCAAACTCATAGGTGACGACGTCAACAGAACGCGCAAAGGCCTCAAGCGCGCCGGCGTCCTCGTACGCTGCGGTTGTAACCTGTGCCGCCACCTGTCCCGCCGGTGCGTTTTCGCCGGGCTCAAAAATGTGACAGCGAAAGCCAAGGCGCGATGCCGCCACGGACAACATCCGCCCCAACTGGCCCCCGCCAAGGATGCCGATTGTTGCGCCGGGGTTCAGCCGCCTACTCATCGCGCGGCGCGTCCGGAATTGAGGCCGATAGGTTGGCGCGCCAATCGTCCAGCCGCTGCGCCAGCGCGGGATCTGAAAGCGCGAGAATACCAGCGGCCATGAGCCCAGCGTTTGACGCGCCTGCACTGCCGATTGCCATTGTCGCCACAGGAAACCCCCGCGGCATTTGCAATATCGAATAGAGGCTATCGACGCCCGACAAGGCCTTGGTCTGCACCGGCACGCCAATCACAGGCACACGCGTTTTTGAGGCCATCATGCCTGGCAAATGCGCGGCACCGCCTGCTCCGGCGATGATCACTTTCAGCCCGCGTTCCACGGCAGTTTTGCCATAGTCCCACAAGCGGTCCGGCGTGCGATGCGCGGATACGATCTTGGCCTCATACGGCACATCCAAAGCGTCCAGAATTTTCGCCGCTTCGGTCATCGTTGGCCAGTCAGATTGACTGCCCATGATGATCCCAACTTGCACGTCCGACATACTGCGCCCTCTTTCAAGAAGCGCGCACTATAGTGCGCCGCGTCCTCCGCGCAATGGCCTAAGCGATGATGTCAGGTGTCAGGCGATCTTGTATGCGGGCAATGCGGTCCTTCAGCATCAATTTGCGCTTTTTCATGCGCCGCAGGGTCAGCGCATCGGACAACCCACGCTCTTGCATGGCTTCGATCGCCTCGTCCAGATCACGATGTTCGCGCCGAAATACCTCCAACTCGACCCGCAAGACGTCTTCGGTCTTCATCGAAAGATCAGATTGGTCGTTCATGCGGCCCGGTCGATTCTGCTTATGCGCTACGCAACTCACTATATAGTGGCTGTCCAGTTTTCGCATAGACCTTGTTCGCCTGCCTTTTTCTTCCCATATTGCTGATGTGCCTGCTGCCACGGTTGGGGTGGGCCATTGACGTCGCTTAACCTTGTAAGGACGCGTGACATGACGATGAAAACGCTTGGGTCGTATCCCCATATGCTGGGGTTCGAACAGCTGGAGCGCCTGCTGGAACGCACGGCCAAATCCGGCAATGAGGGTTACCCACCCTTCAATATTGAACAAACGTCCGAACGCTCGTTTCGCATAACCTTGGCGGTTGCCGGGTTCGCGGAAGAGGATCTGTCGATCACTGTCGAAGATCGGCAGCTGGTTGTCCGCGGACGTCAAAAAGACAATGTCGAAGGCCGCATCTTTTTGCATCGCGGCATCGCGGCGCGTCAGTTCCAGCGCAGCTTCGTGCTCGCCGATGGAATCGAAGTGGGCGAGGCATTGATGGAGAACGGTCTGCTGCATGTCGATCTGACGCAAGCAAAGCCGGAAACCGTGGTTCAAACGATCAACATCAAGAAGGGCTAAGTCATGCAAACACCATATGATTTCTCCTCCGGCCAAGACCGGATGGTTTATGTAAAGCCAATCGCTGTCTCAGACCTGCCTGCCGAAGTGCAAACACAAGCAGAAGGGCTGGATCAGCTGTTTTCCGTCCATGACGCCGAGGGCAAGCAGCTGGCCCTTGTCGCAGACCGGAAACTGGCATTCGTCCTCGCGCGCGAGCACAACTACGCACCACAGCCGGTGCACTGAACGCCCGACTTAGCTCAAAAGGTCCCTGCATGTTCGACGTTGATTGGGTCGACGCGTTCTCAGACGTCGCCTTTGGGGGCAACGGATGTGCCGTTGTCCACGGTGGTGCATCACTGGACGCCGACACATGCATGGCCTTTGTGCGCGAAACATCCTTGGTGGAATGCACCTTTACCGGCCCCTCTGCCACCGCAGATATCCGCATTCGGTACTTTCTGGCCAGCAGAGAAATTCCCTTTGCCGGACATCCCACAATCGCCACGGTCGTCGCGATGCGGCACCGGGGCCTGATCGCCGATGGCCCTTTGACATTGGAAACAGGCGCGGGCCAAGTGTCTGTTGTCGTTGCGGGAAATCGCGTTGAGATGACGCAAATCGCGCCGGTTTTCGGCGCAACAGTGCCTGCTGATGTTGTTGCCGCCGTTGGCCAGATCGACCCCGCCGACATCATCGCGCCGCCGCAAAATGTTTCCACCGGTTTGGCCTTTTGCATAACGATTGTGCGCGACCGTGCAACGCTCGACAGGCTCTCCCTCGATCCAGATGCCTTTGCGCGTTATGCGCAGGACTTTACCGACGGGTCCTCTGACATGATGGAGCCATTTTGGGCCGCGCTTGATGGCCCGGATGAGGCTGACACGTTCGCTCGCTTGCTGCTGTTACCGCCCAGCCCGCCCGAAGACCCTTTCACCGGTTCTGCAACAGGGGCGTTGGCCAGCTATCTCTGGCACCACGGGCATTTGCAATCACCCCGCTTTGTCGCGGCACAAGGCGACGGCATGGGGCGGCCAGGCCGCGCCCAGGTCGAGGTTTTGGGCCCGCGCGAGGCAATCACCGGCGTCAAAGTCGCTGGCAATGGCCATGTCCTGATCAGTGGGTCGTTGAATCTCTGACCGACCAGACGCGCCAGCCCGGATCACTCCGCAGCGATCAGCCCCATATTCTCAAGCTTTAGCAAAACCTGATGCGCGCAATTGTCGACTTCGACGTTTTCCGTCTCGACCCGCAGCTCGGGGCTCTCTGGAACGTCGTAAGGGTCTGAAATTCCGGTGAATTCCTTGATCTTCCCTTCGCGTGCCAACTTGTAGAGGCCCTTGCGGTCGCGGCGCTCACACTCTTCGATCGACGTCGCAACATGGATCTCAACAAATGCCCCAAATTGCTCGATTTCCTCACGCACAGCCCGACGGGTTGTCGCGTAGGGCGCAATCGGCGCACAAATGGCGATCCCACCGTTTTTGGTGATTTCCGAGGCCACAAATCCGATGCGACGGATGTTCAAGTCGCGGTGTTCCTTGGAAAAGCCAAGCTCGGAGGACAGGTTCTTTCGAACGATGTCACCATCCAGCAGTGTCACGGGACGACCGCCCATTTCCAGCAGCTTGACCATCAAAGCATTCGCGATGGTCGATTTGCCCGAGCCGGAGAAGCCGGTGAAAAAGACTGTGAAGCCCTGCTTTGAGCGCGGCGGACGCGTGCGGCGCAATTCACGCACCACTTCGGGAAAGCTGAACCATTCCGGGATTTCCAGACCCTCTTGCAAGCGCCGCCGCAATTCCGTGCCCGAGATGTTCAGGATCGTCACATCGTCCTTGTCCAAAATCTCGTCGGCGGGTTCGTATTGCGCGCGCTCTTGCACATAGACCATGTGCTTAAAGTCGACCATTTCGATGCCCATCTCATCTTGATGTTCACGGAACAGGTCTTGCGCGTCATATGGCCCGTAAAAATCTTCTCCGGCCGAGTTTTTGCCGGGTCCTGCGTGATCGCGCCCGACGATGAAATGGGTACAGCCGTGGTTCTTTCGGATCAGCCCATGCCAAACCGCCTCGCGCGGACCAGCCATTCGCATCGCAAGGTTCAAAAGAGACATCGATGTCGTCGAAGACGGATATTTGTCCAGAACGGCCTCGTAACAGCGAACACGTGTAAAGTGATCGACGTCACCCGGTTTGGTCAGGCCAACAACCGGATGGATCAACAAATTCGCCTGCGCTTCGCGCGCGGCCCGGAAGGTCAATTCCTGATGCGCCCGGTGCAACGGGTTGCGCGTCTGAAACGCGACAACCTTGCGCCAACCGATTTTGCGGAAAAACGCCCGCAGCTCGTTTGGCGTGTCGCGGCGTGCGCGGAAATCGTAATGCACTGGCTGCTGGATGCCCGTGATCGGGCCACCCAGATAGACCGCGCCTGCCGTGTTGTGCAGGTAGTTCACCGCCGGATGCGCATCATCATCCGCGCCGAACACCTTTTCCGCCTCTCGGGCTTTGTTAGGTGTCCACCGATCCGTCACAGTCATTGTGCCCAGGATCACACCTTCCTGATCGCGCAGCGCGATGTCCTGGCCAATTTCAATGGTCTCAGCAAAGCTTGACGAGACATCCAACGTGATCGGCATGGGCCAAAGCGTCCCGTCCGCAAGGCGCATTGTCTCGACCACCGCGTCGTAATCGGCCTCGCTCAGGAACCCTTTCAACGGGCAGAAACCGCCGTTCATCAACAGTTCCAGATCACAGATTTGGCGCGGGGTCAGATCCCAGCTTACCAGATCGGCGGCCTCCACCTTCAGTTTTTGGGCGGAGTCATAAGACACAAAGAGTTCGGGGATAGGGGCAAGGTTGGGTAACATCATGTACTGCTCGCGTGGGTGCCAATTGGCGTGTCAATTTTCTGCGGCATACCGACGGACTGCGGCGAAATCTAGCCAAACCCGCGCACAAGCGATGAAAAAGGATCAAGTTTTACCTTCTCTGCAACAGGTGGGATCACTTTTTGCGATGCTGCGCGGCAAGCGATCAAAACACCTTGGGTTGTGCGGATCAGGGTAAAAACGCTCCGATCTCGACCAGGCGTTTGACGGGCCAGGCTTGAACCGGCTCAGACACACCGCGCAAATCCAGCGCCTCAAAGGACAGCGTGTCGCCAGAGATACCGGCCTGATCTGTGACATCTTTCGAGATAAGCGCCTCGACGCCCAGCGCTTTGGTCTGGCCTTCAAGGCGGCTTGCCGCGTTCACGGCGTCGCCGATGATGGTGCGCGGCGCAAGCCCGCGCGCGCCAATCTCGCCCAGCACAATATCACCTTGGTGCACACCAATCCCTACGCTCACAGCCGGGCTGCCCTCGGCGACAAGTTTGGCATTGAACCGCTCTAGCGCGTCCCCGATCCCTTGCGCCGCTCGCAACGCCGCCCGCGCCGATGATGTGGCGTCCGACGTCTCGAACACGGCCAACAGCCCGTCGCCCAAGTATTTGTCCACCGTCCCGCCAGCGGCGGTGATGGCAGGCACAATCGCGTCAAAAAAACGATTCAGCAAAAAGACAATGTCATAGGGCAATTGCCCGGTCGTGCGCGCCGTGAAGCCGCGCATATCCAGAAACAAAATCGCCAGCTGGCGTTCTTGTCCTTGGCTGGCATGGGCGCGGTCCTGGCGACCATCGGGCCGGAACACCCGCTGCACCGTCAGGGGCGCGCTGGGTCTGATTTGGCAGGCAAGCCGCGCGCCCGGTGGCGCGTTGACCGCAGACAGGGACGCTTGTTCCGCAGCGGTCGGCGGATGCAGATCTTCGGCCCCTAAATCAACCATAACGCGGCAGGTCGTGCAGCGCCCCCGACCGCCACACAAGGCTGTATGCGGCACGCCAGAGGCCCGCGACATCTCGAGGAGGGTGGGGCCCTTGGGTGTCGAAATCGTTGGGCCGTTGACATAGCGAATTTCAACCGCCTGCAATTGCTGCAACAATCTGCGGATCACAAAAACCGCAATCGCCACAGCCAGCACCGCCGTCACTCCGCGCAAGGACCAGCTTTCGAAAACGGCGAGATCCGCAAACTCGGACGGGCCTGGAAAATTGAACCTGTCCATCGCATCCAATGCCAGCTCTTCATCGGCAAAGGTTTCTTTCATGCGGCGGCCTTCGACCATAAAGCCAGCAAGGGCAAACGCGGGGATGAACACAGCGATCCCGGTCAGCGTCGGCAAAGCAGGCCGCCACCAGCGCGTCACCCGTAGCCAATAATGCAGCCCAATACACCCGTGGACCCACACAAGCAGGATCAACGCGGCCTGAAACCACCCGTCGCCGGTGTCCCAAATCAGCGCCGCAATATAGCCGATGTCATCATTGACCTCGAAAATCTCATGCGATGCCCGCGTGTAGACGATATGCGCGCTCAGAACGAAGGGAATGCAAAGCCCGAACACTGTCTGGACCGCCTCGGCCATTGGCATCCGCAAGGTGCCGCGCCGGGCCAAACGCCACAGCGACAGCCCCAAATGCGCCAGCAAAGATCCGTATAGGATTACTGTCCCAGGCACTGATCTGATCACCGCCCCTTTGGCGTTTTGCATCACCTCGGCCAAATCGGCCGAGATGAGGGACACCCCGATGTTCAGAAAGTGCAGCGTAACGTAGATAAACAGAACAAGGCCCGAGGCGACCCTGATCCGGGATGTCCACGGGCCGCGCCAAATCAATGTTTTGTCTCCGCCATCACGTCTGGCCCGCGTCCGACTGCGCCTGCCAAAGCTACTCGGCGGCTTCGGTCACAGGCACATCGTCGAGCCCATGCTCGGCCAAAAAACGCTCCGCTTCAAGAGCGGCCATACAGCCCATGCCAGCGCTGGTCACCGCCTGACGATATTTGTGATCGGTCAGATCTCCGGCGGCAAAAACGCCTGGGATCGAGGTTTCAGTGCTGTCGGGCTTGGTCACGACATAGCCGCCCATATGCGTTTCCAGAACGTCTTTGACCAACTCATTTGCGGGCGCGTGGCCAATCGCCACGAAAACGCCCTTCACCGGCAGCTCTTTGATATCGCCCGTATCGACATGCTTGACCTTGATGCCTTCGACGCCCAACGGATTTTCCGCGCCTATGACTTCTTCCAGCGTGTGATGCCACAGCGGTTCGATTTTTGGGTGCTTCAGCAACCGGTCCTGCAGAATTTTCTCTGCCCGCAATTCGTCGCGGCGATGGATCAGTGTCACTTTCGACGCAAAATTCGTCAAAAACAGAGCTTCTTCGACAGCGGTGTTGCCGCCGCCGATGACGGCGATCTCTTGGCCGCGGTAAAAAAAGCCGTCGCAGGTCGCACAGGCGGACACGCCAAAGCCTTTGAACTTTTCCTCTGACGGCAGGCCAAGCCATTTGGCCCGCGCACCCGTTGCCAGGATCAAGGCATCCGCAACATATTCCGTGCCACTATCAGATTGCGCCACGAATGGGCGTTTCGAAAAGTCGACCGAGGTGATCAGGTCCTGCACCACTTCGCATCCCATCGCTTTGGCATGCGCCTCCATTCGGACCATCAAATCAGGCCCCTGAACTTCGGTGTCACCTGGCCAGTTCTCGACCTCGGTTGTGGTTGTCAGCTGCCCACCGGGTTCCATGCCCTGTACCAAAATGGGGTTCAACATGGCCCGGGACGCATAAACGCCCGCCGTATAGCCCGCAGGCCCTGAGCCAATGATCAATACTCTGGTCTTGCGTGTCTCGCCCATGGTCATCCCCTACCCATTTCGTGCTCGTTCGCGAGATATAACGGTGGTCGTTGGCCGGTCCAACCCCACCGACCGCGCATTCCTGCACAGTTACGCATCAATCTCGTTTGAGGTGTGGAAAGAATATTGCCCAAACGCGAAACATTATTGCGCGGTCCGGGCAGGCTGATATAACAACCGCAAAATTCGGGGGAAAAATGGCAAGCACGCGACTAGATCCGATTGATCGGAAGATTCTGGCTGAATTACAGGCAGACGGCCGTATGACCAATGTGGAATTGGCCAAGCGCGTTGGAATTTCCGCCCCGCCGTGCCTGCGTCGTGTTCGAACACTCGAAGAAAGCGGCTATATCAAAGGATACCACGCTGATGTCGACGTGCACGAGCTGGGCTTCGAAGTTCAGGTCTTTGCAATGGTCGGTCTTTCCAGCCAGGCCGAGGTTGACCTGAGCGCCTTCGAAGATCAGTGCCGCGCTTGGCCGCTTGTTCGGGAATGCCACATGCTCAACGGTGAAGTCGATTTCATCCTCAAATGTGTCGCCCCCGATTTGTCTTCGTTCCAAAGCTTTCTGACGGGCGAGTTGCTGACCACGCCAAACGTGGCCAGCGTAAAGACCTCGCTCGTGATCCGAGGCGCCAAGGACCAGCCCGGCGTGCCGTTCGACGTGCTCGAAGAACGGCTTAGCCAGACCCCCTGATCGCTCACGCGGCGTGGGTTGTGTGATCACGCTCCAGCGCGCGCGGATTGGCCAATGGGCCAAAGTCCGAGGAATGGTGGATATGTGGGAACAGATCCAAAAAGTCCTCGCGCTCGTGGTGCGACATCGCCCGCAAGGCCCGCATGCCGGGGTGGAAGGTCTCTACCGCGACGCCACCAACATCAACGGCTGCATGGCGTGACAGGCAAAAGTGGAACAACCGAACTGGGGTTGGCGGGTGAATGCGGATGACATTCACATTGTCGACAAAAGCACCCGCAGGCGTCAGCGTCTCTAGCCCCCCGTTCGCCGCACGAATATGTGGCAACGTCTGCAAAATACGTGCGGCTGGTCCCAATGTCAGGAAACTTGTCGGCCGCGAAATGCCAAAACTGTCTGCCATCACGCGGATCAACGGCGTCCGCACGCCGGAATTCGCAGGCACAAATGTCGTGCTTCCGATCCAAACCACTGGCGCGGGCTCTCCCGAGACGGTTTTCAACATATCGCCCGGTTGAAGGTCTTCGACTGCGATCGGCCCATCAACACCTGACAACAAAATACCACGCCCAAAAGCTGCAAAAGCGCTGTCCAAAAGCGGCGTCGCCGCAGCTTGTTTCTGCCAGATCCAACGCGATCCGTCGGCGCGCAAAGCCGCGACTTCATACTGACGATATACAGTTGGTTTGACAGCTTGCAGGCGGCTGGTGGCCTGCAACGCAGAGGGGGAAATCATACTCGTACCTTTCGTCCTTGCGGACTACACCCTACGCCGGCCCCCACCAGCGGCGACAAATGGCTGTAATCCAAATGCCGTTTCATGGGGCAACAATGCGGTCGAAATGCGTCGACCGTCAAATGGTACGATTGAATAGGGGTTAAACGGCGAACAATCCGCCGTTTACGCGATTATTGTCAGTCAGGCCCTGACTGATACTGCCACAATTTGATTCTAATCGGGCGTTAAGCTGCCACATTCTGTGTCAGATCAACCGTGCGGCGTGTTGCGAACTTCATCCGCTTGATCCGGCGCCAAGGCACTTTCACATCTTCTTCCTGCGCGGTTCTTACGACGGCGTCGATGAAACGTGTTTTTTTCATTTTGAGTGTTCCTCTGCTCTTATGCTGCCACTCTCGACCTGCATTCAGGCACCATTGGGAGCGGGACACGACAAATTCGCAGAAAAGTTGTGACAATATTTGGGCAAGCTCTGAGAGGCCTAGAGAACTATGGCCGAGATCAATCGCCCATAATCGGGGTCTTTTGCATGGACTGACCGGCGGTACGAGAAAAAGCGATCAGGATCAGAATAGGTGCAATGCCGCGTCCATTCCGCATGGCCGACACCTGCCGCCCGCAGCCGCAAAAGGCCAAAGCCGGGCAAATCGAAATGCACCCGATCCTCGGCCCCATTGGCAAAAAACCGGGCGTAGTCTGGATCTTCGTTCAAAAAACGATCCAGAAACTCTGGGCCGACCTCATAGGCGCGTTGGCTGATGGTTGGTCCAATGATCGCGACGATCTTGTCGCGAACAGCACCCAACGCGACCATCGCATCAACCGTCGCCTCCAGGACGCCATCCAATGCGCCGCGCCAGCCAGCGTGGGCGGCGCCGATGACGTGATTGTCCGTGTCCGCAAACAGAACCGGCTGGCAATCTGCCGTCAGCACCGAAAGCGCCAAACCCGGCGTCCGCGTGACCAAAGCATCTGCCTTTGGGATCTCAACAAAGGGGTCGTCCACCGAAACGACCTTGGCCGAATGGATTTGGTGCACATTCATCAGATTGTGCACATCCACGCCCATCGCCTCGGCCACGCGCGTGCGGTTGATGGCCACGATTTCGGATTGATCGCTGCTGCCGCGCCCACAGTTGAGCCCCGAAAAGATGCCACTCGATGCGCCACCTGCGCGCGTAAAGAACCCGTGCCGCAGTGGTGAGAGGTCATCTTGGGTCAGAATTTCCAGGCTCATGTTTCCAATCCCGGAGGTGGCGACGCGTGTGTCGGGAAAAGCCCCAGAACTTTGAACAGGGTCCCCATTTCTTCAGGATGCGTCAACCGGCGATGGGCTGCAACATGTGCTTGCAGTGATGCGCCCTCCAAAGACTGTGCAAGTCTCTGCGCGCGTGCCGTTATGCCGAGCCGCTCAAGAAAGACACCCTGTGGGCACAAGCGCGTGTGCTCAACGCCATCCGCCGCCCGCGCCAGCGCCTCGAAATCGACATGCGCGGTGAGATCAGCCTGACCTGGGGTCTCTAGCGGCTCTGCCCGCTGGTGGTTCCGCACCGCTTGCAATGTGTCGCCCAAACTGCGCCAATCGCCATAGTCGATGATCAAGGCGACGCCGCCCGCTTTGGCCAAGCGATCCGCAATCGCGCCGGTAATGCTGACGCCGACCTGCGCCCATTCCACGACATCTCCGTCGCGCGTGTCCTCTAACCGGTGCGTCAGGACCGGCTGTGGCTGTTCAGGGCCCAGCCCAAAGGCCAGGGCCCCATCCATAAGGCCGACATGACGTTCGGCCCAATGCGCGCCCGAGCGTTGGAATTGCCGGATTGGCAAGGCATCGAAGAACTCGTTCGCCACCAGAAAAAGCGGCCCGTCAGGCACCTCCGACAGGGTCTCGCACCAGGTGACATCCCGCCCGCTCAACGCCTCTGCTTGTGCGGCGCGCAGCTTGGGCGAGGTCTCGACCAGATGTACATGCGCAGCCTGATGAAAGCCGGGAACAGCCGCCGTCGCGCGCAAAATGTCAGCCATCAAAGTGCCGCGCCCTGGCCCCAGCTCGGTCAGGGCCACGCGCCTTGGTGCGCCTTGATCCAGCCAGCATTGCGCCAGACACAGACCGATGAGCTCGCCGAACATCTGACTGATCTCGGGGGCTGTAACGAAATCCCCGCCCACCCCAAAGGGCGCGCGGGTGGTGTAGTAACCACCCTCGGGGTCCATCAACGCCGCAGACATGTAATCAGCCAGCGTTATCGGCCCGGTGGCCGATATCTGCGCCTTAAGCCGATCTTCCAGTGTCATTGTGGGGCGGCTGCGGCGCGACCGGCGCGCCAGATCAGCCATAGGCCAAGAACGATCATGGGGGCGGACAAAAGCTGCCCCATCGTCAATCCCCAGCCGTCAATATGCCAGGCCAAGCCGAGCGGGTTCCCCGGCGTGATAAACTGCGCATCCGGTTGGCGTACGAATTCGACCACAAATCGGCTGAGGCCATAGCCGGCAAAGAAAACACCGGCCAAGGCGCCCGGGCGCCGAAGGATTCGGCGCGCCCAAACCAGCCAGATCATGACCAGCCCTAGGATCAACCCTTCTAGCCCTGCCTCATAGAGCTGCGATGGGTGACGTCCGCAAAGGCCAACGAGATCGCCGCAATCCTGTGCTGCGACACCCGGAAATGCCACGGCCCAAGGCACATCCGTCGGCCGTCCCCACAGCTCGGCATTGATGAAATTCGCGATCCGTCCCAGCAACAGCCCCGGCGGCACCCCCAATACGACCATGTCAGCGGTGCTCAGCTTTGGGCATCCGTGTTTCAGCGTAAACAGGTACGCCGCCAAAACAACGCCAAGCAACCCGCCATGAAATGCCATCCCACCTTGCCAGATGAACAGGATCTCGGTCGGGTTCTGAAGGTAATAGGCAGGCTGATAAAACAGAACAAACCCCAGCCGTCCTCCAACGATCACGCCCAAAATCGTCCAGCTCAGCAGGTCTTCCACCTGCGTTGTGTTCATCGGTGGCGTTTGCCCCGGCCAAAGCGCCACCGTCTTCAAAGCCCGCACCACCAGCACATAGCCCAGGATGATACCCACGATATAGGCCATCGCGTACCATCTTAAGGCAAAGTCAAAGCCAAAGAGGGTGACAGAAAAGATCTCGGGCGAGATTTCGGGGAATGGGATCAGCGCTCTCATCTGCGTCTCCTTGCCTCGCCCGGCTCTATGCCGTCAACCTTGTCGTTGCGGGCGCCGGGGTCCATATAAGGTCTGTGAATGACCAGGAGACGACAGATGCAGGCGCGCGGTAAGATCTTTGACGATATTTCGCAATTGATGACCAACGCGATGGGCGTTGCACAGGGCGCCAAGGACGAGGCGGAAACCGCTATGAAATCAATGGTGGATCGCTGGCTCGCTGACCGGGATTTCGTCACCCGCGAAGAATTCGACGCTGTTCGCGCAATGGCGCAAAAAGCGCGCGAAGAAAATGAGGCGCTCAAAGCCCGCTTGGATGCGCTCGAAAAGTAAGCCCACTCCGATCCAGCTGCGCCGTCCTGGCGCGACGGTCTTTTTGCCAAAGGCACAATTGATTGTGCGGAACATCCTCTGGACGTTCTGAACATCCGGTTCATGATGGGCCGTGTGGAAAGGACACATGCCATGTCACGAATCGAGATCGAATATCTGGGCCAGCCTGAAATTGATGCCGTTGGTCTGACCAATGACGATATTCTAAACGCCATCGAACAAGGCTTGGTGGCTGCGGGGCAGGGCAAAACGGTGATCGAGCCGCGCATGCACCTTACCCCGGACCCCGCCTTCAACGGGCATTTCAATGTCCTGCGCGGCTATGTGGAGCCTTTGGGATACGCCGGTGTTAAGGTCGTCGGCGACTTTGTCGACAATTACAAACAAGGCCTGCCATCGGAATTGGCTTTGCTCAACCTCTTTGATCCCAGAACCGGCATGCCAAAGGCGGTGATCGATGCCGCCGGGATCACGGACATGCGCACTGGCGCGCTGACGGCGCTTGGGGCAAAATGGCTCGGCCCCGAAAATCCCAAGATCCTGGGGCACGTCGGTGCGCGCGGCACGTCTTACTGGAACGTCCGCCTTTTGGATCACCTCTTTGATTTTGACGAAATCCGCGTCCATTCGCGCCGTTTTGAAAGCCGCACCGCATTTGGCGACAAGCTCAGCGCGGATCTTGGCAAAGAGGTGATCGTGACCGACGATTGGGAGACGTGCCTAAACGGCGCCGACATCCTGATTGAGGCGACCCGCCTGAATGCGCCAACACCGATGTTCGACCGCAGTTGGGTCAAGAAAGGCGCGCTTGTCGTTCCCTATGGCACGATGAGCGCACTCCCCCTCGACTTTGTTGAAGGTATAGACAAATTCGTCATGGATGATCTTGGGCAGATGCGCGCAGGTCACCTGGGCGCGCTGCGCCCGCATATCGACGCAGGGCTTGTCTCCGAAGACAGCTTTTACGCTGAGATAGGAGAGATCGCCGCCGGGCTGAAGCCAGGCCGCGAAAGCGCGGAAGAGACCATCCTCTTTTGGCATCGCGGCATGTCGACCGGCGATATTGCCTTGGGCGCGCGCATCCTTGAAAAGGCCCGCGAGATGGAGATCGTTCAAAACCTGCTCTACCGCGATGTCTGACACGCTCCACCTGACCGGCGCTGGGCTGAGCGTTGAAAGACTTGTCGCCGCCGCGACCGGCAAGCATGCCATTACCTTGGCGCCGGATGGCTTGTCGCGGATGGCGAAAACGCATGCCTTTGTGACCACAGCAATCGAGAACAAGACCCCGGTTTACGGTGTCACAACCGGTCTGGGCGCCCGCGCGACCGAGGTTCTGGATGCCCAAACCTTGTCCGCATTTTCCACGCAAACTGTGCGCGGTCGCGCGCATGCCTCTGGCAAGATGTTGCCGTCGGATGTCACGCGCGCTGCTGTCATCACCCGCGTGAATACATTGCTCAGCGGCTGCGCTGCGGCCCGCCCAGAGGTCGCCGCGCATATGGTGGCCTGCCTGAACGCGGGCCTGATCCCTGTGGTGGGCGAGATCGGCTCGGTGGGCGTGGCCGATTTGCTGACCAACGGCAGTGTCGGCCTCGCCTTCATTGGCGAAGGCGACATGCAAGGCGACGAAGGCACCGTCGGCCCCAGCGCCAAGATGATGCAAGCCAAAGGCATTGCCCCGCTTGACCTCGCACCCCGCGACGGGTTGTCAATGATCAGCCATTCAGGCCCCTCCGTCGCACTTGCCGCGTTTGCGGTCTATGAAACCGGCGTCGCCTATGAGGCGCTGCAAACCTGCGCCGCCCTCTCGATGGAGGGGTTTCGCGCCAATGTCGGGCCGATGGACCCTGACGTGCTTGCCGTCAAACCGCATCCTGGCCAAGCTGCAGCGGCCGCCGGGTTGCGCCACGCGCTTGATGGCAGCGCCCTTTGGGCCGAGGGCGCGGCCCGCCGCCTCCAGGACCCTCTGAGTTTTCGCAACATCGTCCATATCCACGGGCCTTTGCACACGGCGCTGGACGCGGCCCGCGACTGTGTGTTGATCGAACTCAACGGAAGCAGCGACAACCCGGTGGCCCTTATCGACCGCGCGGCGCTGGTGTCCAACGGCGCCTATCTGGCGGGCGAAATCGCTGTGATGATGGACTATGTCGCGCGCGCAGCGGTCCCGGTTGCAATGGCGTCGCTGGCGCGGATCGCAAAGCTTTTGAACCCCGTCTTCACAGACCTTCCGCCATTTCTCGCCATGCCAGGCAGCACGTCCAACGGCCTCGCGCCATTGACCAAATCGGCCGAGGCTTTGGTTGCGCGTATCGTCCAAGCCGCACAGCCAACGCCCGTCTGGCCCAGCGTCAGTGCCAATGGCGTCGAAGATGTGCTGACAAACGCGCCTTTGTCGGCTGCGTCCTTGCGCACAATCGCCGCTGATCTTGTGCATCTCGCTGCGCTAGAGGCGCTTACCGCCTGTCAAGCGATCGATCTGCGCGGCGTGGCCCCCGATTTGGGGCCGACCCTGCGCGACACGCACCAAGCCATACGCGCGGTCTCTGATGTGGTCACCGAGGACCGACCGCTTTCGCGGGACATTAACCAACTGACGGCCTTGCTGCGAAAGCGATCCCGCTAACCCCCGCGTCCACCAAACGCTGTGCCTGAGTCAGCGGAATGTTTGGATGGCCCGCTTTCGGTCAGGGGGGCGGTGCGCACTAGGAGCATGATCAAGCGAGTGTCCGAGGACATCCGAGGCCCATAGATCACGCCCCAGAGGCGCGCTGTGTCGCTTTGAAAATCCAAAATCCAAGCAATGGAAATGCAACAAGCTCGGCAATGAGTGACGGCGCGATACAGCTGCTCAGGAGAAGTGCGGCATCCGCCGACGTGAAACGCATGAGCCCGCCGACAAACACCATGCCGGTCAAAGCAATCAAGACTGACCGCAGATGGTTCAACGCAACACCACCCGCCATCAGAACCAAGCCTACGCTCAACCAAACGCCCTCAATGAAGCGGACGTGATTGTCTTGCACCGCGAAGGTTTTGGGATCGGTGACCGAAAAAAATCCCCGGGCGCCTTGCCAGCCAAGCGTTTCAAAGCCGCCCACCCCCATGTTCAGTCCAAGCCAAACAATGATTGCGCCCGTGACGCACAAAACGACCCGCAATGCGTAGTTCATTATCAGAGCTCCTTATTTTTGTGTACGCGTATACGTAAATTCACCGACTTGCAAATTTAAAATGTACGCGTATACAAAATCGTGATGAGCGATGACCAAGAATATGGGCGTGACGCGCAGACGCGGGGTGACCCTCCTCCTCGGGGTCGACCTGTTCTCTCTCTGGATGAGAAAACGAAACGGCAAAAGGCAATCGTCGATGTCGCGCTGCGTCTGTTTCAGGAAGAAGGATTTGCATCCGTTTCCATGCGGCGAGTGGGAAAAGAAGTGAAGTTAAGCCCAATGGCTCTTTATCGCTATTTCCCAAGCAAATTGGATATTCTCGCGCGGTTGTGGTCGCACATCTTGGCTCTGGCGTTTGAGCGCGTTGCCCAAGCCACAAGGGACCAGGACACGCACCAAGAAGCGCTGCATTTGGCCGCGAAAGCCTATGTTGCGTTTTGGCTGAACAACACAGACCACTACCACCTTGTGTTCATGACCTCTGGGGTGAGCGGCGACGACGTAAAATCCTTTGTTGGCAACCCAGAGACCATTGCGCAATACGACGTCTTTTTTGATCTTGTTGCCGGTGTTCTGGATCTCGACCGCGCAAGCCCCTCCGTCAAAGTCGCCACAGACGGTTTGATCTGCAACTTGCATGGCATCATGCATTCACTCATCACCATGCAAGGGTACGATTGGACCGGCAGCGATCAGTTGATCGCTGATGCGGTTGCAAGAGTGTCTCAGAATACCAGGCCTGCGCGTTAAGAACAGGTTAACTCAAAGTCGCCCCCGCGCTCACCTCACCCTCGTTTTGGCGCTCTGTTGCTGCGAAGCCCCATTCGCCGATCAATTGTGCCTTCTGGCGGGTCATCCACAACTTATTGCGCATATCCCCAACTTTAGGGTTGCCAGACTGCATCGGCTCCATCACCATATCTAGTAGAGGCACGGGGGTTAGCCCCGGTCTTTTGAGCAGGCATCTAGCGCTTGGGGGCGCTGCCAGCCCCCCGCTCTAGAGCGATTATGAGGTGGCACCATGGCCCTTTCCGAGCACATTCTGGAAGACGAAATTCATCCTATCGACATCGTGGAGACGCTCGCTACACACCACGAGTGGGACTTTGACCGCATTGCCGATGATCAAATCGCAATGGCCGTCGAAGGTCAGTGGCGGACGTATTCGATCACTCTGGCTTGGTCAGGCTTTGACGAAACGCTTCGCATGGTCTGCACCTTTGATATGGAGCCCCCAGAAGAAAAGCTGCCCGAACTGTTCGAGCTTTTGAACCTCGTGAATGATCAATGCTGGGCTGGTGCCTTCACCTATTGGAGCGAGCAAAAGCTGATGGTTTATCGGTATGGTCTGGTTCTGGCGGGGGGGCAAATGGCGTCCGCAGATCAGATCGACACGATGATCGGTGCCGCCGTCCTCAGCGCCGAGCGCTACTATCCTGCGCTGCAAATGCTGATCTGGGGTGACCGGTCGCCTGCTGACGCGATGCAAGTCGCCATTGCCGAGGCTTACGGGCGGGCGTAAGCATAGCCCCCGAACAAGTCGGGGGCGCCTCATGAAAAATACTCGGATCGCAGCGCATGGCCTTGTGCTTTTGGGCTGCGGCAAAATGGGATCGGCCATGTTGGCCGGCTGGCTTGAACGCGGCTTGCCTGCAAGCGCGGTCTGGGTGCAAGACCCCCACCCAAGTGATTGGGTCAACGGCACAGGCGTTCACATCAACGCGCCGCTTCCGGCGCAACCTGCCGTTGTTCTTGTCGCTGTTAAGCCGCAGATGATGGCCCAGGCGTTGCCCAATATGTCACAGCTGGGCGGCGGCTCGACCGTGTTTGTCAGCGTCGCCGCGGGGA
>CAZYQC010000043.1:0-4102 GCA_964649815.1 uncultured Rhodobacterales bacterium | reverse complement strand
AATATGTCACAGCTGGGCGGCGGCTCGACCGTGTTTGTCAGCGTCGCCGCGGGGACGCCTCTGTCGTTCTTCGAAAACACGCTCGGCGCCAACACGCCCATTATCCGCGCCATGCCCAACACACCCGCAGCCGTAGGCCAAGGCATCACGGCCATCGTTGCAAACGCCGCTGGTGCGTCCGCCTTGGACGAAGCAGAGCTGCTTCTTCAGGCGGTCGGGCAAGTGGTGCGGATAGACAACGAAGATCAGATGGATGCCGTGACTGGCGTTAGCGGCTCGGGCCCCGCCTATGTGTTCCACTTGATCGAAACCCTGGCAGCGGCAGGTGCCGCGCAGGGATTGCCGCCTGCGTTGTCGATGCAATTGGCCAAGGCAACAGTCGCCGGGGCGGGCGCGCTTGCGATGCAATCTGACGACGATCCCGCGCAGTTGCGGATCAACGTGACCTCGCCCAACGGGACAACCCAGGCGGCTCTTGAGGTTTTGATGAACGACACAGACGGCTTTCCGACCTTGCTGAAAAAGGCAGTCACAGCCGCAACCCAAAGATCAAAGGAATTGGCCAGTGGCGGATGAGATCAGCTTTGATGACTTTTTGAAAGTCGACATTCGTGTTGGCACGGTCCTGCGCGCCGAGCCCTATCCCGAGGCCCGCAAACCCGCGATCAAGATATGGGTCGATTTCGGGCCTGAGATCGGCGAGAAAAAGACCTCGGCCCAAGTGACGGTGCATTATACGCCTGAAACACTTGTCGGGCGTCAGGTCATGGCCGTGGTCAACTTTCCCCCGCGCCAGATTGGCAAGTTCATGTCAGAGGTTCTGGTGCTGGGAACCGAGGACAGCGAGGGCGCGATTGTCCTTTTGTCCCCTGACCAGCCCGTTCCAAACGGGGGGCGGATGCATTGACCCGGATACTTGTCACCCGCCCCATGCCAGATGCCGTTGTGGCGGCTTTGAACTCGCATTTTGACGAGGTCGTCGTGCGTCCAAGCACCACGCCCCTGTCTGCGGGTGAGCTGCGCACATGTCTCAAAGAATTCGACGGCGTGTTGCCAACGTTGGGCGATACCTTTGGCCCGACCGTGTTCGAAGACGCCGCCAATCCGAAATGCAAGGTCCTGGCCAACTTTGGTGTCGGGTACAACCACATCGACATCGCGGGGGCGACAGGGGCGGGCATCCTTGTCACAAACACGCCCGACGCAGTGACGGATGCAACAGCAGACATTGGTGTGATGCTGATGCTCATGTCGTCGCGCCGCGCCAGCGAAGGCGAACGGCTGGTGCGTGACGGCAAATGGATGGGCTGGCACCCGACGCAAATGCTGGGCCTGCATGTCACGGGCAAGACCGTCGGCATCGTTGGCATGGGGCGCATCGGGCAAGCGATCGCCGCGCGGTGCCATTTTGGCTTTGGCATGACGGTGAAGTATTTCAATCGATCCGCCAAAGAGCTGCCGTTCCCGGCGGAACAGGTCGCCTCTTTGCACGATCTGGCCGCATCGGTTGATGTCATGATCATCGCCGTGCCAGGCGGGGCGGACACCCGCCATATGATCGACGGGCCCGTGCTGGCCGCAATGCCAAGCCACGCACATCTGGTGAATATCGCCCGCGGCGATGTCATCGACGAAGCCGCCCTGATTGATGCGCTTCAGGCAGAAACGATCGGCGGCGCGGGGCTGGACGTTTACGAATTCGAACCGAACGTGCCTGACGCGCTTTTGAACCTCGATAACGTCACGCTGCTTCCGCATCTGGGGACGGCGGCGCTGGATGTGCGTACAACAATGGGTCTGATGGCCGTTGCGAATTTGAAAGCGGTTTTGGTGGACGGGGTCGTGCCGCCGAACGCGTTGAACCAGCTCGATTGACCAGAGTGTCCGCGCCGCGCGGAGGGCGGTCCAAACCCTGCAAAGCGCAGGCCAAATCCGGCGACTTTACCGGCATTTTTCTGTCCCCGCGGGGACAGGACTGAAAACAAAGGGTTTTTGTGTTGCCAAAAGGTTAAGCTTTGTCGCCCACAGCTTCCCGCCAATGGCGCCGACAGAGCGAGACATAGGTCTCGTTTCCGCCAATCTGCACCTGGGCGCCGTCTTTCAAGACGTTGCCGTCGGCATCCTGGCGCACGACCATCGTGGCCTTTTTTCCGCAATGGCAAATTGTGCGGACTTCGCGCATTTCATCAGCCAGCGCCAGCAACGTAGCCGAGCCGGGAAAGAGCTTGCCTCGGAAATCGACGCGCAGGCCGTAGCACATCACCGGCAATTTGAGGTCATCGACTGCACGGGCCAGTTGCCAGACTTGCTCTTCCGTTAGGAATTGCGCCTCATCGACGAAAACGCAGGCCACCGGCCCTTGGACCTTGCGCTGAGAGAGTTTGTCGAACAGGTCTTCGGTCCGCGTGAACGTATCAGCCGCAGCGCCTATCCCAATCCGGCTGGCGATGCGCCCGGCACCGGCGCGATCATCAAAGGATGCGGTCATCAAATAGACCGCCATGCCACGCTCTTCGTAGTTATGCGCAGCCTGCAAGAGCACGGTCGATTTGCCCGCGTTCATCGTAGAGTAATGAAAGTAGAGTTTCGCCATCTCAGGCGTGTTTTTGCACGATCACCGAACCAACGGAATAGCCAGCGCCAAAAGAACAAATCAGGCCAAGATCGCCGTCTTCGAAATCCTCGGAATACTTGGAAAAGGCAATCATAGAGCCCGCCGACGAGGTGTTGGCATAGTCTTGCAGGATATTGGGTTGCTCGCCCGGCTCAGGCTCGCGGCCCAGGACCTTGCGACCGATAAAGTCGTTCATGGATTTGTTCGCCTGATGCAACCAGAGGCGTTTGAGATCCGCGGCGGTGACACCGTTGTCGGTGATGTGGTCTGTGATGTGCTGACTGACCATCGGCACAACCTCTTTAAAGACCTTACGACCGTTCTGCATGAACTGCATGTCGCGGCGGTCGACCACGCCATCGGGGCGGGACCGGCGCAAAAAGCCGTTGTTGTTGCGAATGTTGTTGGAAAAGTCCGTCGCGCAGCGCGTGGACTTGATCTCGAAATACGCGCCTTTGGCGTCTTCGGCCCGTTCAATCACGGTCGCCGTCGCGACGTCGCCAAAGATGAAGTGACAATCGCGGTCGCGCCACTCCAGATGGCCCGAGCAAATCTCTGGGTTCACCACAACAGCCGAACGGATGGAGCCCGAGCGGACCATATCCGCCGCAGCCTGGAGCCCGAATGTCGCAGAGGAACACGCCACGTTCATATCGAACGCAAACCCTTTGACGCCCAGCAATTGCTGAATCTCAATTGCGACGGCGGGGTAGGCCCGCTCCATGTTGGAGGCGGCACAGATCACGGCGTCGATCTCGCTGCCGTCGCGGCCAGCTTGGCTAAGCGCGATCCGGGCGGCGTCCACGGCCATTTCTGCCATGATCCCAGGTTCACCATCGTCGCGCTGTCGCAGCAGGGGATGCATGACGTCCGGGTCCAACACACCGCTTTTGTCCATGACATAGCGGTTTTCGATCCCAGAGGCTTTGACGATGAACTCTTCCGAGGAATGCGCTTTCGCTTCGATCTCGCCTGCGGCGATGGCCTCTGCGTGTTCGGCGTTGAACTTGTCGGCATAGGCGTTGAAGGCTTCGACCAATTCTGCGTTGCTGATCGATTGTGAAGGCGTGAACACGCCCGTTCCTGTGATGGCCGGAGTATACGACACGCTGCCCCCCTTTTGCGTTTGGCGTGGCCGGGACATTATGCAGCGCGCAGCGCCGCCGCAAGGTGTTCCGGTTGTCACATTTGCGACGGATCGGCGGTTTGCGTGCCTTCTAGCTCCAGGCGTAGTTGAAGCTGACCGAGATCCGGTCGTCTTCGGCCATGTTCATCGGCACCTCGTGGCGCAGCCAGCTTTCCCACAAAACCACGTCGCCCACAGCGGGGGCGACATAGACAAAGGGCTGCATCGTCTCGGGCGCGGATTTTTGGCGGGGAGGAGCGGCCATCATCATCGCGTGGCGCGGGTCTTCCAGTTTGAGCGCCGATGCGCCTTCGGGCATGGCCACATAGGTCGTGCCGGAAATCACGGAATGCGGATGGATA
>CAZYQC010000042.1:5303-30147 GCA_964649815.1 uncultured Rhodobacterales bacterium | reverse complement strand
CGGGAACAAAAACTAACCGATCTTGGGGGTGTGGTGGCAGCGGCGGCACACGAGCTGGGCACACCACTCGCAACGATTAAACTCACGAGTTCTGAGCTGATAGAAGAGCTTGAGGATCGTCCCGAGTTGAAAGAAGACGCAGCCCTCATCCGAGAGCAGGCCGACCGGTGCCGCGATATCCTACGCGACATGGGCCGCGCCGGTAAGGATGATTTGCACCTGCGCCAGGCCCCTTTGATGACAGTAGTTCACGAAGCGGCAGAACCGCACGCGCATCGCGGCAAAGAGATCCACTATTCCCACGACGCCGATGCTGGCGCGGAAATCGAACAGCCGTCTATCCTGCGCAAACCAGAGATCATTCATGGTCTACGCAACCTCGTTCAAAACGCCATCGACTTTGCAGACCGACAAGTCTGGATCGAGACGCATTGGACCGCGGATCGTATCTCCATTCGGATCATTGACGACGGGCGCGGTTTTCCATCCTACCTTTTGGGTCGTATTGGCGATCCGTTTGTCGGGCGTCGCCGCGCGACCGGGGATCGTTCCAAGCGCCCCGAATACGAAGGCATGGGCCTGGGTTTGTTCATCGCCAAAACGCTATTGGAACGCACAGGCGCAAGCCTGAGTTTCGCAAACGGGTCCGACCCCTTTAGAATTGACGCAAGCGATTCTGATCAGGTCGGCGCAATCGTCGAAGTCACGTGGCCTCGCGACGATATCGATGCGCGCAGCGGCAGCAACGCGATCGCAGCGGGCGTAAACAAGCCAATCGTCGCCTGACCAAACCGGATTTCGTTAAGGAATCGTTAACCAATCGCCCTCAGACTGCCACTGCGTCTTCCAGCAAGGGAACTGGCTCATGGCGGTGCTGGACATCGCACTTTCGGTTTGTGTTGCATGCCTTGTTTCTGCCTGGGCCGTTTGGCTTGTGACAAAGCCTTTTTCCTGCACGCCACAAGCCGAGGCTCCCGCACCTCAACCACCCACGGCTTTGTTCACGGACGACGCGCTTGATCACGGCGATCTACCGGATGACATCCTGCCCCGAGACGCTCCACTCGCTTGGGACGGGCCTGTTAACTGGTCTGACATCGGCCCAATTTTATCGGAACGCTTTGTGGGCGTGCCCAAAAGCCTGATCAACCTGCCCGAGGGGCACACCCGATTATCTGCCAGCGCAGCCTACGCGAACGATCAGCTTTTGATCGAAAAATCAGGACCCCGCGCGCGCGTCACCTTTGTTTCCAGACCACCATCAGAAGCCCGGATGGAAAGCTCTCAACTGCTGTCGCTCAGCTCCAGCACATCTATCGTTCCCTCGTGGATCCAAGGCAGCAAAGGCCACATCTTGTGGAGCAACGCCGCTTACGAAAATCTGCTGGACCGGATTCCAATGGAAAAGCGGATCGGCCCCCGACAGGTTTTCCCGTTAGGAACAATGGACGAAGGCAGCGTGCGCCGCAGGCGCGAAGGCGTTGACGCCGGGCCGGGCTCGGGCGTGCTCTGGTTCGATGTCACCGCCAAACGCATCCGCCATTGGACTGTCTGTCACGCTGTCGACATTGCGCCTGTGGTGAAGGCCGAGATCGCCCAGCGAAACTTTGTGCAAACCTTGGCGAAAACCTTTGCTCATCTCCAAACCGGTCTTGCCATCTTTGACAAGGACCGCAAGCTCGCTCTTTTTAATCCCGCCTTGGTCGATATCACGACACTGTCGCCCGATTTCCTCAGCAAACAGCCTGATATGTTCAGTTTCTTTGACCGGCTGAGGGAAAGTCGGCGTATGCCCGAACCGAAAGACTATCAGGAATGGCGCAACACGATCGCGCACCTGTCCGAGGATATTGACAACGCGGTGTACCAAGAAACCTGGTCGCTGGAATCCGGCCAGACCATCCGCGTGACAGGCCGCCCGCACCCGGACAAAGCTTTGGCTTTCCTGCTCGAAGATATCAGTGCAGAGATCACGCTGACCCGCCATTTCCGCGCTGAGATGGAGCTTGCGCATGCAATATTGGACGATCTGCCAAAGGGTCTGATCGTATTTGCCCCTGACGGCGGTGTTGTGCTGTGCAACGAAACCTTTCGCGAGATGTTCGATTTCGACCCCGACACCGCCATTGGAAATGCATCAGTCACAGATGCGATGCAGCGCTGGCGCGGTCAATTCCTCGATGACGCAGCCTTTCGGTCCTTTGACCAGCACGTAATGGCCCCGCAAAACCGCACGGACCTGCAAACAATTCTAACGCATCTCTCTGGCCGACAATACTGCGTCGAAATCAAACCGGTCCAATCGGGCGGCATGCGGTTGTCTTTCGATTGCGCCCAGGAGTCAGAGCAAGATTTTTCAAGGCTCAAAGAGGTTGAGCCAAGCATTTGACTTGCAGCCCTGCGACCACCGGATACGGTGCGAACATGGGGCAAAAGTCACTCTCTCTACACCTCTCCGAACCAGATGCGACAGAAGCCGTTGCACGCCACTTGGCCCGCCATTGCGCGCCCGGCGATGTCTTTCTTTTGCAAGGCGATGTGGGCGCAGGCAAAACGCATTTCGCCCGCGCGTTCATCAGATCGCTTTTGTCAGTTCCAGAGGACATCCCCTCGCCCACCTTCACCATCGTTCAGACCTATGACACCGAAAAGGGCGAGGTCTGGCATTGCGATCTATATCGTGTCGGCGTCTCCGAAATTGACGAGCTTGGCCTCGACGAAGCGTTTGAAACCGCCGTCACCTTGATTGAATGGCCGGACCGACTGGGCCCCCTATTACCGCAGAATGCCCTCGTTCTAACTTTCCGCCCGGGTCCAACCGACACATCGAGAGACTGCGATATGTCATGGTCAGACCCCAAATGGGACGCTGCGATGCGTGGCTTGCAAAATGACTAACCGCGAAACCGCAAAGCACGCATTTCTGACGACGTGCGGATGGGAAGGGGCGGCCCGCGTCCGTATCGCCGGAGACGCGTCCAATCGGTCGTATGATCGGTTGGTCGGGCCCGAGGGAAGGTCCGCAATTTTGATGGATGCGCCACCGGAAAAGGGCGAAGACGTGCGTCCGTTCATCGATGCGGCGTCATATCTCTCGGCGCATGGCCTTTCAGCGCCGCAGATCATCGCCTCGGACATTCAGTTCGGTTTTCTTCTTTTGGAAGACTTAGGCGACGCCTTGTTCGCGCGCGTATTGGCAAAAGACCCCGGTTTAGAGCCTGTTTTCTACGCAGCGGCGACGGATGTTCTGTGCCATCTGCATCAGCAACCGGCACCAGCCATCGGCACCTATGACCCGAAACTCATGACCGATTTGGCTTGTTTGGCGTTTGACTGGTACCAGATGGGGATTGTCCGAGAGGTTGACCAACCCGCCCGCGCATCCTTGGCAACCAAGCTGAACATGCTCCTGACCGAGACGTTCCCAACGCGTCCTGTTCTTATTCAGCGGGATTATCACGCCGAAAACCTGCTTTGGCTTCCTGACAGAACCGGCGTCGCGCGCGTTGGGCTGCTTGATTTCCAAGATGCGCTCTTGGGTCACCCAGCCTATGATTTGGTCTCCATCCTACAGGATGCTCGACGGGACGTTGATACGGCTTTGGCGGAAGAGATGATCCAGCGTTATGTGGCTGCAACAAACACGGATGAGGACGCGTTCCGGTTCGCCTATGCGCTTCAGGGATTGCAACGCAACCTTAGGATCATTGGCGTGTTCGCGCGCCTTTCTCTGATGCATGGCAAACCGCACTATATTGACCTATTGCCGCGCGTTTTTGGTCATTTAGAGACAGATATAGCGCATCCAAAGCTTGCTGAACTAGGCAAGATTTTGCGGTCGTCGCTCCCTCCACCGACCCCTGAGAACCTTAATATTCTGAAAGAAAAATGCGGGACGTTCCAAAGTCAGTCATGATCTTTGCTGCGGGCTTCGGCACTCGGATGCGTCCTTTGACGGACACCCGCCCCAAGCCATTGATCCCCGTTGCTGGTCAAACTTTGCTTGATCGGACGCTTGCGCTTTTTGACCCAGTGGATACCGATCAAATCGTCGTAAATGCGCATTACTTGGCAGATCAAATCAAAGCGCATTTGCACGGGCGACCGGTGGCCGTGTCGGTGGAACACCCCGACATCTTGGACACGGGCGGCGGATTGCGGCAGGCTTTGCCATTGCTGGGTTCTGGTCCGGTTATCGCGTCGAATTCGGACGCGATCTGGAAAGGTCCAAACCCGATCCAAAGCGTTCTCGCGGCTTGGCAACCTACTAAGATGGATGCCCTATTGCTTTGCGTTCCGATCGCATCGACTGTCGGCTACACACGTGCGGGAGACTTTGAATTGGCCTCGGATGGCCAATTGTCTCGCGGTCGTAGCTATGTTTATGGCGGGGTTCAGATACTCAAAACAGACTTATTAGAGACTGTTTCGCAAACATCATTCTCACTCAACATCATCTGGGATCAGATGGCGGCCAACAATCGCCTATTCGGAGTATCCTACCCCGGCCAATGGGCCGACATTGGCCATCCCGGTGGGATTGCTGAGGCCGAGGCGCTGCTGAATGTTTGAAAACGATGCATATCGCTTGTTTGGCGTTCCGCTGGGTGTCGATTTTCCAAAAGCTGTCCTGCGCGGTCTGGATATGCGCTTGTCTGGCAAGCCGCCCGAGGCGTGGGCACGTACGACGCTGATCGTGAACACCAGACGTATGCAACGGCGATTGACGCAGTTGTTTGCCGAAGGACCAGCGCGGTTGTTGCCTCGCATTATCCTTTTGAATGATATCGACGTCTTTTTGCCAAACCCACCACCACCTGCCGAAGGCGCCCTGCGGCGAGAGCTTGAGTTGGCCCAGCTGATCGACAAGCTGATCGCGTCCAACCCTGATCTCGCGCCAAAGGCGCACGTTTTCGACCTTGCAGGCAGCCTCGCTGCGTTGATTGACGAAATGGAAGGCGAAAGCGTCGATCCTGAGGCGCTGCTCTCGCTCGATATGTCGGGCCACTCTGGTTATTGGGAACAAACGAGCGCGTTCATTTCGCTGGCTCAACGCTATTTGGCCGACGGCGGCAACGGCGGACCGGAGTGGCGCCAAAGCCAGATCGTGTCGCGCCTGGCTCAACTGTGGGAACAAATACCTCCGACAGATCCGATTATCGTCGCTGGTTCCACCGGCTCGCGCGGCACGACCTTTTCCCTGATGACCCTTTTGGCACAACAGGCCGTAGGCGCTGTGATCATGCCAGGATTCGATCCTAACATTGATGAAAAGAGCCTGAGTTCAGAATTCTTTCTAAAAAGCGGTGACGATCATCCGCAACACCGATTGGTTGCTGTTGCGCATAGCCTTGGTGTTCCTTTGACCAAAATCGCTGGATGGTCGGACTGTGCGATCCCGGATGCCCGGCGGCACAAGACGGTTTCTTTGTCGCTGCGCCCAGCGCCGGTCACCGATGCGTGGATCACGCAAGGTCCGGAATTGGGGGATTTGGCCTCCGCATTGGATGGCGTGACGTTGGTCGAAACCGAAACACCCCGGAGCGAAGCTTTGACAATCGCGCTGCGATTGCGCCAGGCGGCGCAAGACGGTCAAACAGCGGCGTTGATTACCCCAGATCGGGTGTTGACGCGACAGGTGACGGCTGCGCTTGATCAATGGAACATCGTGCCCGATGACAGCGCGGGCACGCCGCTGCACCTTAGCCCGCCTGGCCGATTTTTGCGGCATGCGGCCGAACGTTTGACAGAACCGCTGACCGCTGAGGCGCTGCTGACAATTTTAAAGCACCCCCTGACCCATTCCGGCGCGGACCGGAACCTGCATCAATTGAACACGCAACGGTTTGAGCTTCGGATGCGCCGCGATGGAGCGGCGTTCCCCACTGCTCAGGACATTCAAGATACCGCGGAACGCGCCCTGCCGGCCGGCAGCGAAGATCGTGAGCAAATGAGTCAATGGGCCGCATGGTTAGGCTCTAAGCTGGCCGATTTGCCACCGCTCGGGCCGCGACCTCTTGGTGATTGGGTCGAAAGCCATATCAGACTCGCAGAGGATATTGTGTCCGGTCCGGGCGGTGACGCGAATGCGCTTTGGGATAAGGCGGCGGGGCGCGAGGCCAAGCGCATTATCGAAACGCTGCGCCAAGATGCGGCCTTTGGAGGTGTGATATCCGGCGCCGATTACCAAAGCTTGTTGAGGCGACTCCTCTCTGCAGGAGAGGTCCGTGACCACGACGCGCCTCATCCCGGTATCATGATCTGGGGTACGCTAGAAGCGCGTGTTCAGGGTGCGGATCTTGTCATCCTGGGCGGTCTGAACGAAGGCGTTTGGCCGGGCACGCCGCAACCGGACCCTTGGCTGAACCGCGCTATGCGGAAAGAGGCAGGCCTATTGGTTCCAGAACGGCGCATCGGGCTTTCCGCGCACGATTACCAACAAGCCATCGCCGCCCCCGAGGTTTGGCTAACGCGGTCCATTCGGTCGGACGAGGCCGAGACCGTTCCAGCGAGATGGCTCAACAGGCTCATGAACCTGCTTGCAGGATTGCCGAACCAGGGCGGAACCGTTGCCTTGGCCGCTATGCGCAAGCGCGGGGATACGTGGAAAACCCTCGCACAGGCGTTCGAAGATGTATCAACGACACCGAAAGCGGTACGTCCATCGCCAAAACTGCAAAACACGTGGCAGCCGAAATCGATAAGAATCACCGAAGTAGAGACACTTATTCGAGATCCTTACGCATTTTACGCGCGACATTGGTTGCGCCTGTCGCCACTGGATCCGCTGGTTCCGACGCCAGAGGCTGCGATGCGCGGGTCTATCACACATCAGGTGTTGGAAGACTTCGTTGGGCAAACCACCCGGTTTCCTGACCAGCTAAACGCCAAAGTTTTGCGCGACATCATTCGCCGCCATCTGATCGCGACGGTTCCCTGGCCTTCAATCCGCGCGCTTTGGATCGCTCGGCTGAACCGCATCGCGGAGTGGTTTGTGTCTGGCGAAATCGACCGTCAAAATCGCGCCGTGCCATCGCATTTCGAAACCTCTGGCGAGATGATGCTGGAGACCTCTCAGGTTATGCTGCGCGGCCGCGCCGACCGGATCGACGTCGCGGACGGAACGCGCGCCATCCTTTATGATTACAAGTCAGGCAACCCTCCTTCCAAGGACGAACAAGCGCATTTCAACAAGCAACTCGTACTCGAAACTGCCATGTTAGAGGCTGGTGCGTTCAAATCGGTGCCGCCCCTGCCCGTTCTCGACGCTCATTACATTGGGCTGGGCAATTCACCAAAAATAGCAGCCGCGCCGCTGGCCGAAGACCCACCCTCTGACGTTTTGGCCAAACTGGACGCGTTGCTTTGGGCGCATTTGACCGGGGCCATTGGCTTTACGGCGCGTCGCGCCATGCAAAAGGTTAATTGGGGCGGCGATTATGATCTGTTGTCACGATACGGCGAATGGGATGTGACCGACCCGGCCACAGCGATTGAGGTCGAAGAATGACCTTTGATCAAGCCACACGGCGACAACACACAGCCGCCCAGCCCAACGTTTCAACCTGGGTGACCGCAAATGCTGGGTCAGGAAAGACACGGGTTTTGACGGATCGTGTTGCGCGTCTGCTGTTGGATGGCGTTTCACCGCAAAACGTTCTCTGCCTGACATATACCAAAGCCGCCGCCTCAGAGATGCAAAACCGGCTGTTTCAGCGGCTGGGTGAGTGGGCCATGCTGCCGGATGCAAAGCTTCAAGAATCGCTCAAAAAACTGGGTGAAACACGTTTATTAGAGCCTGCCGAGCTCGCCCAAGCGCGCACTCTGTTCGCCCGCGCCATCGAAACGCCAGGTGGGTTAAAGATACAGACTATTCACGCTTTCTGTTCGGCTCTATTGCGGCGCTTTCCGCTCGAAGCGGGGGTGAACCCGAACTTCTCAGAACTTGACGACCGAACCGGTCAATTGATGCGCGCCGCCATCGTTGAAGACATGGCGCAAGGCGACAACCTGCTCGAGGTGGAAGGCATCGCGCAACATGTGACCGACAGTGATTTCGCTTCTCTGATCGACAATATCCTGAACAACAAAGCCGCCTTTTCTCAGGATGTCTCAAAACAGGTGATCCTAAGGCTACTGGGTCAACCTGAAGACCTAAGCGAAGATCGCCTTTTGGAAACTGTGTTTGGACCGACCGACCAGGCGCTTTTGAATGACTTGGTCGTCGCAATGCAAAGCGGTAGCAAAACGGATGTAACCAACGCGGACAAAGTGCAGCTGGCCGGTTTCGGATCGCTTGCCGCTCTTGCGAAACTGGAGGACGTCTTTCTGACCGGCGCTACGGCAAAGGTACCGTTTTCCGCCAAGATAGGCTCTGTTCCAACAAAGGGGACCGCAAAAACGATCCCCCATCTTATGCCACAACTTGAGGCGCTGATGCTTCGGATCGAGGATGCGAGGCCCAAGCGCCTCGCCCTAGGAATTGTGCAGCCCAGCCTGGATTTGCACGCCTTTGCCCAGGCTTTCCTGACCCGATACGAAGCAGAGAAATCGCATCGCGGGCTTCTCGACTTTGACGATCTCATCGAAAAAGCGCGCGCGCTTCTTTCTGACTCGGATATGGCGGGGTGGGTTCTCTATAAATTGGATGGCCAGATCGACCATATTCTTGTCGACGAAGCACAAGACACATCACCCGGGCAATGGGACGTTATTCGCAAAATTGCCGAAGACTTCGTGTCCGGTAAAGGCGCGCGCGAGGATATCAGCCGCACGATCTTTGTCGTCGGCGACCGCAAACAATCGATCTATAGTTTTCAAGGCGCGGATCCGGTGGCTTTTGACGAGATGCGCCAAGCATTCGCGGACCGCCTGACCGCAATCGGCGCGCCTTTCCAGAGCCAGTCGCTCGATCATTCTTTCAGATCTGCATCGTCGATATTGCGCGTAGTAGACACCGTTTTTGGCGAGAGCCTTGGAAATTCATTGGGGGACAACAGCCATCACATTCCTTTCCACGGCAATCTGCCGGGGCGCGTTGATTTATGGCCTTTGGTTCCCGAGGCAGAAAACCAAGAAACGGCGGATTGGTCAGACCCGGTGGATTTGCCCAGCGAGGATCATCATCACGCCGTTTTGTCGAACCACATCGCGGCGCATATCAAACAGATGTTGGACACAGGCGCGACGATCCCACTACCGGACGGCTCTGCCCGGCCAATCGAAGCCCGCGATGTTCTGATCCTGGTGCAAAGACGGTCAGGCATTTTTCCGCATATCATTCGCGCCTGCAAACAAGCGCGTCTGCCGATTGCAGGATCAGACAAACTGAAGGTCGGCGCCGAGTTGGCGGTCCGTGATCTTGCGGCGTTGCTGTCGTTTCTGGCCACGCCGGATGATGATCTGGCCCTTGCCAGTGTTCTTAGATCTCCGCTTTTTGGCTGGGACGAGCAAATGCTGTTCTCTGTCGCGCACCATCGCCCCGAAGGAATGGGTCTGTGGCCTCATCTGCGCGGGCTGGAGCAAGACCACTCAGCGGATCTTGCGGTGCTAAATGATCTACGTGGGCAAGTGGACTTTCTGCGCCCCTACGACCTGTTAGAGCGGGTGCTCACACGGCATGGTGGGCGTCGAAAAATCGTCTCTAGATTGGGGAAAGAGGCCGAAGACGGGATCGATGCTTTGCTGTCTCAGGCCATGACATACGAGAGCCAATCTGTTCCCAGCCTCACCGGGTTCCTGGCTTGGTTGCAAACCGATGAGCTAGAGATCAAGCGGCAGGTCGACAGCATGTCGAACCAGATCCGCGTGATGTCTGTGCATGGCGCAAAAGGACTAGAAGCGCCAATTGTCATTTTGCCTGATACGATCCGCAGGCCAAGACCTAATCGAGACAGCGTTTTGCAGGTTGATGGCCTTGCGCTGCATAAGCCCGCGCAAAACCAATTGCCGCCCAAGATGCGCGACGCATTGGATCGCGAGGCCGATGCGGACAAACGTGAAACGATGCGGTTGCTGTATGTCGCGATGACGCGGGCCGAGAAATGGTTAATTGTCGCGGGTGCGGGCAAGCGCACGTCAACCGGCACCAATTGGCATGGATTAATTGCCCAAGCCTTGCCCCATGCTGGTGCCATTGACATCGAAACGCCCGCTGGGCCCGGTTTGCGGGTCGAAAACGGCGATTGGCCTCAAAATGCGTCGCCAAGCCAGCCTGGGGCATCGCCGACACTGATCGATGTACCGGACTACATGCGTCAACCCGCCCCAGATCCGGTGCCTGCGCGACAGATGATCTCCCCCTCCGATTTAGGCGGCGCCAAGGCGCTGCCCGGCGAGGGCAGGGATGAAGACACCGCAAAAGCGTATGGAACGCTCGTCCATTCCGTTTTGGAACGTTGGCAAACCGGTTCAAGCGTCGAACACTTGGTTCAGCACGCAAATGCCTCGCTAGCGATGCCCAGCGCGATATGCGACGAAGCTGCGGCTGAAGTTGCTAGCGTGCTGTCGAAACCTGCCCTCGCACGTTTGTTCGAGCGTGACACGCTGGCAGAGGTCGCCGTGAACGCCCCGTTCAAAGAGGCCGTCATCGCGGGAACGATTGATCGCTTGGTGATTTCTGACAGCGAAATCACCATCGTTGACTTTAAAACAAATCGGATGGTTCCAAAGGACGCAGATCAGGTGCCTTTGGGCATCGTCAACCAGATGGCGACCTATGCGTGGGCCTTGCAAAACATGTATCCCAACCATCAGATTTTCTGCGATATTCTGTGGACAGCGACAGCACACCTCATGCGCCTCCCCCACGAGATCGTGAGGCAAGCGCAACAAGACTTGGCATATCTTGACGTTTGAGGCCGTGCTTCCTACCTTCATCGCCTAACGTGATCGAGTCAGGAGAACTCACATGGCGACGCAAGCCGTCTCGGACGATACCTTTGATGCAGAAGTTCGCAATTCCGACATCCCGGTCGTAGTTGATTTTTGGGCAGAGTGGTGCGGCCCGTGCAAGCAGATCGGCCCTGCTCTGGAAGAATTGTCAGAAGAAATGTCTGACAAAGTTAAGATTGTAAAAGTGAACGTGGACGAGAACCCGAATTCACCAGCTCAGATGGGTGTGCGCGGTATTCCTGCTCTGTTCATCTTCAAGGATGGTCAGGTCATCTCGAACATGGCGGGCGCAAAGCCAAAGGCGGCCTTGCAAAGCTGGATCGAAGAGGCGCTTTGATCTAAGCGACAGTTTCTTGCGAATTGGGCGTCCGAACGGGCGCCCTTTTTATGTGATCCAACCAAATCTTTGAAACCTGCCGCGGATCTTCTCTGTGGCCTCCGCACGGCCGGCGTTGATGCTGTGCATGTGCCAGAACCAATAGACATATCGATCAAAGTCCGGCTTTTGATCCACAACGCTGTGCAGAGCGTCTGGATCGGTTTCGGCGATGTGATGAAAATCGATCTCGGCGAACAAAGCGGCGGGCTTGTGCATCAGATAACCGAAAAACGCCGCACCGGAATTTTGTGTCACGACGGCAAGGCAACCGGGCAAAAGGGTTTGCATCTGACCGACCAAAACCTCGACATTTCTGTGCCTTTGTATGACCTCTTCCAAGGCCGCGTGATCTTGGGCGTCGTAGTTTTCTTTCGGATGTAAACCTATGATCACCTTTCGGTCTGGAAAGGCCATCAGGGTCTGTTCGACCATCTGCAGGGGTGAGCATTTCTGAAAAGACCGGCGGCGACGAAAGATCCCTTGGAGCGGTAGATATATGTACCCATCGTCAATAGGCGTCACTTTTGGGAACAAACGCTTTCGCCAACGGGTCGCAAATGCCTCGGCCTGTTCAGCGTCCACAGTTTCGGGCGCGAATGACGACAACGCGACATCCCTATGCCAACGCTCGGACGTGGCTTCGATGCTCCAGAACGGATATTCGTACACCCTGCGAAAAACCAAACCGCCAGGCGGCGGTGACCGCATATGCGTGATGGCCTTTCCGCCTTGATGCGAGGTCACAGCATCGGTTGACGAAAATAAAACCGTGTACCCAGCCTGACGCAGAACATCGCTCATCAAATTGATAAAGTTGTGGGTTCCGGCCTCTGCACTGTGTTTCAAGCCGTCTTCCAAATAGATCGTAACGGTTTCAGACTTGCCCATGAGGGAACGCTAAGGGCGGCATCAAAGACTCGCAACCTTGTGTGATCGCATCTGCACCGCCATATACAGCGCCAAGCTTGAAGAAGAGGCGGTTATGGCACATAGCGAATTTCCCGGTTGGCACGGTACGACGATCATTGGCGTAAAAAAGGGCGGCCAAGTTGTTGTTGCTGGCGACGGTCAGGTGTCGCTGGGTCAAACTGTCATCAAAGGCACCGCACGCAAAGTACGTCGGCTGTCTCCTGGTGGGTTTGAGGTGGTGGCCGGGTTTGCCGGATCAACGGCCGACGCCTTCACATTGCTCGAGCGGTTAGAAGCCAAGTTAGAGGCGACACCTGGTCAGCTTGCCCGCGCAAGTGTTGAGCTGGCAAAGGATTGGCGCACTGACAAATATCTTCAGAAACTAGAAGCCATGCTGATCGTCACTGATGGCAAAGACCTTTTCGTGATCACCGGCGCTGGCGACGTTCTGGAACCAGAACATGATGTGGCGGCGATTGGATCAGGTGGCAACTTTGCCTTGGCAGCAGCGCGCGCGATGATGGACAGCGAAAAAACCGCGGAAAACGTGGCCCGCGAGGCGATGGCAATCGCAGCGGATATTTGCGTTTACACCAACGGTAACCTCTCGGTGGAGACGATCAGCGGATGATCGGACAAGATGATCTTCGCGCGGCTGTTGCGGCGCGTTTGATTTCCGAGGCCCAGGCCGCGTCCTTGTCGCAATTGGCACATGAACGCAGCGGTGCGCGGGCGCATCTGTCGCCAGGAGACGAGCCTTTTGAGCTGTTCAAAGGGTTCAATGAAATCTTCATTGTGATCGGTCTCGTCATCCTCGCCGCTGGATGGGCGGGTGTCTTTGGTCTCTCACTTGCGACGGGGGCAGGGCGGGGCGGCCTTGTCCAACAGGCGACATATGTCGCTGCGGCTGGTGCCGCTCTTGTCTGGTTGGCCTCCGAATACTTCGTTCGGACCCGCCGCATGGTGGCACCGGCGATCACCTTATCAATCTTTTGGGCGATCAACGCTGGTTTGGGCTTTGTCTCTGCTTTGTCGCATCCCTTTATGGTCGCGCAAGAAGACTTCTCGAGCCTGCCGTTCCCTCTCTTGCTTAGTACGTTGGCCATTGGTGTGTTCTGGGTTCGGTTTCGCGTGCCCTTTGCGATGGCGATGATGGCTGTCGGAGCTTTTATTGTGGCCATCGTTTGGGCTGCAAACACCAGCGGAACGCCGCAAAATTTCGAGGATTTATTCCTCTTGTCCGCCGGTGGCCCATTTGCATGGATCACGCTCGCCCTGGGGGCGATCGTTTTCATTTTGGCGATGATCTTTGACATGTCAGACCCGCATCGGGTGACGCGCAGATCGGCTCAGGGATTTTGGCTGCACGTTGTCGCGGCGCCCGCGCTTGTGAACACGATCGCTTTGACGTTGTTGCAAGAGGGATCATCGCTGTCCCAGGCTGGGCTGGCTCTGTTCCTTGGGTTTATCGCCTGTATTGCGATCATTATTGACCGTCGGTCGTTTTTGATTGCCGCCGTTGGATATTGTGTCGCGCTTAGCTTTACCCTTTTTGAAGGCGAAGGCGCTGCCTATGTGGTTTTGGGCCTTGGCGTCGTGCTTGTTCTTTTGGGTGCTTTGTGGGAACGGATGCGCGGCGTTTTGCTCCGGCTCTTTGCGCCTGTTCTGCCGTTGGACCGGCTACCGCCATCTGCTTGAGGATTTTGAATGACTGACCTGACCCCTCGCGAAATCGTGTCAGAACTGGACCGGTTCATCATTGGTCAAAAGGATGCCAAACGCGCCGTTGCGGTGGCATTGCGCAATCGCTGGCGCAGAAAACAGCTGCCGGACGATTTGCGCGACGAAGTGTATCCGAAGAATATCCTGATGATCGGACCGACGGGCGTTGGAAAGACGGAAATCAGTCGCAGATTGGCCAAGCTGGCCCGCGCACCCTTTCTTAAGGTCGAAGCGACCAAGTTTACCGAGGTCGGCTATGTCGGACGCGATGTGGAACAAATCGTCCGCGATCTGGTTGATGCGGCCATCGCCATGACGCGCGAGCATATGCGCGAAGATGTAAAGGCAAAGGCACATCAAGCAGCCGAAGATCGCGTGATCGAGGCTATCGCCGGTACCGACGCCCGAGAAGCCACGCGCGAGATGTTTCGCCGCAAACTCAAGGCAGGCGAGCTGGATAACACAGAAATTGAGCTGGATGTTTCAGACACAGCCAGCCCTTTTCCGATGATGGACATCCCCGGCCAACCCGGCAGCAACATGGGCATGATCAATCTGGGCGAAATGTTTGGCAAAGCATTTGGCGGAAGAACGGTCCGGCGCAAGTTAACCGTTGCTCAAAGTTATGAGGTTCTGATCGGCGAAGAAGCGGACAAGCTTTTGGACGACGAAACCGTTACGAAAACGGCGCTGGATGCGGTCGAACAAAACGGCATCGTGTTCCTAGACGAAATTGACAAGGTCGCCGCCCGGTCGGATGCTCGTGGCGGAGACGTTAGCCGTGAAGGTGTCCAACGCGATTTGCTGCCGCTTATTGAGGGGACGACTGTCAGCACCAAGCATGGTCCGGTCAAAACCGACCATATCCTCTTTATCGCGTCTGGCGCGTTTCATATTGCGAAACCATCTGACCTTTTGCCCGAGTTGCAGGGTCGTTTGCCGATCCGGGTCGAACTGCGCGCCCTGACCGAAGAGGACTTTGTGCGCATTCTGACGGAAACGGACAATGCGCTGACCCGGCAGTATACGGCCCTAATGGGAACCGAAGAGGTCACTGTTTCCTTTACGCCCGACGGAATCCAAGCGCTTGCCCAGATTGCCGCGGAGGTGAACCAATCCGTCGAGAACATTGGTGCCCGCAGGCTTTACACGGTGATGGAACGGGTCTTCGAAGAGCTAAGCTTTACCGCACCGGATCGTAGCGGCGAAGAAATCACAATTGACCAAGCCTTTGTGCAGGATCATTTGGGCGCACTGGCCAAGGAAACGGACCTCAGCCGATATGTGCTATAGCCTTGATGCCTGATCGGCATTAGTGCTGACGGGGTCTGTCGGATCTTGGACCCCGTTATGCCGCCCTCTTAAACTGTTATGAAAGCTTGGTGATGACGGGCTTGGCGCATTGGCGGCAATTTCTGTCCGAAAATGCTCCTTGGCTTTCGGCTGGGGCAATTCTGACCCTGTTGTCGTCTTTCGGGCAAACCTATTTCATCTCGATCTTCGCCGCAGAGATTCAAAGAGATTTCGCACTAAGTCATGGCGAATGGGGTGGGATCTATTCCTTGGGGACAACCGTTTCCGCCGCCGTGATGCTTTGGGCCGGCGCGCTAACAGATCGCTATCGGGCCCGGACGTTGGGGCAAGTCGTGCTTGTCGCACTTGCTGCATCATGCTTGTTCATGGCCTTCAACCCCTATGTCGCATTGTTGCCGGTCGTGGTCTTTTGCTTGCGTCTTACGGGGCAAGGCATGGCCAGTCACATTGCAATCGTGGCGATGACGCGCTGGTTCGTGGCCACCCGTGGCCGCGCACTTGCTATCGCGACTTTGGGATTTGCCTTGGGAGAGGCTCTTTTTCCCTTGGTTTTCGTTGCCTTGCTGGGTGTCTTTGACTGGCGCATTTTGTGGGGTGTTGCTGCGGGGTTAGCTCTGTTTGGCGTCCCGCTTTTGACACGCTTTTTGCGGCATGAACGCACGCCAGCATCGTTATTAGAAACCACTTCGACGGTAGGCATGGCGCAGCGACACTGGACCCGGATTGAAGCGATGCGGCATCCTTTGTTTTGGTTCATGGTGCCTGCGCTCTTGGGTCCTTCGGCGTTCAACACCGCGTTCTTTTTTCACCAGGTCCATTTTGCCGAGATCAAAGAAATCTCTCATTTGTCGCTGGTTGCCCTGTTTCCGGTGTACACCGGCGTCGGCATTGCGGCGATGATCGCTGCGGGCCTCGCGCTTGACCGTTTTGGCACTGCGCGCCTCATTCCATATTACCAACTGCCGATGGTCGCCGCCTTTGTCATCTTTGCAGCGACCACATCGGTTTGGGGTATCGTGTTTGGCTTTGTTGCCCTGGCCCTCACGACCGGTGGAAACACCACGTTGCCCAACGCGTTTTGGGCCGAGTTTTACGGCACGGCCCATCTGGGGAGCATCAAAGCAATGGCAACTGCCGTGATGGTTCTGGGCTCGGCCATTGGGCCGGGGATCACTGGCGTTTTGATCGATTTTGGCGTTGGGTTGGACCAGCAATATTATGGTGTTGCTGGTTACTTTTTGGTTGCGTCGCTTTCAATGTACCTCGGGATCAGACGGTACCGCGCCGCTTAACGGATGCGGCGCAGGTAGACGTATAACGCTCCAGTACCGCCGTGCCGAACATTGGCGGGCGCTGTTTGCAAGACAATGCCACGCAACGGTGCCATCGCCAGCCATTGCGGAACATGGTGTTTCAACACGCCTTTCATCACCGGAATTGGGCCGTCCACATCGCGTGTTTTGCCCTTTCCAGTGATGACCAGAACCAACCGCAAACCCTTGCCATGCGCGCCAAGAATGAACCGGATCAACGCGGGATGCGCTCTGTCTAATGTCATGCCATGCAAGTCGATCCGAGCTTCGGGCTCTAGTTTCCCGCGTTTGAGGTTTTGAAAGGCCCGTTTGTCCATCGCCACATTTGGTGCCGCGGCTGGTGCATAGCTTGCGGACGCCTTTGGCTTTTTGGGAACAAACCCATCCTTCGCAAAACTAAGCGCTTCGGCGATTGGACGTGGGTTCACCGGTTGCGGGAGCATCGCCGCCATGTCCAAACCCGACTTTGCCGACAACTTGTCCGTCTTTGCGGCAACCTTGTTCCACAAAGCCTTCTCTTCTGGGCGAAGTTTACGGCCGCTCACAACTGGCCCTCGGGCAAAAGGGCGTAGGCGCGTTGGATCGGCATTAAGACATACATGCGGCCGGGATCGCGAAGACGCCCAGCCGACAAACCCGCCGCATCTCCGGTTCCAAAGAAAATGTCCGCACGCTGGGCCCCTTTGATGGCCGAGCCCGTGTCTTGCGCGATCATCAATTGTCGCAGCGGGTCTTTCCCATCTTTTTCAACCCACACCGGGGCGCCAAGAGTCACAAAATCTGGATCGACAGCGACGGAGCGCATGGCTGTGACAGATCGGTTCATAGCGCCCAACGGTCCCTTTTGCGGATCAACGTGGCTGACTTCGCGAAAAAAGACATAAGACGGATTGTGGTAAAGCAACTCTGCCCCATCAACCGGGTTCCGCCGCACCCAGTTTTTGATGACCTGTGCGCTGACTTGATGCGGTTGATAAATCCCGCGCCGGACAAGTTCGGCTCCGATGGAGCGATACTGATGACCGTTGGCGCCACCATAGCCGACGCGAATGACGCTGCCATCCGACAGGCGGATACGGCCTGATCCCTGAATTTGAAGAAAGAACAGCTCTACCGGGTCATCTACCCAAGCGATATCGAGTCCCCGATTTTCCAAAACACCACTTTCCAGAATGCCGCGTCGGGTCATCCAAGGGCGGTTGCGACGCGCCTCGGGCGGCATGGCAAAAATAGGATAGCGGTATTTGCCGAACGGAGACCGCGCACCGTCGAGTTCTGGTTCAAAATAGCCGGTGAAAAGCGCGTCGTTGCCGTCTTCGATCAAAACTGGGCGAAAGAAGAGCTCAAAAAACGATTTCGGATCCAGGCCTTGCGTCGCGACGGCGCACAGCGCCTGCCAGTCTGCTTCTTTCATATCCAGACATGTTGTCTGAAACGCCTCAAACGCGGCGGCGTGATCATCCTCTGCCCAACCGTCCAGATCGGCAAAGGAGACCACAGAATATGAGACTTCAGCCACCGTAGCGGGCGCCCAGCTTGTCCAAACCAAAAGCGACCAAAGGAAAAATCCGGTTAGGCGTCTGTAGAAACGAGCAACCAATTCGGATCATCTGTACCCATCGACCGCGCAAACGCCCAAGTGTCTTTCTGGCGTTTAATCTCGGTTGGGCTACCTTCCACTATGTTGCCATCTTGGTCGCGCACGACCGACGTCAATTCAGCGACAAATCGCACGACAACTTCCGCTTCTTTCTCGGCGTCATCGAACGACGCGCTCTGAAGCTTGATTTCGCGCACGCCAATGAACTCAGCCTCAATCGTTAGACCTTGGTCTTCGCGCGCAGCGACACCGTCAACGAAGCTGTCGTAAACATCTTCGGCCAACAGCGGCTGAATGTCGTTCAGATCGCCGCGTTCATATCCCATGACGATCATTTCATACGCGCCGCGCGCCCCAGCCAAAAAGTCTGTGACGTTAAACGAAGGTTCAATCGCCTTCATTTTCGTCAACGCTTCGGCGCTTTCGGACCCTTCATCAACGTGATCCGTGATGTCCAGATCGGGACCGCCTTCGATCACTTCGAACTCAGGACGGCGCGCGCGTTCTTCACGTGGCGCAGGCGCAGGGGGACGTTCGAACCCCTCGCGCGTGCCCAGAACATTGCGCAAACGCAGGATCAAAAACACGGCAATTCCAGCCAGAACGAGAAGCTGGATCAAAGTCGAATTCATGGGCACCTCTTTTGGGTCGCATGGCAACACTTGTTCAAGGCACCTATGTAGGTGACGTGAGTGGTCAAGTCCACTGGCGTGAAGAACAAGGATATCTAAGATGTGGCTATTAATCGCGTTTCTCGTCGTGCCATTGATCGAAATTACGCTTTTCATCCAGGTCGGTGGCTTGATCGGGCTGTGGTGGACGTTGGCGACGGTCGTGGTGACGGCGCTTTTGGGGACCTATTTGGTGCGCTCTCAGGGGATCGCGACGCTCAACCAGCTGCAATCATCTTTGGGCCAGGGCCATGATCCGACAGAGCCTTTGGTGCACGGCGCCATGATTCTGTTTGCAGGGGCGCTGTTGTTGACGCCAGGCTTTTTCACGGATGCCGTGGGCTTTGCTCTGATGGTGCCACATTTTCGTATGACCCTCTTCACGCTGCTGAAAGCCCGCATCAAATTGCAGACTTTTTCGGCACAAGCTGCACCACATGATCGTTCGACAGCCCGCGGAACAGTCATTGATGGCGAATTTGAGGAAATTGTAATCGACGAATCCCAACCCCCCGGTGATTCCGGGTGGACCAAGCATTGAGAACGGCAAACTGACCTGTTACCAGTCCTCAACTTTGACACAGGATTCCGGAGCTCAAGATGGCTGAAGCCCCACAAGCCGCACCAACCCCACCGCAGATGCGTGTATTGGGACAATATGTGCGCGACATGTCTTTCGAAAACATCATGGCCCAAAAGGGCCTTGGCGCTGATGTACAACCAGACGTTCAAGTTCAGGTTAACATGGACGCGAAAAAGCGGACGGCTGACGACCAGTTCGAAAGCTCTATCAAGCTGAATATCACGTCCAAGGCAAAGGACGCCGAGGAAGTTCTGTTTGTACTCGAGATCGACTATGTCGGTATTTTCGAGATCAAGAATGTACCGGATGAACAGATGCATCCGTTCCTCTTGATCGAATGCCCACGAATGATTTTCCCGTTCTTACGCCGAGTGGTTAGCGATGTCACACGCGACGGCGGTTTCCCTCCGCTGAACCTGGAAAACATCGATTTCCTTCAGATGTACCGTCAGGAGTTGGCGCGTCGCCAGACGTCTGAAACCGCAGACGCCTGACCTTAGGTACGTGACCACAAGGGCGCGTCGCCGAGCGATTTAACGAACGCGGCGTGCCTGTCTTCCTCTGTCTTGGACAACCGCGACGGCAATGGCGTCGGACGGGCGGTGGCTGTCCACGTATCCTGCGCGGTCGATGCACGTGACTGGCCTGCGGACTGGTTCAGAGCGAAATCCGGCTGACGTCCACCGATAAGTTCAAGATAGACTTCTGCAAGAATTTCGCTGTCCAAGAGCGCTCCATGCAAGGTTCGCGCCGAGTTATCGATGGCGAAACGGCGGCACAACGCATCCAGAGAGGCAGGCGAGCCAGGAAACTTGCGTCGCGCCATTTCGACTGTGTCGATGGCCTGGGACATTGGCAGCGTTGGTTTGCCAACCCACCCCAATTCCGCGTTCAGGAACTTCATATCAAAGGCCGCGTTGTGGATGACCAGTTTGGCATCGCCAACAAAGTCCAGGAAGTCCTGTGCGATCTGCGCAAATTTGGGTTTATCCGACAGAAATTCGTCGCCCAGACCGTGCACTTCGAATGCCTCTTGCGGCATTGAACGCTCTGGATTGATGTATTGGTGATAGGTTCGCCCAGTCGGCATATGGCCGGACAGTTCAACCGCGCCGATCTCGACAATGCGGTCGCCAGACGATGGGTCAAAGCCTGTGGTTTCCGTGTCCAGAACGATTTCACGCATCAAGCCTGCTCCGAATATCTGCGATGATGGCCGTCACTTGTTGGTGAGCATGCTCTATCGTGTCAGTTTCGACAATATAGTCTGAGCGTGCACATTTTTCGTCGTTTGGCATCTGCTTTGCGCGGATCGCTTCGAACTGGTCTTCGGTCATTGTACCACGCGCCAGCACGCGCTCTTTCTGCACATCAGGCGACACACGCACACAGACGACTGCGTCCATTGCTGCATTGCCGCCAGTTTCGAACAACAGGGGAATATCAAAAACAAGGATGTCTGATCCCGCCGCGGCAAAAAATTCGGCTCGATCCTTGGCCACAAGCGGGTGAACGATGCTTTCGATTTTCGTCAGTGCGCTTGGATCTTGGCTGATGATGGTGCGAAGTCTATCTCTCGATACGGTTCCGTCCTCGATCGCATCTGGGAACTGTGCGCCCATCAGACCGACAGCCGCGCCGCCTTTGGCATAAAGCCGGTGCACCGCGGCATCGGCATCCCAAACCGCGCAGCCCGCATCTTTGAACATCTGGGCAGTCGTAGACTTTCCCATGCCAATGGAACCGGTCAGCCCAAGCTTGAATGTCATCGCAAAGCAGCCGCGCGGGTGGCGCTATCGACATCGGGTCGCTGGCCAAACCAGCGTTCAAACCCAGGCACAGCCTGATGCAGCAACATCCCAAGCCCATCAACCGTAGTGCACCCGGCTTGATCAGCCTGGGCTAGAAGTTTGGTTCTCAGCGGCGTGTAGACGAGGTCTGTTACAATCTGACCTGGCCGCAAACCGTCCAGCGGAATGCGCATTTCAGATTTTCCAATCATGCCAAGGGATGTCGTGTTCACGATCAAATGCGCATCTTCGATGATGTTGCCAACTTTGACCCAATCGACGACCGTGATCCGTTGCCCAAAATCCGAGGCCAGTTTTTCCGCACGAACGCGGGTTCGATTGCTTAGGAAAATCTCTGGAACGCCAGATTCCAACAAGGCCGCAAGAACCGCCCGCGCCGCGCCTCCTGCACCCAAAACTGCAGCTGGCCCAGTTGTGGGATCCCAATTTGGCGCGCCACTTTTTAGGTTTTCCAAAAAGCCATAGCCATCCGTGTTATCCGCATGGATTTTGCCGTCTTTGCGGAAGATCAGCGTGTTCGCGGCACCGATAAGCGTGGCCCGGTCGGTGGCGAGGTCGGCAATCTCGAGTATCGCCTCTTTATGGGGAATTGTGACGTTTACGCCCACGAAGCCAGCTTTAGGCAGAGTTCTAAGGACATCGCGCAAATCTGCGGCAGAGACATCCATCGGGATGTAAAACCCAGACAGGCCATGCGTGCGCAGCCAATGGCGATGGATCTGGGGCGACTTGGAATGCGCCACAGGTGACCCGATCACACCAGCAAGCGGGATCTTTTCGATCATGCCTCAATCACTCCACGTACTGTCAAAAAGGCGAGGATCTCCAACAGGGGGAGACCGAGCACGTGGAAATAATCACCCTCAATGCTTTGGAACAAGCGAATACCTTCCTCTTCAAGCTTGTAACCACCCACGGAGTGACGAATGCTGTCCCAATTTCGCTCAACATACCCGTTTAAGTAAGCATCCGTGAAGTCGCGCATCCTAAGCCGTACTGTTCCGACCTGGCGCCAGATTGGCTTACCCTCATGAAATATCACCGCAGCGGAATGTAAGGCATGCCGTTGGCCGCGCAGTTGTTTGAGCTGTTGGATAGCCTCATCTTTTGATGCGGGCTTGGACAAAAGCGTTTTGCCGATGTCGAGTGTTTGGTCGCAGCCAATGACGAAACACTCGGGATACTTGCCGCCGACCTTGCGCGCTTTGGCCTCGGCCAATGCATCGGCGATATCCCGGGGCGTGGTCTCTTCTTGCAGCAAGGCCAATTTGAGCGTTTCTTCGTCCACGCGCGCCGGAGCGGTTTCGAAAGGCACATTCGCGGCTTTCAAAAGCTGGGATCGGACGGTGGATGTAGAAGCGAGGATAACCTGGTGAGGCATGGGTCATTTCTGTGAGCGGCTTTGAATATTCCGGTGGTTTATCCACATAGAGGCGTGGTGTCTCGCCCTCTTGGATCGTAAAGAGCACGCTCGTCATAGGAAGATTGCTATTTGTACCTTGTGTACCTGCATAAGTCTAAGCTGTGGAAAGCAAAAGAATATACAGTTTTATCCACATACTTTGGACCAGAATCGGCGGGATCCTATCAGGTAAGCTTATGTTTCATATCAGAAATCTGCACCTATCCGCCTTGTACAGTGAATCCAAGACCAGTTTAACCACACGGTGAATATCCTGCGTACATTTCTTTGATCCACAGAGTTTGACCTGCCTACAACATCAAAATCCTTTCTAATATATATTTATTATGAGAAGGGAGAGCTTGGGAAAGGAAACCAATGCTTGATGTGCTAGCCTCGCTCTATCCGTGGATCAAAGCGTTTCACATAATGTCTGTGATCGCCTGGATGGCTGCATTGTTCTACCTTCCTCGGCTTTATGTTTATCATGCAGAACAGGTTGGCCTGGATAGTGAAACGCATAGCCTGTTTGCTACGATGGAAGAAAAGCTTCTAAAGGTCATTTGTAACCCAGCCATGATCGCCAGTTGGACGTTCGGTATATTGCTTGCTGTGACGCCTGGTGTTGTCGACTGGGGCGCGGTTTGGCCCTACACAAAGCTGCTTGGTATCCTGGCGATGTCAGGGTTCCACGGCTGGCTGTCTGGACAGCGCAAAGCCATCGTAAACAAAGGTAAGATCCTGACTGGACGGCAGTATCGGATGATGAACGAAGTGCCAACGCTGTTGATGGTGCTGATTGTTCTGTCCGTGGTCGTTAAGTTCTAGCGCATTGACAGGATCCCTTGCCGGCCTTATCTGCTGGCCTGCACCCTGTTCTGGGATCGCACCTTTCGCCATTTGAACTTTGAATGATCCTTTGGGATCCGTGAGGCCTATGTATGTCTGGCAATCAGCTCAATCTTTCCGACCTTAAAGCCAAATCGCCGACCGATCTTCTTGCGATGGCAGAAGAGTTGGAGATCGAAAACGCATCGACGATGCGCAAGGGCGAGATGATGTTTCAGATCCTGCGTGAACGCGCGGATGAGGGCTGGGAAATTTCGGGCGACGGGGTTTTGGAAGTTCTTCAGGATGGCTTTGGTTTCTTGCGGTCGCCAGAGGCGAATTACCTTCCTGGACCAGACGATATTTATGTCTCACCTGACATGATCCGCCAATATTCTTTGCGGACAGGGGACACGATCGAAGGTGTGATCCGCGCCCCAGATGATAATGAGCGCTATTTTGCTCTGACGAATGCCACCCAGATTAACTTTGAAGATCCTGAGCGTGCCAAGCACAAGATTGCTTTTGATAACCTGACGCCGCTTTATCCTGATGAGCGTTTGACGATGGAGACGGACGATCCGACGGTCAAAGACCGCTCTGCGCGGATTATTGACCTCGTATCGCCAATCGGGAAGGGACAGCGGAGCTTGATCGTTGCGCCGCCGCGGACAGGTAAGACTGTCCTCTTGCAGAACATTGCGAGCTCGATCGAAAAGAACCACCCGGAGTGCTATTTGATCGTTCTGCTGATCGATGAACGCCCAGAAGAGGTGACGGACATGCAGCGCTCGGTGAAGGGCGAGGTGATTTCCTCGACCTTTGATGAGCCTGCGACACGCCACGTTGCGGTGAGTGAGATGGTCATCGAAAAGGCCAAGCGCTTGGTTGAGCATAAGCGCGACGTTGTGATCCTGCTCGATTCCATTACGCGTTTGGGACGGGCGTTCAACACGGTGGTGCCGTCCTCGGGTAAGGTTTTGACTGGCGGTGTGGACGCTAACGCGTTGCAGCGACCGAAGCGTTTCTTTGGCGCCGCACGGAATATCGAAGAAGGTGGAAGCTTGACGATTATCGCGACCGCCTTGATCGATACGGGTAGCCGTATGGACGAGGTTATCTTCGAAGAATTTAAAGGCACTGGTAACTCTGAAATTGTTCTGGATCGTAAGATTGCTGATAAACGCGTCTTCCCCGCGATCGATATTCTCAAGTCGGGTACCCGGAAAGAGGACCTCTTGGTGGATAAAGGCGACCTGGCGAAGACATTTGTTTTGCGTCGTATTTTGAACCCGATGGGTACGACTGATGCGATAGAGTTCCTTATCTCCAAGTTGAAGCAAACCAAGACGAATTCCGATTTTTTCGATTCGATGAACACGTAACTTATTGTTTTAAAACAATGGGTTAATGATATGG
>CAZYQC010000042.1:0-5203 GCA_964649815.1 uncultured Rhodobacterales bacterium | reverse complement strand
TTCGATTCGATGAACACGTAACTTATTGTTTTAAAACAATGGGTTAATGATATGGATACAATCTATGCTCTGGCGAGTGCGTCTGGTCGTGCTGGCGTTGCGGTAATCCGTATTTCGGGGCTGAATGCTGTAAGATCCTTTGAAGCGTTTGGAGTCTCGGTGCCGCCTAATCGTGAGCTTCGGCTTCGGCATTTGCTTGATCGCTCTGGCGCTCCGTTGGACGACGCGTTGTCGGTTTTCATGCCGGGTCCAACAACATTCACTGGTGAAGACGTTGTTGAATTGCATTTGCATGGGAGCACAGCAGTCACGCGGTCGGTTTTGAATGTTTTGTCAGGCGTTGATGGGTTTCGGCTTGCTGAGCCGGGTGAATTCACGCGACGGGCGTTAGAAAACAATCGGTTGGATTTGACGCAAGTCGAGGGGCTTGCCGATCTGATTGAAGCAGAGACCGAAGCACAACGGCTGCAGGCCCAGCGTAGCTTGCGAGGTGAGTTGTCGGAGCGGGTCGAGACGTGGCGCGCTAAGTTGATCCGTGCGGCAGCATTGTTGGAAGCGACGATTGATTTCGCAGACGAAGACGTACCGGTCGATGTTTCGCCAGAAGTTTCCAGTCTTGTGTCAGATGTTTTGGCGGATTTGGAAACGCAGATCGCCGGTGTGACAGTTGCTGAACGCATTCGTTCAGGTTTTGAAGTCGCGATTGTCGGGCCACCGAATGCGGGCAAGTCAACGTTGTTGAACGCTTTGGCGCGGCGTGACGTAGCGATCACGTCAGAGATCGCAGGAACAACACGCGATGTGATCGAAGTGAAGGCGGAGATTGTGGGTTTGCCGGTCACGATCCTCGATACAGCTGGCCTGCGGGAGACGAGCGATGAAGTCGAAAGGATCGGCGTGACGCGCGCGCAGGAGAGAGCGGAGGCCGCGGATCTGAGGATCTTTTTGATGGAAGATGACGATCATCTTCTGGTGATGCGCTTGGAGAATGACATAGTTGCCACTCCAAAGGTGGACTTGGTACCCGGGAAGAGGAATGGCGTGTCCGGTAAGACAGGCGAAGGTTTAGCTTGGTTGGAAGGCGAGATCGCGCGTGTATTAGGGGAGAGAGAGCGCTCTGTGGGGCTTGCGACGCACCATCGTCATGCGGTGGCGATGTCTTCTGCGTCTGAACACTTGGAAACGGCGAACGAATATTTGCTGTCTGACTCGGGGGTAACGGAGCTTGCGGCGGAGGAGTTACGTTCTTCTGCGAGAGCTTTTGAGGCGCTTGTCGGTCGTATTGATGTTGAGAATCTGTTAGACGAAATTTTCGCCAGCTTTTGTTTGGGAAAGTAGGAGTGTTTCACGTGAAACATTTTGAAGTCATCGTTATCGGAGGCGGTCACGCTGGTACAGAAGCCGCGCATGCTGCCGCGCGTCTGGGTGCCAGCACAGCGCTGGTCACCATGAAGACGTCCGACATTGGCGTGATGTCTTGCAATCCGGCGATTGGCGGACTTGGCAAAGGTCACTTGGTGCGTGAGATCGACGCGATGGACGGTGTGATGGGCCGCGTTGCGGACGCAGCCGGCATCCAATTTCGCTTGCTAAATCGGCGCAAGGGGCCCGCAGTGCAAGGCCCTCGGGCACAGAGCGACCGGAAGATCTATCGTGAACGAATGGCGCAGGTTACGGCGGCCCAACTCAACCTCTCCGTCGTTGAGGGAGAAGTCGTTGACCTAATTCTCGAGAAAGGCGCAGCGGCGGGTGTGTTGTTGGCCGATGGCAGTGAGGTGCGCAGCAAACGGGTTATCCTGACCTCTGGCACATTTTTGCGTGGGGTCATCCATATCGGAGATGAAAGTTTTTCCGCTGGGCGGATGGGAGATAAGGCGTCGAATAAGCTGGCCGAACGTATAGCATCATTTGACTTGCCGTTAGGCCGACTAAAAACGGGGACGCCACCGCGGCTTAATGGTCGAACAATCAACTGGGATATTCTCGAAGAACAACCCGGTGACACAGATCCAACGTTCTTTTCATTTTTGACAGATCGTGTTCAAGCGCGGCAAGTTCCGTGCGGGATCACTCACACGAACGATCAAACCCACGAAATTATTCGAGAAAATCTTGAACGGTCGGCAATGTACGGTGGGCATATTGATGGTGTCGGCCCCAGATATTGTCCTTCCATAGAAGATAAAATCGTCCGCTTCGGAGAAAAGGAATCTCATCAGATTTTCTTGGAGCCCGAAGGCCTGGATGAAGACACAGTATATCCCAATGGGATTTCCACGTCGCTTCCAAGGGATGTTCAGGATGCCTATGTGCGCTCCATTCGTGGGTTGGAAAATGTGGAAATTCTGCAACCAGGCTATGCGATTGAGTATGATTATATCGATCCCCGCGTGCTTACTAACACATTGGCGTTGCCACAGGTGCCTGGGCTTTTTCTCGCTGGGCAGATTAACGGAACAACCGGTTACGAGGAAGCGGCGGCTCAAGGGCTGGTTGCTGGTATCAATGCGGTTGCTTCGGCCAAGGGAGAAGCGCCAACTGAATTTAGTCGCGCCAACAGCTACATTGGGGTTATGGTTGACGATTTGACAACGCGTGGCGTGAGCGAGCCGTATCGTATGTTCACATCTCGGGCTGAGTTCCGGCTCAGCCTTCGCGCGGATAATGCGGATCAAAGGTTAACGCCTTTAGCGTCTGAGCTTGGGATTGTTTGCGAAGAAAGAAAGCGAGCATTCTCCGAAAAAATGGAGGCTCTTGAAGCTGGACGCGCAATGCTGACAGATCGACAGTTTACGCCTAGCGAGATCCGTAAATCTGGGATCGAGGTGAAAGAGGACGGCACAAGACGTTCTTTGTATCAGGTTTTGGCGTTTCCCAATGTTACTTTCGATAATTTGGTTGCGCTGGAGCCGGGTTTGGGTGGCGTGCAGCCAAAGATCGGACAACAACTGTCCAATGAAGCACTTTATGCCAACTACATCACCCGTCAGACAAACGACATTGAGCGTTTGAAAAAAGACGAAGCGCACAGGATCCCCGAAGGGTTCAATTACGGTGCCGTACATGGTTTGTCGGCCGAGCTTCAGCAAAAGTTAATGCATATCAAACCGACCACGCTCGGCCAGGCTGGTCGGATCGACGGGATGACGCCGGCCGCGCTCGCTCTATTACTGGCGGTGATCCGCCGTGATGAGAAACGCTCTGCATGATGCGCCAGGGCTTCCCGAATGTTTCACGTGAAACATCAGAGAAACTGCATCTCCTCGTGGACTTAGTCCGGAAATGGTCTCCGCGGATTAATCTGGTTTCGAAAGGTGACCTTCAAAACCTGGCTGACCGCCACATCCACGATTCCCTACAGCTGTGGGAGCTACGAAATGAAGGCGCAACTTGGCTGGATATTGGAAGTGGTGGCGGTTTCCCGGTGCTGCCTTTGGCTATCGTCGCGAGCGAAAAAGACCCGGCCCTTCGGTTCACCTGCATTGAAAGCGACCTGCGAAAATGCACGTTCCTCCGAACAGCAGCCCGCGAGATTGGCGTTCCAATTACGGTGATTTCGGAACGAATAGAAGATGTAGCACCCTTAGCCACTGACACTGTTTCCGCCCGAGCTTTGGCTGACCTCAACACTCTGTTTGGCTTCGCAGAACGCCACCTATCACCTGATGGATTAGCCATTTTTCCTAAAGGCGAAAACTGGTCAAAAGAAGTGGAACAAGCGCAGAAATACTGGAGTTTCACGTACGAAACACATACCAGTATCACATCCTCAAACGCCAAAATTCTAACGTGCAAAGGTATTGCCCGTGTCTAATCCATTGAACCGACAGCGCCCAAAGATCATTGCGGTTGCAAACCAAAAGGGCGGTGTTGGAAAGACAACGACGACCATCAATGTCGGTGCAGCGCTCGTTGAGGCGGGTTTGGATGTTTTGATTGTTGATCTGGACCCGCAAGGTAATGCGTCGACGGGTCTGGGTATTGAGGTCGAGGATCGCAAGCTAACGACGTACGACCTCCTTCTCGATGATATTGCGCCATCAGACGCGATTCAGGAGACGACCGTTCAAGATCTCTTCATCATTCCAACAAACACGGACCTGAGTTCTGCCGACATTGAGCTGATTGCCAATGAAAAGCGGAGTTTCTTGCTCCGAGACGCCCTGCGGCATCGCGATTTGGATGATTTCGATTTCATATTAATCGATTGTCCACCTTCTTTGAATTTATTGACTGTGAACGCGATGATCGCTGCAGATTCGATCTTGGTCCCGTTGCAGAGTGAGTTTTTTGCCTTGGAAGGCCTGTCACAGTTGATGATGACCGTGCGCGAAGTTCGCCAGACTGCGAACAAGGATCTTCGGATTGAGGGTATCGTGATGACCATGTCCGATATGCGCAATCGGCTCAGTCAGCAGGTCGAACAAGATGCGCGCGACAATCTGGGCGAGCTCGTCTTCGACACAGTTATTCCCCGCAACGTTCGTGTGAGCGAGGCGCCATCTTACGCTTTGCCGGTTTTGGCATACGATACGATGTCCAAAGGGGCATCAGCGTATCGCGATCTTGCGCGCGAGATCATCGCAAACAATGGTTTGAAGGAGGTTGAACATGGCGACATCTGACAAAAAGCGCGGATTGGGCCGCGGTTTGTCCGCTCTGATGGCGGACGTAACCGATGCCGAGGCACCGCAGCCAAACGTTTCCCGAACTTCCGATCAGGTCCCAATTGAGCGTGTTTTTCCTAACCCGGACCAGCCGCGCAAAAGATTTACGCAATCCGAGTTAGACGATCTAGCGGCCTCAATCCGCGAACGGGGCATTCTGCAGCCTCTGATTGTCCGCCAAAAAGGCGATGGATATGAGATTGTTGCGGGAGAACGTCGCTGGCGCGCGGCACAACTGGCAAATCTGCACGAAGTGCCCGTCCGAGTGCGGGATTTTTCAGATACCGAAGTCTTAGAAGTCGCCATTATTGAAAACGTACAGCGGTCTGATCTGAACCCCATCGAAGAGGCTGCTGGCTACCAAATGTTGATGGATGCATTCGGCCATACCCAAGATAAAGTCGCTTCGGCACTCGGAAAAAGCCGGAGCCACATCGCCAACTTACTTCGTTTGTTGCAACTGCCGTCTGAGGTTCAAGCCTTTGTCACCGCCGGAGAGCTGTCTGCCGGGCATGCCCGCGCGCTTATCACGTCGA
>CAZYQC010000041.1:0-30523 GCA_964649815.1 uncultured Rhodobacterales bacterium | reverse complement strand
CATAAAACGGATTAACCCACCAAAAAACGCTGCAGCTCAAAGACATCCTGTTTGAGCTGCAGCGCGGCATCAGCCCCCACCCGGAAACCGAGGGATGTACTCGTTAAATGCGGCTGATGAAACTCGTACGGTGCGCAACTCTTGTCCACCCAAAAGGAAACTCGTCAAAGTTTCACAAGAGCGCCGGTTGGGTGTGCACCATTTGACCGATCAAAGACATTGGTGTCTTTACCTACGTAGAACTACGCCCTTCAAAGGCCCGAAATCATTCAGAAAAAAGACCCGTAGAACGGGAAACATCGACCAGCTCCACGACGGAGCGGACCTCCATTTTCTCTAGGATGCGCGAGCGGTGGTGGTCCACGGTGCGCGGGCTGATGTCGAGGCTGCGGGCAACGTCTTTGCTGGATGTGGCCGAGGGGTTTTTGACTAGAAACAGCATGATCTCTTGCTCGCGTTCGGTCAGGCGATCAAAGCGGGCGCGGGCTTCGCGGGCGGCGGCGCGGCCTACCCGGGTTTGCGCATCTGCCTCGAACGCAATCCCGATCCGGTCGATCAATGTCTCTTGCTTGAACGGTTTTTCCAGAAAGTCGATGGCGCCCAATTTCATCGCCTGGACGCTTTCCGGCACGCCACCGTGGCCGGTGACAAAGATAATGGGGATCGGTTTGTCTTCGTCGACCAAGCGCTGTTGCAGCTCTAGGCCCGTCATCTGTGGCATGCCGTAATCCAACACCAGACAGCCGGGCTCGTCGGGGTCATAGGCGGCAAGAAAAGCCTCGGCCGACGCATAGCTGCGCACGGAAAATCCCCGCATCGTCAAGGCACGTGACAAAGACGTTCGGATCACTTCATCGTCGTCTACGATAAACACAAATGGCTGGTCGTTGGGCATTTATGGCACCGTTCTTGGAATTGAGAATGAAAAGCAGGACTGATCGTCTTCGCGGTCAAACCAAAGCTTGCCGCCATGCGCCTCAACGATAGTTTGGCAGATCGACAGACCCAGGCCCATCCCGTCCTTTTTGGTCGTTTCAAAGCGCGCGAACGGGTCAAAGTCTGTGTCAAAGCCGGGGCCAGTGTCGGCGACGGTAACCACCGTCCATTTGTCGTTTTGGGTGGCTGTAACAGTCACGCGACGGCTGTTGCTTGTGCTTTGGGCAATCGCCTCGATCCCGTTGCGCACCAGGTTCATAATGACCTGGGCGATTTGAACACGCGAGGCCGAGACCGCGCGCATATCATCGGCGCTGATGCGGAGGGCCACGCCATTCACGCGGGCCTCCTGCCCAACCAAATGCAGCGTTTGCGCGATCAATTCGCGCAGATCGAACTCTGCTTTGCGGATCTCATCCTTGCGCAGCAGATCCCGGAGAGAGCGGATGATGTCCCCTGCCCTATGTGCCTGTTGCTCGGATTCCGTCAGTATTTCCCTGAGTGCGTCCGCGTCGGCGGCTGGCCCGACAGAGTTCAACGCAGCATCCATGTTTTGCGTGATCGCAGTCAGCGGTTGGTTCAGCTCGTGCGCGAGGCTGGTCGCCATGTGACCCATCATATTAACGCGGGCGGTATGAACGAGGTCACGGTTCAACTGCTGAATTTCTTTTTCCTTCAGCTTGAGCCCTGTCAGATCTTCGACTGTGACCACCGCGTGCAAAGGTTCTCCCTGTGCGTCGCGGATCATGATCGCGTGGATATCAGCCCAGACGACAGCCCCGTCGCTGCGCAAAAAGCGTTTTTCGTGGACGTATTCGGTATCAACCTCATCGCCCCCGGCCAGAACAAGCACGTCCTCAACATCGTCGGGATGGGCAAGGTCTTGGATTGTGCGGTCCAAGATAGCGGCGTCGTCATACCCAAAAACCTCACCGAACCGCGCATTGGCGCGTAGAATTCGGCCTGTTTCAGGTTCGACCTGCGCCATCCCGCGCGACGCATAGTCAAAGGTCCGGCCATATTCCCGCTCAGACTTCTTTCGTTCGGCGATTTCGTGCACCAAAGTTTCGTTGACGCGGTCAAGCTCTTTGTAGGTTTTGGGCATTGGGTCGGAGGCGGAAATCTCGCCTTGCGAGATCAGCGCAGATCGCACGGCAAATGCCTCAACAGGGCGATAAATCAAACGTGCAAGCATCAGCCCGACGATGCCGGATAGAACGGCAATAACCGCTGCGATCTGAAAGTTCTGAAGCCGGTTCTGCTCGATCGCGCCGGTAAAGTCCTGCTCTGGTGCATAAAGGGCGATGGTCCACGGGATGTCTTTGCTGATGGCGGGCTTCAGGATCGAGACATAGCTTGCCTTCTGATGTACGAAACCGGATTCAATTTCGCTTTGCGTGGGAATTTGCCCCTTTTGCACCGCGCCTCCAAAGGCGGCGCGCGCAATCGGATCGCCAATTTCCGCGATGCTAACAAATCGCAAAGACCCATCGGGGTTCTTTGTGCTGATCAGCGACCGGTCAGGATGCGCGATCACGTCCCCGTTGTTGTTGATGATCAACGCTTTGCCATTTTCCCCAATCTCCAACAACGACAAGAATTCTGAAATTTGCGCGATTTCGATATCGACACCAATCACGCCAAGCAGGGTCTGTTCCTCGTCATAGACTGGGGAGGCAACAGTGATGCCCGGTTCCTTTGATGTGAAAAAGATGTACGGCTCGGTCCAGATCGTCTCGGACTGCGCAGCGGCCTTGACATACCAGGGGCGCGTGCGGGGGTCATAGGTGTCGACGGGATCTTGTTCGCGCCGTACCACGGCAAAATTGTTGTCGCGCCAAACCAGATCCGTGACCCGCCCCGCCGCCTCTTGGCGGATGATTTTGGAGCGAAACGGCGCCATGCCTTGATTGCGTTTTACGTAAACAAAGGTGCCGTCTTCCTCGCCGTAAAAGACGCCCGCAAACTGCGGTGCGATTTGCAGCTGTTGGAAAAGCAGCTTTTCGAGAACCGCGAGATTGTCGCTGGCGATGACTTGGTTTTCAGCCAAACGTGTTGCCAATTCAGCAGCCCCACTTGCGGGAAGAAGAAAGCCCTTGGAATGCTCAATCGTGTTGGTGCCCGCATCGCGCAAAAGCGCTCTGGCGTGCTCTAACAAGGCACGTTCTGACGTGACATAAGAGGAAAACACCACAAAGGCGACGGCCACAAATTGTAGCCCCGCCAGGCAAACCGCCAGCAGTAATCCCAGAGAGACTTTCATCACGCCCCTAAACTTGCCCTACGTCGCATCCTTATGCCTCAGCGGCCAAGAATGCCCAAATCCAAGTGAACGATCGTGGGACTGGTACTTTTATCGCATTACGCGAAATTACTTATTGAGGAACGTGTCCAATCAGATGCGCGGCTACAGAGCGTGTTTTCAAAGGAAAAACTATAGGCGATTCTGCCTACTGGCTATTCGCGGTGCCAAGCTGTCGCGTCAGTGGCACCTAGGACGCCGGAACGCCCTCTATTTGATCCGGGACAACAACAGACACGTCTCGACATTGGTGACCCCACTCAGTTTGCCCAGCCGGTTCAGCAGAGCATCAAAGGCCGCAAGGTTTGGCGTTTCTGTATGAAGGACCAGCGACCACTTGCCATTGGTGCTGTAGATGTCCGTAACTTCGGGCATGCGTTTCAATGCGCTGTGCACCCGATCTGCCCGAGACAAATCCAATTCGCACAACGACACGGCGTGGATGACGTCCTGATCTGCCGCTTCTGAAAGCTCAACGGTGAAGCGCCGGATAACGCCGTCGTCGCGCAAGGATTGGATGCGCGCATTGACCGTTGCACGCGACAAAGACAGCGTCGTAGCCATTTCGGTCACGGACATACGCGCATTCTGTTTCAAGCAGGCCAACAAAGCCCGATCAGTTGAGTCGATCACACGCATTTAACAAATTCTCTAATGACTTATCATTTTGTATAGCTACTCACATATTTTGTACAATTTTCCAAGTTGAGAGGAAACCGCCAGGCACAGTACGCCTGAGGCATGCAAACCTTTACTGACAAGAAGACATGCACGATCATTGGGGCGCCTGTTCAGACTGGAACCAACGTGCGTGGATGTTTGATGGGGCCAGACGCGCTGCGCACCGCCGGTCTGAGCGAAGCGCTCGAAGATCTGGGGTATCGCGTTCTGGATCAAGGCAACCTGACTGCAGAAACCTGCGCGCCGCTCGACCACCAAAACCAAAACATCAGACATCTCTCTGAGACACGCGGCTGGATCAAGGCCATCGGACAATCGATTGAGGCGGCCACGCAAACCTCTGACATCGTTATTTTGCTGGGCGGGGATCATTCGGTGTCTGCTGGCTCTATCCCACCCCAGGCCAAAGCAGCGGCTGATCAGGGGCGCCCGCTGTTTGTTTTGTGGCTGGATGCGCATCCGGATATGCACACGCTCGATACGACGGTTTCTGGCAATTTGCATGGCACACCAGTGGCCTATGTCATGGGCACAGATGGATTTGCGCCGTATTTCCCCGCGCTCGAACACATTGTCCCAGCGGACCACATTTGCATGTTCGGTCTACGCTCAGTCGATCCAGCAGAACGCGAGTTGATCGCCGAGCGCGGAATTGAAACCTACGATATGCGGGCGATTGACGAATTTGGGATTGTTGGCCCCTTGTCGCGCTTTCTCAAACGGGTTGCAGAGGCGAACGGGCATCTCCACGTCAGCCTCGACGTCGATTTCCTGGATCCAACAATTGCTAGCGCCGTGGGTACGACCGTACCGGGCGGCGCAACATTCCGCGAGTCGCATCTGATTATGGAGATGATCCACGACAGCGGTCTGATGCGATCGCTTGATCTGGTCGAGTTGAACCCGGCGTTGGATGACCGCGGAAAGACCGCACGTATGCTTGTTGATCTGACCGCATCGCTTTTGGGGCGTACGATCCTGGATCGCCCAACTCTGTCATAGGGAGCTTGAGCTCAATGCCAACACAGCCTTCTCCGCTGGCATATGTGCCGTTCGTGAGCGTCGAAAACATGATGGCCCTCGTCAATCGGGTTGGCGTTCCGCAGATGATCGCTGGCATCGCGGCGCAGATCGAAGAGGATTTTCGACGGTGGCCTGCCTTCGACAAAACGCCGCGTGTGCCTGCGCATTCGAAGGACGGTGTCATCGAATTGATGCCAACGTCGGACGGAGAGACATACAGTTTCAAATACGTGAACGGGCATCCCGCGAACATGGCGCGCGGGTATCAAACCGTGACTGCTTTTGGCCTGCTGGCGCGTGTCGACACGGGCTATCCGACCATGATCTCTGAAATGACCATCCTGACGGCGCTGCGCACGGCTGCGGCGTCAGTGGTGGCGGCCAAGCATCTTGCGCCAAAATCAGCGCGTACAATGGCCATGATCGGCAATGGCGCTCAATGCGAGTTTCAGGCTTTGGGATTTCGCGAAGTGCTGGGCATCGAAACGGTTCGCCTCTTTGACATCGACGAAAGTGCGACGCGCAAAGCGGTGCGAAATTTGCAGGGATCGGGATTGCGCGTGGTTCCCTGCAGCAGCAGCCAAGAGGCCGTGACAGGGGCCGATATCATCACCACTTGTACGGCTGACAAGCAATACGCCACGATTTTGACCGACAACATGATTGGTGCAGGGCAACACATTAATGCAATTGGCGGAGACTGTCCGGGAAAGACCGAGCTGCACCGCGACATCTTGCACCGATCCGACATCTTCGTTGAATACACGCCCCAAACCCGGATCGAAGGCGAGATACAACAGCTTGATCCTGAGCATCCTGTGACGGAGCTTTGGCGCGTTATCGCAGGAGAATTGCCCGGGCGCGTCGATGACAAACAGATCACTCTGTTTGACAGCGTCGGATTTGCCATCGAAGACTTTTCCGCACTTAAATTCGTCTATGAACGTCTTGCGGAAACCGAATTGTTTGACAAATTGGACATGATCGCCGATCCCGATGACCCGAGAGACCTGTTTGGCATGGTTCAACGTGCACATTCCCTCGAAGACAATCGATCGACACATAAAGGTTGAGACGGCAATTTGACAAATTCCAGCGACGCGTCATCCGAGACCCCTGCCCTAGAGGTACGCGATCTCCACAAAAGCTATGGTGATTTGCAAGTTCTCAAAGGCGTCTCGCTTACTGCACGGCGCGGTGATGTTGTGTCGCTGATTGGGTCCTCTGGTTCTGGCAAATCGACTTTTTTGCGGTGCATGAACCTTTTAGAACTTAGCCAAGCCGGCAGCATTTCCGTCGAAGGTGAGGCCGTGAGCTGGACCAGTGGATCTGGCGATCGCAGGCCTGCCGATGCAGCACAAGTGCGCCGCATTCGCACCAACCTCTCTATGGTGTTTCAGCAGTTCAATCTCTGGGCTCATATGAACGTGCTGCAAAACGTGGCCGAGGCGCCGGTGACCGTGCTCGGGCGACCTATGGCCGAGGTTCGGCCAAAGGCGATGGAATACCTGCAAAAGGTCAACCTCGCCGAAAAAGCGGATGCTTGGCCCGCTCAACTTTCAGGCGGCCAGCAACAACGCGTGGCAATTGCGCGGGCGCTGTGCATGGAACCACGCGCGTTGCTTTTGGATGAACCAACAAGCGCGCTGGACCCAGAATTGGAACAAGAGGTCGTCCAAGTCATCAAAGGTCTGGCGGCAGAAGGCCGCACGATGATCATCGTGACACATGATATGAAGCTGGCCCATGACGTCAGTGACCACGTGATTTTCCTGCACGAGGGCAAAATTCTTGAAGAAGGGCCACCCAAAGAGATCTTTGGCAGCCCAAAATCGGACCGTTTGCGGCAGTTTCTGTCTGCCGTTTCACATACCTGACAAACATCAAAGGAGATGAACCATGAAATCATTGCTCTGCGGCGCCGTGTTGGCGTTTGTGGTAACAGGCGCGCTGGCCGACGGCCACAGCGTTGTACGCCTGGGAACAGAAGGTGCCTATGCACCTTGGAACTTTATCAATGACAGCGGCGAGGTTGACGGCTTTGAACGCGATCTGGGCGACGAGTTGTGCGCCCGCGCCGAACTGACATGCGAGTGGGTCACAAACGATTGGGATTCGATCATCCCGAACCTCGTGTCCGGCAACTACGACGTCATCATCGCGGGCATGTCCATCACGGACGAGCGTGACGAAGTCATCGACTTCACCCAAGCCTACACACCGCCAGACCCATCCACTTTTGCAGCACTTGATGCGAACGTGGACCTCGCAGGGGGTGTGATCGCGGCGCAGACCGGCACCATTCAGGCGGGCTACATCGCGACCACAGGCGCAACCCTGGTCGAATTCGCGACACCTGACGAAACAATCGCAGCCGTTATGAACGGTGAAGCAGATGCTGTTCTTGCTGACGCAAGCTTTATTGACACGGCCATCGCGGCTAATTCCGGCCTGGTTGTGGCTGGTGATCCGGTTGCCTTGGGCGGCGGCGTCGGCATGGGGATCCGCGAATCCGACGGAGAGCTGCGTGCCAAGTTCGACGCAGCTATTCAGTCCATGAAGGACGATGGATCACTCAACACACTGATCGCAAAGTGGGAAGTTGCGTCTCAGTGGTAAAGCATTCGTTCGAAGGGCGCGGCCAATCGCGTCCTTCGAACATCTTGCTGTTTTGTAAGGGGCCGGTCCGATTTTCGAATATTGCGTTGACCCGTCGTTGCTCGAAGGGATCCGCTGGGTCTCTTGCTATTTGACCAATGGCAAGCATTTGCTGGCCTATACGTCGTTTGGCACGGTCTTTTTGCTGCTCGCGCTCACGGCTCCTTTGTCCCTTGCCCTAGGATTTGCTGGCGCAACTGCGGCGCGCAGCCAAATCGCGCCGCTTCGCTGGCTGGGCAAGGGCTATACCGCGATCGTTCGTGGCATCCCTGACATCGTGTTCTTTCTCTTCTTTGTCGTCGCTCTTGACCAAGGGCTAGAGTGGATGCGCCATCAAATGATTTGCCCAGATTGGTCCGAACCAATCCGCCAAGGCAATGACTTTGTCGTCTGCCCCGAAGCCAAACTGCCGCTGTCTGCGGCTCCGCAATGGCAGCACGAGGTCTACGGATTTTTGCTTGCTGTCTTTACCTTTGCGCTGGTGTTTGGTGCCTTTGCCGCCAACATTCTGTTCGGCGCAATGCAGGCCGTTCCAAAGGGCCAGACTGAAACCGCAGAGGCCTTTGGGATGACACGGCGCCAGACGTTCTGGCGGATTTTGGTGCCTCAAATGTGGCGCTACGCCCTGCCGGGCCTGTCAAACCTGTGGCAAATCCTGATCAAGGCCACACCTTTGCTCTTTTTGTTGGGGGTCGAGGATATTGTCTATTGGGCCAGAGAGCTTGGCGGCTCAAAAGGTCCTATCTTTGACTACCCGCATCCAGACTGGCGTTTGTGGTACTTCCTCGCTTTGCTCGTCTTTTATCTTTTGATGACCTGGGCATCAGAAAAAGCCTTTGCGTGGCTTAGGCTGCGGGTCGACCGCGGAGCGACAGCCTGATGGAATGCTGGGACATCCTCTCTGACTACGCTTTCCGGTCTATCGGTTTTGGCGAGCGTCTGTTGCCTCGGACGGATTTCAATCTGTGCCAGCAATTTGTGCTGATTGGCTCTGGATTGATTTGGAACGTCTATTTTGCGGTCCTGGCTCTTTTCTTTGGCTTCTTTCTTGCGACGGGCCTGGCATTGGGTCGCGCGTCCGAAAACAAAGTGCTGTCGGGATTTTGTCGCGGCTTTATCTTTGTTTTTCGCGGCTCCCCTCTGTTTATTCAGTTCTTTTTCGCCTACGAGCTTTTTGTTCTGCTGCCGCGGGCAGGGATCGACATCTTTGGGATCACCATCGCAACCAGCTGGTTGACCAAGGCCTGGGCGGGGGCGCTGTTTGTCCTCTTCTGCAACACAGCCGCCTACAGCGCCGAGATCTTTTACGGATCGCTCAAGGCCGTCCCCAAGGGCGAAGCCGAAGCCGCAGATGCATTTGGCTTAAGCGGATGGAAGAAATTCCGCAGGATCACGTGGCCCACGATGCTGCGTTTGTCCTGGCCGGGATACACGAACGAAGCGATCTTTCTGTTCCATGCAACAACGCTGGTCTTCTTCTCTGGCTTTCCGGCCTGGCAACAGCGTGGTGATGCGCTCTATTACGCCAATTACTTTGCCGATAAGACGTTCAACCCGTTCGTCGCCTACCCAATTGTTGCGCTTTACTTTGTTGTGTTCTCGTTGGTGATCATCTGGGTCTTCGGACGTGTGAACGCGCGGTTGAACCGGCACCTTCCAGAGGCCGCGCCAAAGCTGCGGTATCGGCCTCAGATCATACGATAGCAGTCTTTGTCGGCTGCTTCTGACGGTATGATGGAACGCGTTCCCGCTGAAAGCTCTTGAACAAGAACGCTGTCCTGCGCATCTTCTGAATAAGAGGAGGATCGCCCGATGCAGCCGAATATGTCACAAAAACCAGAGGTCGCTCCGTTTTTTGATGAGCGCTCCAACACCATTTCATACGTCGTTAAAGATCCCGATAGCCGCTCTTGCGCGGTGATCGACGCGGTGATGGACATTGACTATGCGGCGGGTGCTTTGGACTTTTCAGGCGCAGATGCAATCATCGCCCATATCCGCAAGCATGACCTCAAACTCGAGTGGATTATCGAGACCCACGTTCACGCGGATCACCTCAGCGGCGCGCCCTATATTCAAGAAAAGCTGGGTGGCAAAATCGGGATCGGTGAAAAAATTACCATGATCCAGGATACCTTCGGAAAAATCTTCAACGAAGGCACCGCCTTTCAGAGAGATGGCTCGCAGTTTGATGCGTTGTTCACAGACGGTCAGGCCTATACCGTCGGCGGCTTGGAATGCTACGCGATGAGCACTCCGGGCCATACGCCCGCCTGCATGGTGCATGTCATGGGCGACGCTGCGTTTGTGGGCGACACTCTCTTTATGCCTGATGGCGGCTCGGCCCGCGCAGACTTTCCCGGAGGTGACGCAGGCGAATTGTATGACAGCATCCAAAAGGTGCTCGCTCTGCCGGAAACCACGCGTTTGTTCATTTGCCATGATTACGGTCCCGGCGGTCGGGCAATCGCTTGGGAAACGACCGTGGCCGAGCAAAAGGCCCGCAACATTCACGTCGGTGAAGGCAAAACCCGGGACGAATTCATCAAGTTCCGAACCGAGAGAGACAAACAGCTGAAAATGCCGGCGCTCATCATTCCATCGTTGCAGGTCAACATGCGGGCGGGTGATGTGCCCACTGACGCTGATGGGAACATGATGCTCAAGGTCCCGCTCAACAAACTGGGCTGACCACGCCGCCATATCCGACACCATTTGCGCAAAGACGTCTTTTCTCTGACGTCCCGTGTCGGCCTTAGCCAATACTTTAGCTATGCGTGATCTATCTTAAGGATCTGAGACACGCAGAGCGAGGTCAACGCCATGCCAGATCCAAGTGACGTCATCAACTGGCGCCGGGTGAACGATCGGATCACCCTGTCCGGCCAGCCTACCGAAGAACAGCTGGCAGAGATCCGCGATCTAGGGGTGACACATGTCATCAACCTTGGGCCGCACCACAATAAGGGCGCATTGCCTGACGAAGCGGCCTCTGTCGCGGCACTTGGGATGGAATACATCTATATCCCCGTCGAATTTGAGACGCCCACCGATGATGATTATGCGCAATTCTGTGATGCGATGGCGGGGCTCAAAGATCGCGTTGTGCACGTACACTGCATCTATAATGCGCGCGTCAGCGCCTTTATGTATCGTTACGCCTGCGACGGAAACGAAATGCCCAAAGACATTGCCTTTGACATGATGGATGGCATCTGGCGACCAGGTGCGGATTGGGCCGACTTTATTGGCGATCCCGCCGCGAAATCCAAAGCCAATCGCTATGCAGGATACGATTACTGACACCGCCTCTTGCGCTCACCCTCCAATTCGGGAACTGCTTTCACCCATGACACGCGAAATTGCCGACATACTCGATGATGTGCGCTCAAAGTTTGCGCATGTAGACAGCGATCCTTTCACGGGCCCGCGCATTTTCTTTGAAAATGCGGGTGGTGCTCTGACGTTGAAATCCGTGGTTGAAACGTCCGGCTTTTTCGCCTCGATGCCCGACAATGCCGGCCGGGCCAACGTGGTTGGTCAAAAGCTGGTTGAGATCATCAACAAGGGCAAAGAAGACGCGTTAACCTTTTTCGGGACGGGTGAAGGTCAGGTTTTTGCCGGAGAAAGCGGCACGGAGCTGTTGTTTCGCTTGATCAGAACGGCGTGCCTCAACGCGCCCGCAGGCCCAGTTGTCGGGTCAAGCATTGAACATCCCGCCACGCGATCGGCCGCGCGGCGTTGGGCCGAAGAGACAAACCGCTCTTATATCGAAGTCACGCATGATGATGCCACAGGGACCGTGTCCGCGGATGCCTATGCGCGTCACTTGACCGCCGACACAGCAGTCGTGACAATCCTGCATACCTCACCGGTGACCGGCATGACCAATGATGTGGTTGCCATCACCCAAGCCGTGCGCGCCACCTGCCCTGATGCATTCATCATCATCGATGGCATTCAACACGCCAGCCACGGTCACATCGACCTAAGCGCCGCCTCGTGCGACGGTTATGTCGTCTCACCCTACAAAGTCTTTTCCAGGCACGGCTATGGATTGGCCTGGGCATCGGAACGATTGAGCGGAGCAAATTTGGAAGCGTTGCTAAACGGCCCAACACACAATTGGGAACTCGGAACCCGAGACGCGGGCGCCTATGCAACGTTCACGGATGTCGTCGAGTATTTTGAGTGGCTGGGCGGCGCAGTCTCTGACGCGGACTCGCCGCGCGCTAAAATCGAAGCCGCCGCAAAAGCGATCCATGTTCAGGAAAAGACACTAACCGACGCGCTCTTGTATGGCACGGGAAACCTTCCAGGATTGACCGAAATGGACGGCGTTACGATCATTGGTGGCGCGGAAAATGCTGCACGCGAAGGTCTTGTTTGCTTTGCCCATGCACAACTGCCAGCCGAAGACATCGTTGCCAAACTGAACGCGGCCGGCGTTCGCACGCATGTCCGTAAGGCGGACCACTACTCGGGCAACGTTCTCACACCGCTTGGCCTCGACGCAGCCGTGCGCGTCTCGCTTTGTCACTACAATTCACTCGAAGAAGTGGCGGCCTTTTTGGGCGCGATGCGCGCAATCAGCGACTGACCTGCCTCAGACCTCTGGATGCGCTTTCATCATCCGGGGTCGCGGCGCGGACTTTAGGCAAATCGGCTCTAGCGCCGTTCGCTTGAGCAGCGCGGCAGCATCCTCGTGCTCGTCCTCAAGAACTTCGGCAATTTTGGCCGCCATCCAAGCAGCGCCATTCAGCCAAGCGCGTTCGGGACATTCCTCGGGCAAATCCGGAGAGGCGGACGCGTTGAGTTGGGAGAGCTCTTCCGCAATGCGGCGTTGCAGGGCGCTTTTGGGCGGGTTCATGGCTGGTGTTCCTGTCGAGTGTGATCCAATCGTACAGGCCAAGCGGGCGCTGTATGTGAACTAGGTCACATAACGCCCTTCTGGGTCGCCCCAACGGTCAAAATATTAGCTCCGCCGCCCATCGCTATTGGGCAAGCCACATCACTTCGCACGGCGCTGATGCGCCGCGCGATACCGTTCGTTTTAGGTCTTGTGTTTGGTCGGCCCCTACTCTGCCTTCGCTGCGCGGGTCATAAACCTGTCCCAAAGGTTCCTGATCTTTTGGAACCGATCATCGGAGACTGGTTGAATTTCTTCTTTGGTTTCATGCTCTTGATGTTCTTCAAGGATCGCCAGAACGCGTTCAACCATATGCTCGGCGCCTGCTTCCCAGGCCCGGTTTAGAAACGCCTCGCCTGGGCGGCCGTCATAAGGTGTCTCGGCGGTTGCAAGAATACGCCGGATTTTGGCTTCGAAAGAGGTCTGCGGGTCAGACATAGCAATCGTCCTTAACTTCGGAACATGCAGCCACTCTGACACGTGTCTGATTCGTCCGCAGTGAAGTACGTCACAGTTGTGCAAAAAACATTTTTCACACCCGGTGAAACGGATGTTCCGCAAGGCTCGGGTTGATTGAAACGCCAAATCGTTCAACACTTGCGACATCTATAAAAGGGAGCCTCCTATGAAACACTTCGTCTCTCGCACCGCTTTGGCGGCTGCTTTGACGGTTGCGGGTGCCGTTGCCGGTTATGCGAAATCTGACATCACACTGGCGATGCAGCTCGAGCCACCTCACCTGGATCCAACATCTGCTGCGGCCGGGGCAATCGATAGCGTTCTATATTCTAACGTCTTCGAAGGACTGACCCGGTTCATGGGCGATGGCGCCATTGTGCCCGGCCTTGCCTCAAGCTGGGAAATCTCAAGCGATGGGACGGTCTACACCTTTACCTTGCGTGATGGCGTCACGTTCCATGACGGAACCACAATGGACGCCGAGGACGTAAAGTTCTCGCTCGATCGTGCGCGTGCAGAGAACAGCGTCAACGCGCAAAAGGGTCTCTTTGCCGGGATCACCGCTGTGGATGTTGTCGATGCTGGAACCGTAAAGGTGACGCTGGCAGAGCCAAACGGCATGTTCCTTTTCAACATGGCCTGGGGCGACGCAGTGATCGTGGCGCCGGAAAGCATTGAGAACATCAAACAAATGCCAATCGGCACGGGTCCGTTCAAGTTTGTTGAATGGGTGCAAGGTGATCGCATCGTTATCGAACGACGCGACGATTACTGGGGCGCGGCCCCCGCGCTGGAAAAGGCGACCTTTAAGTTCATCTCTGACCCAACCGCTGCTTTTGCTGCCGTGATGGCCGAGGATGTCGATGTCTTTTCTGGCTTCCCTGCCCCTGAGAACCTGCCACAGTTCGAAGCCGACCCGCGGTTCCAAGTTTTGGTTGGCTCGACCGAAGGTGAAACGATCCTGTCGACCAACAACAAGATGCCACCGTTCGACAACGTCAAAGTGCGGCAGGCCGTAGCGCATGCGATTGATCGTCAAGCGATCATTGATGGCGCCATGTTTGGCTACGGCACGCCGATCGGGACGCATTTTGCGCCGCACAACCCAGCCTATGTCGACCTGACAGGCCAAAGCGCTTATGACCCTGCCAAGGCTAAGGCTTTGCTGGCCGAGGCGGGCTTTGCAGATGGTTTTGAAACAACGTTGCACCTGCCGCCCCCGTCCTATGCGCGCCGCGGTGGCGAGATCATCGCAGCCCAACTGGCAGAAGTCGGCATCAAGGCGGAAATCACCAATGTTGAATGGGCGCAGTGGCTCGAGACCGTGTTCAGAGGCAAGAACTTTGGCCTGACAATCGTCAGCCACACCGAGCCGATGGACATCGGGATTTACGCAAACCCTGAGTACTATTTCCAGTACGACAATGCAGATTTCCAAACCCTGATGACTGATCTCAACGGCACCACAGATCCTGAGATGCGGGCCGAGATGCTGGGCAAAGCGCAGCGGATGATCGCGGATGATGCTGTGAACGGATACTTGTTCCAGCTTGCCGCTTTGACTGTTGCCAAGGCTGGCGTCAAAGGTCTTTGGGCGAACGCACCAACCCAGGCGAACGACCTCACCGGAGTCAGCTGGGAATAGGCCTTGCCATATCGCTAGGAAAAGGGGCCCCACGCGGGCCCTTTTTTGAGCCACTGTCCCTCTTCAGCAAAGCTCCGACCAGTCACAGGCCTTTGGTGTAACGATGTCTCCAATCACTGCGCGGACCCTGCGCGTCAACACGATCATTGTGATCAATTCGCTGTTGATCGGCGCCGTCATTGGCCTGATCCAAAGCAAAGGCGACAATGTGTGGGAAGACGCCTGGGACGGGTCCTTGATCGGGCTTACGGTCGGGCTGGGGTGTACCGCGTCCGAGATGTGGGTGCTGTCTAACCCCAAGTTTCGGATCACCCGGCGCTTGCCACCTGTGGTTTTGGCCCTGCTGCGCGGTGCCATCTATATCGCGGTCATCACCCTTGCTCTGTCGGTGCCTAGCCTTGTCACGGATGCGCCCCCGATGTGGGAGGACACCGATTTTGGCCTCGCCTTCGGCACATCGGTTCTAATTGCTTTGGCGATCTCGACTGTGGTGGAAGTGATCCGGCTTTTGGGACGCGAGGCGACGGTGTCGCTGTTCACCGGGCGCTACCACCGCCCGCGGTTGGAAAATCGCGTTGTGCTTTTCGCAGATGTGGTCGGATCGACTGCTTTTGCAGAAAAAGTCGGAGAGCTGACGTTTCATCGCTTTCTTAGCGATGTCTATCAAGACGTCGCCGCCGCCATCGCGATCACGCGGGGCGATGTCCATCGCTATGTGGGTGACGAGGTCATTGTAACTTGGCCAGTCAAACGCGGCACGGAAACAGGCCTCTGCGTCATCTGCGCCGAAGAGATGCACAAAGCGCTGCGCGCACGGATGGCGTTTTACCAAAAGCGCTACGACCACGAGCCTCGCTTACGGGTCGCCATTCACTGTGGCCAGGTCGCAGCTGGAGAGATTGGTGACTGGAAAAAAGAGATCGCCTTGCTGGGCGACACGATGAACACCACCGCCCGGATCGAAGGGGCCGCTAAATCGTTGGGCGTGGATACAATCCTGTCCGATGATCTGGCGCGTCATTTGCCAGACGATCTGCGGGCGTCTCTGCGCCGATTGCCTGACTTTGCGGCGGCAGGCAAACAAAGCAATCTGGTGCTCTGGACATCTGACAGCTAAAGACATCTGCCCCGCGCCTGCAGTATGGGCTGGCCCTGCCGCGCCCAGTTTGACAGACTTACCTCAGCAAGCGCCCGAGGGTCGCAAACTGACGCTCACCTCCAAAGGTCAGGCGATACGTGGCGAGCCTGAGTGTCGGAGCATCGAATAGGAGACCGAAATGCAGATTTTCCCCGCAGGAAGCCGACCGACACAACGCGCCCCCGACGCGTATTTCACCGGGACCGTTTGGCAAGATCCGGTGATCAACACGCCTGACCCGGCCAATGTCGTTGCATTGATTGTTCATTTCGAACCCGGTGCAAGAACGGCCTGGCACACCCATCCGCTTGGTCAAACCTTGCATGTCACGTCAGGGGCCGGTCGCGTTTGCCTGCGCGGCGAAAGCCCGCAAACAATCACCGCCGGCGACACGGTGTGGATCCCGCCAAATGTGGAACATTGGCACGGCGCCGGACCAAACACCGCAATGACACATCTTGCGATGCAGCAAGCGGTGGATGGTGCGCCTGCGACATGGCTCGATAAAGTGACAGATGCGGATTACGATCCGTAAGCCTTTTGGGTCACAGCGCGAGAGGCAGCTCTAAGTGATCGCGGTACATGCGGTCACGATGCGCCAGCAAGACCGGATCAAGAGCCGTGGCAATGGCCGGAGAAACGTCTTCGAAAATCGCGCGTGTTGAGGCCCGCATCGCACAATCGGCTTCTGGCAAAGGCGCGAAAAGCGCGCATGTCGTCGCCGCGTAAATATCAACGCATGTCATCGCAGACCCAAGCAAATAGGCGTGCCCCAGCTCTGCCTGATGTTTAAGCCGGTTCGAAAGCATGGTCAGCAATGCCACCACGCGCCCTTCAGCCGCGGCGCCAATCTGGGGCGTGTAGCCATATTTTGCGGCCAAATAGGCGCTGACACCTGGCGAAAACCCAGAGCCACCCGTCAACCCGCCGTGAATTTGTTGCGCCCGCCGCGCCCAAGCCAGCCCTTGCGCGCCGATCAACTCGTGCGACAAGCCCAAAGCAAACGCGCGCTGTTCGGGATCTGACGGCAAAAGAGGCGGTGTTGGCGCCTTCTGTTCAGCAAAAAGCAAGATATCGACCCACCCAGACAAGGCTGCGTCGTCATCGTTCAGCAAAACGGGCGCGCTTTCATGCCCGGTCCATGCGATCTGCTCTGTGTCTTGCGTATCCAGGCGAAAGGCCAGGTAGTCTAGCCCTTTGACATGCAGGATCGCCTTGACCGCCTCGCCCCAGGGGCTTGGCACATTGCTTACGAAAGAGACGCGGATACCGGATGCTTCTTTTGCGACAGCGGTATCGACATAATTGACAGGCATGCCACCTCCGAACACTTGGGGACCGATCCTCGGCATGCGATGCCATTTCCGCCACTTTGGCAAGGCCTCCCTACGCTGATCTTCGCGATTTGAGGTGCCGGACCCGATCGTTGATTTCATTGCGTATCGGTCCTGGCCTTGGATCATCGCGCAAAGCCGTGAACCAATGGTCTGGTGGGTTTCGGCCACGTCGGTTGCCCGGAAACCGCAGGCCGCGCAAAATGTCTTCGGCCTCACGCGGCAGGCGTTTCGGTATGTCAAAGCCGTTCAACGTGGCCCAAACGCCGGTCCAAAGGCGTCCGACACTCCAAGGATTGTACCCTCCGCCCCCCAAAACAAGAAACCTCGGCGCGAGCGGCATCAACTCGGCCACCACGCTCCAATGGGCAGTGTTGGACAGGGACAAATGCGCCAGCGGATCATCCTCGACCGCGTCCGCGCCACATTGCAGGACAATTGCGTCCGGCTCAAAACCGCGCACTAGCGGTATGATCAACTCTTGCCGGATCATCTCCATTTCAGTGTCGTTCAAGCCCCGTGGCACAGGCAGGTTATAGGCAAACCCGCCTCCGTCATCATCGATAACACCTGTCCGTGGCCACAGTCTTTCTTCGTGAACTGAGATCAGCAATGTCTCGCCATCAGACCCAAAGGCATGCTGCACGCCGTCGGGGTGATGGGCATCAATATCGACATAAGCGATGCGGCGCGCGCCATTTCGCCTGAGCGACAGCATCGCAAGCACCGGATCGTTCAGATAGCAAAACCCTCCGGCGTAATCAGGAAACGCATGATGCGTACCGCCCGCCGGATGATAGATCACACCACCGTGGCGCAACAGCTCGCCCGCCAAAAGCGACCCGCCCGCCGACGTGGCCGGACGCCGCCACACTTCGGGGAAAACCGGATTGGTATGCGTGCCGATCTGATGGCGCGACTTGACCGTTTCGGACACGGATTGCGTCGCCTCGGCAGCCTGAAGCGCAGCGAGATAGTCCGGCGTGTGCCAGACCGAGATGGCCTTGGCCTTGGCGCGCGGAGAAGTCCGAAAATTCGCCGTGTTCAACCATCCAAGCGCGCGGCTGAGGTCCATCACTGTCGACACCCGTGGAATGCGCAGCGGATGCGCATGCCCATAGGACGAATGTCGATAAATCTCTGAGCCCAGAAAAAGCGGCGCGTTCAACATGGGCCTTTAGCTAACCGAAAACGGCGCGCCAACAAGGGGTCGCCTGAACCTTGGGACCAATAAGGCCGCACGCGCGCCGAGGCGAAATAACGGCTTGCGGACCTTTGCTTGGTCAATCGGCTGATCGTTTGTCACCCGCACAGAGCCCTACCGCCGACCAAGCCTACGCCCCTCAGGCATTTAGCCAAGTGTTGAGCCTGTCATTTCACTCAGCGTGACCGGCTACCAGCGGCATCTGCGGCGTTATTCTGTACGGCGCGCCCTTCGGCAAGTGTTGGATCAAGGCGTGACAATTGGCAATCTCGCGGCTCAGCACGGCTTTCGGAGCTGGAGTCAGTTTAGTCAAAAGTACAACCAACTCTCTGGCGAGCTGCCGTAAGAAACCTATCGATCACACCTTATGCCTTGAGAGCTTTGCACTTCCAGGCATGCGGGCAACCCTCTGCGCTGAACGCGCGGATGGCCGCCCCCGTGCTTGCATCGTATTTCGCGTGGCACCCGGATCGGCCCTTCCAAACCCGCTTGCCGTCAGACATGCAGGGCACCAATCGCGAGACAGATCGCTGCAAGGATGTTCGCGCCTGTCCGGACGTGGTTCCAGCGGGTCCAACCCTCTTGGTAGGTTGGCCAATAAGACGCCGCCTCTGCGCCGCGATCCAATCTGTTGTTCATAGGCACATTGCCGAACATCGTCACGCCAACCACGCCTAGGGCATAGATCAAGCCCCCCGCCACGATCAGTGGTGCGTCGTTCAGCCAAGCCCAACCTGCCAACGCCAAGGCGACCGGGCCCATCAACATGAGGGAATAGACGAAAACGGATCGCAAAACGCGGGTGTTGATCGCTTGCATCGCTTCACGGCCTGTCGATGCAGACGCAGTCGCAAAACTGGGCATGATGAAGTCTGAGAACGCCAGAAAAACACCAGCGTTCACGGCCGTCACGATTGCGGCCAGCATGATCACATTTTCCATAATCATCACCCTGCCGCCGCCGTTGAGCCCAACCGACCCGCTGAATTGATCCAACCAGCGATTTTGGCGTGGTTCGCCATTTTTACAGATCCGAACTGAACGATCTTGCGCGGCACCATTCCGACAAATTTGAACACCTGATTTCGGATCACCCGTCGCGCGGGCCGGCGGTACACCAACGTATCAAGCCAAGGTGGCGTGTCGGATGTTATGATGGCATCCGCAGTTTTTCCGGTAAGGTATTTGTCCCACGTCATCAGCTTGCCATCGATGTAATTGAACCCAAAGCCGGGAACCAAAGCCCGGTCTAAAACCGCTTTGGCTTGTGCTGGCATCGCGCCCCACCAATAGGGGTGCAGGAATACGACATGCTCGGCCCATTTGATCCCCTCTTGCCAAGCCACCAAATCTGGCTCCAGCTCTTTTCTGCGGCCGGTGTAGCCTTCGAAGTCGGCTGCAAACTGCATGTCACTTAGATCCATGCGACGCACCTCTGCGCCATTCTTTTTGGCCTCTGCGGCATAGGCGTCCGCCATCGACGCACACAGCGATCCCGCCCTGGGGTGGGCCACCCAAATGAAAATTCTCTTTGCCATCTCTTTGCTCCTGTTTCGAAAGCTGTTCACTTGACACTGTGTCAATTGACATGGTGTCAACTAGCGCTAGATTGACACCATGTCAAGCAACGAACGCGATACCCGCACAAAAATTTTGGAAGGCGCTTTGGCGCTGTTAGAGGCTCAACCAGAGAAACTGCCACGCATGTCGGACTTTGCGCAAAAGGCTGGGATATCTCGACAGGCCGTCTATTTGCATTTCGACAATCGGCTGGATCTTTTGGTGGCTGCGACCAAACTACAAGATCAGCAAAACGACATAGATCAACGATTGGCGCCAAGCCGCTCGGCGCCGAATGGACCGGCGCGGTTGGACGCATTTGTCACCGCTTGGGCCAGCTATATCCCCATCATCTATCCCGTCGCGCGCGCTTTGATCGCCATCAGCGATACAGATGCCGACGCAAAAGAGGCTTGGGATGAGCGGATGCGTGATATGCGCGAAGGATGCGCCGCTGCGGTCGATGCGCTGGCGCGCGACAAAATCCTGCCGCCAACGATCGATACAAAACAGGCCACCGACCTGCTCTGGACATTGTTGTCCGTCAGAAATTGGGAGCAACTGACCCAAGGGTGCGGCTGGCCCCAGGATTGTTACCTCGAAACTGTTCGGTCTTTGGCTCTGGCGACCTTGGCAGGCCAGCCAGAGCGGTTGCAGGATATTCTCAAGCCGCCAGCGTAGTCTCGAGCACCTCAAGAATTCTGGTCCAGCCCATTTGGTGATTGTCGCGGCGTTCTTCGTCCATAAAGCGAATATGCGACAAGGTCACTTTGGTCCCATCGCTTGCAGGCGCTAACGAAACCGTCACTTCACTGTCTTCGCGGCTGAACGGACTTTCCCACGTGAAAACAATCCGTTCATGCGGCGAAATTTCCAGATATGTCCCGCCATGCGGCAGATCCCGGTCGTTTACATGCATCACCACTTCAAACCGACCGCCCACGCGCGGGTCGCTCGATGTGGAGGGTACACTCATATCCGCCCCCGGCATCATGAACTTTTGCAACATCTTGGGATCAAGCCAGGCTTCAAAAATGGCTTTTGGCGTCGCGTTGATTACCCGTTCGACCTCTAGCGATAGATCACTCATCGTCTGTTTCCTTCTCCGTTATCAGCGCCTCAAGCGCGTCAAGCCTCAGCGCCCAGATGGAGCGCAATGCGGCGAACCAGTCGTCGATCTCCTGCAGAGGCTCCATCCGAACTTCGATCAGATGTTCGCGCCACTCTGTGCGACGGGACACAAGCCCCGCCTTCTCCAGCACTTTGATGTGTTTGGAGACCGCATTCAGGCTGGCTGAGAATTGACTGTGGATCTCAGTGACGCGCATCGGCCCGTTCTGGGCCAACAACGTCAAAATTTCCCGCCGCGTTGGATCGCTTGCAGCTTTGAAGATGTCATTCAGGGCGGATGTCATTTCTCGTTCAACCTGATGGTGGAATAATGCGATTCTCGCTATCAGTCAACCATATGGTTGATTGATGATGGCAAGCAACCCTCGGCGTCACGCAGCAAGGATGCTGGACCCAGGCGCGTGGGCTGACTAACCTGCGTCTCATGCTGCGCTACACGCTCAAACGGCTCCTTTCTTTGATCATCAGTCTGGCCATCGCCTCGCTGGTAATTTTCGCCGTGATCGAGATCGCACCAGGTGATCCAGCCAGTTTTATGCTGGGCATCAACGCGCAAGAAGACACGCTTGCGGCGCTGCGCGCAGAGCTTGGTTTGGACGTGCCGAAATGGCAGCGATACCTCGATTGGGTTGGTGGCATGCTGGTTGGCGATTTCGGCATGTCTTACCAGTACCGCACGCCAGTGGCCGAGATGATCGCCGCGCGCCTTTGGGTCTCTTTGCCGCTTGCCTTGTATGCTCTTGCCCTATCGACACTGGTGGCCTTTCCCGCCGGCATCTACGCCGCGGCCCGTCGCGGCAAAGCAGGCGATGTTTCGGTCATGGGTGCCACGCAGCTTGGCGTCGCGATACCGAATTTCTGGTTTGCCATGATGCTGGTACTGGTCTTTGCCATTAACCTCCGTTGGTTCAGCGCCGGTGGCTTTGTGGGCTGGGACCAGGGGTTTTTCGCCGCAATGAAGTCTCTCACCTTGCCTGCCGTCGCTTTGGCCTTGCCACAGGCGGCCATTCTGGCGCGCGTCATGCGATCCGCTTTGATCGACGTGATCGGCGAAGATTACATGCGCACCGCCCGCGCCAAAGGCCTAACCCCGCGACAAGCCCTTTGGCGTCACGGTGTTCGCAACGCGATGATCCCTGTTTTGACGATCATCGGATTGCAGTTTTCGTTCCTACTCGCGGGTGGCATTATCATTGAACAGGTCTTCTACCTTCCCGGCCTCGGGCGCCTGATCTTCCAATCCATCTCTGCTCGCGATCTCATCGTTGTCGAAAGCGTGACGATGTTGCTGGTCTTTGCCGTGATCGTGGTAAACTTTGCCGTGGACCTTGCCTATGCCGCGGTCGACCCCCGTTTGCGATCCCGCACATAGCCTGCGCGTTTAAGGCATCTGGCCTTCCAAACAGAACTTACCTAGACCAAGGGCAAAGGCTTCGGAACAAACACATATGTCGTCACCATCGCGTCCGCGATTGTCATTCGCGGAATACGTCACGCTCGTTGCACTGCTGACGTCCATTGTCGCGATGGGCACCGATATGATGCTTCCTGCCCTGTCTCAGATTGGCGAAGACTTTGACGTCGCGCATGAAAATGACGTGCATTACATCGTCACGGTCTTCTTTTTGGGTATGGCCACGGGGCAAATCGTCGTGGGCCCTTTGTCAGACACCTTTGGCCGCAAACCGGTGATCGTCGCGGGCTATGTGGTCTTCGTTCTGGGCGCACTTCTCTCGATCGTCGCGACAACTTGGACAATGATGTTGCTGGGCCGCTTGCTGCAAGGCTTTGGCGCCTCTGCCCCTCGTATCGTCGCCCTCGCCCTGGTGCGAGATGAATATGAAGGGCGCAAGATGGCCCAGATCCTGTCGATCGTGTCCGCCATTTTCATTCTGGTCCCCATGCTCGCGCCGGCAATGGGCCAAGGTCTGCTCTATTTCGGCGATTGGACCTCGACCTTTTGGGGCCTGATCGCCTTTGCCGTCGTGGCAAGCATCTGGTTCGTGCTGCGCCAGCCCGAAACCCTGCCACCGGAAAAGCGCCGCCCCTTTCGCCTGCGCGACCTGTGGCACGGCTTGAAAGAGGTTTTGGCCACCCGGGTCGCCCTTGGCTACACGCTGACCGCCAGCCTGATTTTCGGAGCTTTCATCGGATACCTCGGATCTGCCCAGCAAATCTTTTCCGACGTCTTTGGCGTTGGCGATCTCTTCGTGCTCTATTTCGCCCTTGCTGCCGCCGCAATTGGCGTCGCAGCCCTCGTCAACGCTTCGCTCGTGATGCGCTTGGGCATGGAGCGTCTGACACGCATCGCTTTTTGGGGCGTGACGTTGTTGTCCTTTGCCTTCGGATTGATCTTTTACTGGCAAGACGGCGTTCCGCCGCTTCCGTGGTTCATCGCCTGGCAAATCTGCGCCTTTTTCTGCATCGGCATCACCTTCGGCAATTTGAACGCCCTTGCGTTAGAACCCTTGGGCCATATCGCAGGTCTTGGCGCGGCATTTGTCGGATCATTGTCGATCATCCTATCCCTGCCTTTGGCTGCACTCGTCGGTGCTGCTTTTAACGGCACCATCCTGCCCTTGGTCACAGCCTTCGCCTGTCTCGGGCTTTGCTGCTGTTTGACAATGATTTGGACATCGCGCGGCACATAGCCCGCACCGCACGCGATGCCCTATGGACCCATCCGCAGCCTGCGCCTAACCTGCGGCGTATGAGCCTCAATCAGCGCGCACCATCTTCCGGCCAACCGGCTCGCATCGCCAAAAAGGCGGCCTGCCGATGACGCGAAACCTGTTTCTAGGGGCCGCCTTGTCCTCTTTGGTGGTCATTGCGGCCCTGGTCTCATTCGTCTGGACCCCATTTGACCACACGACGCTGAACATCCCCGACAAATTGCAAACACCATCTGGCACGCATTTGCTCGGAACGGACCACTTCGGGCGCGATATTCTGTCGATGATTATGGTCGGCGCCCGCACGTCTATCGCCGTGGCCTTTGTGGCAGTGGGCATCGGAATTGGCCTCGGCGTACCCTTGGGCCTGTGGGCTGCGGCCAACAAAGGCGGCTGGACGGACGAGATCATCATGCGCGGCAACGATCTTGTTTTCGCTTTCCCCTCACTCGTCATCGCCATTCTCATCACCGCCATTCTTGGCGCCGGTGCGGTCAATGCCATCATCGCCATCGGCATATTCAACATCCCCGTCTTTGCCCGTGTCGCGCGCGGCGGTGCGCTCAGCCTTTGGGAAAGGGAATTCATCCTGGCCGCCCGCGTCGCGGGCAAGACCCGCGCGCATATCTCGGTCGAACATATCCTGCCCAACATCGCCAATTTGCTTATTGTCCAAGGCACGATCCAATTCTCCTTGGGTATTTTGGCCGAGGCCGCGCTCAGCTATGTGGGCCTGGGCGCCCAGCCTCCAACGCCGTCCTGGGGCCGCATGCTGGCCGATGCTCAAACCCTCGTCTCAATCGCCCCGCATATGGCTCTCATTCCCGGCTGCGCTATCATCCTGACCGTGTTGGGCCTCAACCTTTTGGGCGATGGATTGCGCGATTGGCTCGACCCAAAGCTGCGCGAGGCCAGGTCATGAGCCTGCTTTCCATTCGTGACCTCGACCTTTCGATCCACGGACAAAGGGTGCTCAAAACCGTCCGCTTCGACATTGCCGAAGGCGAAATCCTCGCAGTCACTGGGGAAAGCGGATCGGGCAAATCAATGACGGCCTTCGCCGTAATGGGCCTCGCGCCCGACGGAGCCCAAGCAAGCGGCGAGATCCTGTTTGACGGCAACAACCTCTTGGCCCTGGACGAACCCGCGCTCTGCGCGATCCGCGGCGATCAGATCGGAATGGTCTTCCAAGAGCCGATGACCGCGCTGAACCCGGTCAAAACCATCGGCGCCCAAGTGGCTGAGACGCTTCGCCTGCACCGCCCCGATCTGGATGCCGAAGCCGAGGCCGCGCGCGTGCTGGACCGCGTCGGCCTGCCCCAAGACCGCTTCCCACTTTCCCGCTTCCCGCACGAGCTCTCAGGCGGCCAACGACAGCGTGTCGTTATCGCGATGGCCATTGCCTGCGGCCCGAAACTGCTGATCGCGGACGAGCCGACGACAGCGCTCGACGTCACAACCCAAGCTCAGATCCTCGAACTCTTGCAACGCCTCGCCCGCGAAGACGGCATGGGCCTGATGATGATCACCCATGACCTCGCCGTCGTTGCCGATATGGCCGACCGCATCGTCGTGATGCGACACGGCGAGATTGTCGAAACCGGGGCAACGCAAGATCTCTTGCACAACATGCAGCATCCCTACACCAAGATGCTCTTCGCCGCTTCCTCGCATCAGGTGAACCTCCCCGAGACTGCCGCAGACCAACCCTTGCTCCAGGTCCAGAATGTCTCGCGCGATTATCGCCTGCCACGCACGCGCCTCTTCCAAGCGCCCGGCCATTTTCGCGCCGTGCGCAATGTCAGCTTTGACATCCAGCGTGGCGAACGGTTGGGTCTTGTTGGCGAATCCGGCTGCGGAAAATCGACCCTCACCCGGGCCATCCTTGGCCTCGAAGACGTTCAATCCGGCGCCATCACCCTCGGTGGCGCCCCGGTCTTCTCCGCTGGCAAGCCTAATCTGGCCGTGCGCCGCATGATGCAAGTCGTCTTCCAGGACCCCTTCGGCAGCTTCAATCCCCGCCACACCGTCGCCCGCCTCATCACCGAGCCCTTCCACCTCCTCGATTCACCCCCCAAAGGCCAAGCCCGCCAAGACCTCATCGCCGAGATGCTCCAAGCCGTTGGCCTCAAACCCGAGGACGCAAGCAAATACCCGCACCAATTCTCCGGCGGTCAACGCCAACGCCTGGCGATCGCGCGTGCGCTCATCATACGCCCACAGCTCATCCTCTTTGACGAAGCCGTCAGCGCCCTCGACGTCTCCGTGCGCGCTCAAATTCTCGATCTCATCGCGGATCTCTGCCGCGAATATGACCTCACCTATCTCTTCATCAGCCACGACCTCAGTGTTGTGCGCTCCGTCACCGACCGCGTGCTCGTCATGAAATCAGGCGAAATCGTCGAAGCTGGACCAACCGAACAGGTCTTCTCCGCCCCACAGCACCCCTATACCCAAGCGCTCATCGCCGCTGCTCCGGTCTTACCCCAGATCACCGCCGCCGAGTGATCGCGAAATCTCACCATCCAACCGACCCTTCCCAATGAAATGCGCCCCTCCGCGCGCATCCTCTTTGCAACTCCTCTTCTTTTGGACAAAAATACTCGGGGGAGCGCGAGGGGCGCAGCCCCTCGCTTCGGTCGGATGGCCGCAGGCAATCCGAACCCAAATGAGGCCGCCGCATGTCCCAACCCTATTGGTTTGACCCATCCCACATTCTGATCGGCGGCACTTGGCGCGCGACCGAGGCGACATTGCCACTCGTAAACCCTTCCGACGGCAGCACCCTGGCCCATATCGCCAAAGGCACAGCCGCCGACATTGACGCAGCCGTCGCCGCCGCTCATGCCGCCCGTGACGGCGCCTGGGGTCGGATGACCGCACTCGAACGGGGGCGCATTTTGACGGATATCGGGCGCAAAGTGCTCGACCATGTCGACCAGCTCGCCATACTCGAAGCACATGATGTCGGCAAACCGCTGTCGCAGGCCCGTGCCGATGCCATCGCCTTGGCGCGCTACCTCGAATTCTACGGTGGCGCCGCCGACAAAGTGATGGGAGAAACCATTCCGTATCTCGATGGCTACACCGTCTACACCCTGCGCGAACCACATGGCGTGACCGGGCATATCGTGCCTTGGAACTACCCGATGCAGATCATCGGCCGCTCTGTGGGCGCCGCTCTTGCAATGGGCAATGCCTGCGTTTTGAAACCCGCAGAAGAGGCCTGCCTGACCGCGCTTGCCTTCGCCCGTATCTGCCAAGAGGCCGGATTGCCTGCAGGTGCGCTGAACGTTGTGCCCGGCCTTGGCGCCGAGGCTGGTGCCGCGCTCGCAGGCCATCCTGGCATTCACCACGTCAGCTTTACCGGATCGGTCCGCACCGGCGCTCTGGTCCAGCAGGCCGCGGGCGCCAATGTCGTGCCCGTGACGCTCGAACTGGGCGGGAAATCACCGCAACTTGTCTTCGAGGATGCCGATCTCGATGCCGCCTTGCCGTTTCTCGTCAATGCCGGGATCCAGAATGCAGGTCAAACCTGCTCTGCCTCCTCGCGTATTTTGGTGCAGCGCGGCGTATACGACGCGGTCCGCGACCGCATGGCCACAGCTTATGCCGGGCTCACGGTCGGTCCGGCCCTGGATGATCCACGCGTCGGCCCCATGATCTCGCATCGTCAGCGCGATATCGTGAACGGATTTCTCGCCCAGGCAGGCGGCCTCGACACGGCAGGGACGGGCGTTATGCAAAACGCCCCTGACACCGGCGCATATGTGCTTCCAACGCTTTTGGACAATGTGCCGCCCGACCACCCGCTTGCCCGCGACGAAATCTTTGGACCTGTCCAGGTCTTGATCCCCTTCGACACCGAGGCCCAGGCCATCGAGATCGCAAATTCCACAGATTACGGCCTTGTCGCCGCGATCTGGACCGACAGCGGCGCCCGCCAAATGCGCGCCGCCAAAGCGCTCAAGGCGGGCCAGATCTTTATCAACAATTATGGCGCAGGCGGAGGGGTCGAATTGCCCTTCGGAGGGATCGGAAAATCCGGTCACGGGCGCGAAAAAGGCTTTGAGGCTTTGTACGGGTTTTCCCAATTGAAAACGGTCGCAGCCCATCATGGATAACCTTGTCCCCCTGCGATATCCCGACGATGCTGATCGGGTGTTGGACCTCTGCCAGCGGGCCGCCGATTATGTGTCCGTCGAATACCAACGCCAACCGGATGCCGAAATTGCACGCGCGCTTCTTTGCGACGCCCCGCCACAGGTTCCGCCATCTCAAATCTACGCTTTGGGATCGCCGCGCGACGACGGCTCCCTGAATGCGTTCGTGACCTTTCTCAAGGGCTATTACGCCCCTGACGAATGGTACATGGGATTGCTCCTCTTGGATCCCGCGATCCGTAGGCAAGGCCTGGGCGCGCGTATGGCGCAACATGTGATTGGCTTGGCGCGCGCCGATGGCGCGCCTTGCATCCGTGTCACTCCGCTTGACGTAAATCCCAAAGGCCAAGCCTTCTGGCAAAGCCAGGGCTTTGTGCCAGAGCGTGCCGTTACCCCGGACGATGGGCTCTTGCGCCATATTCACATCATGACATTCGCCACAAAGGACATTGTATGATCTTTGAAAACCGTTTCGCAAACCGTCGTGCGGTTGTAACCGGCGGTGCCGCTGGTTTGGGCTATGGCATCGCAACACGGATCGCCGCCGAAGGCGGCCAGGTCGAAGTATGGGACATCGACGCCGATGCCTTGGCGGCCATCGATCACGCCAACATATCAACCAACCGCGTCGACGTGACCAACGCCGCCGAGGTCGCTCAGGCGATGACCCAGGCGGCGCCGGACATCCTGGTGTGCTCTGCCGGAATTACCGGCCCCAACACGACAACCTGGGACTATCCGATTGACGATTGGCTCAAGGTCCACGACCTCAATCTCAACGCAATCTTCTACTGTTGCCGCGCGGCAGCCCCCATCATGCGGGACAAAGGGTGGGGCAGGATCGTCAATATCGCCTCTATCGCGGGCAAGGACGGGAACCCGAACGCTCCGGCCTATTCCGCATCCAAAGCTGCCGTCATAGGATTGACCAAATCCCTTGGCAAAGAGCTCGCCCAAAGCGGTGTGACGGCGAATGCCATCGCCCCTGCCGCCGTGCAGACGGCGATCTTTGATCAAATGACCCAAGAGCATATCGACTTTATGCTCTCGAAAATCCCGATGGGACGCTTTGGAACCGTGGATGAGATCGCCGCAATGGCCTGCTTTCTTGCCTCTGACGAGGCCAGCTTCACAACCGGTTTTTGCTTTGACCAATCTGGCGGGCGCGCGGTTTACTAAAGCCCGCTCCCACCCCAAACCCAATAAAAGGCCACGCCAATGCATGTTCTCGTGAATGGTATCAAAATGTTCGTCGATATCGAAGGCGCAGGTCTTGTGCCCGATGGCCCGCTGATGCGCGAAAAGCCGACGCTGATTCTGTTGCACGGCGGGCCTGGCGCCGATCATTCGATCTACAAACCGGCCTTTTCCCAGCTGAGTGACCTTTGCCAAATCGTGTACGTCGATCAACGCGGCAACGGACGCAGCGACAACGGAAGCCCCGCAGACTGGACCCTCGCAAAATGGGGTGACGATGTGCGCGCGCTCTGCGACGTGCTGAGTATTTCGAAACCCATTGTCTTTGGCGCCTCTTGGGGCGGCGTCGTCGCCCAGGCTTATGCGACACGACACCCGGACCATGCTGGCGCGTTGATCCTGTCAAGCACGGCCGCCCGAACGGACTTTGACGAAATCTACCAAGCATTTGGCCGCATCGGCGGCGCCACGGCAAAAGACGTGGCCCAAGCCTATTGGTCAGACCCAAGCCCCGAACGCCGACAGGCCTATTTCGAAACCTGTCTGCCGCTTTACTCGGTCCGTTCACCCGATCCCGATATGATGCAGCGGATGATCATCAAAAACCCCATCGCGATGCATTACAACGGCCCCAAAAACGAACAAGGTCGTTTTGACTTTACCGATGGTCTGGCCCGCGTCGATTGCCCAACGCTGATCATGGCGGGCGACAGCGATCCGATCATGCCCGCCGTCTTTTCCGAGCATATCCACGCAACCCTTTCGAACAGCGAATACATCTGTTTCGAAAACGCGGGCCACATGCTGCAAGCGGATCAGCCCGAGCAGTATTTCTCCGCCATCCGCCGCTTTGTCGCAAAGGTCACGGCATGAGCTACAAGCCTCCAAACTACACCGACCTCTCGCCCTATCTCATGGTGCCAGACGTCGAAGCTGCGATCGCTTTTCTGGCTCAGGCGATTGGGGGAGAGAAACTGCGGCTCATGCCCGGCTCGGACGGCTCTGTTACGCACGGCGAGGCTCGCATCGGGGACAGCGTCATCATGCTGGGCAAAGCGCCGGGACAATCGCCAAGCCACGTGCATCTCTACGTCCCGAACCCGGACGCGCTATTGGCGCAAGCCCTCGATGCAGGCGGCACGCTTGTTCAAGAGATGCAAGAACAAGGCGACGGCGACCGCCGCGGCGCTTTCGCCGCACCGGATGGCAATGTCTGGTGGCTCAGCACAAACGTCGCCGCAGGTTCTGTTGTCCGCCCCGACTGAACCAGCTTGGGCCATCACTTTGGGCGGACCTCAATCCGCCGCCGCATGGCTTCAAGCCGCGGGGCTGCGCGTTGCGGCGACCAGATCATCGGCCAGCAGGTCATCCAAAAAGACACTCAGCAATTGCAACCGTCCGGCAACCTCTGCCTTTTTGTAGACTGACGCGCATTGCGCTTTGACCGTCCCTTGTTTGGTCTCGCGCAAGTCGGCCATCTCGGCGATGGAAAAACCCTTGATCGCCAGAAT
>CAZYQC010000040.1:0-30942 GCA_964649815.1 uncultured Rhodobacterales bacterium | reverse complement strand
CATGTCGTCGCCCAGAACGTCGGTCGCCGGAATGACCGGCACGCCGGCTTCGATCGCGACGCGCCGCGCGCTGGCCTTGTCGCCAAGGGCGCGCATCGTATCCGCTTTGGGGCCGATAAAGGTGATGCCGTTCTTTTCGCAGGCCTCCACGAAATCGGGGTTCTCCGACAAAAGACCATAGCCGGGGTGAATGGCGTCGGCGCCGCTTTCGCGGGCGACGCGGATCATTTCATCGATGCTTAGATAGGCCTGAACCGGGCCCAGGCCTTCGCCAATACGATAGGCCTCATCGGCCTTGAACCGGTGCAGCCCCAATTTGTCTTCCTCAGCGAAAACAGCGACCGTTTTCTTGCCCATCTCGTTGGCTGCCCGCATGATGCGGATCGCAATCTCGCCGCGGTTGGCAATCAGGATTTTCCGAAAGTCAGGCATGATGGTCCCCCAAGGTAACGCCGGGTCATGTGGTGAAGCCCTCGTATGACGTTTCTATGACGGCGTAAACTCGTAGAACTGGGTAGAGCACTTTGCAAGCGCAGCATTTCTACGGATTCCTAACGAAAGGCATTACAAAAGACGCTGCGGCGGGGGAACATTCTCCAGATTTGGCAGGTTCAGGTGGCCCATTTGCGACACAAGATCCGCAGTGAGCAGGTCGACCAAATGGTCTGGCCCCTGCGGTGCGCCCAGGGCCGCGAGGGCAAAATGCCAGGCGCGCCCCAGCATGACGAAATTTGCGCCCAGGCCAAAAGCGCGCAGAATGTCGAGGCCGGTCTCTACGCCGCTGTCGAAAATGAGTGGCAGTTTGGTTGCCGCGCGCACATCGGCCAGGCAATCGATTGCACCCGGGGCGCCGTCGAATTGCCGCCCCGCATGCGTCGAGACCCATAGTGCGTCGAGGCCCATCGCTTCGAGAAGGGTCGCGTCTTCGGGCTTGAGAACGCCTTTGGCGATGAACGGCCCCTCCCAATTGTCTCGCAGCCAGGCGACATAGTCCCAGTCCGGTGCCACCCGCAGCAGATAGCCGACATGGGCCGTCGACGGCAGGCCGCGCGCCTGTGCATCGACATAGGCGTCGAGCGTGCGCATATGCGGCAACCCCTGGCGCGCCATGCCCCAGGCCCAAGCCGGGCGTTGCAGGGTCTGCCACAGCAGGCGCGGGGTGATCCGGGGCGGCTGGGTCAGGCCAGAGCGGGTTTGCCGTTCGCGCCGGGAAGGGGCCGGTAGGTCGACCGTCAGAACCAATGTTTTGAAGCCAGCCGCCTTTGCGCGGGCGAGCATATCGCTGCGAATGTCTGGGTCGCGCGGGGGGTAAAGCTGGAACCAGGCCTGGTCGTCGATATGGGCGGCCAGGTCTTCGGGTGCCGCCGCCGCCACGGTCGAGAGCGTATAGGGCACCTTTGCCCGCGCCGCCGCTTGTGCCAGATGCTCCTCGGCTGACGGCCAGATCAGGCCGGACATGCCCAAAGGGGCCACGCCGAACGGGCGCGCGAATGTCTGCCCCATGAGTGTGACCGACAGGTCCGGCGCAACCTCGCCATGCAGGATCGAGGGGAGGTACCCCAAACGATCCAACGCCTGTCGATTGCGCGCTTTGGTACGCTCGTCTCCGGTGCCGCTGTCCAAATATTCCCACACGAATTTTGGAATGCGGCGTTTGGCTTTGCGGGCCAGGTCGGCGAACTGCGGATAGTGAGCGTCGAGATCCATGCCGCGCAGTCTGTGCCGCTGGTGTCAGGAAGACAAGCGCGCGCCTCATTCCGCCGCGATGCGCGGCGTCGCGGGCGCGTCGGTTTCGCCTGCGACGCAGACCCGGTTGCGCCCTTTGCCTTTGGCCGCGTAAAGCGCGTCATCTGCGGCCCGCAAAAGATCTTGCGGCAAGGTGCCGTGATCCGGCGCGATTGCCACGCCTGCGGAAATCGTAATGCGCGGCAGGGTTTTTTCCCCATAGCGGACGCTGATGGCTTCGACCGCTTTGCGCACCGCTTCTGCGCGGGTTTGCGTCGCGTCCATACTGGTGTCTTGCATGATCAGCGCGAATTCCTCGCCGCCAGGGCGGCAGGCGACATCGTTGGCCTTGCACGACTGGATCAAGACCTCGCCCACCGCGCGCAGAACCATATCGCCCGCGTCATGACCATGATTGTCGTTGAACTTTTTAAAGTGATCCACGTCGATCGAGATGACGCTGACCTGTTCATCGGCGCGGCGAAAGCGATCAAGGGCCACGCGCAATGTTTCGTTCATATGCCGGCGGTTATAAAGCCCTGTCAAAGGATCCCGGATTGATTGATCTTGCAGCTGGTCGCGCATGCGCACGTTTGCAATCGCCATGCTGATCTGTTCGGCACAATGCTGGGCCAACTTTTGGCTGTTCAAAAACGCCTTTTCCTCGACGCCTTCCAACGCTTTGAGGTGCATCAGTCCAACGGTTTCACCATGCGCCAGGATCGGAAAGCAAAAGTAAGGCTGCTTGTCATGGGGCTCGGCGTGTTCGCAGGTAAACTCCACCTCGGTCGAGCCATAGCGATAGGTCCGCCCGCGCCGCAGCCCCCAGCATTCGTCGGGCCGGATGCGATCCTTTAGCACGCCGCCGTTCCACGAACTTGCCCCGTCCAGCACATCGCGCGAATTGGAATAAACATAGATACTGCCCGCACTTTCCGGCAGCAGATGCGTCAGGAACTTCGACACCATCTCGAACAGCTCTTCCAGCGATTTGCTGGATTGCAGCCATTCATTCAGCTCACCCAACAGCTGGACTTCGCGCGCCATCTGCAGCTCTTTGTCCAGCGTTTTGCGTTCGTGATCCGTGCGCGCGCGCAGCGCATCATATTGCGCCCGGTTGGCCCGTACGATGACAATGGTCACAGCGAGCAAAGCCAGCAACGCCAACCCACTCAGAACCGTCAGAGCCACCTGGGCGCGCCATATCAGCCGCGACCGCACATCTGTGATGTCAGTGTAAAACTCAATTGCCCCCAGAAAGCGCCCATTGCTCATGACGGGCGTATAAACCTCGGCCACTTCATGCAGCTGCGTTTGGTCCGTGGCGTTCGAATGCAATTCGACATCGTCAATTTCCGAGGTCTCTTTCGCCTCGTGCTTATAGTAAACCTCGCCCCGGGCGACCATGCCCTGAAAATAGGGTTTGGTGTTGGTCGTGCCGACGTCGGTGTCGCGGGTTGACCAGAAAACGGTGCCATCAGGCGAAAAGAGCTTGAAGCGATAGACGTCTGACGCCTCAGGCAACAACACGAGATAAGCCACGTCATCTTGCGTGACTGTGCCAGTTGTAAATGTGCTTTCCGCATCCTCAAGATGGAGAACGACGCGCCGTTTCCACAATTCCGCCTGATCGGTGATGTCTTGCTTGAGCATCCAATCGACCACGGGCGCCGGCACAAACAAAACGCCCCAAGCCGCAATCGCCGCCGCCGATAACAAGCCCAAAGGCCACAACAACACGCGCATTCCGCAAGCCCGCAACAGCGCAACAAGTCTCAACATGGCCAAATCCCTTCACCAACAAGCCCCGCAGCAGGGTATGGCGCGCCAAGACCTGACAAAGGGTTAAACGGGCCCCCTCCAGAGGCACGAGTTGGTGCTGATTTCCCTAAAATTGGGCTGAGCGACAGGCAAATTTGCCTTGGAACAAGACCAGAACATGACTTTCCCTTTGCACGCGTCTGCCCTATTGTTCCCGCTATGACGAGCAGTGAAGATTTCGACGCCTTTGAGGCCGCCTCTCTGTCCGCGCGCGCGATGGCCGCGCGGCCGACGCCCTATCTCGACGGTTTGAATGACGCCCAAAAAGAAGCGGTTGAGCGTCTTGACGGCCCGGTTTTGATGCTGGCGGGCGCTGGCACGGGCAAGACGCGGGCGTTGACCGCGCGCATCGTTCACCTTTTGAACACCGGTCGCGCCCGTCCGAACGAAATCCTCGCCGTGACCTTTACCAACAAAGCCGCGCGCGAGATGAAAAACCGGGTGGGGCAGATGCTGGGCCACGCCATCGAAGGCATGCCCTGGCTTGGCACATTTCACGCCATTTGCGTGAAACTCCTGCGCCGCCATGCCGAGCTTGTGGGCCTCAAGTCAAATTTCACCATCCTCGATACCGACGATCAACTTCGCCTGCTCAAGCAGTTGATTTCGGCTGCCAATATCGATGACAAACGCTGGCCCGCCCGCCAGTTAAGCTCGATCATTGATGGGTGGAAAAACAGAGCCTTAACCCCTGACAAAGTGCCCGCTGCGGATGCGGGCGCCTATAACCACAAAGGTGTTGAGCTTTACGCGCAATATCAGGCCCGCCTGAAAGAGCTGAACGCCTGCGATTTTGGCGATCTGTTGCTGCATATGGTGACGATCTTCCAATCGCACCCCGATGTGCTGGCGCAATACCAACGCTGGTTCGCCTTTATCCTTGTCGACGAATATCAGGATACCAACGTCGCCCAATATCTCTGGCTGCGGCTTTTGGCGGGCGGGCATAAGAATATCTGCTGTGTGGGAGATGACGACCAGTCAATTTATGGCTGGCGTGGGGCCGAGGTCGGCAACATCCTGAGGTTTGAAAAAGACTTCCCCGGCGCCCATGTCGTCCGGCTTGAGCAAAACTACCGCTCAACGCCGCATATTCTTTCTGCGGCCTCTGGCGTGATCCGGGGCAATCAGGGCCGGCTGGGCAAAGAGCTTTGGACAGACAAAAACGATGGCGAAAAGGTGCGACTGATCGGCCATTGGGACGGCGAAGAAGAAGCGCGCTGGGTCGGGGAAGAGGTCGAAGCCGCGCAAGGTGGCACGCGCGGTGTGCGCGAGATGTCGTTGAATGAAATGGCAATTCTGGTGCGCGCCTCGCATCAGATGCGCGCCTTCGAAGACCGGTTCCTAACCATTGGATTGCCCTATCGCGTGATCGGTGGCCCTCGGTTCTATGAACGGATGGAGATCCGCGATGCGATGGCCTATTTCCGTGTCGTCGTCTCGCCTGATGATGACCTGGCCTTTGAGCGGATTGTGAACACGCCCAAACGCGGCCTGGGCGACAAGGCCCAGCAAACGATCCAGACCACGGCGCGCGCCAATGGTGTCTCGCTTGTCGACGGCGCCCGATTGGCGGTGGAAAGCGGCCTGATCAAAGGCAAAGGCGGCGCGGAGCTTAGGCGATTGGTCGAAGATCTGTCCCGGTGGGGACGGTTGGTTGATGCCAAAGATCTCACGCATGTTGAGCTCGCCGAACAGGTCCTCGACGAGAGCGGCTATACGACGATGCGGCAAAACGACAAAACGCCCGAGGCGCCGGGCCGGTTGGAAAACCTCAAGGAACTGGTCAAGGCGCTCGACAGTTTTGAGAATTTGCAGGGCTTTCTTGAGCATGTCAGCCTGGTCATGGACAATGAACAGGAAACGGATGGGCCGAAAATCTCGATCATGACGCTGCACGCGGCAAAGGGGTTGGAATTCCCGATGGTGTTTTTGCCCGGCTGGGAAGACGGCCTGTTCCCATCGCAGCGCGCAATGGACGAAGAGGGGCTGAAAGGTCTCGAAGAAGAACGACGCCTGGCCTATGTGGGAATCACGCGGGCCGAAGAGGTCTGCACCATTTCATTTGCCGCCAACCGGCGTGTGTTTGGGCAATGGCAATCTTCGATGCCCTCGCGGTTCATCGATGAATTGCCGGACGAACATGTCGATGTGCTGACCCCGCCGGGTCTTTACGGTGGCGGCTATGGCGCGGCGGGCATGGGCGTGCAATCCAATCTGCACGACCGCGCGGCCGAGGCGAATGTCTACAATTCTCCGGGGTGGAAACGGCTTCAGGCGCGGGCGCAAGACCGCCCGGTCAGTCAGCCGCGCGAGGCCAAGAACGCGATCATCGATCTGGATGCCGTGTCCGCCTTTACCGTGGGCGAGCGTGTGTTCCACCAAAAGTTCGGCTATGGCACAATCGAGGGGATCGAAGGCGACAAGCTGGACATCGCGTTCGAAAAAGCGGGCTCCAAAAAGGTCGTGTCACGCTTTGTCACGGGAACAGACGACATCCCTTTTTGATCAGGCGGCCGGCAACAACCCGGCAAATTTCCCAACCTATTTCTCTGTCCCCGCGGGGACAGCGTTGGAATCGTTGGGTTTTTGTCTAAACGATTGGTTAACAACGAAAAACGCATCCGTTGCGTGACGGGGGCGATGGCGTTAACCTATCGGGGATGATCACGTACACAACAGGAGGGCAAAGGCTGAACATGCGCATCACACGCCGTCTTCAGCATGGTCCCCGGCTTGCCCTGCGAATGCGTTTGCAGGGCTGACAAAAGAGCACTCTGCCAAAAGGTCAGCCCAAACCCGCGCAGCGCGCGGACCCATCCTTTTTGATCAGAGCACAACATGAGCATCATCACCCTCAACGAGCTGAGCGTAACGCTGGGCGACCCTCTCTTTTCCAACTTGTCGTTGACCTTGTCCAAAGGCGACCGGTTGGGCCTCGTGGCCGCAAATGGCCGCGGAAAATCAACCCTTTTGGCCTGCCTTTCCGGGGCGTTGGAGCCAACCTCGGGCGACATCACCTGGGCGCGCGGCGCGCGCGTTGGGCATGTTGCACAATATGTTCCCGAACCGGCGCTGGATTTGACGATGCACGGCTTGGTCCTGGCCGCTTTGCCGCCTGATCAGGCGGATTACGAAAGCTGGCGCGCAGATGTGGCGCTTGATGCGCTGAGCGTGCCGTATGAGCTGCATCACCAACCGCTGCATAGCCTCAGTGGCGGATGGCAGCGCACGGCCTTGTTGGCGGCGGCTTGGGTGACGGAGCCGGATGTCTTGGTCCTTGACGAGCCGACAAACCATCTTGATCTGTCGCGGATCGGCCTTTTGCAGGCGTGGCTGTCTGCTTTGCCGCGCGACGTCCCAGTGGTGATCACCTCGCACGACCGGGCGTTTCTGGATGAAACCACCAATCGCACGCTCTTTTTGCGCGAAGACGCCTCGCGCGTGTTTCCCCTGCCTTTTTCAGCGGCGCGGGCCGCGTTGGAAGAGGCGGACGCCGCCGATGAACGGCGCTTTGCCAATGACCTCAACAAGGCCAAGCAATTGCGCAAGCAAGCCGCAAAGCTCAAGAATTTTGGAGTCAATTCGGGGTCTGACCTGTTGCTGGTCAAAACCAAGCAACTGACAGAACGCGCCGCCAAGATGGAGGCGGCGGCGAAACCTGCGTACCAGGATCGCAGCGCGGGCGACATCAAGCTGACGAACAGCGGCACCCATGCCAAGGCCTTGATCACCCTGGACGACGTCGAGGTGACGACCCCGGATGGAACGCCGCTCTATCGGACGGGCAAAAAGTGGATAACCTTAGGGGACCGGATTGTTCTTTTGGGCGCGAACGGCACGGGCAAGACGCAGCTGGTTCAGGCGATTGCGCGCGCACTTGAGGGGCAGCCAGGTGCGATCAAATGTGCGCCGTCGGTCGTGCCGGCCTATTCAGACCAGCATCTGAGCCAATTGGACAGCGCGCCCACGCCGATGGCGGCGGTGACACAGGACTTTGATATCGGAGACCAACGCGCGCGGGCCGTTCTGGTGGGGGCGGGCATCGCCATTCAAATGCAAGATGGCCCGATCTCGGCCCTCTCTGGGGGACAGCGGGCGCGGTTGGCGATGCTGATCCTGCGCCTGAAGGCGCCGAACTTTTACCTGCTGGACGAACCAACAAATCATTTGGACATCGAAGGCCAAGAGGCGCTGGAGGCAGAGCTGATCACGCATGGCGCATCTTGCCTGTTGGTTAGCCACGATCGGCAGTTTCTGCGCAATGTGGGCACACGGTTTTGGTGGATCAAAGGCAAGCGGCTGGAGGAGGTCGACAGCCCAGAGGCGTTTCTAAGCCAAGAGATGCGCGCAGACGGTTAACGCGCGTGGGGCCACCCCAAAAAAGAAACGGCGATCCCAGGGAGGAGGAGGGACCGCCGTCTTTTTCACCTTGGCGCCTAAAGGGAGGAGGTCGGCGCCTGCGGTGTCTCTGTGCGCCTTGCGACGCGGAATAAAAGGTGCGGCGACCTCAAGGGAGGAGGACGAGGCCGCCGCCAATTTCAGGGAGCTCCGGGAGGAGGTGGAGCCACCTGATCTCGGTTGCGTGTTGCTTAGCGCCTGCGATATGCGGCGTCCTGCGCGACACGCTTGATATCACTGCGAGCCAAGCCCAGATCGGCCAGTTCGCGGTCTGACAACGCGTTCAGTTCGTGGAACGTGTTGCGGAATACTGTGTACTGGATACGCCGCGCTGCAGCATCCTCCAGAACTTCTGCACCCCAGTTGAGGGCGCGCCCGATAAAGTCTAAATCTCTCTTTTCTTCTGCCGAGTAAGCCACTTGGCTCTCCGATGTGTTTGCCTCTGTTGACCCCAATGTAAGGCGATGCTGCGTATGCACAATGTTTGCGTAAACATTTCTGCTATGCAGCATTTGCATAGCCAAAAACCGAGCACCCGTCGCTTTTCGCCCAAAGTTTGGGCGCTATGTCCGTGAAATGCTCAGGGCTCTTGCAAGTCGCGGACGAATACTCAAGGAGAGCAGAGCCATAATGGGGGTCGAGATGCGTATTTCGAAAGACAACATCCTGTCCGCACTGAGTCGGATTTCTTTGCCGGATGGCGGCACGTTGGTCGAGCGCGACATGGTGCGCGCGCTGCAGATCGACGGCGGCGATGTGCGTTTTGTGCTCGAGGCGGCAGACCCAGAGATGGCGCGGCGTCTGGAACCGGTGCGTCAGGCCGCGGAACAGGCGGTCGCGGCTTTGGACGGTGTCACCAAGGTTCAGGTGGCCCTGACGGCGCATGGCCCGCAGGCGCAAAAACCGCCGCCGCCATCCTTGAAGATCGGCGGGCATCCTAAGCCGCAAGAGGGGCCGTCCAAACCCGCTGGTGTGCAGCGGATTTTGGCGATTGCCTCGGGCAAGGGCGGTGTCGGCAAATCGACGGTCTCCTCTAACTTGGCCGTTGCTCTGGCCAAGGCAGGGCGGCGTGTGGGGCTGTTGGACGCGGATATATACGGACCGTCGCAGCCACGGATGATGGGCGTGAACAAACGTCCCGCGTCGCCGGATGGAAAAACGATTATTCCATTGCACGCCCACGGCGTGACGTTGATGTCCATTGGTTTCATGCTGGAAGAGGGCAAGGCCGTCGTATGGCGGGGGCCGATGTTGATGGGTGCGTTGCAGCAGATGCTGGGTCAGGTCGAGTGGGGCGAGCTCGATGTGCTGTTGGTTGATTTGCCGCCGGGCACGGGCGACGTGCAGCTGACATTGTGTCAGCGCAGCGAGGTCACCGGCGCAATTGTCGTCTCAACACCGCAGGATGTGGCGTTGATTGATGCGCGCAAGGCAATCGACATGTTCGCAACGCTGAAAACACCTGTTCTGGGGCTGATTGAAAACATGTCGATGTTTGTTTGCCCCAGTTGCGGCCACGAAAGCCATATCTTTGGCCACGGCGGCGTCGCGGAAGAGGCCAAAAAGATGGGTGTTCCATTGCTGGGCGCTTTGCCGATCGACCTTGAGACGCGGCTGGCGGGGGATGGGGGAACACCGATTGCAGCGGGCGAAAACGCGATGGCCGAGGCTTATGCGCAGATTGCCGACGGTTTGATCAAAGGTGGTATGGCCTAGCAACAGTATTTCACAGACCGTCTGAGAAATACTATTGCTAGCGGGCAAGGCTGAAGCCGGGCAGGTCTCGGCCTTGAATCAAGACGCCGTAAAGCGTGGTCAGAAGGCTTGCCCCGACATAGATGCCAATGAGCTCGAATGCCGTTGCGATGATCCAGGCAAAGACGGGCGCGCTGGCGCCAACAAGCTGTTCCAACACTATTGTGATCAGCGCAAAGGCACCCGAAAAGATCAGCAGGCCCGATGATATCGGCTTGGTCTCGCGCAAGCTTTCGCGAAAAGAAAGGCGTGTGCCAAGGGCGATGGCGGGCAAGGGCAGCGCCAAGCGCGTCATCAGCCAAAACACAGATGCCCCCGCCACGACTGCGACGACCTGTTGGCTGAGCGGGATGCTGAAAATGTTGGTCGACGATACCACCACCAAGAGCAGCGCGAGTGCGAGCAAAAGGGCGCCCATTACAATCAGCGCAATCAGCATCGTGACGCCAAAATACCGCAACAGCATGCTGCCGGACATTGGTTCGAGGTGCGGGTCTTCGTCCGACACGATCAGGACGTGGCGGTGCCAGGCAACCGCCATCCAGACTGACCCCAGTGCAAAGAAAGGAATTGCGATGATCTCGTGGACCCCGATCCCAGTGGAGGGGGCGGCCGCAAGCGCGGAGATGACGATCACATAGATTTGCCCCGCCATCCAGACGCCAAGACCCGGTAGGGTCACGCGCAGGGTTTCGGCCGGATCATGCATCAACATGCGGATGGCCTGGGCGACTATGATCAAAACGTTGCGCATTCAACATTCCTAAAGGGGTGGATCAGGTGACGGTCACTGCATTTGCCTGTGCCGACGCACGTCATGCGTGTCAATCCCGGTGCGGGTTGCGTCAGGTCACGGGAAATCGTGGGACGGATCGGCAAAAAGCCGCGAATCACTGGGCTGAATCGGGATTTTCTTTGATTTATTGACTGTTCAAGCAGCGGAACAAAATGTAAACACGGTGGGCGCGGTGCAAAATCTGTGTATTTTTCGGGAAATCGTGGGACGTTTTGGGTTGGGCGTCAAAGTATCTATATGTTGTGTCTGTTTCTCGTTTGGAAACAAATTGAGCCTGTTCTTGGTGTGATTTGGCAGTTGCGAGCGGCTTTGCTGAGGGCTCTCAGCTGCATTTCCCGTTGTGATTGGCCAAAAAATCCCTTGCCAGACCATCATTTCCCATGTCATCCCTAATGCATCAGATGAGACGAGCCGGGGCGCACAACGACCCCAAACACAAAAGAACTCAAGGCAGGTTCATACAGGCTACTCGCTTTCATCAGACCAAGAGATCCGGCGCGCGGGCGAGCAGACATCCCCCCAGGTGGCGCGCGCAGCTGGACACCCCGCAAGGCGGGACGAGGGCGGCGGGTTGATCAGTGGCAGCAGATCAACCCGCCGTTTCCATTTCACCGGGAGGGGGAGCGCGGGGGCGCGAAACAGAATTATCGCCCGCAAGGGTACGGGACAGGCAGGGACGTGGCACGCAGGTTCAGAGGCGAAAGCCACCATAAGGTGGACAGCAAGGGCAGGGTATCGATCCCAGCCCTCTTTCGTCGTGTCCTAGAGGCCGAAGACCCCAATTGGCGCGATGGCGACAACCCGGAATTGGTGATCGTCTATGGGGACGACCGCCGCAAATACCTGGAATGCTATACCGTCAATGCCATTGACGAGGTCGACAGCAAGATCGACGCTTTGCCGCGTGGCTCGGTCCAGCGGCAGATGTTGCAGCGCCTGTTCCACGGACAATCCTTCCCAACCGCGGTGGACGAGACGGGCCGGTTGGTCCTGCCGGCAAAGCTGCGCCAAAAGATCGGCCTGAGCGACGAGGCCTTCTTTATCGCCGCAGGTGACACGTTCCAGATTTGGAACCCGGCCACCTATGAGGCCGAAGAGCTTACCCGCACCGAAGCTTGGCTGAACGAATTGCCAGACGACGTGGATCCGCTGACCTTTCTTGATCAAGCGCCGGGAGAGGCGTGATGGCAGCGGCGGCCGCCATATCCGATGATCGCCCTCACATTCCTGTTTTGTTGCGCCCACTTGTCGCTGCGGTCTCGCCGATTGTGGGCGATTGGCTGGACGGAACCTTTGGCGCGGGCGGGTATACAAGGGCTCTGCTGGATGCGGGCGCGGACCGTGTCATCGCAGTTGATCGCGACCCGCTGGCCTTTGACATGGCGCAAGACTGGGCGAGCGACTATGGGGCGCGGCTGGTGATGCAACAAGGCGTTTTTTCACAGCTCGACACCTATGCAAACGATTTGGACGGTGTGGTTCTGGATCTGGGCGTGAGCTCGATGCAGCTGGATTTGGCCGAACGCGGCTTTTCGTTCCAGAAAGACGGGCCGCTTGATATGCGGATGAGCCAATCAGGACGCAGCGCCGCGGATATTGTGAACGAGGAAGACGAGGCCGCTTTGGCCAATATCCTCTTTCATTACGGCGAAGAGCGCGCCAGCCGCCGGATCGCCAAGGCGATTGTGGCAGAACGCGCGACGCAGCCCTTTGAAACCACACTGCAACTGGTGCACGTGATCGAGCGGTGCTTGCCGCGGCCAAAGCCTGGTCAATCGCATCCCGCGACCCGCAGCTTTCAAGCGCTGCGCATTGCGGTGAATGCCGAATATGAAGAGCTGTATCAGGGGCTTATGGCCGCTGAGCGGGCGCTGAAGCCTGGCGGCCAATTGGCTGTGGTGACGTTTCATTCAGTCGAAGATCGCATGGTGAAACGCTTTTTGACCGCACGATCCGGCGGCGGAGGGCGTGCGAACCGCTATGCGCCGGATGCGCCAGACCGTGCGGCACAGTTTGAAGTGAAATCGCGCAAGGCGATCGGGCCGGATGATGCCGAGCTAGCCGAAAATCCGCGCGCGCGGTCGGCAAAGTTGCGGGTGGCCAAGCGGACGGCGGCGCCCGCCGGGACGATTGCGTCGCGCGATATTGGAATGCCTGAATTGGGGGGGCGGCGCTGATGCGCAGTGTTCTGTATTTATTGACAATTGTTTCTGTCATTGGCCTGGCGTTCTGGGCCTATCGCGAAAACTATGCAACGCAAGAGGCGCTGAACGAAACCAGCCAGTTGCACAAGGATATGCGCGCGGCCCACGCCCGATTGGCGGTTCTAAAGGCGGAATGGGCCTATCTGAACCGGCCAGACCGGCTGCGGGATCTGGCCGATATCAATTTTGACCGTTTGGGTCTTTTGCCGATGCGGGCCGAGCAGTTTGGGCGGGTCGATGAAATCGTCTACCCGCCGGTGACGCCGCCGTTTGATATTCAAAACGCGATCTCGGTGTCTTCGGACGGAGGGGACGACCAATGATCCGTATCCCCCTGAGACCCCTTGCCCACATCCTCAAGGCGCGGAATTCGGGCGAAGACCCGGACGCGATCGAGCTTGAGAACAAGCGACAACGCCATGAAGAGATGCGTGGCCGCATGCGGCAACGGGCCGAGGGACGGCTGTTGATGCTCGCCTTTTTCTTTTTGATGGCCTTTGGCGCTGTGGGCGGGCGGATGTCTGTGCTGGCGACGTCTGAGGCGGCCGAGCCACGTGCAGCGGCGCCCGGTTCGGCGATCAGTGCCGCTCGGGCGGATATCGTTGATCGGCACGGCAATCTGTTGGCGACAAACTTTGAAACGCACGCACTTTATGCGCAGCCGCCGCATATGATTGATCCCGAGGCTTCGGCCAAGCGGTTGGCCGAGATCTTTCCCGATCTGGATTACGACCGGTTGGTCAAAGACTTTACGGGCAAGCGAAAGTTCCTGTGGTTGCGGCGCAAAATCAGCCCAGAGCAGATGCAAGCGGTGCATGAAATTGGCGATCCGGGGTTGCTTTTTGGGCCGCGTGACATGCGGCTATATCCCAACGGCACCTTGGCCGCGCATGTTCTTGGCGGGGCGTCTTTCGGCAAAGAGGGCGTGAGTGCGGCCGAAGTTATCGGTGTTGCCGGGGTCGAAAAGCACTTTGACGCCTATTTGCGCGACCCGGCGAATGGCAACGCGCCTTTGCAGCTGTCGATTGACCTGACGGTGCAAGCCGCCGCGGAGCGGGTCTTGTGGGGCGGTATGAAGCTGTTGAACGCCAAGGGTGCATCCTCCGTTTTGATGGATGTGCACACAGGCGAGGTGGTCAGCGCAGTGTCGCTGCCCAGCTTTGATCCCAACGACCGTCCGCGTCCTCTGACGCAGGGTGATCAGTCGGACAGCCCTTTGTTCAACCGGTATGTGCAGGGCGTTTACGAGCTTGGCTCGACCTTCAAGATCTTTACGGCGGCGCAGGCGCTGGATCTGGGCCTGGTGAACGCCAATACCGTGATCGATACGTCGGGGCCGATGAAGGTGGGCGGCTTCAAGATCGGTGAGTTCAACAACAAGAACTATGGCAAGCTGAGCGTCACCGACATCATTGTCAAAAGCTCTAACCGTGGAACCGGGCGCATGGCGCTCCAAATCGGCAGTGCGCGCCAGCAGGAATTCCTAAAGGCGCTTGGGTTCTTTGACGTGACCAGCTTTGAGACGGTCGAAGCGCGGACAGGTAAGCCGCTGTTGCCAAGCCGCTGGACCGACCTCAGCAGCGTTACCATTTCCTATGGTCACGGGATTTCCACGTCGCCGATGCATTTGGCAGCGGCCTATTCAGCGATTGCAAACGGGGGGCGCATGGTCACGCCGACGATCCTCAAGCAATCGGGGCCGCAATACGGGCCGCGCGTGATGAGCGAGGATGCCGCACGGGCCTCGCGGCAGATGTTGCGGGCCGTGGTGACCGAAGGCACAGCCAGCATGGGCGAGGTGCCGGGCTATGCGGTTGGCGGCAAGACCGGCTCGGCCGATAAGCCAAAGCCGCGTGGTGGGTATTACGACGACAAGGTCATCGCGACTTTTGCGACGATGTTCCCGGCGCATGACCCCAAATACGTGTTGATCGTGACGCTGGACGAGCCCGAGGACAGAAGCGGCTCAAAACCCCGCCGGACGGCGGGTTGGACGGCGGTTCCGGTGGCCGCAGAGGTGATTGCGCGCATTGGGCCGCTTTTGGGGATGCGTCCGGGTGTTGAGCCATCCTATTTGACTGATATAACCTTGGTCAGCAGCAACTAGACCGGCGCGTTGATCGCCGGCGTTCAGGCGAGGCGCATCGGAGCTATGACGTTCCCGGAAAAGCCCCTTTCGGCATTGGGTCTCACCGCGCGGGGTGGGGCGAACCCGATCATTTCAGGCGTGTCTGTCGACAGCCGCGAGGTCAAGCCGGGGCATTTGTTCGCCGCGATGCCCGGCACGCGGGTCCACGGTGGAGAATTCATCACTTATGCGCTGCGTATGGATGCGGCGGCGATTCTGACGGACGCCGAAGGCGCCGAGATTGCGGCAGATGCGCTGCGGGATGCAGATCGGGATGTGGCCTTGGTTGTCGTGGACCAACCCAGAGAGGCGCTGAGCCGGGCGGCGGCGCTTTTCTTTGGGTCGCAGCCCGAGACGATGGTCGCCGTGACGGGCACGAACGGAAAAACCAGTGTCTCGGCCTTTGTGCGCCAGATTTGGCAGCACATTGGCCTCTCTGGCATCAATCTGGGAACAACGGGCGTCGAAGGGGCTTGGTCAGCGCCGCTGGCGCATACGACGCCAGAGCCCATCACCTTGCATCGCACCTTGGCGCAGGCGGTGGCACATGGTGTGACACATGCGGCGATGGAGGCCTCCAGTCACGGGCTGGACCAGCGGCGGCTGGACGGCGTCATTTTGCGTGCAGCCGGGTTCACGAATTTCACGCAAGACCATTTGGACTATCACGCGACGTTCGAGGATTACTTCGACGCCAAAGCCGGCCTTTTTGCGCGCGTCTTACCCGAAGATGGCACAGCGGTGGTCAACGTCGATGACCCGCGTGGCGTGGACATCGCCGCGATTGCCGCCGCGCGGGGCCAGCAGGTCATGACAGTGGGTGAGCATGGCGAACACCTCACCTTGCTGGGCCAGCGGTTCGACGCAACCGGTCAGATATTGCGGCTGCGGCATGATGGTGAGGTCCGACAAACGCGCCTCGATCTGATTGGCGGTTTCCAGGCCGAGAACGTTCTGATCGCTGTGGGGCTGGTCCTGGCCTGTGGGGCCGATCCTGACGCGGTCTTTTCCGCCTTGCCACATCTTGAGACGGTGCGGGGGCGCATGCAATTGGCCGCGACCCGATCGAACGAGGCTGCGGTCTATGTGGATTACGCCCATACGCCTGACGCGGTGCAAACTGCGCTGAAGGCCTTGCGCCCGCATGTTCTGGGGCGATTGATCGTCGTTGTCGGCGCGGGTGGGGATCGGGACGCGGGCAAACGGCCCCTTATGGGGGCGGCTGCGGCTGAGAATGCGGATGTTGTCTTTGTCACAGATGACAATCCGCGCAGCGAAGACCCCGCTGCCATTCGAGCGGCTGTGATGGACGGATGCCCAGATGCAACCGAAGTGCCCGACCGGGCCGAAGCCATCCTAAGAGCCGTCGACGCGCTAGAGCCGGGCGATGTCGCGTTGATTGCGGGCAAAGGGCACGAAACGGGACAAATCGTCGGAGACGATGTTTTGCCATTTGATGATGTAGAGCAAGCCAGCATTGCAGTTGCTGCGCTGGATGGAGGGTTGGCATGAGCCTTTGGACCTCTGCGGAGGCTGTCGCGGCGACGGGCGGGCGCACGCCGGTGGCGTGGACCGCGACAGGTGTCAGCATCGACACGCGCACTTTGCAGCCAGGCGATCTGTTCGTCGCTCTAAAAGCGGCGCGGGACGGGCATGACTTTGTTGCCCAAGCGCTTGCCGCAGGCGCTGCGGCGGCGCTGGTGTCACATGTGCCAGAGGGCGTCGATGCGAATGCGCCTTTGCTGGTGGTTGACGATGTGCAACGCGGTCTAGAGGCCCTTGGGCAGGCTGGGCGCGCGCGGACAGACGCACGGGTGGTGGCGATCACGGGCAGCGTGGGCAAAACCTCTACCAAGGAAATGTTGCGGGCGATTTTGGGGGATCAGGGCAAGGTCCACGCCAGTGTGGCGAGCTACAACAACCATTGGGGTGTGCCTCTGACCTTGGCGCGGATGCCGCGAGAAACAGAATTTGCCGTCATCGAAATCGGGATGAACCATCCAGGCGAGATCGCGCCTTTGGCCTGCATGGCGCGCCCGCATGTGGCCATGATCACGACGGTTGCAGCGGCCCATTTGGAAGCCTTTGACAACATCGAGGGCATTGCGGTCGAGAAAGCCTCGATCCTCGATGGGCTTGAACCGGGCGGAACCGCGGTCATCAACACCGATTGCAGCACAGCCGGGGTGCTGCGGGACCGGGCCACCGCCAGCGCGGAAACGGTGATCGGCTTTGGCACCGAGGCAGAGACAGACGCGTTTCATCTCAGCTCGATCGTGCTGCATGATGCGGCGACCGTGGTACAGGCCGACGTCAAAGGCGCGCCTTTGGTCTTTAAACTGGCTGTGCCGGGGCGGCATTTTGCGATGAACGGGTTGGGTGCTTTGGCCAGCGCCGAGGCTCTGGGCGCTGATTTGGCCTTGGCTGTGCAAAGTCTGGGGCGGTGGACACCCTATCAGGGGCGCGGAGTGCGCGAGCAGATCGTGCTTGACCCGATCGAGCCTGATCTGGTGCTTGAGCTGATTGACGACAGCTATAACGCCAACCCAACGTCGATGGGCGCCGCGTTAGAGGTCTTGGCGGCGGCGCGCACCGGGCGTCAGGCCGGACAGGCCGGCCACGGTCGACGGATCGCCATTATGGGCGATATGAAGGAACTTGGCCCCACGGAAAACAGCTTGCACGAAAGCTTGGCCAGCTTGCCGTCGATGGAGGCGGTTGACGTCGTTCATGCGGTCGGCCCTTTGATGCAGGCGCTTTACGCGGCTCTGCCGCCATCGAAACGTGGGCTTTGGACCGAAACCGCAGCAGAGCTGGCCGAGGCGCTGCCGCGAAAGCTGGGGCAGGGGGATGTCGTTTTGGTCAAAGGGTCTTTGTCCATGCAATTGGCGCGAGTCGTTGACGCGATCCGCAAAATGGGTCATCCGGCGCCGCCAAGTAACGAAACATAACGAGGCGACGCGCGCATGCTTTATTGGTTAACGGCCCTGTCCGACGGTGGAGATTTCTTCAACCTCTTTCGCTACATCACGTTCCGCGCAGGCGGCGCGTTCATGACGGCGTTGATCTTTGGCTTTTTGTTCGGGCGTCCGTTGATCGAAGTGCTGCGCAAAACGCAAGGCAAAGGACAGCCGATCCGTGATGACGGACCTGAAAGCCACTTTGCCAAGGCAGGCACGCCCACAATGGGGGGCTTGCTGATCGTGGGCGCTTTGGTGACGGCAACGCTGCTTTGGGCGCGGTTGGACAATATCTTTATCTGGGTCGTCCTGTTTGTCACGTTGGCCTTCGCGACCATCGGGTTTCTGGACGATTACGCCAAAGTCTCTAAGCAGAGCTCAGCAGGCCTGTCGGGTCGGGTGCGGCTGATTTTGGGTTTTGTTATTGCGGGGATCGCGGCCTATGTCTGTGCGCAATTCCACCCCGATGGGCTGCAAAACAAACTCGCCTTACCGATTTTCAAGGATCTGTTGATCAATCTGGGCTGGTTCTTTGTGCCCTTCGGCATCGTTGTGATCGTTGGCGCCGCCAATGCGGTGAACCTCACAGACGGGTTGGACGGGCTGGCGATCATGCCGGTGATGATCGCAGCGACCGCGCTGGGCATCATTGCCTATGCTGTTGGGCGCGTGGACTTTACGGAATACCTGGATGTGCATTACGTGCCTGGAACAGGCGAGCTCTTGATCTTTACCTCGGCGCTTTTTGGAGGGGGATTGGGCTTTTTGTGGTACAACGCCCCTCCGGCCGCGGTCTTTATGGGCGACACAGGATCGCTGGCTTTGGGCGGTGCGCTGGGGGCCATTGCGGTGGCGACCAAACACGAGCTTGTCTTGGCGATTGTCGGCGGTGTTTTTGTCGTCGAGGCGCTGAGCGTCATCATCCAGGTGCTGTATTACAAGCGCACAGGCCGCCGGGTGTTCCTTATGGCGCCAATTCACCACCATTACGAAAAGAAGGGCTGGGCCGAGCCGCAGATTGTGATCCGTTTTTGGATTATCTCGATGATTTTGGCGATGATCGGATTGGCGACGCTCAAGGTACGCTGATCGGCGCGCAGCTTGCCAAATGCGCTGCGCGCGGTGCAGGTTGCCCGCAAGGAATGGAGGCCGCAGATGATCCCCGTGCAAGGTTTGGCAGGAGCGCAGGTTGGCGTTTTGGGCTTGGGGCGATCTGGGCTGAGCGCAGCGCGGGCTTTGCGTGCAGGGGCTGCAGAGCCAGTGTGCTGGGACGACAATCCAGAGGCGCGGGCCAAAGCCGAAGCCGAAGGATTTGCCTGCGCCGATTTGCGGAAAGAGGCGGTTATGGCGGGTCTGTCGCGCTTGATCGTGTCGCCCGGCATTCCGCATCTTTACCCCAGTCCGAACCCTGTTGTGGCGGCGGCGCTCTCTCTGGGGGTGCCGGTTGACAACGACATTGGCCTCTTCTTTCAGTCGTTTGCGACATCGGCATGGGACAAGTTTGAAACGCTGCCGCGTGTGGTGGCGGTGACCGGCTCCAACGGCAAATCGACGACGGCTGCGTTGATCCATCATGTGATGGATGTGGCGGGTCGCCCGTCGCAATTGGCGGGCAATATTGGCCGCGGGGTTCTGGACATCGAGCCAGCCGCCGATGGCGAGGTCGTCGTGTTAGAGCTGTCGAGCTATCAGACAGATTTGGCGCGGGCGCTGACGCCGGACATTGCGGTCTTTACGAACCTTTCGCCAGATCACCTGGATCGGCACGAAGGGATGGGCGGATACTTTGCCGCCAAACGGCGGCTGTTCGCAGAAGGCGGTCCAGACCGGGCCGTGATTGGCGTCGACGAGGCAGAAGGCCGGTATCTGGCGGGCCAGATGTCAGAAGGGCCCGAAGATGATCGGGTGATCCGCATTTCGGTTGCCGGCAAGTTGAGCGGGCCGGGTTGGAGTGTTTTTGCGCGCAAAGGGTTTCTGAGCGAATACCGCAAGGGCCGTCAGGTGGCCTCGATTGATTTGCGCAATGTGGCGGCCTTGCCTGGGGCGCATAACCACCAAAACGGCTGTGCGGCTTATGCGGTTGGTCGCGCTTTGGGGCTGGCACCCAGATTGATCGAGGAGGCTTTCCACAGCTTTTCTGGCCTGCCGCATCGCAGCCAGACCATCGCCGAACACGGCGGCGTCCGCTTTGTCAACGACAGCAAGGCCACCAATGTCGACAGCGCGATGCAGGCGCTGAAAGCCTTTGAAAACATCCGCTGGATTTGTGGCGGGCTTCAGAAAGAAGGCGGGCTGGAGGCGTTGAACGCTGTCTCTGGCTCCGTGCGCAAGGCTTATGTCATCGGGCGTGAGGCCGCCCAGTTTGCGATGCAGCTGACGGTGGATACGCAGGTCTGCGGTGATATGGCCTCTGCGGTTGCAGCGGCCAGCGCCGATGCGGAACCGGGCGATGTCGTTCTTTTGGCGCCTGCAGCGGCGAGCTTTGATCAATACGACAGTTTCGAAAAGCGCGGTTTGGATTTTGAGGCACAGGTGGCGGCTGTGACCGGGGGCGCGCCTTAGCTGCGGCTTTGCAGGTCGCGCGCTGCGGCCATTGCGCTGGACCAGGCCCATTGGAAGTTAAACCCGCCCAACCAGCCGGTGACATCGACGCATTCTCCAATAAGGTAGAGCCCGTCGCAGCGGGTGCTCATCATGGATTGCGCGCTGATCTCGTCGGTTGCCACGCCGCCCAGCGTGACTTCGGCGGTTCGATAGCCCTCGGTTCCGGTCGGGCGCAGGGTCCAATCGGTGAGGTTGGTGGCGATTTCATCGATCCGCTTGTCCGAAAGATCGCCGAGGCGACCGCTCAAACTGGCATCCGCCTCCAAATGATCCACGAGCCTTTTGGGCAGGTGGCGGGCCAATTCGGTGGTGATCTGCTTTTTGCCATCCCTTTTGCGCGCCGTGCGCAGGGCCTGGGCGATGTCACCATCCGGCAGAAGGTTCAGCGAGATCGGCTCACCCTCGCGCCAATACGAGCTGACCTGCAGCGCAGCAGGGCCAGAGAGGCCGCGGTGGGTGAACAACAGCGCTTCGTCAAAGCTGGTCTTGCCTGCACGCGCGCGGCCTGCCACCGCGACGCCCGAGATCGGCGCAAAGCGTTTGTCGGCAAAGGTAAAAGGCACGAGCGCCGGGCGCGTATCCGTCACACGATGCCCAAAGTGGCGCGCGATGTCATAACCGATCCCGGTGGCACCCATCTTGGGAATGGATTTGCCCCCGGTTGCGACGACGACGTGGCGCGCGGTCACAGAATAGGGGCGGTCCTGGCTGCGCAGTGCAACCTCAAACCCGGCCTCGGTCCGTGTCACGGCGTCCACCGCCGTCTCCAGGCGCAACTCGACACCCGCCTTGGTCATCAGATCGCGCAACATGGCGATGATGTCTTTGGCGCTGATGTCACAGAACAATTGGCCCAGTGTCTTTTCGTGCCAGGCGATGTGGTGCTGATCGACCAGATCGATGAAATCCCATTGCGTATAACGGGCCAGGGCAGATTTCGGGAAATGCGGATTTTCGCCAAGAAAATTCTCGGCTGAACAATACATATTGGTAAAGTTACAGCGCCCGCCGCCCGAGATACGAATTTTTTCGCCAGGGGCTTTGGCGTGATCGACGATCAAAACCCGCCCGCCACAATACGCAGCGGTCATCATTCCGGCGGCACCTGCGCCCAATATGATCGTATCCACGTGCATCTGTGGCGACCTCTCGCAGTTGAGCCAAAAACGCAAGGCTCGATGCAGCACGAGATGGGGTGGCGAAAGGCTTTTCGGATGGGCTTTTTGCCGCTATTGTTGGGCACAGACCCCGAAAAGGGGCAACGCAGGCAAATAAGAGACAGTGCTATGACCGAGATGGTCTATGGAGCCGTACCCGAAAAAGGCGGCGATCCGATCCTCCCTAAATGGTGGCGCACCATTGATAAATTGACGTTGGGCTGCGTCTTTCTGCTGTTTTCAGTGGGCATACTTCTGGGCTTGGCGGCCTCGGTCCCCTTGGCCGAAAAGAACGGGTTTGCGCCGTTCCACTATGTCACACGCCAAGCCGTCTTTGGCGGGGCCGCTTTGGTGGCGATGGTGATCACGTCGATGATGCAGCCCACATTGGTGCGCAGGCTGGCGGTGTTGGGCTTTTTGATTGCCTTTGTCGGCCTTGCCCTTTTGCCGTTCTTCGGGACGGACTTTGGCAAAGGTGCGACGCGCTGGTTCTCGCTTGGCTTTGGCTCGGTCCAGCCGTCAGAGTTCCTTAAGCCGGGATTTGTCGTCGTGGCGGCCTGGCTTTTGGCCGCAAGCCAAGAGTTGAACGGACCGCCGGGCAAAACGTGGTCTTTTGTGCTTTGTGTCTCGATCGTGATGATGCTGGTGTTGCAGCCCGACTTTGGCCAAGCCTGCCTGATCCTTTTTGGCTGGGGGGTTATGTGGTTTGTGGCAGGCGCGCCGATTTACCTGCTTTTGGGGATGGCCGCGTTGGTTCTGATCGGCGGAACGCTGGCCTACCAGAACTCCGAGCATTTTGCAGGCCGGATTGATGGGTTCCTCACGGCCGAGGTCGATCCCACCACACAGCTGGGCTATGCAGCGAACGCCATTCGCGAAGGTGGCTTGTTTGGCGTGGGCGTGGGCGAGGGGACGGTCAAATGGTCTTTGCCGGATGCGCATACGGATTTCATCATTGCCGTCGCAGCCGAGGAATATGGCCTGGTGATGGTACTGTTCATCCTGGCCCTTTTTGCCACGATTGTGGTGCGGTCATTCATGCGTCTGGTGCAAGAGCGCGACCCTTTCATTCGCTTGGCGGGCACCGGCTTGATCGCGGTCTTTGGCGTTCAGGCGATCATCAACATGGGTGTTGCGGTGCGGCTGTTGCCCGCCAAGGGCATGACCTTGCCATTCGTCAGCTATGGCGGCTCGTCCGTGATTGCGAGCGGCATTGCACTTGGGATGCTTTTGGCGTTTACGCGCACGCGGGCGCAGGGGCAGATTTCGGATGTTCTGGGGCGCGGCTGGCGATAGGACCTTGGACATATGACGCAACCTCTTCTTCTTATCGCGGCGGGCGGCACGGGCGGGCATATGTTTCCCGCACAGGCGCTGGCCGAAGCGATGTTGGCGCGGGGGTGGCGGGTCAAACTCAGCACAGATGAACGGGGCGCGCGGTATACGGGCGGGTTTCCCCATTCGACAGAAATTGAACAGGTTCAAAGTGCGACGTTCGCGCGGGGTGGTCTTGTGGCCAAGGCCCTGACGCCGATCAGGATCGCCCAAGGCGTTCTGGCGATGTGGTGGCGCTTGCGTCAGGATCGCCCAAAGGTGGTCGTTGGCTTTGGGGGGTACCCGTCCATTCCGGCGATGTCGGCGGCGGTTTTGCTTAAGCTGCCGCGGATGATGCACGAGCAAAACGGCGTTTTGGGGCGCGTGAACCAGCTTTTTGCAAAGCGGGTGGATGCGATTGCCTGCGGCACCTGGCCCACTGAATTGCCCGAGGGTGTTGCGGGGACATACACCGGCAACCCTGTGCGCGGCTCGGTTCTTGAGCGCGAAGGCGCGCCTTATATCCCGCCCGGTGATTACCCGATGAGCATCGTTGTGGTGGGCGGCAGCCAGGGTGCGCGCATCCTGAGCGATGTCGTCCCAGCCGCGATCGGAGCTTTGCCCGACGCGATGAAAGCGAATTTGCGGGTGTCCCACCAGGCGAGGGGCGAGGACGAGGTGCGCGTGGCCGAAGCGTATGCCGCGTTGGGTGTCCAAGCGGATGTGCAGCCCTTTTTTCACGACGTTCCCAGCCGGTATTCCGAAGCTCAGTTGGTGATCAGCCGGTCCGGTGCTTCGTCGATTGCGGATCTGACGGTCATTGGACGGCCCGCCATTTTTGTTCCCCTTGCAGCAGCGATCCGCGACGAACAGACGGCCAATGCGCGCGGCATGGTCGAAGCGGGCGCCGCCATTTCGATGCCCGAGAGCCAGTTCACGCCAGAGGCGCTGAGCGTCGAGATCAAGCGCGTCCTCAGCAACCCCGAGGCCGCGACACAGATGGCGCATGCCGCCTTGGCGCTGGGCCGCCCGGATGCGACCGATCAATTGATGCAGATGGTGGATGCGCTGGCCGGAGACGGGCCAGAGAAGGGATAGCGTCATGAATGCGGCAACCAAGTTACCAACCCAGCTGGGGCCGATCCACTTTGTTGGCATCGGCGGGATTGGCATGTCCGGCATTGCGGAGGTTCTGCTGAACCACGGCTATCCGGTCCAGGGCTCTGATCTGAAATCGACAAAAATCACCGAGCGCTTGGCCGATCTGGGCGCGCAGATCTTTGTGGGTCAAAAGGCCGAGAACGTCGAGGGCGCAGCCGTGGTGGTGATCTCTTCGGCGATCAAGCCGGGCAATGCCGAGTTGGATGCCGCCCGCGCCGCAGGCATGCCTGTTGTGCGCCGCGCAGAAATGCTGGCCGAGCTGATGCGGCTGAAATCCAACGTGGCGGTGGCTGGCACGCATGGCAAAACCACGACCACCACAATGGTCGCCACGCTGCTTGATGCGGGCAATTTTGATCCCACGGTCGTGAACGGTGGGATCATTCACGCCTATGGCTCGAACGCCCGCAAAGGCGAAGGCGAATGGATGGTGGTAGAGGCCGACGAAAGCGACGGCACCTTCAACCGCCTGCCCGCCACCATCGCGATTGTCACCAACATCGACCCTGAACATATGGAGCACTGGGGCTCGATCGAGAATTTGCGCCAGGGGTTTCAGGACTTTGTCTCGAACATTCCGTTTTACGGGGTGGCGGTGTGCTGCACGGATCATCCCGAGGTGCAGTCGCTGGTCGGGCGCGTGACCGACCGTCGGATTGTCACCTATGGCTTTAACGCACAGGCGGATGTGCGGGCGATGAACCTCCGATACGAAAACGGGCTGGCCTGTTTCGACATTCATCTGCAGGCCGAAGATCAGATCATCGAGGGCTGTACCTTGCCGATGCCGGGAGATCACAACGTCTCGAACGCTCTGGCGGCGGTCGCGGTTGCGCGGCATTTGGGCATGAAACGGGCCGAGATCAAAGAGGCATTGGCGGCCTTCGGCGGCGTTAATAGACGCTTTACCCATGTGGGCGACATAGGCGGTGTGACTTTGATCGACGATTACGGGCATCACCCGGTTGAGATTGCCGCCGTGCTCAAGGCGGCGCGTCAGGCGACCGATGGGCGTGTCCTGGCTGTTCATCAGCCGCATCGCTACAGCCGCCTGTCGGATCTCTTTGACGATTTTTGTGCCTGTTTCAACGATGCGGATATCGTCGGGATCACCGATGTTTTTGGCGCAGGCGAAGACCCAATCGCAGGGGCCAGCCGCGAGGATTTGGTCGCAGGGCTGGTGCGACATGGCCACCGGTTTGCCGTATCTGTCCCCGACGAACCGGCGCTGGGTGAATTCGTGCGCATGTATGCGCAACCCGGGGATATGGTGGTGTGCCTTGGCGCCGGCTCGATCAGCGCCTGGACAAATGCGCTGCCGGACAAGTTGGCTAAGGAGGGCGCGACGTGACGTTGCTATTGGCCTGCGTGGCGTGGGTGTTCGCCAGCGCGATTGTCGCGATGCTGCCGATGCGGCGGCAATACGTGCCTGGGGTCATCTTGTTGGCACTGGCCCCGGTCTTGATCGTCTGGGTCGGTCTTGAAATCGCCTGGTGGGCTGCGCTGTTGGCGCTTTTTGCCTTTGCATCGATGTTCCGCAATCCACTGCGCTACTTTTACCGCAAGCTGACAGGTCAGGCGGTCGAGTTGCCCAAGGAGTTGCGGGAATGACGTCGATTGCCTTGGTGGCTATGTGGGCGATTGCCGCGAATGTCATCGCGATGTTGCCGACACGTGATCAACATTGGACATCGGCCTATGTGCTGATCGCAATTGGCATTCCGCTGCTGGGCTATGTGACCTGGCAAAACGGCCCCTGGATCGGATTGATCGCCCTTTTGGCGGGGATGAGTGTCTTGCGGTGGCCGGTCATTTACTTTGGGCGCTGGTTGCGCCGGATGTTGCCGTGACACCTGTTGTCTTGCTGGCATGCATGTTCATGGGCGGCACGCTGGCTGGGTGGATGTTGGGCAGTCGGCGCAAATTCGCATGGTTGGCGTTTTTGATCGCCACGACGGTTGCGACATTTGTCTATTGTATGCTGGTGCCCAAACACGGAGAAGGTTTTGCCGACATTGGCTATGCCATCATCGGCTTTCTCATGGCGGCCCCTGCGGGGTTTGGGTTGGTCGCTGGTGGACTGATCGGATGGCTGCGCCAGGTGCGATTGCGGCAAAGCTGACCGGTGGGGGATCGGAATATGAGCAGGGACTTGCCACAGGTGCGCGGACGTCTCACGCCCAACAAGGCGCTGAGCGATCTGACGTGGTTGCGCGTCGGAGGAGCGGCGGATTGGGTGTTCCAGCCCGCGGATCTGGATGATCTGAGCGCCTTTCTCGCGGCGCTGCCTGCGGAGGTCGAAGTCTTTCCGATGGGCGTGGGCAGCAACCTTATCGTGCGCGACGGTGGCCTGCGGGCCGTGGTCATTCGCTTGGGCCGGGGGTTTAACGGCATCGACATCGCGGGCGACGTCATCACAGCCGGGGCCGCGGCTTTGGACGCGCATGTGGCGCGCAAAGCGGCAGAGGCGGGGGTTGACCTGACCTTTCTGCGGACCATTCCAGGCAGCATCGGCGGAGCGGTTCGGATGAATGCCGGCTGCTATGGCAGCTATATCGCCGATGTCTTCGTCTCGGCCAAGGCTGTACTGCGAGATGGCTCGGTGGTCACGCTTGGCCCTGAAGAGATGCGTTTCGAATATCGCCAATCCCACCTGCCTGAGGGCGCGGTGTTGGTCGAGGCAACGCTGAAAGGCGCGCCAGGCGACCCTGCGGCTTTGGCTGCGCGGATGGAGGATCAACTGGCCCGCCGCGACGCGACGCAGCCGACAAAAGATCGCAGCGCGGGCAGCACCTTTCGCAATCCAGCCGGATTTTCGAGCACCGGACAGGCGGATGACGTGCACGATCTGAAAGCCTGGAAGCTGATTGACGACGCAGGATTGCGCGGCGCGCGGGTCGGTGGTGCGCAAATGAGCGAAAAACACTCCAACTTTATGATCAACACCGGTGACGCAACGGCGCAAGACTTGGAAACTCTTGGCGAGATGGTGCGAAAAAAGGTTTACGATCAAACGGGCTTAACGCTAGAATGGGAAATCATGCGCGTGGGCGAAAAACCCCGGACGTAAGGGGCGCGGGCATGTAAGCCGCAAAGGCAAACAACAAGACAGGGCTTAGAAAAAGAGCCCGGAGCATAGAGGCACATGGTGGGCGGATCGAGCACGTCGTCCCCGACAGTGGCGGTTTTGATGGGTGGCCCTTCGGCAGAACGCGAGGTGTCCTTGTCAACAGGGCAGGCATGCGCTGCCGCTTTGAGGGAAGCAAATATCCCGGTGGTCGAAGTCGACGCCGGACGCGATTTGGCGTCCGTGCTGATCGAGCTTGCGCCCGACGCCGTTTTGAATTGCCTGCATGGACGCTGGGGCGAGGACGGGTGCGTCCAGGGTCTGCTGGAATGGTTGAAGATCCCGTATTCTCACTCTGGCGTCATGGCCTCGGCCATTGCGATGGACAAGCAGCGCACAAAAGACGTGTACCGCGATGCGGGGCTGCCTGTTGTGGACAGCATCATCGCCTCGGCCGAAGAGGTTGCTGCGCGGCACGTGATGGAGCCGCCCTATGTGGTGAAGCCAAACAACGAAGGCTCGTCCGTAGGGATCTACCTGGTTCACGAAGTCGCCAATGGCCCGCCGCAGCTGTCAAAGGATATGCCTGTTGATGTGATGGTCGAGGCCTATGTGCCTGGGCGCGAGCTCACAACGACGGTGATGGGGCAGCGTGCCTTGACCGTCACCGACATCATCACCGACGGCTGGTACGATTACGAAGCCAAATACGCGCCGGGTGGGTCGCGCCATGTGATCCCGGCCGATATTCCGACAGATATCCATGCGCTGTGCCTCGACTATGCCTTGCGGGCGCATAATGCCTTGGGGTGCCGCGGCGTGAGCCGGACGGATTTCCGCTGGGATGAGAGCCGTGGCGCGGATGGGTTGGTTTTGCTGGAAACGAACACGCAGCCGGGCATGACACCCACGTCCTTGGTCCCCGAACAGGCAGCGGCCTGCGGGTATTCATTCCCAGAGCTCTGCCGTTGGATGGTGGAGGATGCCTCGTGCGAGCGTTGATCTTCAGGCCCAAGCGCAGCGGCGCCGCCGCTGACCCAGCGCCGTCGCGCTGGCTTTGGCGGCTTGAGCGCTTGCTGCTTACGCCGGGGTTCAAGTTCCTCTTGCGCGCAGGCATCCCCTTTGGCGTCACGCTGGCCGCGGCCTTGTGGTGGCTGTCGGTCCCGGAAAACCAAGAGGCTTTGAACCAGTCAGTCGCGGATATGCGCAACAGCATTGCGGAACGCCCCGAATTCATGGTCAGCGCCATGACGATCGACGGCGCCAAGGACGAGGTCGCACGTGCGATCCGCGATACGGTCGCGATCGAGTTTCCCGTGTCATCGTTTGATCTGGATATCGCGCTGATCCGCTCAGCCATCGAAGAGATGGACCCCATCGCCGAGGCCTCCGTCCGCATCAAGCCGGGCGGCGTTTTGCAAGTCGGCGTTGTACCACGCATTCCGGCGGTGATTTGGCGGTCGTCCGCGGGGCTGACCTTGCTGGACCATACCGGCGAGCGGGTCGCTGATATTCCCTGGCGCGGCGTGCGCGAAGATCTTCCGGTGATTGCTGGTGAGGGGGCCGCGGACGAAGTGGCCGAGGCGCTTCACCTCTTTCAAGTGGCGCAACCGCTTGCGGGGCGGGTGCGCGGATTGGTGCGCGTGGGCGAACGTCGGTGGGATCTGGTTCTGGACGGCGATCAACGCATCTTGCTGCCGAGCGTTGCCCCGGACATCGCGCTTGAGCGCGCCTTGGCACTGAACGAGGCCCAAGACGTTTTGGCCAGAGATGTCAGCCGGGTGGATCTGCGCCTGGCCCAACGCCCCACCGTGCAGATGCAGGATCGGGCGCAAGAAGAATGGCGGCGCATCCGCCAAATCAACATGAAGACCGAGTAGTGGTGTATGTGAGTTATGACTGATTTGTATCAACGCCAGCGCCAGATGCGCCAAATGCGAAAAGCAGCTTTGCAGCGGGGCGTCATCGCGATTTTGGATGTGGGCACGTCAAAGATCGCCTGTCTGGTTTTGCGCTTTGACGGCAGTGGAGAGCGGCTGAGCGACGAGGGCGACATCGGCTCGCTCGCAGGTCAAAGCGGGTTTCGCGTGGTGGGCGCGGCAACGACCCGGTCGCGCGGGGTGCGCTTTGGCGAGATTTACGCGATGGCGGAAACCGAGCGCGCGATCCGCACGGCATTGCAGGCCGCGCAAAAGATGGCTGCCATCCGGGTCGATCATGTCATCGCCTGTTTCTCAGGGGCAGAGCCGCGCAGCTATGGGCTGAACGGCGAAGTCGAAATCGAAGGGCAGATGATTTCAGAAATGGAAGTCGCGCGGGTGCTGGCCCGCTGTGACGTGCCGAACTATGGCCAGGGGCGCGAGATTTTGCACGCCCAGCCGGTGAACTTTACGATTGATCACCGCTCGGGCCTGTCGGATCCGCGCGGGCAGATGGGCAATGCGCTTGCTGTTGATATGCATATGCTGACCATCGACGCAGACCCGGTGCAGCATCTGGCGCATTGCATCAAACGCTGCGACCTCGAACTGGCTGGGATTGCATCATCGGCTTACGTGTCGGGCGTGTCGTCTCTGGTGGAAGATGAACAAGAGCTGGGGGCGGCCTGTATCGATTTCGGGGGCGGCAGCACCGGTGTGTCGATCTTTATGAAGCGGCACATGATCTATTGCGATGCGGTGCGCATGGGCGGCGATCACATCACATCGGACATATCGATGGGCCTGCAAGTGCCGATGGCCAATGCCGAGCGGATCAAGACGTTTTACGGCGGTGTTCAGGCCACCGGCATGGATGACCGCGAAATGATCGAAATCGGTGGCGACACGGGCGATTACGAGCACGACCGGCGCACAGCCAGCCGCGCAGAATTGATCGGGATTATGCGGCCTCGGGTCGAGGAGATCCTGGAAGATGTGCGCGCGCGGCTGGATGCGGCGGGATTTGAGCATTTGCCAAGCCAGCAAATTGTACTGACGGGTGGTGGTAGCCAGATACCCGGGCTTGACGGGTTGGCCAGCAAAATTCTGGGCCAGCAGGTCAGGTTGGGGCGCCCCTTGCGCGTCCACGGATTGCCGCAGGCGGCCACCGGGCCGGGATTCGCTTCGGCGGTCGGCTTATCTCTTTTTGCCGCAAATCCGCAGGATGAGTGGTGGGATTTCGAGATTCCGGCCGAAAAATACCCCGCACGCAGCCTGAGACGTGCCGTAAAATGGTTTCGAGACAACTGGTAACGGCTAAATCTAGCCTATTTTCCGAGATGAGCCGATTTTAGCCGATATTCCGCCTATATTTTGCGGCATTTTCTAGTTTTTTGAGTGACCTTTGACGTTTGACACGGTAGTGTTGCAGCCAATCAGGCTAAAAAGCTGAAAATGAGCGGTAAAAACAGGCGGATCAGAGACATGACCTTAAACCTTTCCATGCCCGGTCAGGATGAGCTGAAACCACGCATCACTGTGTTTGGGGTCGGCGGCGCTGGCGGTAACGCGGTCAACAACATGATCGAGAAAGAGCTCGACGGCGTCGACTTTGTTGTCGCCAACACCGACGCTCAGGCTCTGGCCCAATCTTCCGCTCCGCAGCGGGTTCAGCTGGGCATCAAAGTCACCGAAGGTCTTGGCGCCGGGGCGCGGGCTGCGGTGGGCGCGGCTGCGGCTGAGGAAAGCATCGAGCAGATCGTCGATCACCTGGCCGGCGCGCATATGTGCTTTATCACCGCGGGCATGGGCGGTGGCACGGGCACAGCTGCTGCACCGATCATCGCGCAAGCTGCGCGTGAGTTGGGTGTGCTCACCGTTGGTGTCGTGACCAAGCCGTTCCAGTTCGAAGGCGCCAAGCGGATGCGCC